>NZ_JXAK01000021.1 GCF_000829455.1 Gordoniibacillus kamchatkensis
CTCACGATGGACACCCTTGCTCTTGGCTAGTGGTTGGCCACTACAAGCCCCCACAGCGGACTTTCACCGCCTAGTTAATCGCCATGCGTGGCGCACTAAGAAAAGAACAAAAACCAAAGCGTTGCCGGCAATGCCATAAGAAGCAGCACTTTGCTTTGGTTCACATCTTTGAGAAAAGCTCTTAGTTTCGTCATGCCATCACACCTCGCGATGAGATAAAAAGATTAGGCGAATGCCGCACATTCGCCCAATCCGTTAAGTGGTAACTTTATTTCTTGTTCGCCGCTCTCCAGGCATCAAGCTGGCTCTGCACTTCGGCCATGATCTTGTCCAGCCCGGCCGCTTTAAACTTCTGATCCGCGAGCGGAATATATTTATCCGGATCTACGGTACCAGTCATGAGCGAAGACCAGAATTCCTCTTTGACGTTCTGAACGGCTGCGATTTCCGTCGCTACTTTCGTCGGATCGAAGTTGAAGCCAAGAATCGGGGAAGGTACTCCCGCTGCATTGAACTTTTTAAATTGGTCCCACTTGTCGGCAGGATCGTTTTTATCCAAGTACGTAATCAGCACGTTGCCCAGCGAGAACGTAGGCATGTCGTAATTTTTGGAATCCGGCAAGTTTTCCATTCTGTTGTTGTCGAGTTTCTTGTAGTGGACGCCTTCGATCCCCGAGTCGACCATATTGCGCAGCACGGGATCGGTGTTCAAGAGGTTCAGGAATTCCATCGCTTTCTCCGGATTTTTCGAATTGGCCGAAATCGCCTGCATCGAGCCCATGACCGACCAATTGTAGACCGTAGGGGAGCTGGCCGGCTTCGATACGACTGGATAGCCGTAGCTTGACGACCACAGGATGTCCGCGAGCGGTTGGTTCGTCGCCTTGTCCGAAAACCATTTGCCCGTCACTTGAACGTCGCTCAGCGAGCCGAGCGTTGCGGCTTCCGTCGGGATGTACCCTGCCTTATAGTAGCTGTTCATCGTTTTCAGAGCTTGTCTCATTTCCGGCGTATCGAGAATGTTCACGACTTTATAATCCGGATTGTCCAATTTGACCGCCATCGGCATCTTTTCGATGATGTAGTCATAAGGCACATAAGGCATGAACGTTTTATCGGCAGCAAGCGGGTAAACGTTCGGTTCCTTCTCTTTGATCGTTTTGAGCAGCGGCTCCAGGCTTTCGAGCGAATTCACGTTGTCCGTCTTCAAATTGTATTTGTCGAGCAAATTTTTATTGAAGCGCCATACGTCCTGAGCCGGAAGCTCTTTGTTGGCCGGTACGCCATAATTGTGGCCGTCGACCTTGGAGCCGCTCAAAAATACCGGGTCCAGCTCTTTCACGATGCCTTGTCCGTACTTGGGAAGCAGGTCGTCGATCGGCTTGAAGGCGCCTTTCCGCGCGTTCTGCACATAGTCGAATGCCCACGAGGACGTGAACATAATGTCCATATCCGCTCCGGAAGCGGTCAGCACTTGCATCTTTTGCGAATAGTCTCCCCAGTCGATCATGTTCATTTTGACCGTGACGCCGATTTTCTCCGACGTATACTTGCTGACTTCAGCCATCACGCGGTCCACGTCTTTTTGCGGCGTTCCGATCGTATACCAAATCAGCTCTACCGGTTTGTTTGCCGGCTGACTCCCTTTCGCATCTCCGGTTTCTTTGGTACCGCACGCACTGAGCGCCAGCGAAGCGGCAAGCGTCAGTCCAAGCGTTACGGCCAAACGTTTTTTCATCTTGCTCATTGTGATCCTCCCGTTCTGATTGCTTTGCCGTTTATCGCCCCAAGGGCTATATTTACAGTACCTCATGAAAGCATTTGCAAATAGACGATAAATTAAATGAACTCTGTCTAAAATAAAGAAAAAACGTTGCCATTCGATCTTTTTCAACAAAAAAGGAATGCTCTTCATCGTGCTCTAGAGCAATCCTCTGTAATCCGTCGGGGAAATTCCCACATATTTTTTAAATTGTTTATAAAAATAGCCCACTTCCGAGTAGCCGACATCTTTGGCGATTCCCTGAACCTTCAAAGTCGTTGTCTTGAGGAGTTCCTTCGCCTTCTCGACCCGGTACCGGTTCATATATTCCGTAAACGTCTCGTTCATTTCCTTGTGGAACAATTGTCCCAAATACACCGGGTGAATATGGAAGTGCGCCCCGAGCATTTTGAGCGACAGCTCTTCCGCGTAGGCTTGATGGATATATTTCAACACTTGCTGCACGATCGGGCTCCGAACGTCCGAGACGAGAAACCCGATCGTCGTATCGGCTATGCCGAGGATCGCGGCTTCCAGTTGTTCCGGCGTAACGGCGCTCCTGATTTGGTGGAAAGCGTCATGATACGCGTCCAATTCCTCGGTATGGCGTATCGCTTTCAGCTCCAGCGTAAAATGAACCAGCATCTCGAACGCGATTGTCTGAAAGTCATGCGGCGTAATTCCCGGCTGCGCTTGAAGGCGTCTGAAATCGCTCTGAATTTGTTGGCGCAGCTGTTCCTGATCTCTTGCCACGATCAGTTTGGCATATGCCGGCCAGTCAATGATGGAGAAATCGACTTTTTGCTTGCTGCGGCTCTTCTCCAGTTCGCTGTAATCGATCATTTGCAGCTCCGGATAGATCCAGAAATATTCCTGGGCTTTCTTCGCCTCCGCATAGCTGCGCCCGGCCTGGTCGGGAAGCTGCGCGACGCTGCCTACGGAAATGCGAAGCTGGCGGCCTTGAAGATCGGACTGAAGCTGCCGCAGCAAGTCGACTAGCTGTTCTCTGCATCGGTCGGCGTTATCCATCGCGGCTAGCAGCACGATATCTCCGTCCATATCGAAAAAAGCGGTGATCCAGCTGTACGGCTCCACCCGGCCTGCGACGAATTCGAACTTCTCGGCAGCGCCGGAAGGCATTCGCAATACGGAGGCAGCGATAAACTCGCAATCGAGGTTGAGACCAAGCAAATCTGCGCGTTCGTAAAACTCCTGCGGAGCGATCTGATCGGTTAACCAACGATGAAGCGTGTTATCCTTCAATATTTGTTTGCTGTAAGCCTGTACAAGCCTGGTTTCGTTGGTCGTATTCAGCTTCTCGACGGCATTGCGAAGAGTAGCTTTCAATTCCTGGATATTGACGGGCTTCAGCAAGTAATTTTCGATGCCGAGCATCATCGCTTCTTTCAAATAAGAAAACTCGTTGTATCCGCTGAGCACAACGACTTTCAAATCCGGGTAAACGGTTCGGGCCTGGCGGATTAACTCAAGGCCGTCCATCACCGGCATGGAAATATCCGTCAACAATATATCCACGGTTGTGTTCCTTATCGCTTCCAATGCTTTTTGCCCGTTGCTGGCGTGCCCGACGATTTCCAGCTCCGCTTCGGCCCAATCGATAATGTCGTACAACCCTTCGATGATGAACGGCTCATCGTCCGCGAGAAACAATCTAACCATCGGGGACCTCCTTTCCGGCGTCCATGGGCAGCCAAACGTCCACTACCGTTCCTTTGCCTAATTCGCTTTGCAATGTAACGCCATATTTGCTTCCATAGAGCAGCTTGAGGCGTTGATTGATGCTTCGCAGGCCGAAAGATTCCCCTTCCGTTTCTTCCATTTGCATCCAATGCTCGAGCTCGTTCAAGCGCTCCGGCGTCATGCCGTTTCCGTTGTCTTTCACTTGCACATGAAGGAATTCATCGGCCTGTTTCACGCGGATGTTTAGCTTATTATCGGTGCTCTCGCTGCGCAGCCCGTGTACGATATAATTTTCGATTACGGGCTGCAGCGACATTTTCATTACACGAAGAGAAGCCAGCTTCCGGTCGCACTCGATCGAGTAGGTGAATTTATCCTTATAGCGGATCTGGAACAGCTCGAGGTACAAGCGGCACGCTTCAAGCTCGTCCTTCAGCGTATATATTTTTTTCTGCTGCACAAAGCTTCGGAATAACGCCGACAAGCTGTAGATCATTTCGCCAACGTCATGGGCTCCTTGGGAAATCGCCCGCATCCGAATCACTTCGAGCGTGTTATACAGAAAATGAGGATTGACTCGCGCTTGCAGCGCCGTCAGCTCCGTATGCTTCTGCTTAATCTCCGCTTTATATACCCGGTCGATATATTGATTCAATTCCTCGATCATGTCGTTAAAGCTGCGGGAAATTTGCCCCAGCTCGTCCTCTCGGGCATCCGGAATCCGCGCATTCAGATCGCCTTGTTTGACCTTCCGTGTAAACCGGATGATCTGGTTGGTGCGCTTGGCAATGCTCAGCACGGCCAGAAAAGGAACGAGAATGGCGAAAAAGATGCATATCCCGCCAATAGTAAAGATCGTCGTCCCGATTCCCCGGGTGGACGCTTCAAGCTCGGTTTTCGGCACGATGCCGACGACGATGAAATTTCCTTTGTTCTGCGTCAGCTTCGTCACGTAGTCGCCTTGATTCGAAGCGCTGTTCTCGTATACCGAGTTGACCTGATCCATAAAAGGGTAAAGTTTGCCGTAATACCGGTCGGAGGAATCGAACAGGACGCCTCCGTCCGGCGACAAGACGAGAATGGTCCCTTTTACCTCTTCCTTGTCATTTTTTAGCGCTTTCCATATGCCGTCCGAGCTGAAGTATATGAGCTGCTGCCCTATGTTTTTTAACGTTTGCTTATCATTGATAGGCGTACGGATTGCGTACAGATGGTTGTCCCATTGATCTGCGGCTTCGCGGACCCATACGTTCGGGAGCGCGGCACTTTTGCTTTCCATCGCCATGACATCGGGCACGTAGGAATGGGCTGCGTTCACAGGAACGATCTTGAGCTGCCGGTTGCGCCCCAACACGTATAAGGTCTGTTGATCCGCGCTGTACAGAATGAGATCGCTGATATCTTCGTCGTCGTCCATGCGATTTTTAAAATAGGTCAAGCCGTCCTTCCACGCGCTGTTTCCGCCCAAATTGTACTGCTCCAGCCCATGCTGCACATACTCCTGAAAAGGGTGCTGCAGCATAAAAGTAACACCCGCGGCAAGCGAGCTATCCCGGTACATATCGAACAGGATGGATTGCGCCGAGTCGTATTTCCCCCCCAAATAATTGGTTACATTCGACATTGCCTTTTTTTGCACATCCAGTTCCCGATCGATCGCCGCTTTCGACATCGAACGGTACATGTAATAGGAGAAGGAAATAATCGTAACGACGGTAATGAGCGAGAACAGGAGAAGGAGCCGAACGAACAAGTTATTTTTGAAATAATTTTTGTAGATTGTCCCGATCCCCACTTGCCATCAACTCCTGCTGATAATCGGGTCCATTATAACATATTGGCGGCGGCTTCCCGAAAACCAGTCAATTTCTGCGGCCGACCCGCCATCCATGTTCAAGAGATTGATATACATTCGTCATTTTATTGATGAAAACAGGCGGTTCGTGCTTGCATGCCGCATGGTATGATGAAAATATTTATGCGGAGGCGATCTCATGCGGCAGCCGGACCGAGCAAGCAGCCAACCTCTATATCAACAAATCGCCGACGACATCGAACGGCGAATTCATACGGCGAGTTTCCGCCGGGCAGTGTGCTGCCTTCCGAGCGAAAACTAGCCGAACAGCTCGGCGTGAATCGAAGCACGGTTATCCTCGCCTATGCCGAGCTTCGAGCTCTTGGGATCATCGAAAGCCGTACGGGAAGCGGAACCAGAGTCAGCAAACATAAATGGGGAGCTATGCCGAAGCACACTCCCAACTGGCATCGCTATGTAGAAGGCGGCAGCTTTCTGCCGAATGTGCCCTTTTTGCGCCGTATCCGGGAAGCGCTGCAACAAGACAAAACGTTGATTGATTTCGCCAGCGGCGAGCTGGGTGCGGACATTTCCCCTGTGGAAGAAATCAATACGCTGATCGCCGAAAACCATTATACGGAATATCTCGGCTATGACAATCCGCAAGGCTTTGCTCCGCTCAGAGAAGCGCTCGTTTCGTATTTAAGCCAATATCGGGGCATTCCTGCTACGGAATCGTCGATCCTTATTACGTCCGGTTCCCAGCAATCGTTATATTTAATTACTCAATGTTTGCTTGCACCCGGAGATGCGGTTGCCATTGAAGACCCTTCTTATTGTTACTCGTTGCCCATGTTTCAGTCGGCCGGTCTCCGCTTGTTCCGTCTTCCGGTCGACCGCAGCGGAGTCCGTTCCGAGGACGTTCGCACTCTGTACAAAAAGCACCGCATCAAGATGATATTCACTAATCCCAATTATCAAAATCCGACAGGAAGGGTTCTTGACGATAAACGCCGTATCGAACTGCTGGATGTTGCGAGCGAGCTGGGGCTCCCGATTGTAGAAGACGATCCCTATAGCTTGACTGCCTATGATGGAACTCCACCGATCCCGCTCAAATCCATTGATCCCATCGGTTCCGTTATTTACATCGGCTCTTTCTCCAAAATCGCGGCATCCGGCTTGCGTGTCGGGTGGATGGTCGCTCCCCACCCCGTCGTCGAGCGGCTGGCCGACGCCAGACAGCAGATGGATTTCGGACTGAGCGTCGTTCCGCAAAAGGTTGCCGCTCAATTTCTCAAATCTCCGTATTTCCAACCTCATCTGGACCGACTAAGAATCAATCTGCAATACAAGAGGGATTTGTTAATCGAAACGCTGCGGAAAGAACTGGCGGATTTGGTCAGCTTCTCGATTCCGCAAGGAGGCATGCATCTGTGGTGCAAGATTATACCTGAATTGGATGATAATAAATTGCTGGAAGAAGCGATCCGCAACGGGGTCGTCTTTGTTCCCGGCAGCGTCTATGGCTCGGATTCCGGATATGTAAGATTTACTTATGGAAGGCCTAAGGCGGATGACATCGCTGCAGGCATTTCCAAATTTGCTTCATCGCTTCGGGCCGTCCTGAATTCATCCGGTTAAAAAAAAGCCAGGCCGCCGTCTTGTTGAAAATCCTTCAAAATACGAAGTTCAATTTTGCGCATATTCACTTTTTCGACATTCACTTTTTTTGCAACAAGCCTGATTTGCTGCTATCTTCTGTAAGCGGACTCCTGATTGTTGATCCTTGTCGAATTTGATATAATGCAATCACCATTCAGGCACCTTAAGAAGCGCTGAAGCGAGGTGAACCCTGTGAGCAAGAAATGGTTTTATCGGACTTTGCTTTCCTATATTCCGGTTTTCTTCGTCGTTACCGCTTTTTTATTCTTTATATTTTTTCAAACGTTGAGTGAACAGAACAAGAAAGAAACGATCAAAGCAAACAGCTTCGTCGCCGAGCAAGCCATTCGATTTATCGATCATTCGCTCAAGGCGATAGACGAAAAGGTGACCCTCGAATTACTGCGCAATCAGGATTTGGCCGCTTTTCTATCGAAGAACGGCGGTTCCGATCTGAAGCTCGAAGTATCGGTGATGAACGCGATGCGTGACCTCAAGATCACCAATCCGCTGATCGACTCGATCTATATCGTCCGCTTTCAGGATGAGACCGTTCTCAGCAGCAGCACGTCCTACCCTCTCTCGCGATACCCGGACCAACCTTTCATCACAAGCAATCGCAAGGCTCCGAACAGCGTATGGTCCGATTCCCGGAGCTTCAAAGAGTTTTCCTATGAACCCGATTCCCAAGTCGTTTCTTTGACCCGCGGCTTTCCTGTCTTTACTCAGGAGAAAGGGATGGTGGTCGTTAACGTAAAAACGGAATCTTTATACGGCTTGATTCGTCAAATGTACAATCCCGATATCAGCTTCATCCGATTGTACGGACACGAGGGGTCCGAACTTAGCGATGCATCGGAAAATACCGGGAAGATGGTGCAGGAGGGCGGAAAAGTATACGCCAGTTACGTCTCGGATTATACCGGCTGGCGGGTGGATAGCGGAATTAAGAAAACCGGGTTGACCGGCTTGATCCTGGATCTGTACAACATCTGGATCGGACTCGGGATCCTTGTCGTCGTCGGCGCCGTGGGATGGATCGTCTATGTAACCCGGCGAAACTACAAGCCTATTGAATTGATCGTTTCGCGTCTGGAGATCTTCCTCGCCTATAAAGCCCGGTTCATCGGCGCTGGAGCGGATGCGAACGTATTTAAGTTCATTGAATCGGCCTTGGACAGCATGATCGAGCAGTCCAACCAGTTGGAGCGGCAATATTATCAGGATTTAACCGTGCGGAGGAATTATTTCATTAATGAGCTGCTGAAGGGCACAAGGCGGGTAGGAGCCGAAGAGTGGAAGCAGGAAGCGGAGCAGCTGTTGATGCCGGCAACGTTCGGACGCCAGATCGTATTCGTGGTGGAAATCGATAAATATGCCGAATTTTGCAAGGAATACAATCACCGGGATCAAAATCTGATGAAATTTGTCATCAGCAAAGCGGTCGAAGAAACCGCAAGCGCCGGAGAAGAGTCGATATGGGTCCTTTGGACGTCTTCCCATCAATTGACCTGCGTTCTGCGGCTTGAGGAAGAAGCAGGAGCCGAACAATCGGAAGACATGGCTTTGTTCGAAAGCATAAGATCCTGGCTTGAAAATAATCTTCAGCTCACGGTTACCATCGGCATCGGAAATAGGGCCGAGCAGCCGGAAGGCCTGCGCGATTCCTATAACGAAGCGCTGGAAGCGCTTCGTTACAAAGCCGTATACGGCGACAACTGCCTGATTGACTACGGAAAGCTTCCTTCCAGGGGAGAAGCGAACGAACATATGCGGTTGATTTTATCGATTGTCGATGCGTACCGCCTTGCCCAGGACGACTGGCTGGACAAACTGAAAACCTTGTTTCAAGCCATGCGCCGAAGCGTGCTGTCGCGTGACGATATCGTTTCGCTGCTTCATTCGCTGACCTTTCACTTGAACCGTGCGGTCAGCTCGATCGGCCCGCAATTCCAGCCGTTGTGGAAGGATCGCGTCTTCCCGCAATTGCAAGCGCTGCCGGATGCCTTCGAAATGCTGGAGGAGATCGAAGCGCAGTATACGTTAGTGCTGCGGCAATTCGCCGATGAGCTTCATGAGCTTCGCGACGCCAAAACAAACCATCTTGCAATCCACGAGGTCAAGGCATACCTGGAGCACAACTTTACCAATCCGAACCTTTCCCTCGATTTTCTGAGCGATCAATTCGGCATGAACGGCAAATATGTCAGCAAATTGTTCAAAGAAGCCTATGGGGTCAAGTTCGTCGATTACCTGATTGACTTAAGAATCGAGCATGCCAAACGGATGCTGAAAGAAACCGACAACACCGTTCAGGAAATCGCCGAAAGCGTCGGCTATTCGAGCGCCATTTCCTTTATCCGGACCTTCAAGAAGGTCACGGGCGTATCTCCGGGAGATTACCGCAAGGAAAAATGATAAAAAGTTCATTGTAGAAAAAAGTTTATGTCCGTTAGAACCGATGCCCAAACCGCATGCTCCAACATGCGTCCTTGCGGCATCCGTTTTTTTATATTCGCCTCCCGCCGCTGCCGCACAAGCCGCTTGAGCCCGGGCATTCGGCGCATAGGAGATGACAATAAGTTTATCGGGGAAAACTATTCATTGAGTAAAAGGAACGGCTGCGGTTAAGATGATGGCAGGTCGACCGAACCAGCAGTACGAATAGCGGCAAGCCGCAAAGCTTTACCAAAGGATCCGAACGATACTTATGTACATGGGGGAAGAGGCATAATGATTCATACGGATAACAAAGCGAACAATTATTTATGGAAAAAGCGGGCGGCGGGCTCCGCAGCGCTTCTGGTGATAGCAGGCTCGGCGCTTGCCGGCTGCAGCAACGCGGACCAGAAACCCGCGGCTAGTGCGGATGCCGGAAGCAGCAAGAGCGGCGAAGCGATTACCTTAACGTTCGAAACGTCGCTTTATGCGGAAGCGCCTCATAAGAAAGCGATCGACGCATTGATCAGCAAGTATAACCAGCTCAATCCTAACGTCAAAATCACGGTTCACGGCGCGGATTATGAAAATTTCTGGGATAAGCTGACTACGGAAGTAATCGCAGGCACGCAAGGCGATATCGTTCAGGTATATCCCGAAAACATCTCCACGTACAATTCGCTGGTCGATGGCGGAGCATTCGTCAATCTCGACCCTTATATCAAAGGCAAAGATCTGGAGAAGAAGCTGGTCGGACAAGAGCTCAGCAAAATCGGGGATTCGTATTACGCCATTTCCAACTATGCATGGGGCAATACCGGCATCTTCTACCGCAAGTCGTTGTTCAAAAAAGCCGGAATCGATCCGGACAGCATCAAGACGCTTGAAGACTTCAAGAATGCAGCCGTCAAGCTCGGCGTCGATACGGACGGCGACGGCAAGCTCGATCAGTACGGATTCGCCAGTGTCGTCGGCTCTCATCCGTTCGTAGCTTCCGAATGGTACCGTCTGGTGGCAAGACCTGTTTCCGGCGGTATTTTCTTCCCTGACGGCGAATCGGGTCCGTATAAGGCAGACCGCATCAACGTAAACTCCGAGGCCAATGTGTGGGCAGCAAAATGGTGGCAGGACTTCATTAATAATCCGCGTGCTACTCCTCCGGGAACTCGCGACAAGAAGGTAGGACGCGAAATGTTCTGGAACGGCCAGGCGGCCATGAACATGGACGGCCCTTGGTTCATCGGCATGACCAAGGAACGGGATCCGAAGCTGATGGATGATTTGGGTCTGATGCCACAGCCGGCTATTGAGTACAACGGCAAAACATACAAGCCGAATCCGCATACGAATCCGTCCGTTGCCATGATTTCGAAAAAGAGCAAGCATCCTGAGGAAGCCTGGAAATTCCTCGAATGGATGACGAGCGAGGAAGCGCAGCAAATGATCGCCGGGTCGGGCATGATTCCGAGCAACAAGAATTATGTCGCAACAGACGCCTACAAGAAGGATAATCCGCTTGCGGTGAAATTCATGGATTATCTGAATAACCTGTACGCACCTGCCGTCATGGACCCGCCGATTCCGGAGCAAGGCACTTTGTCGCAAATTATTATCAATACCGCTCAAGATATTTTCGTCGGCAAAAAAGACCCGAAAGCCTCTCTCGATGAAGCAGCCGCGAAAATGAAAGAAGCTTTCAAATAATCTTCGGAGATTTGCGCGGCCGGCTTGCATGGTGACCGTTCGTCGAAACGGCTCCGTCGCTGACCGCGCCTTCTTTATCGCCGAATTGCTAAGGAGGGCCCATGAAACCAGGAGTAACCCCGCTTATCGAGCAACCTTCCTTATGGAAAAGGGAAATGAAGCGATTGAAGGATAACCGGGTCGGTTATCTGTTTATCGCCCCGCTCGTCATTTCCGTCGCATTGGTCTTGCTCTATCCGATCGGCAAAGCAGCTCTGATGAGCTTTCAATATTGGCTAGTAACCAAGCCCAAGAACGGCCATCCGTTTGTCGGCCTGGACAACTACAGGGAATTGTTCGCTTCGGATTATTTCTACAGATCGCTAGGTATTACATTCTTATACATTATCGTCACGGTTGCGGCGAGATACGTGCTCGGACTCTTAACCGCCTTGCTGCTGAACAAAAATTTCAAGGGTCGGGGACTTGTCCGGGCACTGGTCATTATCCCTTGGGCCGTGCCGGAAGTGGTGACGTGCCTCGTGTTCATTCTGATGTACGACTACCGCTACGGCGTTATTAACGACCTGCTGTTGAAGATGAAGATGATATCCAATCCCGTCGCGTTTTTGGGCGATTCGCATACGGCGCTCGGAGCGGCGATGTTCGTCAATATATGGAAGGGATTCCCTTTCGCCGCCATCATGCTGCTGGCCGGTTTGCAAAGTATCCCCAAAGACTTGTACGAAGCCGCTACCGTTGACGGGGCTGGGATATGGCGGCAATTCCGCAGCGTCACGCTGCCGATGCTGCGTCCGGTTTCAGTCGTCGTCTTTCTCCTATTGGTCGTATGGACGATCAAGGATTTCGGTATCGTCTACGTATTGACTGGCGGCGGACCTAGCCGGGTTACGGAAATTTTAACGATATTCATTTATAAGATCGGCTTCAAAACGTTCAACTTCGGTGTGGCTGCCGCCGGCGGTATGATTCTGTTATTGATCTCTATCGTCTTTACCTTGATTTACTTGAAAGCGACGAAAGCGGGGGAAACGACATGAAGCTGAGACAACCGCTGATCTATCTGGGTGCCGTGCTGATTTCTTTATTTGCGATTTCCCCCTTCGTGTGGATGGTTCTCACTTCGATGAAGCCGCAAAGCGATATTTACAGCTCGCCCTTGTCTTACTTTCCGACGTCCTTGCACACGGGCGGCTATACAGCCATGCTGAATCCGCATGCGGACGACAACGTGAATTTTATGAAATGGTTCTACAATACGGTGATCGTCTCCTTGCTGACAACCGTATTTTCCATCGTGATCTCCGCGCTCGGCGGGTATTCAATGTCGCGGTTCCGTTACCGCGGACGGATGGCGATCGGCTACCTGATTCTGATTACGCAGATGCTGCCGGGCTCGCTGCTGATCATCCCGCTCTATATCATCATGAAACAGTATAACTTGCTGAATTCGCATTTCGGGCTGGTCATCGCTTATTCCACCGTAGCTATTCCGTTCTGTACCTGGATGCTCAAGGGCTACTTCGACAGCGTATCCTCTTCGATCGACGAAGCGGCCATGGTGGACGGGGCTGGACGCTGGAGAACCTTTGCCTCGATTATAATGCCTTTAACGCTGCCGGGGCTCGTCGTGACCGCCATCTTTTCTTTTCTGACAAGCTGGAACGAGTTTTTGTTTGCGCAGACATTCCTCAGCGATTACGGAAAATGGACGCTTTCGGTCGGCATTGCCAGCTTCCAGGGCCAATATGTGGTCAACTGGGACTACCTGATGGCAGGCTCCGTCATGACGACGCTGCCGATCGTCATCGCTTTCTGGGCGCTTCAAAAATATTTGGTCAGCGGGATGACCGCCGGGGCCGTCAAATAATCCATTTGGAATCCATTTAAAGGAGAGAGCAGAAATCATGATCAAGTTTGGTATTGTAGGAATGGGAATTCGGGGAAGCTTGTTTGCGGATACGATCCGCCAAAACCCTTATGCGGAGCTGGTCGCAGTAAGCGACGCTTTCGAGGCCACATTGAACCGTTCGAAGGAAAAATACGGTGTGCCGGGATATTTGAACGTCGCGGAGATGATCGAAAAGGAGCAGTTGGACGCCATCGTTATCGCAACGCCGGACTTCCTGCACCGGGAACCGGTCATGCTTGCAGCGGCGAAAGGCATCCACATCATGGTCGAAAAACCTTTCTCGACCGTAGTGGAGGAAGCCGAGACGATGTATGCCGCCGTCAAAGCCTCCGGGGCCAAATGTCTCGTCGCCTTCGAGAACCGCTGGAACGCGCCGTTTGTAGCCGTGAAGGAAGCGGTCGATAAAGGCGAAATCGGCAACATCATCACCGTGAACTCGCGCTTGAACGATACGATTTATGTGCCGACGCAAATGCTCAAATGGTCGAAGGGCTCGACGCCGGGATGGTTCCTGTTCCCTCATGCAACGGATATTGCGATTTGGCTGAAAGGCGTGAAGCCGGTGAAAGTATACGCCGTCGGCACGAAGAAGAAGCTCGTATCCATGGGCATCGACACGTACGACTCGATTCAAGCCGTCGTGACCTTCGAGGACGATACGCATGCCACCTTTACCACCAGCTGGATTTTGCCGGAATCGATGCCGCTCATTTACGATTTCAAGTTTGAGATTATCGGGGAACACGGCGCTCTGTATGTCGATTTGTCGGATCAAATGGTGCGCAAAGCGGTCACCGACTATAAGCACGTGCATACGCTCGGGACGCCGATCAACGGCTTGTACACCTCGGCGCCAAGCTATATGCTCAATTCGTTCATCGACAATATTCGTTTGGACACCGAGCCGGCCAGCGACGCTGCGGCGGGTCTGCTGAACACGCGGCTTGTTCATGCGATTCACCGTTCGGTGGAAACTGGAGAGATCCAATCGATCTAACAAGCAGAGAGGATGTAAGTTCGCATGAGCGGAAACGCAGTGTATCATAGCGAATTTCTTGGACAAAGCGCTGTCACGGCCGAAACGGACGATTTGGAGTTAACCGTCGTTCCGGCCTGGGGCAGCCAGGCCGTCCGTTTGCGCAGCAAGACGCATTGCCTCGAGCTGCTCCGCGTCCCGCCGAGCGTCAAAAGCCTACCGGCAAATGCCGCTGCTTTACGGCATCCCTGTGCTCTTTCCGCCCAATCGCATCGAGAACGGCCGGTTCGTTTATAACGGCCGCGAATATCAATTCGAGCGAAACGAGAAGAACACCGGACATCATGCCCACGGCATGGTCTATCAGCGCCGGTGGGAGCTGCTCAAGGGCAGCGCGGAAGCCGGGGAGGCAGTGATCGTCACGAAATTCGATTCCGCGCAGCATCCGGATGTGATAGCGCAATTCCCGCACCGTTTCCGGGTTCGCATGACCTTTACGCTGCGGGGCTCCAAGCTCATTCAGGAAGCCGAGGTAACCAACCTGAGCGAAGAAGCTTTTCCTTGGGGGCTCGGCTACCATACGACGTTTTCGTTTCCGTTCCGCGGCAAGGAGGACAGGCTGGACAAGTGTACCCTGGCGGTAAATGCCGCCAAACGGTGGGTATTGAACAGCCAGTTCCTGCCTACCGGGGAATTGCAGGACTTCGACGGCCGCGAGCGGCTCAATGCGGGCCTTCCGATGGAAGGCGTCGTGCTCGACGATGTCTTTTTGTCTTCGGCAGGTTGCGGAGAAACGCCGAACGAAGCGCTGCTGACGGATGGGAACATCGGGCTGAAGGTCGCTTACCGGTGCGACGGCAATATGACGCAGTGGGTGCTGCACAACGGTGGCGGTGGGCAGGGCTTTTTTTGTCCCGAGCCATACACTTGGGTTACGAACGCGCCGAATTTGCCGCTCGACCGTTCACTGACCGGCTTGCAGGAGTTGGAGCCAGGAATGAGCCGGACGGTGCGGTGCCTGATCGCCATCGAACCGGCGGAGACGAGCGTCTGATCGGCTGCACCGGCAGCATTCGCGCTCGACAAAGGCAAAAATTATCGGGAACAGGTTTTCGGTCCGAAATGGAAGAGAGTCACCGCGGGCCGTAAGCAAGCAAAGTTCCTACGGCTGCCGAAGGCGCGGCGTGCTCCGCAAAAGCGGCCGCCGCTTGTTCCACAGGGTAAATCCCGGAAATGAGCGGCGCGGCGAAAATGCGCTTTTCCGCCAAAAGCCGGATATATTCCGCGGTGTTTCGGCCTTCCGTCCAGCGCACGTAACCGATCGGATAGTCGCGGTTTTCTTGTTCGTACTGCGGATCGTACCGCCCGGGGCCCCCGGCTCGGGAGATAAGCACCTGGGCTTCCTTCGCGAACATGTCCCCGCGTGAAAATTCAGCCGTCAAATCGCCGACAATGACAACCTTGCCCCTGTCCCGCAGCCAGCGGAACGAATCGTTGATCAGCTTTTGCCCGCTGCCGCCTACGCAAAGAATGACGCTGTCGAAGCCGGTTCCGCCTGTCATCCCGGCCAGCCGGGCTTCAAAGTCAGCCTGGCTGCCGTACGCGTCCTTCACCCCCGCAGCCGCGGAGCAGCTGCGCCCGCGTCTCGCTCAAATCCAGTCCGGCTGTACGAAACGCGGCCGCGTTCGCGATCTGGGCAATCAAATTGCCTAAAATGCCGAGGCCGGCGACCGCAACCGATTCGCCGAACCGCAGGTCCGCTATCCGCAGTGCATGAATCGCAATCGCGCCGAGACCGGCGAAGGCGGCTTCCTCCGGCCTGACGCCTCCGGAACGGCGGCAGCCAGGTTCGCCGGAACCGAGAGCAGCTCCGCATGCCGTACATACGGCCCCCCGTAACAGGCGGCCCGCTGCCCGACCTCCCAGCCCGTCACGTTTTCTCCCACCTCGACCACCACGCCGGCTGCGCTGTACCCTAGCAGGACGGGCTGATTTTGGGATTTCCGGGCCATGGAAAGTTCCGTTCCGGGGCTTATGGCGGAAAATTCAGTGCGAATGAGAAGGTGGCCTTTGGTGCGGGACGGCGGTTCCAGCTCCAGTATTTGAATGGCTCCAGCTTTGGCAGCAACGGCTTTCATTTTGTTTTCCTCCTAAGCTCCATAACAGAGGGTTCATGTTTTTTCCGATATTCGCTCGGCGAAATGCCGTAATATTTTTTGAACGTGCTGGTAAAAGTCGAGGAATTCAGGTAGCCTGTGCTTTCACCGATTTCCGCGACCGATGCGTTGGTGTGCAGCAGCATTTTTTTGGCTTGAGCTAGCCTGACTTTATTCAAATACTCGACAAAATTGACTCCGAACGTCTTCTTGAAATAATTCGAGAAATATTTGGGGCTCGTTTCCAGCCTATCGGCCATATGGTTGAGATCCAGGTTGTGCATATAGTTTTGTTCGATATAACGGGAGATCGCCTGCTGGTCGAGCTTTCGTTTTTGTCCGTTATTGTAGCTTTTCGCAACCATTTGTGCCGCCTGTACGAGTTCGTCGCGAATCGCCGCGGAATCGAAAGCGTTTTCAATGGCGCTTGATGCTTTTCGCTCCCAATCTCTGTAATCGTTAACCTCGCTCTGCCCGTCTTCATCCATGTGTTGGAAAACGTAGAACAGCAGGCATTTCGCAATAGGCACCAGTTTGTTGAAAGGGACGGACAGCTCCTCATTTTTATCCATCAAATGATGGATTATACGGATACATTCCGTTTCATCGCCGCTTGACAGGCAATTCGAAAGCTTTTCGACCAGATCGGTCGGGAAGTAAATTTTCCTGGAATGCCTGATCGCCTGCACATCGATCACGTGATCGGCGTTGCCGGCATTTCGGTATGTCATGCCGTCGATGATATCTTGATAAGCCAAATGGCAGTTCTGGATTTTCGATGTATAAGCTCTGCCGACCACGGCCAGAACGTCATACGTGCCTTCATTTTCGGTTTGCCGGACCAATTTCCGGATTTCTTTCAGCACGGAATCCCGCTCTGCGCCGTGGTGCACCCCGACAAGGGCCAAAAACTGCAGCCGGCCGGCATGATAAAGCACGGTGCCGGTAAAGCTGCTCTGCAGCCTGGCACTCAGGAAATCGTAAACTTCATCCGCTTTCGGCGCAGCAGTCTCCCCCTTCGCTTTGTGCGGCTGCACGTAAAACGCCGTTAACATAAAGTTGCGGTCCCGGAACATATCCGAAAAATACCGCTGCGTCCGGATTTCAAATTCCCTGGAATGGGAATATTCGTCCAGCGCATGCATCAGCACGCCCCTGCGCATTTCCGAATCGATAAAATCCATCTGCGTTTTATAGGCCTCGTTTTCCTCCTGAATTTTTCGGATGCCTGCTTGAATGCTGCGAAAATCGGCCCAGCCTCCTCGCCCTCCGAACAGCTTCAGGATGTCTTTCACCGGCCTGTATAAATAAAAGGTGAGCATGACGGACAAAATAAGCGCCGCCACAATAGCCGTCAGCATGATGAGCCGGTTGGCGTCGGTGACCGTCTTCACATTTTGGAATTTGTAGGGAATTTTATCAATATAGATGTAGTCGTTATAATCCGATTTGAAAAAATCAAATTCGTAATCTTTTCGTTTCAGCGAAGAGCCGGCCTCCGTCACCGCAAGATCCTTCAAAGCGCCGACAATGTCCCAATTTTGCTCCGTACTGAGAATCACATTTCGGTCTTGGTCCAGAACGATAATCGACGTGCCCTGCATCATAGCGGTCTGGTTGACATGCCGCAGCAGCTTATCCGCGTTGATGAAGATCATCACGTTAAGCGTGGACAGTTGGTTGTTGCCGAGCACGACGTGCAGCTTTCTCGTTTGCTCCCCGAACGGCGCCGCAGCTTGCGAATAGTCCTCCGCCGGAAAAATTCGCATCGGATGCTTGGAAGAAGCATAGGACTTCCAAAAATCGGCGTTATACAGTTTATGCCTGTATTTCTGGTTAATTAGTTCGTTTAAATCGCTTGTTCCTTCGGTTGTGATCGCCAGGCTGGAGGCCGTGTTAAACACAACGACTTCTTCAATATAATCGATCGATGAAGTCATCTTGGCGAGATTTTTTTGAATCATGTATACGTTCGACATATCCGCCTTGCCTGAAGCATCCCATGCTTCATAAGGCAGCATATTGATCGAGAATATAATATCGTTGATATCCTTGAAGCTTCGATCGAACGACTGAATCATGTTCTTTACGACCAGCTTATTGTTTTCGCTCACCTGGTCAT
This sequence comes from Gordoniibacillus kamchatkensis, assembly GCF_000829455.1. Lineage (GTDB taxonomy): Bacteria > Bacillota > Bacilli > Paenibacillales > NBRC-103111 > Gordoniibacillus > Gordoniibacillus kamchatkensis. The sequence goes on from NZ_JXAK01000021.1 coordinate 18,233, forward strand.
AGATGCCCGATATCGAGTTTTTAAAAACGATATAGTTGGAAATAAACATAATGGTGACGACCAAAAGCAAGGCGAAAAAAATTTGCAGCAGTCCCTTGTTGGCAATCATCTTGAAGTTTGGCATGAAAGCCACTCCCCAGCGGAAACGGTTTTAAGCACGAACGCTTATGTCTTGTTCAATTCGACGAACGACCTTATCAACCCTTTTCCGAGCCCAGCATAATGCCTTTAGCAAAATATTTCTGCGCAAATGGGTAAACCATCAGCACAGGAACCATGGACAGAAAAATGGTTGCGTTTTTCATCGCTTGGGGTGTGAGCGCCGCCTTATCCATCAAAGCCGTTTCCCTCGCCTGGTCCGAGATCAGCATATCCTTAAGCACCACCTGCAGCGGATACAGATGCGGGTCGTTCAGATAGATCATCGGCAGAAAAAAGCTGTTCCAGTGACCCATAAAGTAAAACAGCCCGATCGAAGCGAGCGCCGGTTTCGCAAGCGGAATGACGATCTGCAGCAGGATCCGGTATTCCGAAGCGCCGTCGATCACGGCAGACTCCCGAAGCGAGCCGGACATCGATTCGTAAAAGTTTTTCAGGATCAGGAGTTCAATGGTCCAAATCGCATTGGGCAGCACAAGAGCCCAAACCGTATCGATCAGATGAAGCTTCTGGACAATGAGATAAGTCGGAATGATGCCCCCGTTTAAAAACATGGTCAGCACGATGGCCACCAGGAAAAATTTCCTCCCGAAAAAGTTCGGCCTTGAAAGAGGATATGCGGCAACGGCGCTCATCAGAAGGTTGATGGCCGTTCCCAAAGTCGTATAAAGGATCGTATTGAGATAGGCCCTGGGCACTCTGACATCCTGAAGGACGGCTTTATACGCATTCAGATTGAATCCCTTCGGAAGCAAGAAAACTTTATTTTGCACAATGCTGGCCGTATCGCTGAACGAAATGGCCACGACATAGATGACGGGGTAAACGGTGACGGCGGCCACGAGCACCAGAACGACGGTTAGAAGCAGATCGAAAACCGAGAACTGCACCTTGTTGCGGCGCTTTTTTACCATAGTCCTTTTCCCCCGGCCTTCCGGCTTACAAAATTAGATAGCAGCAGCATGACGAGGGCAATGACCGATTCAAACAGGCCCACCGCAGCGGCGTAGCTGTAATTGGTTTCGAGCAGACCTTTTCGGTACACATATGTCGAAAAAACATCGCCGACCTCATAAGTCATCGGGTTGTACAGAAGCAGCACTTTCTCGTAACCGACGCGGAACATCGCGCCGGATTTGAGGATGAACATGATCAGGATCGTCGGCATGATGCCGGGCAATGTGATATGCCGCATCATCTGCAATCGTGTGGCTCCGTCGACCTTCGCCGCTTCATAAAGCGTAGGGTCGATACCGGCGATGGCCGCCAAATAAATAATGGCTTCGTAGCCCATAGTTTGCCAGATCGTTACGAGTACATAGATGGTCCGGAACCATTCCGGCATGGTGAGGAAGTACTTCGGCGCAAATCCGAGCTGCTTCAAGACTTCGTTGACTACCCCGTGTGTCGGTGACAAGAAATCGATAATCATGCTGCTCACAATGACGACGGACAGGAAAGAAGGAAGATAGCTGAACGTTTGCACGGTCTTTTTGAATGCGGCTCTCCTGACCTCGTTCAGCAAAATGGCGAACAGGATCGGAAACGGGAACCCCCACAGCAAGGTAAAGAGCCCCAGCAGGAACGTATTTTTAAACAATACCCAAAAATCCGGGCTATCGAAAAATCGCCTGAAATGTTCGAAACCAACCCACTCGCTGCCCCACACGCCTTGATAAACGCTGTAATCCTTAAACGCGATAATCAAGCCGTATAACGGCCCGTAACGGAACAACACATAAAAAATCATGCAAGGAATAAACAGAATAAGGAGCTGCCGGTCCTTTTTGATATGGCTTGCCATTTTGGCCAACCCGGAACGAGGAACCCGCCCTGTCTGCCGGTGTAAAACATCCGGATGTATCGTTCCCATTGCCAATTCCCCCTAGATCAGGACCGGTCCCCGGACGCTTCCGCAGCCGGGGATGCCGGTTAAGGTGCACTTGTTATTTTGCCGCGTCAAAACGCTTCTGGGCCGCGTTGAACGTATCGATATATTTCGATGCGCCCAATTTTTCCACGTTTTGCACCCAATCTTTCCACTGGGCGTCCCCGTAATCTTTTTTGATGACATACTTCGCACTGAATTCGTTGGCGGCCTTTACCAGAGTCGTACGCACGTCCGCCTGCACTTTGATTTCATCGTTCGTAAATTTCAGCACCGGATCGGCAGGCTCGAATCTTTTGCCGCTCAGCATTTTGTCCTGCGCTTCTTTCTCTTTTTCCGTGAAGTTATAGTATACGCTTCGGTGGTCCGGTTTCAGGTACATGCCTTCCATCCAAAGTCCGTACTTTTTATCAAGCGCTGTGATATCGACAGTCGGCACATCCTTGAGCTCCGGATAAACGGGTTTCCCGTTCTCCATTTTGAAAGTCTGGCCCTCGACTCCCATGGTGACAAGTTCCGCGCCGGACGGGCTGGTCAAGTAATCCAGCAGCTTGAGGGCGATGTCTTTATTTTTGTTGTTTGCCACCGTGATCCCGAAATTATCGATTCTCGGCAAGGTGGTGATGCGGCCGGTCGGGCCGATCGGGTTGCCGTACCGCAAGTTGTAGTTCGGATTTTGGGTTTTCACCTGGTTGGCGAACAAATCCAGCCTGCCGATCCAGTCCCAAGTGACAAAAGCTTTGTCATTCGTCATTTTAGCCGTCCACGACGCGTCGGTGTCCGTAATAAATTCGGGGTCGAGCAGCCCTTCGTTATACAGCTTTTTCAAATAATCCAGCTCGTCCTTGTATTCCTGCTGGGTATATTGAAGCTTCCAGGTCTTGTCTTTTTCGTCGTAGAAAGCCGGCGAGCTGGCTCCGCCGATTCCCCAGCCATAGGCCAGATTGGTGAAGATCGCTTCCTTTGTTTTGCTGGCGAACGGGTACGATTGCGGATAAGCTTCCTTGACCTTTTTCAGATCCTGATAAAACTCGTCCGGACCGTTCCACTCTTTAAGGCCAAGCTTATCCCAAATGTCTTTCCGGTACAGGATGCCGTGGTTGACGTCGCGCTGAAGGTTGTAAATCGGCCACGTGTACAAGTTGCCTTTATCGTCCGTCCACGACTTCATGATCCAGTTATTGTCTTTATTGTCGACATAGAGCTTTTTAAAATTGGGCAATTCACCAAGATGGGCATTGATCGGCTCGAGCGCTCCCTGGCCGCCCATCTTGTTCAGTTCGGCGAGCGGCAAGCCGTGGAAAATGTCCGGGAGTTTGCCGGAGGCCACCACAACTTTCAATTTATCCTGGAAGCTGGCTGACGGGTACGCCTGGAGTTCAAGATGGATGCCTGTCCGCTTTTCAATTTCTTTCACGATCATCGAATCGTTCGGATTCGGGTTCTCGCTCACGAGCATCCAGGTCAGCGTCGTCGGCTTATCAACGATCGGAAGCTTGATTCCCCCTGTGTCCCCGTAATTGGGGGCCGCGGCCCCGGCTGGCGCGCTGCTCGCCGGCGGCGAGGGTGTGCCCGGCGCAGTTTCGCTCTGCTGCTTGGCGCCGCCGCTGCATCCTGCGACAAGCGAAGCCGAGAGCGTGAAGACGGATGCCAAAGTCCATAACCTTCGTGCCATTTCTTTTTCCTCCCTTAATGTTGTGTGGCCATTTTCCCTCTTGTGAAATCGGAACATGGGATTCCGAAGCTTCGGTTTTTATATTAGGCGCACTCCTTCCACACTGTAAATAAAGCGTTTTCGCAATCGCGACAACTTGCGTTCAAGTGTTTGAGCCAAGTCGAAAAACCCTTATTTTCCGGCATTTTACCCGATATGGAAAATGATAAAGAGGTGGAAAATAGTAAAATGCATTCCCGCATTTCCTGCCCGGACGTTCAAGCGGAAGCGTATGCACGGGATGGTTGCATTGCTGGCCGTGGTATACGCTTAATCCGGCTGATCCGCTCGTTAAGTGAAAATCGCCAAAGCGGTGCGCGAGAACGTCCATTCCATGTACCGTTAACGAAGATAAAGTTCAACGTGCCGGCCCTTTGCAGTCCATTCACTTGGCAGTTATTTTTCGCCATTTTATCATTTTCCACCTCGCGCCTCCCCTTACGGCGCAAGCGTTTTCCACCCGTTTCCCATTCCCGCGGACAACAAATCCGGACGAAGCGAAATTGCTAAATATTCACAATTGCAAGCGCTTTATATAATTAAAAATGTTCGTTACCGGAAAGGAGGCGAAGCAGTTCACGGAAGCCGAATGTCCGTCAAGCGAAATTCGATGCCGCTTCATCCAATCAATCGTTCCAGACGCGAATGGAGGATGCCTCGTGAAACAGTTCATTCGAGAAAATCGACCGCTATTTTTGCTGCTTGGCTTATTGCTTCTTTTTTCTTCTATCGTTCCTGCAGGAAGCGCTTTTGCAGCCGGAGACCCTGTTCCCCAATACGAGTCCGTTCCTGTCAGCTTGAACAACCCCGGATTTGAAGACGTTTCGGGCGGCAAAGCCGTCGGATGGTCGTACTGGACCTCCGGTTACCTTTACGGCATGTCTGTCAGCGACACGGTTTACAAGGAAGGCTCCCATAGCTTGAAGCTGGATGTGTTGCCGAACAAAACGATGGGCGTGGAAAGCGCCAAGGTGGATGTCGTGCCGGGCCAGCGCTACCGTGTAACGACGAGCGTTTATTCCGATACATACGACCCTGCGCTTACAAGTTCCATGGTCCGCATTTGGCTGCGATTTTATAACGACGGGGCCCAGGTAAAGGACTTCGGCGTAAACGTACCTAATTCGAATCTTCCGCAAGGGCAATGGACGGATTTAACCGTCGAGGGAGTAGCACCCGCTAACGCCAATAAAGCAACCGTTCTTTTTTATGCGGATAAAGCCAGCGCATTCTCCGCGTATTTCGATAATGTCAGGATGGTGCAGCTCGTCCCGGTCGCGCCAGGCGGGCGGACGCTGCAAAACGGAGGGTTTGAAGCTCCCTCCACGGACGCGGGCATTCCCGGCTGGAAGCCTTATCCCGACACTTTGCCCGCTGGTTACTCCGTGTCTCTGTCTACGGAGCAATCATTCGAAGGAACGAACAGCGTTCGCATCGACGACGGAGGAGCGTCGTCTGTGGGCCTGATCAGCTCGCCTATAGACGTCGTTGCCGGAAGAGGTTACTCGGCCTCCGTAATGGCTTACATCAGTTCGAGGGGCGTAAGCGCGCCTCCCGGTTCCGGAGGAGTAAGCTTATATTTGAAATATTACGATTCGGCCGATAATGAGGTAGGCTCTTTCGCCAAAAGCGCAAAGTCGCCTGTAGACGGATGGGTCCCCCTAAGGGTAGAAGCTGTGGCACCTGTCAATGCTTCGTATGCCAAGCTTTGGCTTTACTCCTCGACCGGCACTGTAGGCACCTCTTACTATGACAATGCAAAGTTTGAAGAAGTCGCCATGTTAACGCTTCCTTACGAATATGCGCAACCGGTTTCCTTGGGCGACGCGACCGTGGTGGCGAAAAACGGAGGCGCGGCAGTTGGGAACGGTGAAGTTTATTTCGGTGCCACCGGCGCGCCTGCCACCTTCTATGCCGTCGACGCTTTCACGGGCCAAGTCCATTTTTCCGCGCCGATGCCCGGGTCGGATACCGTATGGGCCGTAACCGTCGGTTCGGACGGCAACGCCTACGTATCCGGAATGTTGACCGGCATTCTGTATCGATACAATCCGGCCCAGAAAAAACTGGAGAATCTCGGCGTGAACCCGTCCAACAAAGTCGTATGGGACTTGGACGCTTCGTCCGACGGTAAAATTTACGGTTCCACGTACCCGAATTCCAAAGCGTTCGTTTACGATATTGCCGCGGCGCAATTTACGGATTTGGGCACCATCCTTCAGGGGCAGGATTATGCCCGGGGAGGGGGCGTCACGGATAAATACTTCTATGTGGGGACCGGACCGATAGCCCATTTGTTCCGCATTGACCGCAGCACCGGAGAGAAGACGGAAATCCAGCTCTCCATTACCGGAACGGACAATTTTGTGTCCAACGTTTGGTCGTACGGAGGCCGGTTGTTCGTTGCGTACGGAACTTCCCTGCTTGTTCTTGACGAAAAGGATTACAGCGAACTGAAGAAAATCAGCTGGGACAGCGCCTTGGCCTTCGACGGAAGAATTTCTCCGCCTTCACCCTATAATCCGAATCTCATTTACTACCGGAATAAAACGACCGCCGAGCTGTGGTCCTATGATATATCCAGCAATGAGGTAGCGCCGGTGACCCCTGCTGTGAAGCTGTTTACTTCGGGGGTTACGGGGCTGAATTGGCAGAAGCTGCCGGACGGCCCGAATGCAGGGAGAGACGTTCTCGTCATGTTGTCCAATAATGTGGAACTGGCCATATACGATCCTGTCGACAACACCGTCACCCTGAAACCTACAGATGTCGCGAAAAGCGGCATTCTGATACAAAGCTTGGAAGCCGGTCCCGGCAACAAGCTTGTGATGGGCGGATACACGGCGGCGATGAGCATGTATGATTTGACAAAGGGTGCATTTGAACATCAGGAGGCGGAGCCTTCCCAAATTGAAGGAATGGGCTCTTTAAACGGAAAAATGTATTGGGGAACGTATGGAGGAGCCGTCATTTACCGTTACGACCCCGAAAAGCCGTTCGAACTGCGGAAAAATCCCGGAATCGTCTACGACATCGGAGATGATCAGGACCGTCCGTTTGGGTTCGATTCGGGCGACGGGAAGCTGTTTATCGGTACCGTTCCCGATTACGGTCATCTGGGCGGCGCCCTGACGATCTTTGATGAAGAGAAGAACACCTGGAATACGTATCGCAACCTCATCCAGAATCAGAGCATCATCGGCGTTGCCTACCACAACGGCAAAGTATACGGGGGATCGAGCCTATCGGGAGGACTTGGCATCAATCCCACGGAAACCGAAGCTAAGATGTTCGAGTTTGACGTGGCTACGGCGACAAAAACGGCGGAATTCAAGCCGAACGTACCCGGATTCGGAACCCCGAAAATGATCGGCGACCTGAAAATGGGTCCAGACAACCTGCTTTGGGGAATCATGTGGGGGCTTACGGCCGACGGTCAGAACGGATACGCCTTATTCGCCATGAATCCCGACACCAAGCAGGTCGTCAAAAGCCGAATCCAGTATACGGGCGACACCGGAAGCACCTGGCGGCCTTTCTATCTTCGCTGGGGAAGCGACGGGCTGCTGTATACGACAATCGGCAGGCAGTTGATCGCCTTCGATCCGAATACGCTGGCAGCCAGGCAATTGGTGAACGGCTCCGTGTCGCTGATGACCCTAGGACCGGACGGCAGCATTTACTACGCCCTGGACGCAAAATTGATGAAAATGACCCCGCGGATGACATCGGCTTCACTCTCGGCGGGGCAGACAGAGCTTACGAAAGGCCAGCAAACGGACCTTACGGTATCCCTGCAGCTGGTCAATAACAAAATCGCCAACTCGGCCGGCACGGAAATTAGCTACACCGTCAGCGATCCTTCCGTTGTGCAGGTGGAAAACGGAAAAGTAGTCGCATTAAAGTCGGGAACGGCGTCCATATCGGCTACGGTCAAACAGGATACCGCCGTAAAAACGACGAATACGATTACCGTCACCGTTGTCGATAAAGTTCCTCCGGTAACCCGGGCAACTTTGGATACGAACGGAGCGCAGCCGGTAAACGGTTGGTATACCGTGCCTGCAACTGTATATTTATCGGCCGAAGATGACGATTCGGGCGTGCAGCTTACGGAGTTCCGGGTCAATGACGGAGCTTGGGAGCCTTACGGGCAAGGGATCGTGTTTGACCAAGACGGGAGCTACACTCTCGAATACAGAAGCACCGACCGTGCCGGCAACCGGGAAGACAGCAAATTCCTGAATGTGAAAATTGACCGTACCGCACCGGTGATCTCGCCGCCTTCAACGCTCACGTTCCTGCAAACCGATCCTATTCAGCCGGTATTCCAAATTACGGACGCCGCAAGCGGAGTAAATGAAATAACGGCGAATTTGGACGGTGCGTCGGCAGCTTATCCGTTACAACTGCCGCCGGTTCAATTATCCGTAGGTGACCATGCCCTCCATATACGCGCTACGGATCATGCGGGCAACGTAAGCGAGGCTGATTTTACGCTGAAGGTGACAATCGATCTTAGCCATTTTGCCGACCTGATTTTGGACTGGGCTGAGCAGACAACCGACCACGGGTTTTCGCAAAGTATGCTCACCAAAGTTCAAAACGATCTGAAAGCAGCCGATAACCATTCGAATCCGAACAGCGATCGCGTCGTTGTCAACGTATTGAACGCACTGGAGAATGAAGTTCAGGCGCAATCCGGCAAAAAAATGCCGCAACACTTTGCCGCTCTTCTGCTGCAGGACATTCAATATTTGAGGAACCAATACAGTCAATAAAGATGTAATAAACAGCTGCCCCGTTAATTCTAGGGGGCAGCTGTTTTTTCAGCCAGAATATCGCCTTGCGTTTGCGTTATTTTTCACAATGGGAATCCATGCTTCGCAGCGATAGCCTTCCTCTTGAGCATTTCCCGACAAGTACATTTCGATTTCGGGCAAACCGGCGTGCTCATAATCGGTGGCCGGGAACCAAACCTGGTAAATTTTGCGGAACGTATTTTGAATGGCGTCGGGAAGCGGCCCGATAGAAGGGAAAATGGCCCAGGTGGAAGACGGTATCGTTTGCATGGCCAACCCGTCCGCCATGGAAGCGGCATCTGCTTCTCTGGCGATCATGTATGTAAATTGTTCATCGAAATTCATTGTTACGCCAAGGAATGGCGTATCCGTTTCCAGGGAACTTAACTTGGCAAAAGTGCCGTCCAACCGGCACTCGCCCCAAAACCACTGCCGGGTGCGGCCTTCATTCCCGCATACGAGCTCGGCAGCTTTGCCGACGACTGTAAACGCTTCCTTTTCCACGATGTAATAATCCACTTCATCGCTTCCCAGCGTGGGGAGCTGAAACGAAACACGGGGAAACGCTTTTAAAGGAACGCCCGTTTGGCGGGCTTCCGACGGAACAACGCCGTGGATTTTACGGAACGCCTTGCAGAACGACTCCGGCGAATCATAGCCGTATTTCAACGCGACATCAACTACTTTCGCCGAGGATACGGCCAATTCTTGCGCGGCTAACGTCAACTTGCGCTTTCGCACGTATTCGCCCAGCGTTATTCCGGTCCACATATGAAACATCCGTTGAAAATGAAAGGTGGAGGAATGCGCGGCCTTCGCAATTGTCTCGACATTCAGCGATTCTTCCATATGGCTTTCGATAAACTCCAGAGCGTCTTCCATTCGTTTCAGCCAATCCAAGCCCCATCACCTCAAATTCATTATACATGTCGCAACCTCTGCGGAAAAAGCATAAAAAGACAGGATCGTTCCCGCTACCGTTGATAAAATTTGATTGAACATAAGGAATCATACGATGAGGTGATCGGAATGAACGTTATACGGAACAGGAAAAAAACGCTATGTAAAGTCGGTATCTCGTGCTGCATTGCTGCATCGCTCCTTGCTGGTTGCCAGTACAAAGCCCAACCCGGAGCGCAGAACAGCAGCCCCGCCCAAAACCAGATCGCAGAGAAACGGCTGATTGAAGCGACCAGCCCCGAATGGCTTTACACGAACGGAAGCTGGAACAAAGTGAACGTATCGGGCTGGGGCGACGTAATGAGAAGCGAAGAACAGTACGGAAGCCGCGCCCAAATCGAAACGGACAGTCCGCTGGCCATTCTTAAGCAGCGTGGCATCGGCGGCAATGTGATCGTTACTGTAGACGGCAAAGAGGCTGTCAATCGCGGACTGGGCACAACCGGGGAAGCGGAGGAAATTCCTATACTCAGCAACAGCACGGGATGGCATCACATCGAGATTATTTTCTCCAACCGCACTAGTGAAATCGACGGAATATTGATCAGCAAAAATGCCAAGGCCAGGAAGCCCGAATACAACAAGAAGAAATTGGTCGTGATCGGCCACAGTTATGCAGAAGGATATAATGCGAGCAATTTTGCCTTACGGTCATTTACAGCGTTAGTTGGCGACATCCTCGGCTTGGAAAGCATCAATAAAGGCATCGGCAGAACGGACATCAACGTAGCCGTCGGCGCTGCGAAAAACAGCGGATTGGACAGAGTCCAGACTGACGTGATCGGCTTGAAGCCCGATTATGTTCTCTCCGTCTTCGGTTACAACGTCTTGAGCGATATTAGTGTTGGCAGAATGACGCATAAACAGTATCAAGACGATTATACGAAGTTCATAAAAGCGATAAATGATGCATTGCCGCAGACGCACGTTTTTGCAAGCGGAATTGCTTCCGTACCGGGCAGGCCCGATGAAAGCCTAAAGCCGGTAAACGACGATATTAAAAACGCTTGCGCCAGTGCTTCGAACTGCACGTTCATTGACTTGGCCGGCAAGCTTAACCAGAGCAACTATGACAAATATATCGCATATGACGGAATCCACCCGAACGATGCAGGACATAAATTCCTGGCGGAACAATATGCGAAGGTCATGTCGGAGGTTATCAAAAAATAAAAAGCCGCATTTCAGCAATCTACAAGAAATCGACACATGGATAACATAGTAAAGTGGATGTAAGACGAGATTTACCCACGCGCTCGAAGAAATCAATTGTGGGCTAATCTCAAAGTTAGGAGGTTAGTTGAATGAGAAGAATCATTGTTTCAGAAATGTTATCCGTTGATGGCTTGATCGAAGCGGAAAGCGGAAAGCTTGACTGGTTCGTTCAGGACGAAGAGCTTAATGCAAACGCCATGGAATTGCTTGAGTCGGTCGATGCTATTATATATGGACGAACGACGTATGAGATGATGGCAGGTTTTTGGCCGTACGCTCCAGGCGATTTCGCCGCGAGGACAAACGCTTTGCAGAAATACGTATTTTCAAATGACCTCAAAGCGACACCGTGGGGTGAGTGGAACAATGCCCGTCCGATTAGCGGCGATTTTGCGGAAGAAATTGCAAAGCTCAAACAACAACAGGGCGAAGATATGGTCGTATACGGAAGCGGCAGTATTGTTCGACAATTAACGAATCTTGGATTGGTTGACGAATATAGATTCATTATTAACCCGGTTGTCCTGGGCAAAGGCAAACCGCTTTTCGCTAACATTCACGATCTCATCACGCTGAAGCTGGTTCAGGCAAAAACTTTTCCTTCAGGCTGTGTCGCACTGACGTATCGCCCTTCTTAAGGTTAGTTGCAGGCGCGAGCTGTGGATGCCGCAAACAAGCTATGTGATAAAAGTCCAATTTTTTGACGATGTGAACAGGAACCTGTGTAAGTCGAAAACGGATCAAGGCTGCCGATCGTCTCCCTCGGCAGCCTTGTTCGGATCTCGTTCACTTTACTTCGACACGCGGGGCTTCAACGCGAATCTTATACCAACAGCGATACTACCTTACCCTTATTCACGTCGATTAGTCCGTAATCCGTGATTTTCAGCGCCGGACTGACCGGGAGCGAATGCGTGCTGATGGACATGATCGGATTATAGTGACAGTAACCGAGCGCTTCCAAGGCCCTGCGCAGCTGCTCCACTTCCTCCGCCAGCTCCGCCAGCGGCTTCTCCGAAAGAATACCGCCCACCGGCAGCGCCAGATTGGCCAAAATTCGGCCGTTCTCGACCGCGCAGAAGCCGCCCTGGCCGCTGATCACGGTGTTAGCCGCCAGCATCATATCGGCCGGGTTGTGTCCGACCACCAGCAGGTTGTGGTTGTCATGCGAGTACGTCGTCGCAACGGCTCCCCGCTTGATCGTGTCCCCGCCGATGAAGCCGTAGGCGCGGTTGCCGTTTACCCCATAACGCTCGAACGTTGCGATCAGCCCGTAGGGGCTCTCCTCCCAGATCAGCTTGCCGCCCCGCGCTTCCATCTCGCCGACCAGCTCCTCGGTAAAGGTAGAGCCGTCTTTGACCATCATCACGCGGCAGGCATAGCGCCCGTTTTCCACCTCGGCGTGAGCCGCAAAGTCAGCCTCCGTAAGCAGCGGCAGCTTTACACTCCGGTAAAAATGGTCGGGAAACTTGTACGCCGACGGCACAGGCTTGTATTCTTCGCCGGCGGAGTACACCTTGCTTCCATTTTTATAGACTTGGTCGATGGCGAGCTCTTCCAGACTGGACACCAGCAAAAAGTCGGCTATTTTGCCGGGCGCGATAACGCCGCGGTCGTGCATGCGCATGCGCCTCGCCGGTGTAAACGTGCCGGCGTAAATCGCTTTTTCGGGCGCCATGCCCATCCGGATCGCTTTGCGCACAATATGGTTCAAATGCCCGCGCCGCTGAAAGGAGTCGGCCATCACGTCGTCGGTCACGAAGCAAAAGTGCTCCGACACCTCGTGCGTGTTCAAATAATCGATCACTTCCTGAGTCATCGATTTTTCCTGAATTTCGATAAACATCCCGGCGGCAATGCGAGCCTCCATCCCTTCGATCGATTGATGGGTATGGTCGGAATCCACCCCGGCATAGATGATCCGGTGAAGATCCAAATCGAGCAGCTTCGGTACGTGCCCCTCAATAATCAGATGCGGATAGCGCTCCCGGATATGCTGAAGAATACGGTTGGTTTTGCTGTCCGGGGCATGAATGACATCGACGTAATTCATAATTTCCCCGAGACAAATAATATCCTCGGTTCTCAGCAGCTCGTCCATGTCGTCGATCTCCATGGCGCCTCCGGTCGTTTCCATGGACGTGGCGGGCACCGAGCTGGGAATCGCATAAAACATATCGGCAACGCAGTGCTCGCTGGCCCGGATCATGGCCTTGACGCCTGAGAGCCCGAATACGTTGGCCATTTCGTGCGGCTCGGGAACAATGGTTGTGACGCCGTTTTGGATTAAGCCGTGAGAAAACGCGGCCGGCGTCACCATGGTGCTCTCAATGTGCAGATGGATATCGATCAGCCCGGGAATCAAATACATGCCGCGCCCGTCCAATACTTGATCGACCTCGAAGCTATCTGCGGACCGGGTACCGATATACAGAAATTTGCCGTCCAGCACCGCGGCATTGCCCGGAATAAATTTTTTGAAATATCCGTTGTAAATCCGTACGTTATCGATCCATAAATCTACGCGCATGTCCTGCACCTCCGAGTCGTTACTCCACGAGCACCAGTTTTTCTCTTGGGAAAAAGAGACGTACCTCCTGCCCGCTCAAAAAGGGCGATTCCATCTCTTTGTTGGCCGTGAAGCTGCCCAGCTCGGTCTCCACGACATATTGGTAGCTGCGCCCGAGGAAGGTGCTAACCTTCACGCGGCCCGTCAGGCAGCCCACCCCGGCCTCGATTTCTTCCGGAGTGCCGACAACAATGTCGTCCGGACGGATCGCCCCCTTGCGCCCGTTTGCCCCGGACATACCGGGGTGCCTTACTGCGCGAAAGATCCGGTCCTTCGCCTTGAGCTCGATCTCATCGCCCGAGTCGGAGCGCTGCTCGAAATCGATGAAGTTGTTGAAGCCGATAAACCGGGCGACAAACTCCGTCTTCGGGTATTTAAAAATCGCTGCGGGGCGGTCCAGCTGCTCAATGATGCCCTTGTTCATAATCGCTACCCGGTCGGAGATGGAGAAGCACTCTTCCTGGTCGTGCGATACGTAAATGGTAGTGATGCCGAGCTCCTGCTGGATGCGGCGGATTTCCACACGCATACTCACGCGCAGGTTCGCATCCAGGTTGCTGAGCGGCTCGTCGAACAGCAGCAGATCGGGTTCGATGACGAGCGCTCTGGCAATCGCTACCCGCTGACGCTGTCCGCCGGAAAGCGCCTTTGGAAATCGCTGCTCGAATCCCGCCAGGCTTACCGCATCCAGCACTTTCGTCACACGCTGCCTGATTTCAGGCTCTTTTACCTTCCGGAGCCGAAGTCCGAAGGCTACGTTGTCGTACACGGACAAATGGGGAAACAAAGCGTAATTCTGAAACACAAATCCGAAATTCCGTTTATTGACGGGAATCCGGGTATAATCTTTGCCGTTCAGGAGGAACTTGCCTTCCTTCGCTTCCAGAAAACCCGCGATCAGGCGCAGCGTGGTGGTCTTGCCGCAGCCGCTCGGCCCTAGGAGCGAAATGAGCTGGCCCTTCTCGACGCTTAAGTCGAAGTTCTGAAGAATATATTGATTTTCATAGGCTACCGAAACTTTTTCGAGCGACAGCAATGCCATGGACGAAAGCCTCCTTATCGTTTCGTAAAGTATGACAAACCCATCAGTCTTTCGATCACGAACATCAGCACGGCGGTAAGCGCCATGAGCAGCACGGAAATAGCGGCGATGGTCGGGTCAAAGTAGTTTTCCACGTAGGTCAGCATCTGGATCGGCAGCGTGCTCACCCCCGGCCCGGTCATGAAGACGGAGATGTCCACGTTGTTGAACGATTCCAGGAAGGCGATCAGCACGGCTGCGATAATGCCCGATTTGATATTCGGCAGCACGACGCGGAAAAACGTTTGGAGCCGCCCCGCTCCCAGGCTGAGCGCCGCTTCCTCGACAGCGAAATCGAAGTTCGCCAGGCTGGATTCGACGACCCGGATAATGAACGGGAGCATAACGACCGTGTGCCCGACCAGCAGCCCCGTATAAATCGGCAGATGATACGTGACGATCAAAAATTTGAGCATGGTGAAGCCAAGAACGATGCCGGGAATCAGCACCGGCGAGAGAAAAACGGCGTTCAAGGCATCCTTGCCTTTGAATGGAAACCGGCTGAGCGCATACGCGGCGGGAATGCCCAGCAGCAGGGCGAACAAATTCCCGAGCAGCGACACCGCCATTGACGTTTTGAACGTTTTCATAAACATTTCGACTTCGAAAATTTTCTGATACCATCTGAGCGAAAAGCCCGTCGGCGGAAATTTCAGTACGGTGCCGGGTTCAAAAGACGACAAAGCGATAATAACGAGCGGTCCGAGCAAAAAGAGATAGACCAGAAGCGTAAACAGGCCCAGCCCTCGATTGTTCTCCTGCATACCTTCTACCCCTTCGGATTCAATGTATTGGCGATTTTGTTCATGATCGCGATAACCGCGAAGGTGATCGCCATCATGATGGTGGCAATGACGGAAGCCGAATACCAGTCGTTCAGCGTAATCGCATTTTGATACAGGAAGGTCGAGATCACTTTCTGCTTGCCTCCCAGCAAGGCCGGCGTGGTGTAGGCGGTCAAGCTGCCGACAAACACCAGAATGCTGCCGATGATGAGCCCCGGCACGCTAAGCGGCACAATGACTTTACGGAATGCCGAAAACCGGGAGGCCCCCAGGCTTTCCGCCGCCTTGATCAGATCCGGATCAATGTTCTCCATCACTCCGACAAGCGTAATAATGATCAGCGGCAGGAACAGATGAACAAGTCCGATCATCATGGCCGCCGGCGTATATAAAATGTCCATGGGCTCCTTGATCAGTCCCAGGGCGATCAAAGCGTTGTTCAGCAGCCCCTTTTTCCCCAAAATAATCATCCAGCTGAAGGAGCGCACCACCGAACTCGTCAGCAGGGGAAAAATCGCCAGCGCCAGCAGCAGGCTCTTTTGCCTCCGTCCCCGCCGGGAAATATAGTAAGCGACCGGAAACCCGAGCACGATGCACATCAGCGTCGTGACCAGACTGACCTCCAGCGTAGTGAACAGGATTTTCAGGAAAAACGTATCCCCGAAAAAATGCATATAGCCTTCGAGCGTGAACGCCCCGTCATGAACAAAGGTGGAGCCGACCGTGATGACAATCGGAACCAGCATGAACGCGGTCAAAAACAGCAAGCCCGGCAGCAGCAAAACCAAAACCTTTTTCTTCATGTGCTCCTTCTCCTGTTCCTTGGGTTCCTCTAGCCTAGAAGCGCTTGAATAAACATGGCGAGAAAGGCGTCCGCGTCCACATCGAGACAAACATGGGCGTTGGCCGGACGGCCCAGACGCCCTTGAATGTCGCACACCGTCTGGCCATCGCAGAGCTCGCTCTTCGTTTCCACATCCACATGGAGATGACGCGTCGTTACCAGCTCCCTGGAAATCGCCACGCCTACGGCGAGAGGGTCATGAAGAGCGCAGGCGCGTACGCCGTTGCGCTCGTAATACCGCTGCATATAATCGGCGGTGCTCTGCTCCACATATCGTCCGATCGGCGTGTCCCCAAGCTGGGCGATATGTTCCTCGTTCAGCAGGGCGCGGCGCGTTACATCGAGCCCTACCATCGTAAGGGCAGGAAAGCCGGCCTGCAGCACGAGCTTGGCCGCCTCCGGATCGACATACATGTTGTACTCGGCCGAAGGCGTCACGTTGCCGAAGGTCAGCATAGCGCCTCCCATCACGACCACCTCTTTTACTTCGTTGGCGAGCTGCGGATACTTCAGCAAGGCGAGTGCCAAATTGGTCAGCGGCGCCGTCATGACGAGCGTTACTTCTCCCGGATGGCGGCGCACCTGCTCGATCAGAAAGTCCGGCCCAAATCCGGGGGCGGGCTGTTGACGCACAGGCATATCGCGCAGTGCGCCTCCAAGCCCATCTTCGCCGTGTACCCGATGCTCGAAGAACGATCCGCGCAGCAGCGGACGGTCCGCCCCTTTGATCACCGGGATCTCTCGCTCGACCCCGAGCAATTGCAGCACTTTGCACGTATTTTCCGTTGCCTTCAGCAGCGATACGTTGCCATTCACCGTCGTGATGCCCAGAACGTCCAAGGCGCCGCTGCGAACCGCCAGCATGATGCCGAGGGCGTCATCGATCCCCGTATCGACGTCCAGAATGACCTTTTTTGCCATAGCGGGCTTCCTCCCCTGTTTTGCAGTTGGCGCAGCTTCCGTCTCTCCGAATCTCGAAAGCCGTCTGAGAGAAGAACTCCTATCGAAGTATTCTCCAAGATTGTGAACCGGTAACAAAAACAAGGGTACATGTTGGCGCATATACCCTTGTCGTCGAGTTGTGGCGTGATGCCGGACTTCTTTTACCGGGTCACTTCTTTGTTAAAACGGTCGATCCACGCTTTCAGGTTCTGGTTCACAAATTTCATATCCAATTTCCGCAGCTTGGCTACCGTATCCGCCCCATAGGTAATGCCTTGCGCTTCCTCGGCCGTCAGCTTAAGCTCTTTGTTCACGGGCGAATCGACTTTTGCCTTTGCGGATTTTTCCTGCACTTCCTTGCTCAGATGCCAGTTAATGAAATCCTCGGCCAACTGCTTGTTTTTGCTGCCCTTGACGATGTTGACCGTATTCATGATCGCATAACCGCCTTCCTGCGGCGAAACGAACTTCGTTTCCGGCACCGCCGCCTTCAGGTCCTTCACATACATTTCCATAATCGGCCCGGCGGCAATTTCGCCTTGGGAGTACATGTTCACGAACTCCGAAGTTTGGCCGTAGTATTTGACAACGCTATTATTCAGCTCTTTCAATTTGGCGAACGCTTGATCCGCATTGAACGCTTGTCCGCCCGCCACGAGGGAAGCCGCATCGACGACCATCGGGCCGCTGGTCGAGGTGATATTCGGCATCGTCAGCTTTTTCGCCAGCTTCGGATTCCACAGGTCCGACCACGATTTAATTTCCATGCCCGCTGCTTTCGGGTTGTACGCGATTCCCAGCTGGCCAATCGTGTAAGCCGGACCGTAGTCCTCGCCGAGCGGCGCTTTTGCGATATCGTAAATGTTGTTCAGGTTCGGGATGCGGCTGCGGTCGATCTTCTCGAACAAGCCGGCTTCGATTCCTGCTGCGCATAATAGTCGGACAAATAGATAAGATCGACGGAGGAGCTGCCTTGTTTGACCTTGTTCAAGCGTTCTGCATTATTTCCGGTCTCCAGGACGATCTGCACATTGTGCTCTTTTTCAAAAGGGGCGTATACTTCTTTTTTGAAAAAATCTTCCGAGAACCCCCAAGTGGAAATGACGAGTTTGGTCGGTTCGCCTTTTGCCGCGCCTCCTGCTGCTGCGCCGCCTTGCGGCTCCTTGTTCGCACTGCTGCATCCGGCGAGCGCCACTCCCACCAAGGAAAGAGAAATCAGACCGGTCATTATACGTTTTTTCATACTTTTTCGCGCCTCCATCAGCTTAAGTAGTGTCAAATGTTCAATTTTTTCCCCAAAGCGTTTATGAGAAAAACAAAAAGAAAAGCACTCTTAATAGAAAACACTTCTTCTAATAAGAACACTTTTCTTTGTAAACAAAGGAAAGCTGTATCCTCTTAGCCGTTTCCCGGTCTTCCCTTAAGATAAATCAAAAGGGAAAATCCGCTATATGTTTTGTGGAGC
Organism: Gordoniibacillus kamchatkensis; assembly: GCF_000829455.1. Taxonomy (GTDB): domain Bacteria; phylum Bacillota; class Bacilli; order Paenibacillales; family NBRC-103111; genus Gordoniibacillus; species Gordoniibacillus kamchatkensis. The sequence continues at coordinate 36,657 of NZ_JXAK01000021.1, forward strand.
CGATAAAATGATGTTCGTGACGGCCAGCTGATTGGCCGGGTCGTAATCTCGAAGCACCGTTTCGATGGCCAGGCCCAGGTCCTGCTCCAGTCTCTCCCGGAGCTTCTTCTTGTAGATCGAGGACATATAAAAATCAACCTCGTACTTGAGCGCGGGCGCCTCGCCTTCCAGTGCCGCGGAACGCGGCGAACGCCGATGCTTTGCATAAAACGTGATCATCTGATTTTGCTCATCAATCATTACGCGGAGAAGAACCGTACCGAACCCGAATAATTCCTTCGAAACCTCGTTGTACGTGTGATATAGCTTCTTCTTGTACTCGGTGGAATCCAAGGTGGACATTCGATCACCTTCCGGGAGCATCCACGGCTCTATTTCGCAGCAACTTAACTTAATAATACATAAGAAACTTTTTTTTCGCAAGAATATTGTTCGTGTTTCGTTGGAAATGAAGATGGATTTTCATTGTCGCTCTCTTAAAATTAACCATTTTCCGAATAAACCCAGTCAATTTTATTCCAGCATTTTCATGAAGCTCATGTCAATGAAAAGGAAAAAAGAGAGGCTTTCGCCCCCCTTTCACCGCTTCGCCTTAAAAAATGTGGCGAGCTTGGTGCTCAACGTGCTGACGGCCTTCCTGTCCCCTTTGCGCAAGGAATTCAGCAGCGCGTAATCTGCCGCCGTCGCCGTATCCGATCGCTTGCCATTGTTCAATTATCGCTTAAATCAAACGACATCAAATCCCGTCCAACGGTAATGGGGCCATTGAAAATATCTTTCATTCCGGCTATATAAGCCTCCTCGGCTGATTCGGCAGCAGCCGGTGCCGGTATATGATGAGTCAGCACAAGATGCTTTACTCCGGCCTTGGCGGCGATCTCGGCCGCTTCCAGCGTAGTCGTATGATATTTCGCCGGATTGGAAAGAGCTTGCGCATACTCGGGATACTGTTCGATTAATCCGTCCAACCACTCTTTGTTGTAAGCCTCGTGCACCAATAAATCGGCTCCGCGGCTATGCTCAACCATATTCGGCACGGGAACGGTATCGCCCGATATGACGACGGTTTTCCCGTTGTATTCGAACTTATAAGCAATGGCAGGATAAACCGGGCGATGGTCGACCTCGAAAGCCGTAATCCGGATGCCTTCCTTATCGTATACAATACCTTCGTTTCGCTCCGTGTAAACGATTTGCGAACCTGCTTCATCCGATAGATTGTAGCTGACTCTAAGCTTGACATCAAACTCGAACGATTCCCGCATCTTGCCTATAATTTCCTTGGTCGACTCCGGACCGTATACATGCATGGGCGTCGAGCGGCCTTTATAAACACGTTCGGGAGTAATGTGCGTTCTCCAGCTCGTAATGAAAACATCGAAGAAGGCGGAATTATGATCGTAGTGATGATGGGTAAATAATACGTCGGATACCCGCTGCGGCATCACTCCCGCTTTGATCATTTGATCCACGGCCGCACCGCCGCAATCCACCAGGAAGACTTTGGATCCGGCAAGGACGACAACCCCGGGTTTGGCGCGGGCATAAAAGGCGCGCGGCGAGCCGGTGCCAAGAAGAATGACCTTGAGATGCTCATGGTAATCAGGCAGTACGTTTTCCTGTGGCTGAATATGCATCGATATACCTCCATAATTGCGGCTACTTGCCGTTTCTTACACCTTGCAACAGCGTTAACGGGCCGAGAATGGACACGAACTCACAAGGTTTGCTCGATTGCAGGAAAGCTCCCGCCGTCTCGCTGATGAAAAATAGTATAAATGCCTTGCAATACGAACAAGATCCATCCTCCACTATTCCATTTAAGCCCTGTTACAGGTTGGACATAAAGTGCTGAGAATCCGAAATGACGACGCGTTTTTTCTCATATTGAATCACGCCCTGCTCGCGCCATCTGCTTAGCGTTTCCGAGACGGTTTGCCGGCTGCAGCCGATGATGTACGATATTTCTTCATGGCTTAGCGACAAAGCCACCTCAATTTCGGTTCCTTTCACTCTTCCCAGCTGCATCAGTAAATGAGCCAGTCTCCAAGCGACAGGTCTGGAAATCAGCGTTTCTACATAACGCTGGGTCGACAACAGTCGTCTGGCGTTGGTCACTGTAAGCGCATATAACACATCGGGCTCCCGCATTACCAAATTCGTAAATTGGGAAGCAGCGAGAGCGAGCACCTGGCTGTCAATTATACAGCGCGCATACCGCTGACGTTTTTGCCCTGCCAGCACCTCCGCCATGCCGAAAGCTTCGCCCGTATGGCGCAAAAACAGCGTGATGCCCTGTCCCTCTTGAGCTGACTGGGAAATCTTGACCAAACCGTCCTGCACAAAAAATACTTCTTGACACTCGTCATCTTCCCTGAAAATGACCTCATTCTTCTTGTAATGCCGCAACGTTCCATATTGCTCGAACAATTGGGCTATCAGCTTCTCCTCCGTGCGATCATCGCTCTTATTTGTCTTATCCGAGGAAGGAGGGAATTGTTCTCTAATCATGGCGGGCTCACACCTTCTGGCAGGGATGCTTCTAATTCCGAGTTATCTTATTGGCATTATAAATAATTTTCCGCGTAAAAAACAGTCGGCTACCCGACAAAATGCAAAATAAATAGGCATGGCCATCCATGCCTTCGGCATACCCCTTCAACATTATCATGGAATTTCCCCTCCCTGTCGGCCAAAATACCAAGTGGATATCGGGAGGATTGTCGCGCGCCTCAGTGCCAAGTTAGCAAAACCGTTTGCCGATGCCTCACATCCATCCTATGCAACGTTGCGATTCATGAAAAATCACCCTCTTCCAGGCCGTGTAGACCTCGGAAGAAGGTGATTTCGCCGTTCATTGTACCGGATTTTGCGTCACTTTGAAGTTATCGATATAGCTTTCGCTGTTGAAGCTCCTCACTCCTGCCTTACCATGCGTGAAAGCTGTATCGCTCCGATCCGTATAATCAATTAGCGGTTTATCCATGTCGCCGACAAATACCCTGATTCGTGTCCCGCTCGTCACAACTTTCATATGCTGCCACTTGCCGGCCATTCCGGTCAACGATACTTGGGCCAAGTCCTGAAAATTGTAATTGAATTTGCCCAGATGCACGCCGTCGGCGCTCAGGTAAGCCATGTAGCCTTGAAGGAAATCGTTGCGGTTCTGCGAAAGCAGCGTGCCGTCAGCGGGATTGTTCACATAGACAAGGACACCTGCATTTCCTCCGGTTTTCGTATTCGCCCCCAATTGGATATCCGTCTCCACCGTATAGTCCGACCAGCGGCTGTCGCCAATGACCGATTTCGGATACCCTTGCGGCTGCGATTTGTAAACGGCTTGTTTGGGAACGGTAGGATCGTTATGGAAACGGAAGCTGTAAAAATCGAATTCGCCGGTTACGATTTCCACCTTGATCGTGTGACGTCCTGCAGGAAGGGAAACTCCCTCTCTGGTTATCGTTCTCCATTCATGAAAACCGCCGGTATTCGGCACATTGATGATGCCGGTCAAGTCGGTTTGATCGTCAAGCCAAAGTCTGGTCTGGACTCCGTCCATACCGGTAGCCACTCTCAAATCCAGCTTGTAGGTGCCTGCTTCAGCGATATCTACGTTGTATTTCAACCATTCCCCGGTCTGGTTCCAGCCCGTCGTATACCCTTCCGGGAGCAGCCGGATATCGACATCGTCAGTCCGATACAGACCGCGGATGTTTCCGGGCGTGTTGTCGTGGTAGGCCACCCCTTCCCCGCCGTTCATGTAATCGACTGCATATACGGTACCCGGAACCGTATGCGTGTCGTCTGAAGGATAAAACGAAAGGCTGGCAAAATCGTATTCTCCCTTCACAATTTCCACCTTGATGGTATGGTCGCCTTCCGGCAGCGTTAAGTCGCCCAGCTTCACATTCGTCCAGTTGTTCCAGCCAGCGGTGTTGGGGATATTCACGACACCGGTCAGATCGGTCTTATCATCAAGCCACAAACGGATTTGCCCTCCGTCAAGCGCCGTTGCGATCCGCACGCTGACATTGAAAGTTGCGGTTTTGGCGACATTGACATTGTATTTCAGCCACTCTCCGGTCTGATCCCAGCCGACGTTCCAGCCCCCTTTCGGGTTGACGCGAATATCGACGCCATCATTCCGATATTGACCGCCGATATTCGCGGCCGTATTGTCATGGTAACCGACGCCTTCGCCGCCCGTGTTATAATGGACGGCCTCGATAATGCCCGGAATCGGTTTGGGCACGTCGAACGATACGAACTTCAGCCGGGCAAAATCATACTCGCCCTTGACATTTTCGAATTTGATCGTATGATGGCCTTTCGGCAAATAGAAGCTGCGGGACAGCGTCGTCTGCCAATTGTTCCAGTCTCCCGTGCTCGGAATATTGACCGCGCCGGTCAAATCCGTCTGATCGTCCAGCCATATCCGCGCTTGATTGTCCGTATAGGTGGTGGCTGCCGTTATTTCAACCCTATACATGCCGGAGCGCTTCACATCGATGTTGTATTTGAGCCATTCGCCCGCCTGATTCCAGCCTACATTAAGCCCGTTGAAATTGGTGTTCGTCCGGATATCGACGGAGTCGCTTCGATAGGCGCCGCCTATGTTATCGGGCGTGTTATCGTGGTAGGCGACCCCTTCCCCGCCCGTATTGTAGAACGGAGCCTCGATGATGCCCGGAACCGGTTTGTACAAGTCGAACGGAGGCTCTTCGCCGGTAGAAACCCGCCAGCCCGGTTCGAATTTCTTCCAGTCATTATCGTTTCCGTCGTTAAAATCTTCGCTCATCGGCGTTACCGCCTCGGAACGGCTCAGCTTCAACGAGGCAAAATCGAACGTTCCGCCTAATGAGACCACTTTGAGCTCATGGAGACGTTGCGGAAGCCGGACGTTCTTGATCACCAGGTTATCCCATTGTCCCGCGCCGCCCGTCGCAGGGAGACGAACCGCATCCGTCAGTTCGGTCGAATCGTCAAGCTCCAGCTTAACCCGCGCGTCTGCTGCTGCGGCGTACCGGATTTCAACATCGTAGGTTCCCGCCTCGGAAACGTTAATGTTATACGGCAAATTCCCTGCATGGAATGAGGCAACATGGTAACCCCCATCCGAATCTTTGGCGATCCCGATCGGTTCGCTTTTGCTATCGGAGGAATTGCCCATTCCCCTCGGTTTGTAGTGCACGGCTTGAATCTCGCCCGGAACCGGCTTGTAAGCCTCGCCTGCGCCGCTGCCTCCTACCTTGTTGCTAAACGCGACGTAGCCGAACTCCGCGTGTGCATCTGCCGTCATGTATCCGATCCTGCCTTTGCCCGCAAGCTCGGCGGAACGGGTCATCTTCAACATGCCGTCTACATAAATTCTATAATCGGAGCCTTCCTTCTCGATCCGGATCGAATGCCATTTCGTATAATCGTAGCCATCCGGAAGCGGAGCGGTCATCCGTTCCGTATCCTTGCCGTTCACCCGAAAGACGGTTTCCAGACGATTTTGATTGCGGTTAAGGACCGCGACTCCATAATTTCTCTCGTTCGTATAGGAAAATATTGCGCCCATAAGAGGATTTGCGCTGTCGCCTTGTTCGATTTGCTTCATATTGAATTCCGCCGTAAAGTTGTCACCGGTCAACTTCTGAGACAGCAACATATGCGGCTGCTCCGGTTCGCCCGTTTCCGTTTGAACTACCGTGCCGTCGCTTGTAATCCCCCATTTTCCTCCGCCCGTAACCTTCCAATCGTCTCCCAATTCCTTTCTTTGGAACCGGTCGCTGAAATCGGGCATGGCCGGATCGGGTTGCTCGGATGTCGTCGGCCCCAGCACGAACATCTTGTCCCCGTTCCATACGATCCGATCCAGGTTCAGATGCCGTCCCGGATTTGCGTGGCTGTGGTAAACGATATAATCAGAGTCCAAATCGGGGCCGCGAACGATGGTGTTGTGTCCAAGCCCCACGTGATCGCTTTCCGTGTCGAGCAGAATAGGGTTCTGGGAGGCGGCCGGCACGAAGCCCGTCAGCGGACTTGTACTGCTCGCGTAATCTATCCGGTAGGCGTCGCTCCATACGTGGTTTCCGGTATAGGTCATATAGTATTTGCCGCCCCGTTTGAATACCGTCGGCCCCTCGGTCCATCCTTTCATCGTGGCCCCGGTGTTTATATTCTGCCCGAACGTATACGGGTCGGACATGGGCCTGGCGTCGATGTTGCCATTGCCCGTGCTGTAGAAATACCAGTGCCCGTCATCGTCAATGAACACGTCTCCGTCAATGCCGTTTACCTTGTTTCCCGTTTGAGGCGTGAACGGGCCTGTAGGACTCGAGCTCTTCAGAACGCGATGACCGCGTTGAGTGGTGCCGTCACCCTTAAGCAAAGCCGTATACATGTAGAAATCGCCATTCCAGTAAACGACCTCAGGTGCATAGGCCCCTTTCGTAACAGGATCCGTTGTGCAAAGTCCGCGATACTCCCAGTGAACGAGGTCTTCAGACGACCATACCTTCACTCCCGGCTTATCATCCACCGTACTGGTATAGAGATAGTAGACACCGTTAAATTTCAAGACGAACGGATCGCCTTCCCCATAAAAATTCCCATTATCCCAAAGCCACGATTCCGGAACGATTTGCGGATTGCTGTAGGAGAACCCCGTTGCCGGAAAGGATAAGATCCATACTAGAGCAATCAGTCCAGTCAACCATTTTTTCATTTACTTTAAACTCCTCTCGACTGCGGTTGATTTTCAAGACGGAACTAATTGTAAATAATAGCCCCTTCCGTTCATGTTTGACGGCCATTATCCGGCATAAGCCTGCGTATCCCAACCTTTCATCTCGGACATCCAGCCGAAAGAAAGCGCTTTCTAGATGTTGTACTAATTATAGGAGATCGCTTCCCGCTGGTGGTTCCAAATATTTGACTTTCTATTCTACTTTTTTGATATGAAATGGAAAATTATCAACTGGCGAATCCAGTATTATTATTTGCCTACGTCCCATGAGCAAGATAGAGCGAATGGCGGCCAAGTAATCCTTTGCGATCTCGGCTTCAGCAGACGTCTCATTCTCGACCTGCTTAAGGGCATAAAGGAAGACCTCCGTCAATTAGCTTCTCACTACTTCGACAGAGGTCTTGGAACATCTTGTTAACTAATTGGTCATCCGCAGAAAAAAAAGATGACGGCTGTTTCCCGCGTACAAGCGGCCGATTCCCGGCCTTGCAATGCGAGCTGCGGATGCCGCAAATGTAATATAAAAAGTAGCTGCTCCCGGTATTCTAAGGGAGCAGCTATTTACATTTTCTGGACGGATTACAGGCTGCACGGCCAAATCCGCTTATTCACCGGCGATTTCGGACAAATACACAGGCCTGTTCTCGGCCATGGAACGGTATGAGGCAAACACCATCTGCAGAGTCAGCAGATTGTCGGCTACGCTGTTCTCCGGCTCCCGCTCATCCTCGACGGCGCGCATCAACTCGCCCATTGTGCCCATGAACGCATGCGGGAACCAGCGTCCCTCGAGCGTCGGGCTGTATAATCGGTCCGGCTGCAATTTGCGGGTGTAGAAGGAGATCGTATCCCCCCTGCCGTTCGGATAGTCATACAGCGCGCCGTTCGTCCCGCGGGCAACACCTTCGGTGCCTTCGAAGCGAAACGTCGCGTACCAATCCTCCTGCGGCTGCCGGTTGTTGTGGCTGTCATGAATGAGACCGCGCGCGTCGCCTGGGAACTTCATAAAAATCATCGTCCGGGTTTCGCCTTTATACGGCTGATTCGGGAATTTGGCACCGTCGGCGTATATGAATTCCGGAGTCATCCCCATAACGTAGCGGATCGAATCCATATAATGAATGCTGTGGTACATAACTTCCAACGTATCAATGGTCGTTAGCCACGGCCAATTCTCCCACTGCGTCAGAACGTTGACCTGAATGCTGGCCTGTACCGGCTGCCCGAGCAAGCCCAGCTTCACCAAGCCGCGGCTGGCGCTGATACCCGGCGACCAGCGCATCTGCTGATTGACTGCCGCCTTCACTCCCGTTTGCGCACAGATGTAGGTGATCCGTTTCGCCGCGGCATATTGCTCGGCCAGAGGTTTCTGGCACAGCATGTGCTTCCCGGCGGCGGCAACCTGCTCAACGATGTCCAGCTGGTATTTGGCCGGCACCGCAATGTCCACGATGCGGATCTCGCTGTGCCGCAGCAGGGCGTCAAGCGATTCGAACACGTACGGAATTCCGAACAACTCAGCTGCCTGTCGGGCTTTGGCCGGATCAGCATCGTAGATGCCTACGACGCGGAAGCCCGCCATGCGGTAAGCCGGCAGGTGACAGCTGCGCACGATTTCCCCTGCGCCGACGATTCCAATGCCCATCGACAAATCGCGGGGAAGCTTAATCCGATAATCCAAATCCGGCATATCCTGCGAATCCAACGAAACCGACGAATCCTGTGTATACCGATTAGCCTCCAAGCCCACTCCCGATTCTCTCCCCTCTTGTCGGTCGATCAATCCAGGTGAAACAATTCTTCCATGGACGCCCACCACTCATCGTCTGCGGCCGTATCGAGCCGCTCCTGGCACGGCTTGCAGAGCGCCCACCAGCGTTGTGTCGTCGGATCCTCCGCCATGCGGGCCATATCGCTTCGTAATCGTCGCCGCTATATTCAAAGTAGCTGAACAAGTAACCGTCCTTGTAATAAATCGAATAATTGCTGATGCCGCATTCCTTGATCATCCGCAGTACGTCCGGCCATACCTCGGCATGCAGCCGCTTGTATTGTTCCAGCCGTTCCGGCCGCACTTTAATCACGCTGCCGTACCTTTTCATCCAGCACCCGCTCCTTCCGGATTACAGATTGTAGAACTTGACGGCCGTACCGCCCAATACCGCTTCCCGTTCGGAAGGCGAGAACGCCGCCAGCGCTTTGTTCGTCTCTTCCCACACCTGCGCGTAATCTCCGGCAAGGTTCGCAACCGGCCAGTCGCTGCCGAACATAAGCCGTTCAGCACCGAAATGCTTCATGGCAAAATCAATGTACGGCTGCAGATCGTCGGCGCTCCAGCCTTCTCCGGCCGCTGTATTCAAGCCGGAAACTTTGGCGTACACTTGCGGGTACTCGGCAGCGCGGGCCAATTGACCGGCCCAAGGCTCCATTTGCTTCGCTTGAATAGGCGGCTTCGCCAGATGATCGATCACCATCTTTAAATTCGGAACCTTCTCGGCCAAAGTCGGCACATGTTTGAGATGGTTCGGGAAGACGGCCACGACATCAAAGGTTAGCCCGAAGCCGGCCAGTACCTTCAAACCCTCGATCACATCATCGCGAACGACCCAATCCGGATCCTGCTCCTCGTGAATCAAATGGCGGATTCCTTTAAAATATGGATTGAGGGTATACGCTTCCAATTTCGCCGCAGCTTCATCGGGCAGGTTCAGCGGCACCCAGCCGACGACACCGGCAACCCATTCGTAATTGGCGGCCGTCTCCAGCATGTAATCGGTATCCTCGTACGAATTCATCGCCTGCACGATGACGGTCTTATCGATGCCCGCCGCCTTGAGCAGCGGCTCCAGCTCCGGCGCCTCGAACGTCCGGTAAATCGGTCCGTAGGACGGCACGAGCCATGGGTAGCTGACCTTATCCAAGTTCCAAAAATGCTGATGCGAATCGACCTTCATCCTCATATGTCCCCTCCGATTATGATTTGGTGTTTACATCGCAAAGCTCGCTGACGATGAGTCTGTCCACGCGTTTGGGGCGATCCCGATTCTCCTTGATCATGCTCTTGATGCGGATCATATCACCTATAAATGCCGGCTTGATGAAGCGCCGGCATCGGCCGTACTCGCCACGTCCCGCTTCTGCATTACTTATCGAACGGATAAATCAGCTTCTGGTACTCCGGCAGCTTGATTGTCTCCTTCGTCACGATTTCAGCCTTCGTCTCGATCAGCGGCTGCACCTTGATGCCGCTCAGCGTGTCGGCTACCGCCTTCACGCCGAAGTACCCCATGGCGAACGGATTTTGCACGACTATCGCCTGCAGCACCCCTTCTTCCAACAGCCGGATCTCATCCTGCGAGCTGTCAAAGCCGATGCACACGATCCGGTCGGTGAGTCCGATCTCCCTGACGGCCAACCCGGCTCCCGCCGCACATTCGCTGCAGGTGGCAAAGATGCCTGAGATGTCCGTGTGCCCGCGAAGATAGGCAACCGCCGTCTGCATCGCCGCCAAATTGCCGGATGGGACGGAAAGCGTTTCGGAAATTACCAGCTTTGTACCGTCTAGTCCTTTCTTAAACCCGGATATGCGCGCATCCTCGGTGAAGGAATCGGAGCCGCTTCGGACGATAAGCACCTTGCCGCTCGCCCCCGACTGCTGCATGAAGCCGGCCGCTATGGCCGCGGAACGGACGTTGTCGGTGGCCACATGGCTCACGGGATAGGTCGATTCCGTCTGGGCATCCATCGTCACGACGGGAATGCGCCGGCTGCGGGCTTCTTGGAGCTTGGCGGCCAATCCGGAGTAATCGGCGGGAGCGAGCAGGATGCCGTCCACTTGGCTCGCGATCGCCTCGCTCATGTATTCTTGCTGCTGGCGAAGCGGATCGCTGTATTCTCCCGCCGTCATGTAGACCAGCTTCAACCCGAATTCGTCGGCGGCCGCTTGAGCGCCACTGCGGACGCTTTTCCAATAGTCGGAGGGGAAATCCTTCGATACAACGGCAATTTGCCGGACCCGATCCTTGCCGCCAGTGCCCGTGCAGCCAGCCAGCCCCCCCCGCAAGAAGCACGCAGGCTGCGATGATAAATCCGATACGATACACCCGCACCCGCATTCGCATTCTCTTCCTCCCCCTTCATGGCTCGCGTTAGGCCCCGCCCGGTTCGTTCTTCGCCTGCAGCAGCACCTTCGCGATCGTGCCGACACCGAGGCGGCTGTAATATTGCAGCCCGTACCGCTCGCCGCAGTACAGCCGGATGCGCTCCTGCACATTCTGCACGCCGACCCCGCCGCCGTGCAGCTGCGTCTGCTTCACGTAGGGCATCTGATTCAGCGTCGCTTCATCCATCCCTACGCCGTTGTCCGCAACCTCCAGAATGATATCGGTTTGAGGCGGAGACGGAGCACGGTAAGCGCGGATACGGATCGAGCCGCCGTTCGGGGAAGGCTTGATGCCGTGGTAGATGGCGTTCTCCACGACCGGCTGCAGGATAAGCCGTGGAATTTTCCGTTCGAGAATGTCCAGATCGACCTCGAAGCTGTAATCCAGCTTATTCTTGTACCGGATCTTCTGAATCGTCAAGTAGTGCTCGACGTGCGCCAACTCTTCGCGAATCGTGATGTAATCCTCTCCCTTGCTGATGCCGAGGCGGAACAGCTTGGCGAGCGAAGATACCATCTCCGTCACTTCCTTGATCTTGCCCTTCTGGATCATCCAAATAATCGAATCGAGCGTATTGTACAGAAAATGCGGATTGATCTGCGCCTGCAGCGCCTTCAGCTCGCTCTTGCGCTTCGTCTCCTGCTCGCTCACCAGCTGCGTCATCAAGTCGTTGATCCGCAGCAGCATCAGATGGAACGTCCGCCCGAGCTGGGCAACCTCTCCGTGCCCTTCCACGTCGACGCGGACGCTCAGGTCCCCCTTCTCGACCTGCTTCATCGTCATCTCCAGCTTCTTGATCGGACCGGAAATGCGCGAGGCGATCCACATCGAGATGAGCACGGCCGCCAGCACACTGACAAGGCTCAACACGATAAAATAAGTGCGAATCTGCGCCTTGTCGGATATCAAGTCCTGCCTATAGGTCACGCCGACAAAAGTCCAGTTCACGTAATCGGATGATTTGATCGTGTACAGCTTGTCCATGCCGTCGACCTTGGCGGAGACGAACTTCTCCTTGGCATGCAGAATCAGGTCCATGTCTTCGTGTTTGATTTTGCTATAGATGAGCTGCTGCTGCGGGTGATAGATGAGGTTCCCTTCTTTGTCGACGATGAAAACGTAGCCCTTGTTCCCCAAATGGACTTGGCTGCAAATATCCTGAATCACCTTGAAATTCAAGTTGATCAGGAAGACGCCCAGCCCCTTCTTCGTATCCAGGTACTTGACTTCCCGGCTGAGCGAGACGACCCAGCGGTAATCGTCGACGAGAAAATTTTGCACATGCGTCGGCGTGACGACGGGGGCTCCGCCGGCTTCGATCGCTTTGCGGTACCACTCCTGCTCCTTGATATCCGTGTAATCCTTCAACCGCATGTTGGTCAGACTCGTCAGCACTTTCCCGTGATTGGTGAAAATATAGAAGGACGAGATATCCTGTCGAACATTCAGGAAGGAATTGAAATAATCGGTAATCTGCGCTTCCTGGAGCGACGGATTGGCGACGCCCGTCACCGGGTCGGCCTCGGCGTTCTCCGACTCGTTCAAGTAATTCTGGATCGTTTTGTTCAAATAGATAAGGGTCGACAAGTCCTCCATATAGTGCAAATAATACTCGGCGTTGCGGCTGACTTGATCAATGATGTTGTAGGAATGATTGCGGGCGTCATCCTCCGCCATGGACAAATATTTGTTATACGACAAATAACCGATCAGATTGATACTGAGCACGATCAGCAAAGAGAAGGACACCGCTACATTCCATTTGATGCTTCTCCGGAGAAAATACCGGTCCAAAGACAACCACCGGAACATTGCGCCGCCTCCTCTCTAAGTTTGTGTACGATATTCGCTGGACGTCACGCCGGTCACTTTCTTAAAGACGACGCTAAAATAATGCACGTTGCCGAAGCCGATTTCCTCCGCAACTTCATAATTTTTCTTATTCGTCGTCCTAAGCAGCACCTTCGCCTTGTCGATCCGGGTCCGGGTCAAATATTCCAGGAACGTACTGCCGGTCTGTTTCTTGAACAAGTAGCAAAAATAGCTCTGGCTCACATGCAGATGCTCGCACAGCAATTGAATGGACAGGTCGATGTTGGCATGATTCGCTTCAATATACTGTATCGCCTCGTTCACGATCTGAGCGCTGGCATCCTCGCGGTTCTCGGACAGCCGGGAGATGACCTTCATGCACCACTCGACCAGCCAGGCCTTAATTTGATCGAGCGTCGAGAAGCGCAAAATTTGCGTGATCGGATGAAGATCGCCATTTTCCGCCTCACTCCGGGTGTGGGACGATTCATAATATTCCTTGCTTAGTAAGGAAACGAGCTCGATCACGTGCACAATGCTGAGCTCCCGCTCGATGCCCGCCTTCTGCAGCTCGCCGAAATAGCCGTCCAGCAGCTGCTTCATATCCTGCTTGGAGGCGATCCGCAGCTGCTTGACGATCTCATCTCGCAGCAAGGATATCGTATCCGAAACCGCAGCCGAATAGGTCTCTCTGCGTTCCAGATCCTCGATATACAACACCTGGTCGATCCCCATAATGAAGCGGTAATCGAGCGCCCGGAGCGCCGAGGCATACATGTGCGGCACCTCTGTGCGGGAGCCGACGAAGCCCAAGCCGACGGCGATCGGCACGTTCAGGAAGCGTTCCGTTTCGAGCCGCACCGTCTCGGACAGCTCTTGAAATTTCCACTTCATGCTCGGCAGATCGTCGCCGGCAATCGCCGTGATCAAGACCAGTTGATACTTCGGGCTGACGAACGGCTCACCGGTGAATCCTGCTTGGTGTACACATTCTTTGATTATGTTCGTTAAAGCAAAATGCAACAGCTCCTCGCCTGGTACGAACCGGCTCAGATGCTGCTGTTCCAAATCGAGCACCAGGACCGACCACAGGTCGCCGGATAACTGCGCATGCACGGAGCTTAAGCGGGCATCGAGCTCCTCAGGCTCCAGCTTGCCGATGATCCACAGGTTGAGATACCGCTCCCGTAACAGCGGAATGCTCATCTCCAGCTGCTCCTTTATTTGCGCGGCCGTTTCCTCCGCCAGCCGCTCGTGATCCAGATCCTGCTTCACCTTAACCAACAGCTGCATCATCTCGTCGGGCGTGATCGGCTTCAGCACGTAATCATACACGTTAAGCTTTATCGCATGCTGGGCATATTCGAAGTAGTCGTATCCGGTCAAGACGATCACCTTGATTTGCGGATACAGCCGCACAATCTCCTCGGTTAGCTCGAAGCCGTTCATCACCGGCATGTTGATGTCGCAGAGAACGACGTCGGGCTGTACCATAGCGCACATTTTCAAGCCCTCGACGCCGTTCTCCGCTTCTCCGGCGAACTCGAAGCTGAGCTCCGGCCACGGGATAATGTCGCGAATGCCCTCCCGAATCTCCTCTTCGTCGTCCACGATCAAGATTTTGTACATGGGGCCTCCCCCTAGGCTCGGTTATTTGGACGCACCGAACGTCAAGCCGCGAATGAGCCATTTCTGCGCAACAATAACGAACAAAGTGGATGGAATGATCATCACGACGGCCATCGCCGCCATCCCCCGCCAATCTACGGTAAACTGAGTGGTAAAGTCGAACAGACCGACGGTAAAAGGCTTAGACGCCACGGTCCTGGCGAGCAGGCTGGAGATTTGGAACTCCCCCCAAACGGTCAGGAACGTAAAGATGGCGGCCGCAGATAGCCCCGGCAGCGTCAACGGAAGCGCGATTTTGGCGAAACTGCCCCACATGCTGCAGCCATCCACGAACGAGGCTTCATCCAGCTCGATGGAAATTTCCTTGAAGAAGCCTTGCATCAGCCATGTAGCGAACGGAATGTTCAGCGCCGTGTAAGCGATGACCAGTCCGCTGATTTTGTCGAGCACGCCGATCTTGGAGAACACCAGAAACAGCGGCAGACTGAGCGCCACGCCGGGAATCGCCCGGGCCAGCATCATGCTCAGGAACACCGCATTGGCACGCTTGGAATGATGGCGCGAGAAGTAGTAGCCGGCCAGTGTGCCGATCATGACGGAGAACACCGTACTGAGCAATGCGATCCAGATCGTATTTAGGAAATAATCGTGAAACGGAATGGAGCCGGTCGACGTATTGCCGCCGAATAATTTGGCGAACGCATCGAACGTGACGGTCTCCGGAATCCATACCGGCGGGGAAGCGTTTACTTCTTTGTCCGGGCGGATTGCCGTCAATATTATCCATACCGCAGGGAACGTAAACACGCCCATAAGCAGGTAAGATGCAACATAATTCAGACTAAGGTATACATTCTTTTTTCTCAAGCCCTTTACCTCCTTGCCGCCACTAATTGTTTATAGATATAAACGGTAAACACAAAGGAGATCGCCACAGAGACAAAGGACATCGCACAGCCCAGCGCGAACTTGCTGTCCACCATGCTAAGCCGGGTGACGTACGTCCAGATGAGCTCGGTGCGCTGAGCAGGGCCGCCGCCGGTCATAATTTTGACGAGATCGTACGCCTTGCTGATGTCGAGTGACCGGATCGCCAGCGCGATCAGCATATACGGCGCCAGCAGCGGGCGGGTAATGTAGTAAAATTTTTGGAAGCGGGTTGCGCCGTCGATGTCCGCGGCCTCGAACGGCTCCTTCGGCAAAGAAAGCATTCCGGCAAGCAGGATGATGGCGATGAACGGCGTGCCCATCCAGATTTCGGCGGTCAGAATGGAGATGAAGCCCAGCACCGCATCGATTAGCCACGGAATTTGCGTCGTCTGGCCGGTTACGGCATAGATCAGATTGTTGACGAGACCGACTTGGTCGTTAAAGAACCATTTGAATTGGAATCCGATCAGGATCGGAGGCATCATCATCGGCACCATCAGTGCCGTACGCAGAAAGCCCTCCCCTTTCATCGGTTTGGCGAGCAGTTGGGCGACCAACAGTCCGAGCAGCAGTTCAAGATTGACCGCCAGCGTCATGAAGACGATCGTTCTCAGCAGTGACAGGAGGAACGTCGAATCGGAAAGCAGAGCCACGTAATTGTCTAAACCGACGAACTCCTTGTTGATTTTCAGCACCAGGTTGAAGTTCGTAAAGCTTAAATAAAAGCTGTACAGCATCGGGATGACAACGACCAGCGTCAGGAAAATCAAGGCCGGTGCCACGAATACGACGGCAAACAGCCACTTGCTGGCTCTCAAACTATCGAACACGCTCTCTTTGAGCACATATTGTCTGTCCGCAAGGCTTGCTTCGGCTTTCATCGTAAATCTCACTCCTGTCTGATGAAAAGACGGCAGGCTAACCGACCCCTGCCGTCTATCTGTCTGTTTAATTGCCGCTTTGCTTCATCATCTTCTCAATATCCTTGGCCGCATCGTCCAAGCCCTGCTTCGGCGTCGTGCTGCCCAGAATGATTTTCTGGAGGTACGGGTACAGAATGTTCGAAAGAGGAATCCATTCTTTAATGAGCGGAGGCGTCCGGAAGTCTTCCTTCAGCGCCGTATTCAGTACGTTGTAGAAGTTGATTTTCCGCGCATCGCCGCTGGCCTTCGCATCGCTCAGCACTTTATCCCATACGGATTGGCGCGTCGGCATGTTGCCCAGCTTGGAATCGGCGTACATATTATCCGCGCTCGTAAGGAACTTGATCAGCGCAGCCGCGGCCGGCTTGTTCTTGCTGGACTTCGTCACGGAGAAGCCGTGTGCGCCAGACCAGCCCGGGTGAACACCGCTCGGACCGGCAGGAGCGCGGACAACGTCGAACTTGCCGGCGACCTTCGTGCTGGCCGGGTCGTCCATCCAGGTGTACCAGCCCGGCCACTCCGAATAGACCGCCACGTTGCCGTTGCCAAAGTTCTTCGCCACTTCATCCCACAGGAAGTTGACCATACCCTTCGGCATTGCTCCGGCCTTATACAGATCCTGCAGCATCGTCGCCGCCTTGATGCCGGCTTCCTGGTTCAGGATCACCTTCTTATCTTTATCAAAGAAATCCCCGCCGTAAGCGTTGACCAGCTCGTAGAAGCGACCTGTAAGCGCTTCCTCTTTGCCGGCGAATTGGGTTCCGTTAATCCCCTTGCCGTTCTTCGTGAAGAAGATCGCCTGATCCTTGAATTGATCCAGCGTCGTCGGCGGAGCCAGGTCGTAGCCGTAGTCCTGCTTGAACTTCGTCTTGTTGCTTTCGTCGTTGTACAGATCGGTGCGGTAGAAGTACACGCTGATATCCGCCAAGCGCGGAATCATGTACAGATTGTTGTCTCGCTTGCCCCCGTTCAGGATCATCGGCGTGAAGTCCTTCATATCGTCGGCCGAGAATAGGTTGTTCAAAGGCTCGAGGGAGTCGACGTACTGCGAATAGAAGCTGCTGTGATTGGAGATGACGTCGTAATCGTCGCTCTTGGAGGCGAAATCGATCTTCAGCTTCTTATCGAGATCGAAGAAGTTGCCCTTATACGTGATCTGTACTTTGGCGCCTGTCTCCTGCTCGAACTTCGGAATGGATTCATATAGCTTTTCGTAAGAGCCGCCCCCGACCAATGCCGCTTTAAGCGTAACTCCCTCGAAAGGCTTCTTGTTGTCTTTGTTGTCCACAGCCGCACTGTTGGACGCAGGCTTCGAAGTTTGCTCGTTCGGCTTGTCCGTCCCTGCGCCCTTAGCGCAGCCCAGCACGACGGACAACATCAGCATGACCGCCGTCCCGGACATAACCCATTTTCTTTTCATCGTAAACCTCCCCTTTGGATGAATAAAACCTATCGTGATGCCGCATAGGCTTACTTATAGCTTACATTTTAAGGGCTTTTGCAGTGAATTCAAAAACTTATGCTCATGGTTCAAAATCTTCTTCTCCTGCTAAGCAGCAATACACATAAACCGCCGATAGCCATTTTAGCTGGTTTATTTCCGGAGAAAAATAAAACACTGCTCTCTACGCGTAATAGAGAGGCAGTGTTATTTAATCTCAGCGACACGTCCTTGCGCGTTTTCTTGAGCGAACGCAGTTGCATCAACATCTCGTTCGCAGGGAACGATCGGCTTGATCAAGACGATCGAGTCGTTCAGCCCGCCTCTGAACCACATTTTGCTTGCCGGCCGAGCATCAATGCTCCGTATAAGCCGGAACAGTCCCCCAAAGCGGGAGGGACAATGTAGTTTTCAACTGCCTTAATAACTTCCTCTTGTTGTACGTAACCGTTCAGCAGAAATTGCACCTGTTCTCGTATTAAAGGGAAAAGATGCCTCTGCTTCATGATTCCGCCGCCGACTATTATTTTTTTCGGAGACAGGATAAGGATAAAAGTCACGACCGTTTGGGCAATATAATAAGCTTCGATTTCCCAAGCCTTATGCGTCAGCTCCAACTGATAGCCCCTTTTCCCCCATCTCTTTTCCAGCGCCGGTCTGGACGCCAACCCTTCCAGACAGTCTCCGTGGTATGGGCATATCCCCTGAAAATGATCCTCCGGATGCCGTTTAACCAGAATGTGCCCCATCTCCGGATGCTGCATACCGTGAATCAGCTTCCCTTCCGCAACGGTTCCGGCACCGATTCCTGTACCGACGGTCATGTAAAGACAGCTGCCGAGTCCTTTGGCCGCTCCCAGAACGCTCTCCCCCAATGCGGCAGCGTTGACATCCGTGTCAAATCCGATGGGTACTTGGAACTGTTTGCGCAAGGCTCCTACGAAATCGAATTGACGCCAATTCTCCTTCGGTGTCGTGGTGATATACCCGTATGTGGAACTGCCCGGATCGAGATCAATCGGGCCGAAAGAGCCGACGCCTATCGCTTCCATCGGTTTTCCCCGAAAAAAACGAACTGCCTGCGCAAGCGTTTCTTCCGGCGTCCCTGTAGGAAAAAGGGTTTGATCCAATATTTCACCCTGATCGTTTCCGATCCCGCACACAAATTTCGTACCGCCTGCCTCTATGGCGCCTATCATATTGGCCTCCTCCTTTCCTTTTGCGCATTTTCTAAAACTGAAACAGTGTCGCAAGCTGCCCACGATGGTCGAATTCGATGGGTACAGGCTCCCCCTCCACGACAATTTCGTCCCGGTTCGCGATTTCACCCAAGTAGGTGTCGGACACATAAATCCGTTCCAGTTTTAACGTATTTTGAATCCATACGATTTTTACCGTTTCCGGCGTAACTCGATTACTCGTTTTTACAGCTACGGCTAAAGCCTCCTTGTCCGACCGCAGGACAACCGGAATTTTGGCTCCGAGCAAAGCTGTAGACGTGATGCAATTCGCATACGTATAACCGAAATCGATTTTATTGAATACTTTGGCTGTAATGATATCCGCTATTCCGATACCTGCGGCATTGCCATGCGTCTTATCCGTCAAATCCCGCACAACGATCTTTTGAATGGGAGGCGCGAGAAAGCCTTCGGTCAAACCGGATCCCGTTCTCCCGACGATATTCGGATCCATGCCGGAGCCGCTTATGTTTTTGCCGATTTCCTCAACGACAAGTACATCAATTTGGTCCAGCAACAATTTCGGCATCGCCGCTTTCGCTCTTATTAGCAGCTCCGGCTCCGTTTCGCAAATGCTCTCCGCAGGAACGGCGACGATCTCGGCGGTTTCATCCCTCGCGTTTTCAATGATGGCTACGCCAACGGCCATGTTGGTCCGGGCGATGAGCGCTTTCCCCGCTTCAGGAATCACCGCATGAAATCGATCGAAACCGAGACTGTGTATGTACGATGCTCCTTTGTGCTTACCTAAACCGATCACGATCATTTTTTGAAGACCGCTTTCAACTGTTCCTTTAAAATCGGTATGCGGCTTGACTCGGGACACCGCCACAATCGCATCGCTTTCATACGCGAATTGATCAAAGTATAGCGGAATACCGCTCGGCAAATGCCCTACTTGAACGGTTTCCATGGAAGAGCGGATCGGGCAGCCTACAGAGGATTCGATAATTCCGTAGTCCGCGAGCACCTGAGCTTGGCCTTCTGCGGTAGCCCCGCCGTGGCTCCCCATGGCGGGCACAATAAAAGGCTCGCCGCCCATGCGCTTAATTTCCCGCACGACACAAGCGACAATCTCTTTCAGGTTATGGATTCCCCGGCTGCCGACAGCGACGGCCACTTTCATCCCCGGTTTAATTTTAGCCCGGACTTCCGTCTTTCCAAATTCAGCTTCAACGACGCCGGGAACGTCGTCTACTTTGCTCATTTGGAATTTTTGCTTAATCGGAACCATGTTCGGCAAACGAATGTCGAAGCCGCCTTCCACCTTTACCTGCAAATCCTCAAACATACACGACCACCTCCACTGTGAAAAGTCATTATCCCTTAACCGCTCCGACCGTAATTCCGGACACGACATACCGCTGCAAAATCAAGGTAATGACAAGGATCGGCAAGGTGATGACAACAGCCGCCGCCATTAAGGCGCCCCAATTGATATTCGAATAGGACAGGAAGCTGTATACGGCAATAGGCAGCGTTTTCGTTTTTTCTCCGGAAAGCACTAAGGCGAACATGAAATTGTTCCAAGAGAAAATAAATGCCAAAATCGAAGCGGTGACGATGCCCGGTACGGAAAGCGGAAGCAGGATCCGGAAGAACGCCCCTTGGATCGTGCAGCCATCGACCCGCGCAGACTCTTCCAATTCGTGCGGAAGATTTTCGTAAAACGAAATCATGACCCAAATGATAAACGGAAGCCCGACCAGCATATGCGCCAAAATTAAGGAAAGATACGTATCGACCAACCCGATTTTGCTGAAAATGATGTACCATGGAATCATAAACGAAATACCCGGTATGACCCGTGCGATCAATATTGAAAAGGCCAATCCGTTCTGCTTGTATTTGGCGATCGCATAAGACGCCGGCAGGCCCAATACCAGGCCGAAAAGCGTTGATAAAAAGGCTACGAGCAAGCTGTTGAAAATAAAGCGGGTATAGTTATAATCGCGAAAGACGGTAGCATAGTTCTCGCCGGTCGGTTGAAACACAAATATCGATTGGTTGGATAAAATTTGCGCCTGAGTTTTAAACGAGGCCAGCAGCATCCAAATAAAAGGAAACAGAAAAATAAGCGTTATGGCAATGACCAGCAGAAACAGCAACCGTTCCGTCCACACTCGTTCCGTCTTCATTGCAATACCTCAATTCTTTTGCGCAGAATAATGATCAACGAACTGATGCCAAGCACCAGGAAGAAAAAGAGCATCAGCAAGGAAGAAGCATATCCTAATTGGAAATATTGAAATCCGAGTGAAAAGCCTAGAATATTTAAAGTTTCCGATGCATATCCCGGTCCGCCTTGCGTCATCGCGTAAATAATATCATACGTTTTGACAGCATCGATAATGCGCAGCAATGCGGCGGAGAAAACGGTCGGCAATAACAAAGGCAACGTAATTTTCCAAAACATTTGCCAAGAACTAGCCCCGTCGATTTGAGCGGCCTCGTAGTTGTCTTGAGGAATGGAGGTCAGTCCGGCCAAAGCAATTAGCGTAATCATAGGCGTCCATTCCCATATATCGACTAACGCCAAAGAGGGAATAACCTGCGACGGCGATGCGATCCACATTTGAGGCTTCAGTCCGAACATTCCTATAAACCGATTGGCTACGCCGATAGTCGGCTCAAAAATCAATAGCCAGACTAGCCCGATAGAAACGGGCGTTGCCACCATGGGCAGCAAAAATAACGTTTTGAACAGATTGATTCCTTTTAATTTCCTGTTAAACAAAACGGCAATGATGACGCCCAGCATAAGTTCGACGATAATGGAAATCAATGTAAAATAGAACGTTCGGCCCAAGGCTGACCAAAACCGGGCATCCTGCAGCAATTTGGCATAGTTGCCGAAGGAAACCCATTTGGGCGCTTGCGTGCTGGACATGCTCCACTCGAACAAGCTGATATAAGCGGTATACCCGATCGGGAACACGATCATTACAGCTACAAACAGTACCGACGGCAGGATAAAGATGTATTTAATGTTCCGCTCAACCCAACGTGCCACTGGTAATTACCCCTTCATGATGAATAGAGAGCGGGAGCCATATCGCAAACGATGTCTCGAATGTTCGGCTCCCGCGCTCCTTCAAATTTGGTTATTTTTTCTCTTTATCGATGATAGCCTGGAACTGCTGGTTGGCTTGTTTGGCCGCCTTCTCGACATCTTCCCCGGAAATCGCCGTAACGATAACGGATCCGATCACATCGCGCGCTTCGCCTACGTTGATGAGAATCGGACGGTCATAAGCTTTTCCGAGTTCGTTCGATTTGGAAATGACGTTGACGAGCTCCGGAGGGAAGCTTTTCTTGCCTTCGTCGGTGTTCCAAACGGATTGACGCGGACCGGGAATTCCTTTACCCTGCAAAGCGGTCATCGCCTGTTTGCTTGTCGCCCATTTGACAAACTCCCAAGCGGCAGCCTGGTTTTTCGACTTTGCCTGGATCGCCAGACTCCAGGAGGTTACGTTATACGGGGTTTGCCCCTTGCTTCCGGCCGGGAACAAGGCAAATCCGGTTTTGTCGCCGACGCTCGACTTCTGCGGATCGAGCAGGTTCGGATACAGACTGTCCGCATCGGTATAGAAGGCCGCTTTTCCTTGTCCGAAAATGCCTATTGCCTGCGGCCAGCTCATGTTGAGCACTCCCGGCGGGCCGTAGCTCTTTAACAGTTCGCCATACGTTTTAAACGCGCTGACCGCTTCCGGCGTATCGATTGTCGCCTTGCCGTCTTTCATGAAGTCTCCGCCCATTCCATACAGGAAGCTGGAAAATTGGGTGACGGCTGCGGCACGTTGACCGCGGGCGACGAATCCGTAAAAACCGTTATTCGGATCATTCAGCTTTGCGGCGGCCTGTTTCAGCTCGTCCAACGTTTTGGGAACGGGAATGTTGTTCTTTTCCAAAATGTCTTTGCGATAGTACAAAATCTCCCGCTCGGTAACGATCGGAACGCCGTACAGCTTGCCCCCCTGGATCAATGATCCGGTCGAAGCGTTGGTAAAATCTTTAAAGTCCCAATCCGGATCGTCCTTCTTGGTCATTTCGCCAACCCAACCGTTCTGGATAAACATTTTCCCTTCCTGAAGAGGGCGCATCATAAACACGTCGACCGAGGATGAGCCGGAAGTGAATTCAACGGTAAGCTTCTGCGTCAATTGGTCTTCGAAATACGATTCCAGATTAACCTTAATGCCGGTTTGCTGCTCAAACTCCGGAATTTTGGGCTTGATCAAATCGGTCCACGCATGGTTGGCCGTGACCAACCGGAGCGTAGTCCCTGCATAAGGCTTGCTGTTCTTTTCCGCCGCCGCAGATTGCCCGGCGGCTTGGCCGGCAGATTGTCCAGCGGGTTGCCCCACAGTGCCGCCTCCTCCGCACCCGGACAAAATCGTACCGAACAGCGTAATTGTCCCGGCCAGCATGGCTGCATTTCTTTTCATATTCACGCTTTTGACCACCTTTACGATAATTTTTGATATTAAACGAGGTACTCTGCCACTTTGCCTTTAAGGAAAATGACCGATTCGCGCAAGTCCCCAAGCCCGTTCACGCCATCTTCGATGGAGATCCAGTTGCGGAAACGGACGGAACGGAGCAAATCGAAAATTTGGTCGTAATCGTTTAAACCTTTGCCGATTACCCCATGCGCGAGCGCCTCGGAATATCCTTGCAAAGAATACGTTTTCAAATCCTGAAGCGTGTATCCTTCCTTCAAATAACGGTCGCTGGCGTGCATCGTGACTACCCTGTCCTTGACTTCCTTGAGCAGCCAAATCGGATCCTCTCCCGCGAAGATGGCGTTGGAAGGATCGTAGTTGACGCCGAACCATGGCGACGAGATTTGCTTTACGATCTCCAAATAAATATCCGAAAGCTGGGCAAATTCGGGGTAAACCCAAAATCCGTCTTTATAATGGTTTTCCATGACGAGATGCACTCTTTTTTGTGCCGCATAGGGGAGTAACTCCCGAATGCCTTCAACCGTCCAGCGAATGCCGTCTTCCCTCGACACCTCAGGCCGTTTCTGGCCGGAAAGCACCCGGCAGCTGCGAAAGTCCTCCGGCCCCAGAAAATGCATAACGTCGATAATCGCCTTCATTTTCTCAACTTCTTGTGCCCGGTGCGATGCATCGGGATGGGTAAAATCCGGCGAGGAGCACATCATGGGGATGACCATCCCTTCTTTGTGCGCCGCTTCCTTCACTTTCCCCAAGTATTCCGCAGTCGTCTCTTTCAGGAAGGTCGGGTACAGCTCCAGTCCGTCGGCTCCCAGCGTTCCGGCCATTTGAATCCATTCGAAAACGGTCATTCTGCCATCCGTCAATTCCTCCATGTATCCTTTCGGAAACACGGCAATTCGTGCTTGATTTTGGCTGGACATCGGTTTATTCCCCTTTTCTCGTGCTGCCTTTCACTTTCGCAACCAGTTCCTTCAAAATTCGAAGCAATTCCGTATTATCGGTGCTCGGTCTGAATTCTTCCTTGTCGATGACGAGCGGCGCTCCCACCACAACAAGCGGCGCGCCGTGCTTCGGCATTTCTGCAGCCTGATGGATCGACAAGCCGCCAACCGCTTGCACGGGGATCGAAACCGCATTCACAACCTCGTGCAAATGATCGAAAGGCGTGCGCTGCGGATCTTCGCCTCTTTCGTCAAAGCCCGTATGTACGATAATATAATCGACACCGTTTGCTTCCAGCATTTTGGCGCAGGCTACTTTGTCCGGCGCCGCCAAAATATCCCCCATCACTTGGATATTGTAATCTCGGGCCGCTTTCACCACAGCGCGGATAGTTGCCGGATGGGCTACTCCCATGACCACTACATGGGTAGCCCCGGCTTTTGCCATCATTTCCGCTTCCAGATAGCCCCCGTCCATCGTTTTCAAATCCGCTACAATCGGATGGGATGGAAACGCTTGGCGCAAAGCGGCTACCGCATGCAATCCTTCACCGAGCAGAAGCGGGGTGCCGGCCTCGATCCAATCGATTCCGGCTTCAACGGCGATTTTCGCCATTTCCAGCGCTTCCTCAATATTGGTTAAATCCAGCGATATTTGAACGATTGGTTCCATGTGGCTCACTCCTTATCATTGAATAGCCAGCTTCTAACGGATTAGCGGCAGATTACCGTTTCCCCCGTGAGATAATCGGAAAGAGGACTCGCTAGGAACAATACGATTTTGGCCATGTCTTCAGGCTGGGCTATTTGCTGTAGGCGGGACAGCCCATCCTGGCTTTCGACTGTGCGGGTAGCCAGGAACCGTCCGGTATACGTCGCGGCAGGAGCGATGCAATTGACATTCACATCGTACGGACGCAGTTGCTCGCTGAGACAAAGAGTATAATGAGATATGCCTGCTTTAGCCGCCGAATAAATAATTCCGACGCTGGTCGGCATATGAGCCGCCGAAGAACCGACATTGACGATCTTTCCGGAGCGGCGTTCCCGCATGTGAGCGCCTACAAATTTGCACATATACATCACATTCAGCAGGTTGCGGTTCACCACCGCCTTGATGTCTTCGATTTTGATATCGATCGCATCGTTCGGATCCGGACGCGGCGTATTCGCACCGATATCGCCGCCGGCATTGTTGACCAGAATATCGATGCGGCCAAATTGCCCGATAGCTTGCTGCACGAAAGATTCCACTTGCTCCGGAACGGTTAGGTCGCAGGTCAGAAATGCGGACCGCCGTCCCAAAGCCCGAATTTCCTCGGCTACCGCTTCACCCGAAGCGGCTTCACCGAATTGAGCGGCTGCGGACGAATTCACATCGTGAATAATAACGTCCGCCCCGGCCTGGGCCAGATGCAGGGCGTAATGGCGGCCCAATCCTCGGCTGGAACCCGTCACCAGCGCTACTTTACCTGTCAAGTTGATAGTCATACCCATTCTCCTCATCTGTGTGATGTATATCAGTCATTCGGAACCCAGGCATGCTGGTCACATGTGAGTCCGATTGCCTTCAACAATGACAGAACCTCTCCACCGAACTGCACGCACCGATTACGATGAAACGTTTCATTTCGTCTGCAAAAAAAAAATCAAGACTCGTTGGACGCATTTACATATCCCGATGATTCTCTCACCTTCAGTTCGGGGGTATACAAAATATGGGATACTCCTTCGTCAGCTTCCTGATTCAAGCGTTTAAGCACCAGCTCCGCGGCCTTTCGCCCGATCGTTAACGGAGATTGGCTGACGGAGGTAACCGATGGCGTAATGAGATTCCAGTTATATTCAAGCTCGCCGAACGAAACTACGGATATGTCAAAAGGTATGCGAACGTTTCGGTTTCGGCATGCCTTCAAAATTCCGGCAGTCATATTGTTGTTCGCCGATAGCAATGCCGTGGGAGGGTCTTTCAGATCCAAAAAATAATGGGCTGCGGAAATTCCACCCTCATAGGTAAACAGGCCGGTATATTGCAGTTCGGGAGGAAGAGCGATTCCGTAATCCGAGAACGCTTTAACAACCCCTTCATGGCGGATTTGTCCGTGAACGGTATTTGGATCTCCGTGCACAACGCCGATTCTGCGGTGCCCTAGTTCATGCAAATGGCGGACCAGCAGTTCCATGCCGTACAAGTTGTTGTCCGCGACTATATCGACGGGAAGCGAAACGACTGGACGGTCGACCAGAACAACGGGAATATGATTGATGATCGCCCGTATTTCATCGTTTGCCTTGCCGGTCGTGCAGACAATAAGCCCTTCGACCCTTTTTTCGTAAAGCATTTTCAAATTCTTTTTTTCAATTTCCGAATTTTCTTTCGTGGAGCTGATCAGCAGCTGATAGCCGTGCTGATACATTACCTCTTCAATTCCTTTAGCCAACGTCATTTGAAACGGATTGGTAATATCGGCCAAAAGGACAGCCAGCGTGTGAGTATTCGCGGATTTCAAGCTTCTTGCTACCGCATTCGGATGATAATTCAACCTCTTGACCGCATCCCAGACTTTCATTTGCAAATCCGGTTTCACATTGCCTTCGTTGTTGATGACCTTGGAAGCGGTACCAAGGGATACTCCAGCCATTTTCGCAACATCTTTCAGTGTAGGCTTCATTACACGTACTACCCCATCTTCCTGCACATCGTAAATGAAACGTTTCATTCATTATATTATGTTGGAATAATGGAACTGTCAACCATTTTATTTTTCAATCGCCGACAATATCCAACAATTTTTCGAATGAAATCGCCTCTCCTCTGTTCCGCTCGTGAAGAGCCCGGTAATATCGGCTCACCCGAAGCAAGAAGGCATCGCTCGTTGCCAAGCCGCTGATTTTACAAAGCCCCTCCTCTACTCCGTACTTGTTCAAAAGATCATGCAAGTCGGATTCATCCGGCCCGCGATAATGCAATGCGGCGGCAGCTGCAAGGGCGAGTGCTGCGCAGTCCCCGCCGGCTTCTTCGATGATCTTGGCCGGTGCAATGAGACGTTCCTTCGGGCCGAGCTTTCTCGGCACATCTCTTGCGTTGCGTGAAATATCATCTCGGATGCTCGGATCCTGGAATTTTCGCAAAGCTCTTCGGGCAAAATCCTCTTGGCTCCGCAAAGGCAAATTCATCTTCGCCGATAACGCCCGGTTAAGCGGTTCGAGCACCTGTTCCAACACCGTGCAAATATCCGGATCGGCAGCGGCATCCGCATACATCTCATAGCCTTTTAAAGCTCCCAAATAAGCAATACATGCACTTAAGCAGTTGTAGGTGTAAATTTTTCGCTGCAGCAGCTCGCGAAAACGGGGTTCGGGAACCATGCCAGGGAGCCTGTACGCTTCGGGCAGCACATGGCTGTCGTACGGCAGCTCGTCGTAGCTTTCCGATTGAATGTCCAGCCGGGTGCCGGGCATTTCCACGCTTGAGCAAAAGATAGCCGCTTCGGCAACAATTAAAATCTCAGGGTTGCCGCCCGCTGCTGTCCATGCATCCATAAGCGCCTTTCCTGGATTTACTCCATTCTCGCATGTCACGACATACACCGGCCTACGCTTATGCAATTCCGATCTTCGCTTCATAGCTTCAAGCAGGGGTACAGCCAGGTTGATCAAATTGCTCTCGCCGACAGCCGTAAAAATGAGATCCGCATCGGCCATCCAATCGATAGCAAGATCAGATCCGGCCATGGCTGCGCGGACCCCGTCTATGCGGATCGGACCGCGTCCGCCGCCGAAAAAATGAATCGTATAACCCCTATCTTCGTTTATCATTTTCACCAACTCTTCGGAGCTGTCGATAAAAGCCAGCTCGGCATTTCCCTGTTTCGCGAAGCGCGCCACAAAGCCCCTCCCTGTTTTTCCTGCTCCGACGATGGCAACCTTGATCTTGTCTTTCATGCTTAATTTGTGTGACTGTGCGGCGTTCAAGAGATCCACCCCTTTCGTTTCAATTCGAACACCTTGTCTTTGATTAAGAGAGCCAACCTTTCATCTTCTGCAATGCGACAAACCGACGCCAAAATCCAATCGATTCCTTTTTCTTCACGAAGCGACTTCAACTGTTTGGCGCTCGGGTCTTGGGGGTGATCGTAGTACAACGCTGCGGCTATTGCAGTGGCCACCCCCTCCGGTTCCCCCCCGTATTCCTGAACGAGTCTTGCGGAGCCTACGAGCCTGTCATCCGGTCCCAGCTTGCGAATCGGATCCCTCGCATTGCGTTCGACAAAATCGACGATACCCGGGTCCTGAAGCTTTTTGCGCGAAGAAAGAGCAAACGCCTTCTGCTCCTGCGGCAAAATGCCGTATTTGCGAACAAGTGCCTCCCCCGTTTCCCGATACACTCCATCCAGCACCTTCACGATCTCCGGATCGATTGCTGCGTCATATAACGATTCGTGGCCGCGTAAATAGCCCAGGTAGGATACAGTACCGTTGGCTGCGTTATATGTATAAAACTTCCGTTCGAGAAAGCCGGCAAATTGATCGATATAGCGGATTCCTTCAATCCGCGCAGGCTCGCCGGGTAGCGCTTCGCGGTCCACCGGCAATTCCCAATAATCCGAAACCCTCACACAAAGCGGATCGCCGTTAAGCATCGATTCCGTCGGCTCCACGCCTGAACGCATAACCGCCGATTCGGCGATTCCTACCCACCGGTCAAACGCTTCTGTACAAACACCCGGCAATCGGTTGCGGATTTCCTGCCGAAGCAAGTCCGCCGGCTTTTTCCAATTTTCACATACGATCATATGGATAGGACTGTCGACCTTGTATTCCATGCACCGAATGACAAAAGCTTCCGCGAGCGCCTCCGCAAGAGAAGCCAGGTTTTTGCCGCCTACCGAAATAAAGGCGATATCGGCTGCAGACCATTCGCGGGCGACGGCATGAACATCGGACAGCTCGGTGGCGTCGAAATCTTGGATAAGACCGTTGCGTTCAGGATTGCCCATAACATAAACGCGGTAATTCTTCCGTTCTTTTAACAAAGAGACAAGCTGAGTATTGACATCCACAAAGACAAAAGGAATACGATTTAAATAAAGCAAGTGGCCGATAAAGCCACGGGCAATTTTACCTGCCCCGAATACGATTGCTTTCATGGACGAACCCCACCCTCTTGCAAAGGTTTCAGCCGGGACGTTTTCTCGAAAAGCGGTTCCAAAGTATGATACAGCTCCTCAAAATAAGGGTAGCGATCCTCGTAAAACCGCCGAATCGGCTCGACCGGATCGCAGATATCCTTGACACGAGTCATCTCTGCCGCAGCTTGCTCGAGAGTAGCATACGCGCCTGTGCCGTAGGCAGCAAGCATCGCTGCCCCCAAACAACCGGCTTCCGACGTTTCAAGCGTTTGCACCGGGACTCCCAAAATGTTCGCTTTCATCCCGTTCCAAACTTTCATTTTGCTCGCTCCGCCTGCGATCCGGATCGTGCTGGGCCACCGCCCCAGCCGAACGTAAATCGCTTTCAATGCGAACCCGACGCCTTCGAGTACAGCTCTAGCCATATGAGACCGATCGTG
This sequence comes from Gordoniibacillus kamchatkensis, assembly GCF_000829455.1. Lineage (GTDB taxonomy): Bacteria > Bacillota > Bacilli > Paenibacillales > NBRC-103111 > Gordoniibacillus > Gordoniibacillus kamchatkensis. The sequence goes on from NZ_JXAK01000021.1 coordinate 66,511, forward strand.
TTTCGGCGACAATCCGAAAAAGACGCCTTTTGCATCGGGGTTCCACCATGGCGATCTCTCGCCTTGCAAGTAAGGAAGGAACAACAATTGCTCGGATCCCGCCGTGACCGCCGCAGCGGCTTCCATGATCGTTTCATATTCGGATTCATCCGCCCGAGAGCGGAACACTTGGCTCGCAAACCATTGCAAAGCGTACCCTCCGGAAGACGTAACCCCGTATACCAAATCTTTATCGCCTGTAAAAAATATCCGGTTAATGCCAGGTTCGGCGCCTGCAGCCTCATCATTGCCGGAGACCACGATGCCGATATGCTCGGACGTACCGGTCATATCGAATCCTATCGTTTCCTCGGATCCCAATAAACCGAGAACGGCGGCGTTCAGATCGTTCCACCCCAGTACGACGGGCAAAGATACGGGAAGGCGCAGAGCCTCGGCCGCATGAGGAAGCAGCTGGCCGACTACTTCCCACGGCTCCCCCGACGGCGGTACGATGCGGGGACTTACGCCGGCCCACTCCAATAAAGGCAAGCAAGCTTTTTTCGTTTGCTGATGCACGATGCCTCGCAGACTGGAAACGTCCGTTTTCCACTGCCCCGTCATTTTCCACAGCACCCAATCTTTCGGCTGCACGATGTAATTGGCCCGCTCTATGATCCCCGGCCGATAACGGTTGAACCATTTCAATTTTGGAACCGGCCAGGAAGCACCGGCAGGCAGGGTGGCGCCAAGCAGCCGTCGAAGCTCCGTCGGCGAAAAGGCCCTCTTCATTTCCGCAGCTTCAGTACTGGCTCGCCGGTCCATCCAACTGACAATACGGGTCAAAGGCCTATGATCGCCATCGACAAAAAAATGGGAGCTTATTTGCGAGCTGATGGATAAAGCGGCCAATTTCGAACGCTGTTCCGGACTTAACCGCAGCCGGACAACAGCGTCGCAAACTGCTTGCCAAATCTCATGCGGATCTTGTTCCGCCGCTCCGATCGGTCCGGAACGATATATCGGGTATCCGCTTGAAGCGGCAGCCGCTTCTCGTCCTTTTTCATCGAACAGAATGGCTTTGCACGATGAAGTTCCGATATCGATCCCCAAAAAGAATGCTTCCATCAACGATCACCCGGTTTGACGGCACCTGAATCGCGCAAATTCCGTTCGGTTTCCTCCAAATGCAGCCGCATCGCTTCGCGCGCCCCTTTCCGATCTTTGTTCGCAATGGCCTGTAAAATGTTTTTATGGGCTTCTAGCGCTAGTCGTGTAGGCCCGATACCGCGATAAGACAACTTGCGGCTTTCCACCATATACTCATTAAGGGATGCCAGCACCATCTCGAAAGCAGGTTGTCTGGCGGCGGCGAAAAGCGCGGCATGAAAAGCGACATCGGCATTGACATACCCCGTTTCGTCTTCCAAATGGTTCTCCATGTGCACAATCGCTTGCTCCATCTTTTTTGCATCTTCTGCATCCGCTCTCTCCGCCGCCAAAGCAGCCGCTTCCACCTCAATCGCTTTGCGCAGTTCTAGCACATCGAGAACGGAGACGCCTTTACGGCGAAACGTCAAAGCAACCGATTCGGTGATTTGTTCATGTGACGGAGGCCGAATCACGATCCGCTTTCCATGTTTGACATCCAGTACACCCTTCGAAGCCAAAATTTGCGTAGCTTCCCGGATCACGGTTCTGCTAACGCCAAGCCATTCGCATAACTTGCCTTGGGATGGAAACGGTTGATCCTGGCGCAACCTTCCTTCACAAATCGCATCCAAAATATGGTGAGCCGTTTGTTCCGCCAAAGAAGCTGCTTTGAGAAAATAAGTATTCTGCATAGACTCATGGCCATCCGGATTCATACACGCAGCCTCCTATTTCGTTAACTTGTAATATAAGATTATAATAATATAATATTATCATATGAGGCAAGTCAACAGTTCTCTAACAGCCGGATGTGAAACACAATTAAGCCGGAATGGGATACTCCGTTCCGGCTTGGTTTGCAGCAGTCTCTATGAACGTTTAATAGCTGATCTCTGATACTACTTTGTACAATTTTCATAATGATTCCCTCAGGCTGCAGAGTGCCGTACGCATAATACATTCTGATACGGACAAAGCGCTGGTCTTGAAGAGCTTCGGTCATGATTTTTGCGATAATGCTTGTTTCCTATCTATATTCCCTCATTAAGAACATTCGTTCCCTCATTATAAATGTTCATGGTCATCTCATAACGATTCATATACGTCATCCAACAAACTAAACCGGGGAGCCACTAGCGCTCCCCGTTAGTCGAATAAATGTTAATCCCCATAACTTCCACATTTGGGATACTATTTACCGCTTCGACTTATAAAACTCATGATACAGCTTCATCAGCGCCCGCTTCTCAATACGCGACACGTAACTTCGGCTGATGCCCAATTCCCTCGCGATCTCCCGCTGCGTCCGCTCCTCGCCGCCGGCCTCGAGCCCGAAGCGGCCCACCACCACTTCCCGCTCCCGCTCGTCGAGGATGTCGAGGTTCTTATAGATCTTCGACCGTTCGATCTTGAGCTGCACCTTATCCACGACATCGTCGGCTTCCGAGCCGAGGATGTCGATTAACGTTATTTCATTCCCTTTCTTATCGGTTCCGATCGGGTCGTGCAGCGACACGTCTTTGCGCGTTTTTTTGAGCGAGCGTAGGTGCATCAAGATCTCGTTCTCAATACAGCGTGCCGCGAACGTGGCGAGCTTGGTGCCCTTATCCGGACTGAACGACTCGATCGCCTTGATCAGTCCGATCGTACCGATCGAGATCAAGTCCTCCATGTCCTCGCCGGTGTTGTCGAACTTTTTGACAATGTGAACAAGAACCGATGTAAGTTATAAGAATCAAAAAAAAGAGAGGACAGCATTCAATTACTGACCTCTTAATTCGTACTGCTTTTATTGTTTGATCCATCAAGGAGCGGAAGAGATAACGAATTTTTCCCATCCGGCAATCGAGATTCTGTTGGCGTACAGCACGCCGCTGAAATTCAAATCGGTGGAAACATAATCGTTGTTCGCTACCGATTGGAAAGAGACCGTACCGTCTCCGTTATCGATCTGCTTGAACTTCTCCCAGGTATTCATCACGTCCGCTTCCGCAATCAGCTTGGTACTCTGATTCAAGTCGGCGGTGACAAACTTATTGTTGATCATCGAAAGGAAGGACACGGTGCCGTCGGCATTAGAATAGATCTTGAAGGTCTCCCAAGTCCCCACTGTAGTACGGTTTGCGATCAGAGGATTATTGCCGTAATTACCCGCACTTACGTAATCCCCGTTTGCCATAGCTTTCAGGCTGGAGTTGCCTTGGGGGCTATTGAGAAACTTAGCGATGGATTTGGTGAAATCCCACTGATTCTGTGCGACACCGCTGCAGGTACTGCTGGTATAGCCGGGATCGATCGGGCTGCATTGATAGTCCCGCTGGCCATCCCAGTATGTCATGCGGGCCATGCCTTTCGAGGATTCATAGTTTCGAATGTTGTTGAAGTCGGATAGGTAAGTGAATTCCCCGGAATCATCTCTGCCGTTCATCAAAGATAGACCGGTCATATGATAGACCTGAGTGTCGGATAGCCAGGAATACTTGCCTTTTAACTGGGTGTGGAGAGAATCGGATGCATTCATGGCGGCCGTACCCATCTGCGTACCGATAGTACCGAAGTCGAACGGCATGATATTCCACGAATTTGGCGTGAACCCGATGTTCACCGCGGTTTGAACAACGTTCAGACCGTTCGAATCCAAACCGCTAGGTGTGGAGGGCAAGGTGATGGAGATGTTCAGGCTGGGATTGTTTTGCTGCAAAATCTGCAAGGCGCCGAGTTCTTTGCTGACGGTCGCAGCATCCGTTTCGTCGGTGCCTTCAGCATCCCATTCGATCGCTTTCAAACTGTACTTGTTAATCACCTGTTGTTCGGCATTGGCCGTGTCCGCAGCGCTGGCGCAGGTTTGGCCGAGCTTAGTGCCGGCCGCTCCACCGAAGGAGACGACAGCATCGCCGCCGCTCGCACGAACACTGTTTATGTAATTGGCCGCCGTCGTATCGGTGGCTACGGCATCTGAGCCATCCCACTCCGGCGTACAACCGCCGCCATTTGGGGCTAAAATAAAGGCTAACGTTAACCCTTTGATACCGGTTGAACTCATGTAGGAACCGGGATCAGGCGGACTGCTTAACACTTCCACATACGGTGCGGCAGCGAACCATTTGTCGTTTTGCAAGGCAGGTGTTGGAGAAAAGCTGATCCAGTTGACATTGAACCCCGTAGTTACACGTAGACCTGCAAGGTTTGCGTACCTGCACTTAGGTTGGCTGTAACGCTGACCGTTGCCCAATTTTGCCAACCGCCGGTTTGCGGGATGTTGGCTGTGGCAAGGACGTTGCCGATACCATCTTTTAATTGAACCTGTTCTCCGCTATTTGGCGAAGCGACGCGGAAAGCTACCGTATAGGAGCCGGAGGAGGCGACGTTGACCGTATAATTCATCCAATCCCCGGCATCGATCCAGCCTACATCCAGTCCGCCGCCGACATCCGTAGTGGCTTCCGTCTGAACCCCGAACATCGAATCCCAGTTCTCGGCTTCGATTTTTCCCGGAATCGGCTTGCCGGTTGCGGCATGGCTCGTTGCTGAGAATAACGGCATCTGAACAAGAAGCAGTGCTGCGGTCAAAAACAATACAATGACTTTGCTTTTAGCCAAACGAAAAAAATTCGTCCTCATACGATTACCTCCTCAATAATTCAGAATTTCAAAGCCGGCCCCCCTCTAGCAACTGACCGCCGGAAACGAATCGTCTCCGGCGGTTTAGCTACTCTATCTACATTCTCCGTATCCGTAAAAAGTTGGTATTATTGATATGCTCTGAATTCTGCAATCGACCACCAGCTGGTGGAGCTCTTCGTTTCGGTTACTTTGATGTACTGCGCCTGCGTGATCGGGAAGTTCACCGTAACGATTGGTCCGGTTCCTTCGCCGACGGCGACCGTCGTCCAGTTCACATTGTCGTTCGATACCTGCACCATGTATCCTCTTGCATAATCGCCCGTGCTGGTTCCGGAATCCATCACGATATGATTGAACCATTGGACCGAGCCCACATTGACCTCGTACCACTGCCCATTCGTTTGGGCTGCGCCGCTGCTCCATCTCGTGCCGGAATTATTGTCCAAAGCGTTGGCCGGCGAGCCGCCCGATTCGGTCGACGATGCGGAGGCGGTCCACGCGCTCCGGCTTTGCTCTGCTTCCCCGTATACATTCAGCTCGGCGATCGACCACCAGCTGGTGGAGCTTCCGGTTTGCACGATTTTCAAATAGCGGGCAACCTGTACCGGAAATTGCACGAGAACCGACGCTCCAGTCCCCGAACCGTTCGCCACCGTCGTCCAATTCGTGCCGTCGGTCGATACTTGAACCTGATACCCGCGTGGGTAATCCGAGACCGAGGACCCTGCATCCAGCAGTACCCGGTTAAAGGTTTGATTTCGGCCCATGTCCAACTGGTACCACTGTCCGTTCGCCTGTGCGGTGCCGGTGCTCCAGCGCGTGCCGGTATTGCCGTCGATAGCGTTTCCGGGAACATCGCCCAATGTATCTGTGTTCGAAGCCGAGGCGCCCCAGCCCGTCCGATCAAGCGCAATCTCCGAATAGGCGTGGAACTCGGCGATCGACCACCAATTCGAAGGACTGGCGCCGGTTTGAATGATCTTGATATATTGGGCATATTGCGGTGCAAACGGGACCACCATTTTATGCCCGAACCCGTTGCCGCTGGCTACCGTCGACCAGTTGGTTCCGTCACTCGATACCCGCACCTGATACCCGCGCGGGTAATCCCAAGTATCACCGGATTTCGTTTCGATGGAAATTTGATCAAAGACCTTCTTAGTCCCCATATTGACCTGGAACCATTGTCCGTTCGATTGAACGGCTCCCGAACTCCACCTGGTGTTCGAATTCCAGTCCAAGGCGTTCGCCGGCGAATCGCCCGATCCCGTTGACGACGCGGTTGCAGTCCAGCCGGTTTCGTCAAGCGGCGTCGTCGCGATCCAGGTCTGGCCGCCCGTAAAGTTGCTGACCGTGTTGATCAGGTCGGTATTGGCCTGGAAATGGCCAGTATCGAACAAGCTCCATTTGGACGAGATGGTGGAAGAAATGTCGCTGTTGAGCACCGGAACCGGGTTGGCATCGTTGTTATAAAAGCCCCAGTTTGCACCGTCTCCCGTGCCTGTTACCTTATACGTCCAGTTGCTCCATGCCGCATGAATGGCATTCAAGCCTGACATCCAGCGGGACCACACGTCGTCGAAGAAATACAAACAGTACTCCCCTGCATACACCGGAACGTTCCATTGCTGCTGATATTGGGCCAACGTATTCAGATTGTTCGTCACCAGATTGTTTTGCGAATCCCAATCCTTCGGATTGTCCATGGCATAGGGATGGATTTCGTAAACCACGTTAGTCCAGCCATACGTGGAAGGTGCTGCGATCTTGTCGAAGCCGAAGAACGCCTCGATAAAAATGGCATGATCCGGGTCGATCTCGCGAACGGTATTGTAGAGCCGGTTGTAAAGATCGCTTTTGGTTGTGATCTCGGTAGAACCCTCGTTATAGCTCAAGATGGGCTCGTTGATCAAATCGTAGCCCGCCACCGCCGGATTACCTTTGTAATGGGTGGCGATCCCTTGCCAGATCGTGTTCGCCATATCCTGATACGATGTGTTCGTCCAGAACGCATTCGGATTCGGCCCTTGCCGGCCGCAGCTTCCCCACGGACAATCCCCGCCGGGCACGGTGTGCAGATCGAGCAGCGCATAGATGCCTCGGGACGAGGCCGCGCTGACGATCGAGTCGAGCTGCGTCCATGGATTCGCCTTCCAGGTTCCGTCATCATTAAGCAATTCATGCCAGCTGATCGGCACGCGAATGAAGTTCATGCCCATATTTTTGATGTTGTCCAGATCGCTTGCCGTAATCCAACTATTCTGGAAACCGCCCAGCAAGCTGTCGGCCGTCGAAGTGCCGAAGCGTTTCTCCAGCATTTCGTACATCGAATAATCATCGTTGTTCAAGTATACGTTAAATTCGCCGATCGACCACCAGTTGCCCGAGGTTCCCGTCTGTGTAATTTTAATGAACCGGGCGCTGACGGCTGTGAAATTGATCGGAAGCTGCTCGTTCGTGCCCTGCCCGCTCGCAATCTGTGTCCAAGAGGTGCCGTCATTCGAAACTTGAACGGTATAACCTCTGGGGTAGTCGCCTGTGGAGCCGGATCCGGAGTCCAGCACGATCTGGTTGAAGGTTTGATTCGAGCCCATATCTACCTGGAACCATTCCCCGCCCGTTTGCGCGGCGCCGGTGCTCCATCTCGTGCTTGCGTCGCCGTCCAGCACATTGCCGGCCGCCGTTCCCGAAGCCGCCGAAGAGGCGCTGGTGACCCAGCCATTCCGGTTAAAAGAACCGCCGGAGAAAACGACAAGCTCGCTGATGGACCACCAGTTGGTTGAAGTGCCGGTTTGCACAATTTTAAAGTAGCGGACAGTCTGGCCCTGGAAGTCGAAGCGGATCGTTCGCGAATTGCCGAAATCGCCGCTTGAGGCCGTCGTCCAGTTTACATTGTCGTTCGATACCTGCAGCTGGTAACCGCGCGGATAATCACCCGTCGACGTCGGACCCGCATCCATCAGAATGCTGCTGATCGACTGCGATTTTCCCATATCGACCTGGAACCATTGGCCGGATGCTTGGGCGACGCCGCTGCTCCACCTTGTGTTCTGGTTTCCGTCAAGCGCGTTTGCCGGGACATCCCCGTACGTGTCTGTGGAGGATGCGGTTGCGGTCCAGCCTGTACGATCGAGTACAGGATCCGAGAACACGTTGAACTCGGCAATCGACCACCAACCGGCGGAACTGCCGGTCTGCACAACCTTGATGTACTGCGCGACCTGTGGCGCAAACCGGACTACCGAATTCGCACTGTTACCGGCCCCGCTTCCGACGTCCGTCCAGTTCGTACCGTCGTTCGAAACGAGAACCTGATAACCCGCCGGAAAATCGCTCGTGCTGGAAGCTGCGTCGATATAAATCCGGTCAAACGTTTGCTTGGCCCCCATGTTCACTTCAAACCACTGGCCGTTAGTCTGCGCCGCTCCGGTAGTCCAGCGCGTCGTACCGTCACCGTCGAGAGCATTGCCGGCCGTCGAGCTGCTGACGGATGCGGTGGCGGTCCAGCCGGTTCGGTCCAAGGCGAACTCGCCCAAGGGCGACATCCAGTTTTCCTGCGACAACCACCCACCGAGATTGGTGCCGCGCAGGGTGACAATGCTGCCGGTACCCGAGCTGTTTTTCAGAAACTTTCCGTCCGCTTTCAGGAAGTCGCTCGCCCCAATAGCGGCAGCATGAGCAACCTGAGTTTGGGGGATCGCGAGCAGCGATTCCAGAATGAGAGCAGCGGCTAATGCAAATGACCAAACTCTTTTCTTCTTCATCATTTTCCTCCTCCTCGGAAATATTTTTATGAAAAGCTCCTCATGTGTGGAAGCGTTTTCATCTAAGTTCGTAAGAGACAGCATAAATGAATCATGCTGCCATCTTTTTCTGTGTCGATGCTTCATACCTCTTGTGTCTTGACTTCAAGCCATTCCACCAGGATTTGATTGTTCCCGCATTTTAAAACAATTTGGTGCAAACCAGGATCGAGCCGAAGCTTTTTATCCAAACGATAGGTTTCCCAAAATAACCCTCTTATCTCGATCAAGTCAACCGTTGTGTCGTCGACAATGACGGCAATTGTACCGCTTCCGTTTATGGCGAGCAATCGCATGTCAATTATGAAGAAAGGCAATTTTTCAACGGAATCTATTCGGAATTTATAAGCCGCCCATTCTCCGGAATTTAATTGGATACATAGTTGCTCGTCCCCCCGCAACGGTTCGCCGGCGGTATGCTGGAAATTGGGGACGGATCGCTCCCCTTCTATAAAGTGAAGCTCCATTCCGTCGTTGATCCGAAAGCCGATGTTCCTCTCCGTAAGCCTATTGATCCCAAAGCTGACGCCTTCACCTTCATAACCGTAATAAATGGCAGGGATGCGGATGGTCGGTCTGCGAAACAGGCTGCGAACCACCTCCGGATGATAGTCGCATCGGTCGAAAGGAAGATGATTCAGGTATTCCCACAAGATACGCTCCGCTTCTGCTTCATCCGGCTTGGATCCGCCTTCCAAATAGTCAACCAAGCGCTGCCATTCCGCCGGTTTTTTGACCGAACACGGCGAGTTGTCGGTGTCCATCTTCTTCCACGTCCAGAAATTCCACGAGATGCCGTGATCTTCAAACAAACGAAATGCGCCGGCATACCAATCCTTGTTGTTTTCACCGCCTTCGCCCATGAAAATCGGTACTTTCCACGCTTCTCTCTTGTCCAGATAAACGCGGATGCTTTCGGTGTCCGGATTGTTCCAATATTTATGGAACTGGAGCATGCAATTGTCATCCGGCTTCTCATCGAATATAGACCAATCCGTTGCCCAGTGTACGCCTTCCAAGATGATCATATGGCGGTCGTCCGCTTCGCGGATCGCCTTCACGATGTCCCGGTACAGCGGCATTACCAGGCTGTTATATTGGGAAAACCAATTCGGCAGCGGCTCATTCAGCAAATCGTATCCCGCTACGATCCATTCATCCTTGTAACGCTCAGCCAGCATCCGCCAGAGTTCTACAGTGCGATTCCGATTGCGTTCATCCGTAAATAATTCAGGCAAGTCACGCTCCGAATCGTCAATATTCGTACCCGTTTGGCCTCCGGGCGCACCGTGTAAATCCAGAATCACATACAACCGGTAGGTCCTGCACCACCCTATGACTCTATCGATGAACCGCAGGCGTTCCGGCCTGAAGCGAACAGGTTCATCCTCCTCCAGCAAAAATCTGGCGTTGATCGGAACCCGGACCGAATTGAAGCCTTCAGCCGCGATTTGACGGACATCCGCTTCCCCAACGTACCGATCATAGTACTGGTTCCAAAACCGAAGCGCCTTCTCCTCTCCAATCAACTCTTCCACCATGCGCTCGATCCGGCGGGGGCGGTCCCCCTCCTTCGGAAACCGCCACATGTACCCTTCCGGCAAAAGCCAGGAGCCGAAGCCGACTCCGCGCAGCAAGATCTCTTGCCCGTCTCCATTGATCAGCTTCGTTCCCGACGTTTTCAAAAAGCCCGTTACCTCGTGAGTGGTCATCCTTTAATCGCACCTTCCGCGATACCGTTTAAAATATATTTTTGAAGAATCAGATACAGCACAATCATAGGCAGCATGGCCAAGATTAAAGAAGACAAGATGGCCGACCAATCATTGTTCCCGTATTCGCCGAACAGCATATTGGTGGACAAAAGGAGCGTATACGTTTTAAAATCGGTCAACATCAGGAGCGGCAGCAAAAAATCATTCCACATCCAGAGCGTGTTTAAAATCGCGATCGTCGCCGTTATCGGCAGGAGCAGCGGAAAAATAACGACGGCAAACAACCGAAACTCCCCACAGCCATCGATGACAGCGGCTTCGTCGAGCTCGCGCGGAACCGATTTCACGAATCCGTGATACAGGAAAATCGCCATCGATACGCCAATCCCGATATAAATCATGCCCAATCCGACTCTGGACCCTTGAACGGCCAGCTCCTTGGCGATCCTCGTCAAGGTGATCATAATCGAATGAAAAGGAATCAACATGGACATCACAAACAGGCCAAACAAGAATCCGCTTAATTTACCCGGAGTGCGGGACAGCTTGTAGCCGGCCATGGCCGCAAATAAGATAATGCCGAACAAACCGACTGCGGTTACGACGACCGTATTCCAAAGACTGCGTGAAAAGCTCGTTTTGTGAATGGCGTCCGCGTAATTTTTAAATTCCAGCTGGGAAGGAAAAGCCATCATGTCGTTCATCATAGCGCCTTGTGTTTTAAACGAATTCAATACCCCCATATAAACGGGGAACAAGGTAAAGACGGCCCCGACTAAAAGGATTAACAGGATCAAGGCGGAGCCCATGCGGCGACCATAGCTTCCGGAATCGCTCATACCTCTACCTCCCTTTTCTTCATGACCCATAACTGAATAAGTGTAACCAGGAACACGAACAGGAAGAGGATCATCGCCTTGGCGCTCGCATAGCCGAAACGGTTGCTCATTTTGAAGGCTTCCTCGTAAATATTTAAGGCAAGAACCTGGGTCGCTCTTCCCGGGCCTCCGCCTGTCAGCGCATAGATGACATCAAACGCCTTAAACGAGGAATTCAGTGTGACAAACAGTCCGATCGTGATCGCCGGATAAATCATGGGCAACGTGATGTTGCGAAGCGTCTGGAAGGAGCCGGCTCCGTCGATGGCGGCCGCTTCCTTTAAGGATTGCGGTACGCCTTGCAAAGCTGCCAAATAAATGACCATCAAATAGCCTGCCCCGCCCCAAAGCGAAACGATCATAATGGCGATAAACGAAAACCGGGGATCGCCGATCCAGGATTGGTCCAAGGCATGAAGCAGCGTATGCTCCGCGATATATGGCAGCACTTTGGTAAAGATAAAGAGCCACATAAACCCGCCGATAATCATACTCATCATGTTCGGCATGAAAAATATCGTACGGAACCACGCTTTTCCGCGCCCCCGGGATTCAATCAGAATCGCAAGTCCAAGAGCAATGAGGTTTTGAAACACCACAATGCACACCACATACTTCAACGTAAACCCGACCGAATTGAGGAAAACCGGATCACCCGTCAGCGCTTCGATGTAATTGCCGAATCCCACCCATTTATAGATGGGATTCAGCCCGTTCCAATCCGTAAAGCTATACCAAATGCCCCCAAATGCCGAAGCAAGCAGAAATACGGCATAGAATAACAGCGCAGGAAATACGAAGGCCAGTAGGGTAACCGTTTGCTTCCATCGTCTTGTTTTACTAGCCATAGCAATATCGCTCCCGGTCAACCGAATGACAGTTTATTTGCCTTCTGCTTTAACGGCGTTAGCCCATGTTTTATCAAGATCTTTGATAAAACCATCCTTGGTAATCGATTTTGCATAGTAGCTTTGCAGCATTTTGGCCTGCTCATCCGTTACGGCTTGAGGTACCGGTAGATCCTGGTAAGCCTTTCCTTGCGACACGTAAGTCATGGCTTCATCAATCCATGGATACGACTTGTAGGTGTGAACCTTCGATACGGGATTAAATTTCAACTGCTCGAACAGGGCGGAGGAATCTTTTGGATCCAGAATGTAGTTCAGCAAATCAAGCGCCACATCTTTATTCTTGGTGGTCGGAGATACGGCGAGTGACGTGGAGGTAGACAGATTGATCATGGCTCCTTTAGGATCATTGCTGACAGGCAATGGCGCAACACCGAATTGTATGTTCGGATTGGCTTTCAGGATGGCCTCCGCCTGCCAAGGACCTTGCACCCACATCGCCGCTTTTCCATTGGCGAAATCCGTAGAGCCTTGAGCGCTGCCAACCTCGAACGGTTTGTCCGTTCCGTTCTGCATAATCAAATCAATGATATTGAAAATACCCTCCACGTCTTTATACGAGGCTTGCCCGGCATTCATCTTTTGGATCCAATCCGGATGTTCCGAGGTCACTAAACCGCCAAGCGATAATGCCGTCATGAGCTGAGGAATCCACGACTCCTGGAAGGAAAGTTCGAAAGGAGTAATCTTCTTCGCTTTCAGCTTGTCAATATCCGCTTTCATTTCATCCAAGGTCAGCGGAGGCGCGGAGATACCCGCATCGCTGAACAATTTCTTGTTATATAAATAGCCCCACTCCAGGCTTTCAAGCGGCAATGCCACTACCTTTCCGTCGTAAGTGACCGTTTTCTTCACGTTATCGAACAGGCTGCCGACAAACGGCTGATCCGACAGATCGCTTAGATAACCCGCTTTATAGAAGCTCGGGATGTCGGCTACGGCATGAACCTGAAACAAATCCGGAGCGTCGTTGGAAGCCAGTCGGGTTTTCAACAACTGGAGTGCTTGTTCGGGGTTGGGCATCTCGAGCTGGATACTGACGTCGATGTTCTTTTCCGCCTTTTCCTTCGCTTTAAACTGCTCGAAATACTTATCAAACTGGTCCTTAAATCTGGGAACACCCATGAATACCTTTAATTCGACTTTCTTGGCCGCTGCCGGCGCCGGCGCCTCTGTTTTTGCCGTCGTGTCGGAAGCCTTTGGGCCGCTGCCGCTTGTCGAGGCCGAGGTGCTTGAATTGGACCCGCACCCGGCGAGTGCCGCCCCCAACAACGTGAGTCCCAAAGTTAACTTAAGCGCTTTCTTCATCTTGTTCGATCCCCCATTAGGTGATAGTTTCATTGCAACTTCAGTATAGGGAAAGCGCCGCCTATAATCTTTCGAAGATATTAGCTTTCACGTTTGTAATTTATTGATGTGAAAAAGGTCCCCCGCCCTTTCGAAGCTCCCCTGGCGTCAACCCGTAATATTTTTTAAATACCTTATAGAAATAGGCCAGATCCGGATACCCTGTCATTAAGGCAATATGCTTGATTTCCTGACGGCCTTCCGCGATCAGTTCACGGGCTTTTTCCATCCTTTTACGGAGGATATAATCCGACAAGTTTTCTCCGGTGTCTGCTTTGAAAACCCGGCTTAAATGCTCTTTGCTTATGAAAAATCGCTGGGCAACCGTTTCCAGTGAAATCGCGTCTTGAAAATGACGGTCGATATAGGACTGGACATCGGAAACCTTGAGCCGGTTCCTATTTTTGCGCATTTCTTCGACGGCTTCAATGATATTTGTATAATATCGGCCCAAATATTCGAAAACCTCCGTTACGGAATTCCAAACGAGCGTTGTTGACCGTTCGTTGTCCCCGGAATCCCCCCAAAGGTGTTTCAATGCTATATCGTTATCCGCCATAAAAGCTTCCAGGATCACAATAAATTCGTGGGCAATTTGAGTGACAATCGCTCCGTCATGAACGGACGGCAGTTTGTCGCGTAAAAATTGTTCCAGCTTGCCGAAGGACCCAAGGACGGAAGCGCCGTCGAGATCATGAAGCTGCTCAGAAACCTGGCGTCTGTATGTCAAATACCGATCCAGGACCGTTTTGTCCGTAAATACATGCGTCGTATTCCAAGGAGTTTGAAGTTGATCCAGTTCTTGGATACTCCTAGCAAGCGCGGCATTCAAATCATCCGGGTTGATAGGCTTCAGCAAATATTCCACTGCCCTGGACCGGATAGCCTGCCGCAAATACACAAAATCGTTATAACCGCTCATGACGATAAGCTTCATCGAAGGGAACCGCGCTTGCATTTGCTGCAGCAGTTCAACCCCGTCCAATCCGGGCATTCTCATGTCGGTTATGACAATATGGGGTTGAATCTCTTCCATTCTCTGCAGTCCCTCCGTTCCGCTTTCGACCTCTGCAGCGACGGTCAATTGCATAGTATCCCACGCCACGAGCGATTTGACCACTTCCCGTGACCATGGCTCATCGTCGATGATAATAACCTTATACATGGCTGCCCACCTCCAGATCTGTTACAGGAAGCACCAAAACGATTAATGTACCTTCCCGTTCTTTGCTGAACACGCGAATTCCAAAAGTTCCGCCGAAATGCAGCCGGATACGGGCATGGACGTTCTGCAATCCGATACCCGAGTGTTTAGGCGATGCTTCACGCGTGATTCCGGCACCCGCCTTCTGACCGCTCTGAAGCTTAGTCCTAAGCCGCCTAACCCCTTCCCCATCCATGCCGATCCCATTATCTCTTATCATCGCAAGGATCCGGTTTCTTACCCGAATCAGCCTGATCTCGAGACTCCAGTTGCCCATTTTCGGCTGCAAGCCATGTTCAAACGCATTTTCCACAATCGGCTGAAGCGAAAATTTGGGAAGCACAGTGTTTAAAACTCTCTCGTCTGCAGTAATGTTAATGGTGCAGCGGCCGGCAAAGCGCTGTTCTTGTATAAAGATATAGTTCCTGGTGTGCATAAGTTCATCTTCCATTTTCACCACTTCTCCGGCAGCCCCGATCGAGTACCGCAGCAAATCTCCGACTACCTGCACGATCCGATAAATGTCCGGAACTTGCTTCACCAGAGCCATACCTCCTATCAGATGCAGGGTGTTGTTGAGAAAATGGGGGTTGATCTGCGCCTGCAGCGCCATCAGCTGCGCATTTTTCAATTCGATTTCATGGCGGAATTCCACCTCGATCAGCTCCTTGATTCGCTGCATCATCGAATTATAACCGTTTTCCAGCAGTCCGATTTCGTCGCTGCTTTGCACCGTTTTCATCTCGAAATGATCGAGCCGCGTCGTTCGCATTGTTTTGGCCAGCCTCACGATCGGACGGCTTATCCTTAGCGAAACGATGATCGAAAGGAGCAAGGACACGATGGCAAAAGATCCGCCCGTTACGATGCCCGCCTCTATAGTGGGGCTTGCGCTTTTATTCACCGTTTCCACCGGAACCGCCTTTACCACGGTCAGCTGGCCGTCGGCTACCCGTTTCATAAAATAAAAAAAGTGCGGGGTTTGCTTGAATTCCAATTCCGAACCGGACAGCCGCAAATGAGCCAGCTGATCTTGAAGCTCCGGATTTTCGCCGGTCGAGGTAGAACCCGACAGCAGCTCTCCGGTATCATTAATGAGAAATACCGCGCTCTCCGGCTCCGATTTTAAAATATCGGCGACCTCTTTCCATACTTGCTTATTGATACGCAAAGAAAATCCACCTATCAGTTGCTTGTCCTCGAAACTGTTGATGCCATGAAACGCATAAATACCGTCTCCCGATTGCTTAAAAAATAAATTGATCGGGCCGTTCAGCATTCTGCTCCATGGACCCGAACGAATGGAAAGCGAATAGGTCATGCCGCTATTTGCATAATCAACGCTGAATGCCCGCTGGCTTTGGTGACTATAGAAATTCAGGTTGTCCACCTTACGGGAATTCGCATAGAAAGCCTTCAACAAGGTATCCTTAATGTATTGTTGAGATTGATACTGAATGCTCAGATCCGCGCTATCCATATTGGCAATACTGGTCATGAGCTGGTCGTTGATTTGCAAGGAATAGAACAATGTCTCCGTTTGTTGGATCAGCTCACTCAAGTATTGGTCGACCCACATCATCCGCGAATTATTGGCGTAAATCATTTCTTTTTGCACGGAGGCTCGGGTATTATACGCAGCGACCCAGGTCAGTGTAATTGCAGGCAGCATGGCGATCATCATCATGACGACCATAATTCTAAGCCTGATACTCATACGCCTCATCATGTTATCCTCTACCTCTCAG
This sequence comes from Gordoniibacillus kamchatkensis, assembly GCF_000829455.1. Classification (GTDB taxonomy): domain Bacteria; phylum Bacillota; class Bacilli; order Paenibacillales; family NBRC-103111; genus Gordoniibacillus; species Gordoniibacillus kamchatkensis. The sequence continues at coordinate 82,869 of NZ_JXAK01000021.1, forward strand.
ATAATGAAATCCATGCATGCAAAAAGAAAAAACCCTGTACATATAAAGGGTTTCTGAACTTGGTCAGGGGCATCATGGCAATTTTTTTATGCGGAGCTGTCATCGCCGGATTTTCCGCCTATCTGTAAAGACATTTTCCAACTACGCACTAAATATAGCATACAATATAGCTGAGTGTTAGGTGTTGTTTTTCAGATTTTCATATAATACGGACAGTCACAGCGCGTTTCGTACGGACAAAATATACTTGGCCTGATCGAGCGGATTGATGCCTTGGCGTTTACGGTCCACGCTTACATCCGTCGGACATTCCCGGTAGCATGCGAACGTCGTAGACAAAATGCCTCGCCCTTTCGTCATCGATCCGAGTCGAGCCGGAAAATCAAGCGAAGTCGCGACCGGCAGCAAACCTTCTATTTCCAACCTCCCGCTGCGGATCCATGGCGAATCGAACTCGCCGCGCATGATCACGAGCTCGTTCATGACTTTGCCACCGAATTCCTCCGGTACGGATAGGCGAAAATGCAGAAGCGGCTCGAGCAGCGTGGTACCGGTGTTCGCGAGACCGTTCATAATGCCCATGGGCGTCGCCACGACGAAATCGAGCGGATGAGTGTGCCACACATGATGTTCGCCTTCCACGAGCGTAACTTTCAAATCAGTGACCTCCCAACCGCGCAGCCCTTGACGCAGCGCCTCGGGCACTCGCCGCGCGACCTCGTTCTGGTAGCTCTCGAGCAATCGCTCCGGCCGTGCCATAGAGCTGTACTGCAGACCGCTTCCCCTTTCCCCGGGCTCAATTCGGAAACGCAAAATGGCCCAGCATGGCTTCGGCATAGTGTACGAAACGAATCCTTCGCCGGCCCTGGTTGGAGTCTCCTTATAGATGACGGAAGGGGGATCGAAGTCGACGTCGAGCCCGAATCGGCTCTTCAGCACCGAAGCGAGCACCTCAATCTGAATCGGTCCCATCACCTTCAAATGCAGCTCCCGATCCTCTTGCTGCCATTGCAAGTCAAGCAGCGGGTCTTCGTCTGCCAATTCCTGAAACGCCGCCACCACCTTCGGATAGTCGGCCTCGCTGCGCCAGCGTACCTGTACCGTCAGCAACGGCACGGCCAGCTTGCGCTCGCCCGGTATTCCGGCAGCCGAGCCGAAGATATCGCCGATACGCGCGCGGCTCAAACCGAATACCGCTGCCAGATCCCCGGCCTGCAAAATTCCAACGTCCTCTGACTTGCGGGCATCGATTTTGCGGATTTGGGTAACCTTCTCCCGAATGTCCTGCGTCACGTTATGCACGATTTCGCGATTGCGGAGCGTGCCGTTGTACAATCGCACGTAAGCGACTCTGCCCATGTCCGGATCACGTTCGAGCTTAAAGACAATACCTGCAACCGGCGCCTCAGAGTCCCCAACCGGGCCCGGCAGCCAGCGCAAGATCGCGTCCATTAGATCAGGGATGCCGATCCCCCGATTCGAGGCACCGAATAGCACCGGGAACAGCTCCGACCGGAAAATACCGTCCTCAAGCTGTGGCAGTAACTCAGCCCTTGTTAGATGGCCCTTCTCGATATAACGCTCCAACAGCTCTTCGTCCCTTTCGGCCACCGTCTCGACAAGCAGATTAAGGTATAGCTCTGCCCCGCTGGGAAGACCGCTCGTATCTTCCCGAAGCAAATTCGCGCTTCCAGTAAAATTCTCATCTGCCCCGATTGGTGCCTGCAGCGGTATTGCTCCGTTGGACAGCAGGCGGCGGATGCTTTTAATCGCGCGCATCGGATCGGCCCCGACTCGGTCGAGCTTGTTGACGTAGAAGATTGTCGGAATGCGGAGATCACGCAGCGCCTGCCAAATCAATTCTGTCTGTGCCCGCACGCCCTCAACCGCGGAAACGATCAGTACCGCCCCGTCCATTACACGCAGCGACCGTTCCACTTCGGACAGGAAATCAACGTGCCCTGGTGTATCGACAAGATTAACCTGAACGCCGTTCCGGAAGAATCGGGTAACAGCGGCGCGCACCGAGATACCGCGCTCCCTTTCCACGTCCAACCAATCCGTCAGTGTTGTCCCGTCATCGACGCTACCGAGCGTGCGAATGCGTCCGCTTTCGTATAGGATGTGCTCGGTCGTCGTCGTTTTCCCAGCATCAACATGGGCGAAAATGCCTACATTCCGAATCTGTTTCTGCTGTGCTTCATCCATGATAACGCTTCCTTCCGGCTAGTAATAAGCTCATTTTATCATATAATTCGCATTTGCCGCTCCGGTCCAACCATTGGCGAGATGTCAGAGGACCCGAGTAACGCAGCCGGCATCTTCAATGGAAAGGCGAATCACTTTCATTTTCTGGGAGTATGGCAATCACAATTTGGGTATAATACTCAAAACTGAAGTCCGAAGGCAGAGGAAAGAAATGGACCTATTTGGAAAGCGGGGGTTAAAACTTAATACCGCTCCTAAACTATCAAGTGAAAATGTAAGCCAGAATATAAGCAGTGACATCATGGAGAATGAAAAAATCTTAAAACATGTATTTCATCTTTGTTCGGACATTATTTTTCGTGAAATGACAATTCACGGACAGACCAAATTACTTCTTGTCTATGCTGAAGGTATGATTGATGCGAATCTCATCACCTCAAACGTTCTAAAGCCTTTGATGTACAGTGGGCTTCCTCAAGGTCTCGGAGCAATTGATAGTTTAGCACAGATGTGCGAGCAGGAGCTCTTTTCCATTTTGCAAACGAAAAAGCTTTCTAATTTTGAAGATATCGCCGAGCAGGTTTTAAAGGGGAGCGTCGCCTTTTTTGCAAATGGAGAGACCGTCGCATTACTTGCCAAAGCCGAAAAGTTCGAAACACGAAGCATAGAAGAATCAGGAAACGAACCGACCATTCGAGGTCCCAGAGAAAGCTTTACGGAAAAATTGCAGACGAATATCACCATGCTGCGCAGAATATTTGCAACACCAAAGCTGAAAATGGAAACTTTTAAAATCGGGAAACTGACGAAGACCGATGTAGTCGTAACTTATATTGATGGGATCGTATCCGAGTCCGTTTTGAACGAGGTTCGCAAAAGTGTCGAACAAATCCAGCTTGACGGTATTCTTGAATCGGGCTATATCGAGGAATCCATTGAAACTTCCCGTTATTCTCCTTTTCCGCAAATGCTGAATACCGAGCGACCGGACGTGGTTGCCGCCGGGTTGCTTGAAGGAAGAGCGGCTATTTTGACCAATGGAACCCCGTTTGCGTTGGTCGTTCCAATGACGTTTTGGTCAGGATTGCAAGCGCCCGACGATTATTACGAACGATTTATTTTCGTATCCTTGAATCGGTGGGTTCGTTATGTTTTGGCTTTGTTTTCGGTATTGTTCCCTTCCATATATGTTGCTTTAACCAATTTTCATCCCGAGATGGTTCCGCCAAACTAATGTTGAGTATTGCTACGCTGCGGGAAAAGGCGCCGTTTCCGACTGTGATTGAAGTCTTTATGATGGAGTTTATGATTGAAGGTTTGCGTGAAGCGGGAATCCGCTTGCCCAAACAGATCGGTCCGCTCGTCAGTGTGGTCGGGGCATTGGTTCTTGGGGAGGCGGCAGTCCGTGCCGGGATTATTTCCGCCCCTATTGTCATCGTCGTTTCGGCCGCCGGAATCTCATCGTTTATCATTCCGCGTTATCGATTCGGTTTCCCGCTTCGGATGATTAGATTCCCTCTTTTGATACTTTCCGGAGTATTTGGCCTATACGGCTTGGCAATCGGGATGATTGCGATTTTGATTCATCTGATTAATCTGGCTCCATTCGGAACACCTTATCTTACACCGGTGGCTCCGATTATCGCCCAAAGACTTAAGGACGTCTTGCTGCGTTGGCCTCGAAGTCCCGCAAGAAAAAAGACCTGAACAATGAGGCAGATTACAATGATGAGAGCAGGCAAACTATGCTTCGTATTGCTCCTTATCGTATCCAACGCAAGCGGTTGCTGGAACCTTAAGGAACCGGATCAACTCGCATTCGATGTCGCGTCCGGGATGGATATAACGAAAGACGGGCAGTTTGAATTTAGCGCTCAAATCGCAATTCCCGCGGGAATCGGAATGGCTCCGGAGGGCGGCGGCGGGGGGAAAAAGGACTTCATTGTCATAGGCTCTGCCGGAAAGAACATTTACGATGCCATCCAAAATTTACAAACCAAGGTATCGCGAAAGATATTTCTCGGGCATCGCGAGGTCATCCTTATCGGGCGACGAATGGCCGAGCAAGGAATAGGCGACTTGCTGGATGAGTTTGTTCGTAATCCAAAATCGGAGATGCGCTCTAGGATGTATGTAGTAAAGAATGCCGACGCGAAAGATATTCTTTCCCTTGAGCCGATTTTTGACCCCATTACCTCCACGGGAATAGTGAACAAACAAGAAACTTCAGGTTTGAAAAAGTATTACTTCCGGGATTTTTTGTCGGATGCGTTAAGTCAAAAATCAGCAATCATGCTGCCGGCGGTTAGCCTGACAAGAACCCCCACGTATCTTTATACTGGAAATGCGATTTTCACCAAACATCATGGCTTGAAATTAGCGGGATTCTTGAATACTCAAGAATCGTTCTATGCCAATTGGATTGTGAACAAGCAAGCCGAGCTTGCCATTACTTCTTTCGTCTACCAAGGGAATGGAAACGTTAGCTTGCACCTGGAATCGGTAAATCGGCGTATCATTGTGAAGATGCTCGATCAACAAATCCAAATTGATGTCCGTCTCACCGGAAAAGGAAGCATTGTCGAAAACAATTCTAGCTTGAATCCCGCCACACCAAAGGATCTCCAAATCATTCAAGACTCACTGAATCAGTCAGCTCATGCCTCTATCCAACAACTGATCGCAAAAGCTCAAAAACAGCTCAAGACAGACTTTTTCGGATTCGATGAAAGTGTCCGTCAGAAATATCCTCATCAGTGGAAAACTTTGAAAAGTAAGTGGAACGAAACCTTTCCTGATATTGATGTTTCGGTTCATGTGAATCTGCAATGCAAAAATATGGGCCAAGCTAATTCGTCAATTAAGGCGATCCCGTAATCCGTAATACAAGTTCAGTTCGTATATTTTGATTTAGGAGTTGGCAGGACTTTTGAAGCTGTCAGGGGCGCAAATTTTTTGGATTGTCGCTACGATTGAAGTCGTAATGGGGACCTGGCTAACGATAACGCCGGCGATTCAGACATCCCAACAAGATGCTTGGATTTCTATGCTGATTGCAGGCGTTACGGCTGTGGCTTTATCTTTCTTTTATGCTCGTTTGAGCACTCTTCACCCGAACCAAACCTTGGTCCAATTTAGCAAAACTCTGCTCGGCAAATGGTTGGGCGGAGCCATTGTCTTCCCGTATTTCATTGTCTGGATTACGCTGCCTGCCGCCTTGCTGCGATCATTCGGGGATTTTATCCATCTCGTTTTTCTCGACAGGACTCCCGTATCCATCATCATGATACTTCTCATAGGTTTATCGACTTATTTGACCTATAGCGGAGGGATTACGGGTATCGGACGATTTGCAGAAATAGCGGGTCCGTTTCTATATTTATCGCTTATTCTCAGTTTCGTTTTAAATGCAATCAATCTGAGATGGAATCACTTGCTGCCTGTCTTTTCCGAATCCGGATGGGTAACCATTTTTAAAGGATCTTTGATGCCGGCTTCTTATCTTGCAGAATCGTTCACGTTATTGGTAATCGTATCTTTTATGAACAATCCGCGAAATGCACCTTCACAATCCATGCTCGGTGTAGGCATGGTCGCTCTTATGGTTTTTATCGCGACCTTCATGACGATACTTGTTTTTGGGCCGGATGTATCGTCCAAGCTAAGATTTCCTTTTTTTATGATGGTTAGATCCATCAATATCATGGAATTTATCCAAAACATCGATGTTTTCGTTATTTTTGTCTGGATTTTCGGTGTGTTTGCCAAATTAGCTTTATATTTGTTTATCGGCAGCTATGAAATGGCAGCTTGGTTAAACATAAAAAATTGGCGAAAAACCATTTGGGTAGGGGCAGCGGGAATTTTTATCCTTGCTTATCTGATTCCGAATCAAACCTTCATCGGCATTTACCCCATATATTGGATGTATATCCTCGTACCCGTTTGTGGTATCGGGATTCCTCTTTTATTATGGTCCGTAACGGTCATGAAAAAGAAATTAGCGAAATCATCGGTGGAATAGAACCGTGCACGCCCATTCTCGGAGAAATAAAAATGAGCCTATCACGGAAATCTCCTGCCATACTCACACGGCAAGCTTGTCGGCATTATCGTCAGGCCAAATCGTGAGCTCGTTCGGCTTCTGCGGCATATTGCTCTTTTTGGCATCATCCGTCGCTTTCGAATTCTCAGTCGGTTTTGCGCTTTCAGTTGCTGCGTTCGTTGCCGGCTTAGATGCATCTTTCTGCGTCGCTCCGCATCCAGACAAGCCTGTTGCGGCAATTGCAGAACACATGGCAAGCATTAGCATTTTCTTGTGCCTGGTAGACATCGAGTGATCCCCATCCTTGTGTTTGGTATTGGTGGAAAGGCTGCTGTGCGTTTAGCGGCGATCCAATGACCTTATCATAGAAAATTCGGGGGATTTCAAACTACCAAGATCGTGACCTAAACAAACAAGATTGTGACCATATGGCGGCTACTGTAACAATAATTTGAGCCATTGCATTGACCTGCTTTTGATTGATCTTAGAAGGTTGTGGGTCACTCCTAAGAGAAATCCTCGACGGTGTTGTTGTTAACAGACATATGTAAAAACAAACAGGAAGGGCTTCCGCCCTTCCCCAGATTGTCGAGAAACCCCGTCTTTGTTAAAGATGGGGTTTCTTCTTTATTTCAAGAAGTATCAAAATTTGAGCTCGGGGGTGGGATTAACCCCCTCTTTCTTGCCTCCACAGGTGGAGGGCAATCTTTTTCATGTTCTGTACCGCTGCGGTCATCAGCGCTTGTTCGCTGACGTTCCGTAATCCTCGCAAACGGCAATAGCGAAACCCGTGGAGCTCTTTGGCATCCGCGAAGCTTCGCTCAATGGTTTCTTTTCGTTAGCGATACAGCATTTTTCCAGACTTGCTTAGCCGATTCTCACGCACTCGTTCCTTGCTGTCTTCCCAAATGTGACGAGTGAGCACCTTTCGGCTATTCTGCGACCGTGTGCATTTATGGAGCATCGGACACGTTCGGCAATGGTTGGAATCGGAGGCATATTGCCGGTAGCCATGCCGGTCCGTCGTCCGGTAAGCAAGTTCGTGCTTAGCAGGGCATACGTAAACGTTCCGCTCGCTATCATAGGTAAATTGCCCCTTATGAAACAGTCCCTGTGTTGGATGGAACCTTCGGTGTGCGATCACAGCAAAAATCTTGCGTTTCTGCAAACCTTTACAAATCGGCGTTGTTAGGTACCCCGAATCAAGGGCTACCGCTTCTACCTCAAAACCAAATCGCTTCATCTGGCGATCCAAACGGGACAAATACGGAACCGAATCATGAACATTTCCGGGAGTGACATGAACATCGGTAATAATGTTGTACTTCATATCCACCGTACGGTGGTCCAGATAAAAGAAGCCCTCTGGCTTGCCGTCACGAATCATATAACCGCTCTCCGGATCCGTTGTGCTGACCTTGATTTCTTTTTCCCCGATCACGTCCTCTCTTGGTTTCAGTTCTTTTTTCCGCGTGCCTTCCGTTCTGCGTCTACCGCTGCATTCAGTTCCTCAATATACTCCTTCGTATTTTGCAATACGTACTCTTTGGTGTATTTGTGTTTATTCGCATTAGCCTTTACATGAGTGGAGTCCGAAATCAGTACGCGGCCGCCGACCATTCGGTGCTGGATGGCCTGCAATACGATTTCATCGAAAATGTCCTGGAAGATCGTCGTATCGGCGAAGCGCTTGCGTCTGTTCCAGCTAATCGTAGTATGGTCGGGTACCCGGTCGGTGAGACTAAGTCCCAAAAACCAACGATAGGCGAGATTGGTTTGAATTTCACGTTCGAGTTGACGTTCGGATCGAATGCCGTAGAGATAGCCAAGAAAGATCATCTTAAACAATTGGATCGGATCAATCGCCGGTCAGTCGTTATCTTCGCAGTATAGCGGCCGAACCTTTTCATCGATGAACGAGAAATCCATGTATTTGTCGACCTTGCGTAGCATGTGATCTTGAAAAACCAATTCCTCGAGCGAGACAAATTCGTAACTTTGCTGCTTATCCCGATTTGAACGTAACATAACGACACCTTCCGCACGTTTAGAGTTACTTATATTATATTATATCACATTAACGCGGTGCCGTGATAAATATAATGAACAAAATGAAAGCTGTCGAGACTTTCTCGACAGCCTGAAGAGGGGGTTCCCCCTCCTCACCGTTTCGCCTTATAAAACTCATGGTACAGCTTCATCAGCGCCCGCTTCTCGATCCGCGACACGTAACTTCGCGAGATCCCCAGCTCTCGCGCGATCTCCCGCTGCGTCCGCTCCTCGCCGCCGGCCTCGAGCCCGAAGCGGCCAACAACGACTTCCCGCTCCCTTTCATCAAGAATATCGAGGTTCTTATAGATTTTCGACCGTTCGATCTTGAGCTGTACCTTATCCACGACATCGTCGGCTTCCGAGCCGAGGATGTCAATTAACGTTATTTCATTCCCTTCCTTATCGGTTCCGATCGGGTCGTGCAGCGACACGTCTTTGCGCGTTTTCTTGAGCGAGCGTAGGTGCATCAAGATCTCGATTCTAATGTCATTAGAGTGCCATGTCAATAATAAAGTGGATAAGCTATTATTACACGATATGAAAAAGATTCAAAGAAAATACGATAATAATTAATAAGGGGAAGGAGTGACGAATTGAACCTTAAAACGAAAATACTCGGCGCGTCAATCGCGTTAATAATCGCCGGGGGCGGCGCTACTTTTGCGACAATTGATTTTCTAACGCCAGCGAAGGGCGCCGAAGACGCCAAATACAGCGAAACCCAAACCGCGAAGTATAAGGACGGTTCAACGTTCGAATACGTCGTTAAGAAGCCTTATACAACGCAATCACAATCTAAAACCGAATATTAGTTCACGTATTGCTTTATCAGATTAAAATACAAGTATACCAAGACTAAAGGGACTAGATAGGAAACAAATGTTCCAATGATGTTCCATCCATGCCCATATACAACCATACCAAATTTCAAATACACCCATTCCGCAAACGTTACTAGAAACGCATTTGCTACGATGAACCAATATGGATTGCAACGTATACGTGGAAAATTTGTAATAGCGATTATCATTAAACAGGCTTGGATTGGATATAACCCCAAATCGAACGGTAGGGCCGAGAACGATTTGTTCATTCTAGGCATTAAGCTCCACAATCCGAAGTGAAAACCAAATTGATTTATTGTAAAAGCAAGCATTGAGGAAAAAGGGAATATCAATATTAATATCTTTCGACCTTTTTTCAAAAGATAAGTGCCGCCGATTATCCAAGGCAACACAAATCCAAATAATACGTTTAGGAACATACTCATTCTTTACACCTGCCTTGATAACCATTTTTTCCAGACGAGCGTTACATTAGAACAACCACAAAGTTAGATTTTTAAACTCCTTGCAATGGTGAGTAACTTTTGTACAGTAGTATTATGAATAAGGAAAGGAAAGTACACTACATGGAAAACTGTTGCGTAACAAATCACAATAACATCTCGGAATCCTTTGTTTGTCCATCATGCAATAACAGCGGGAAACAAGTAGGCATCATTACGCTTAAAAGCTTGCTTACTCCTACTGCTCTTGAACAGTTAAATCCAAATAACAATTATCGTTTTTGTTCAACATCGACGTGTGAAGTTGTCTATTTTGACCAAGTAGGCCAGTTCTTCAATACAGCGCAAATAAAAGTTTCGGTTTTTCAAAAAGACAGTAATGAAAATACGTCTGTTTGCTATTGTTTTAACTGGACACGACAACGATTAACAGAAAGCGGAAAAACGGCAATTGATAGCATTTCATCACATGTCAAGGCTGGTCGTTGCGGTTGTGAAGTAAATAACCCGCAAGGGTCTTGTTGTTTGGGTAATGTAACGCAATTCGTTCGGAGTAAATAAATATCGTTGCCAATGCTTTTCCTTTTCATTTATAATAATTATTATTCAGTTTTACCCGGCTCCCACCCGCGATATTGTGCGCGGAAGCAACGCCGGGAATGAAATTCCCCTTTCGGAAATTCCCAATCCCCATACTAAGAAGTGAAGACGTACAAGCGCCATGTGGGGGCGCTTGTTTTTGTTTTCACCGATTGATTGGAAACTTAAATCAGCCAAGGGTCGTAATGAAGGACGGTGAACCTTGGTTCGTTGCTACAGACGTATGCGACATTTTGGAAATAGGGGACGTTTCAAAAACTGTTTCGCGATTAGACCACGACGAAAAGCTGACCCGAACATTATTCGTATCAGGTCAAAATCGTGAAGTTTGGCTTATTAACGAATCCGAGCTTTATTCAATCATTCTAACGTCACGCAAACCCGAAGCCCGAACGTTTAAGCGTTGGGTAACTGGCGAGGTTATTCCTTCAATTCGTAAGCAAGCAGGATTCCGGAAACAAAAAAGGAACCCCGGAGGATTCCAACAGTATGACGCGCTATTGACGTTTATTCATTTCTAGGACGAATAAGGTCGCCTTGCCCTTCGAACACTTCGAGCATTATTGACGCGCCGAGCTTAAAACCGTATGCAAATGACGCCGCGGTGTCCATGTCGTGCATTGAATGATGATAGTCCAACAATTCCACAAGCTTGTCGTAATCTTCTTGCGTCAATTTCGCTTTCCATTCAGCCATTAAATCGTTAATCTTTCCGCCTGTTTCGCGATAATTAGGGTCTTTCGAAACAATTCGCGCACTTGGGTAAAGATTATCGTTATACAGTTCTTCAATAATGCTAACCCTGCTTACCTTGCTTGCGTTGCTTGGCTTGCTTATTTTATTTGTCACATTACGCCCGCCTTTCGTTCTTCTTCTCGTTCGTGCCGTATTCTCGCGTTCATAGCCGTTTTGAACGTTACAAGCTGTTCAATGCGCGTACTTCGTTCGGCCCCCGCGCGTAACTCGGACGCCCGCCGAGCTTCTCGCGTATACCATACGATAAGGTCAACGATTGGCGTTGTTTCGACCGGAGGGAAACTAATTTCAACACTCATAAGTCAAACCCCTTTCGTTATTGTTACGTTACAGCGTCACACAATCATTATATGACGTTACAACGTAACACGCAACGATAAATTATCCAATCATGGTATACTGATTCATATATCAAACGGGAGAATGGACAATGAAAATAAAAGTAAGGTTACAGGAAATATTAGATGAACGGGGAATTTCTCAACGCCAATTAGCTCTAATGGTTAATATGCGCCCCGGAACCATAAACGCATTATGCAGAGGAACAACCGACAGGATTTACATAAGCACACTTGAAGACATATGTAGGGCGCTGAACATACATATACACGAATTGATTGATATGGAAGAAGCATAGAGACGTTTGCAAAAAAAAAATGCCCCCGCCGCTTTCCGTTTACGATTTCAACGGTTAGCAGTCGGGGGTTCATCGTTATTCGAATATCGTCGGATTTACACCGTCAACCTTCGCCGCTATTTCCGCGGCGGCTTTTTCTTCGTCTTCCATACGCTTTATTTCGGCGTCGGCCTGTTCTTCCGTCAAGCCGTCAAGCTTCATAAGCGCCGTTTTCCGCGATACCGTCGCCTTACCTCCGGTACGAATTGCGTAAATGTTCGCCTGTTCTGCGTCGTCGTCAGGTAAGCCGTCTTTGAAGTTAATTTTCGGTTCGTCATAGGCGGGCTTCCTTCCGCTTCGAGCGTGTTCAAGCATTTGCGCGATAAGTAACGCTTCCTTCAATCCTTTATCGTAATATTGGCGTTTGCGGTTAATCTTCGCCAAAAGGCTATTCATACGGAATTTTATCGCAAGCCCCGACGACCCGGACGTTCCAGAATCGCCAGAACCAAGCGCAATTTCCGGTATCTCGGCGTTTATCAGAAGAAGTTTAATCAACGTTCGCAATTCCTCGAAGGCCGCGGTTAATTGCCCGTTCCAAGTCACGTAAGAAGGCGTTACGTCGTCTTTTCCCATAACTTCGAAAACCTTGTCGCGCCCAGTTACGAAAGTCGCGTTTCCGTTTTCGTCTTCCGCAAGCGTTCCAGACGGTACGACAAGCGCAGGGTCAGCATGTTTATCAAGAATATCGGCGATTTTCGAAAGTCGGTTATTGATTTCGTCGAATACGGATTTATGTTCCGTCAGGTCGTCGATTCCTTCCCAATTATCGTCAGTCGTATAGTTCGGAATATGAACGACAAGCGGCATAGGAACGCCCGTTTCGACGGTTCGCCGTGCTTCTTCGATTTCGGCATAAATCTTCCATTCCGTCGGCGTCCCGTCCGTTTCGTTCGCCTTAACGTTCGCACGGTATTGAGCGTATTGGATGAAGCCGGGGTAATGGCTTTCGACGGAAATAATCCAATCCCGGCGCCCACGGTCGTCCTTGACTTCGACCGGAATCGCGATATGGAAAACCATGATTTGCGTAGCGTCCCCCGGCATTGTTTCGGGGAAGACATATTCAGCGTTTTGGTTTTCGATAAAGACGCGGAACGGGTCAACGGAAGAAGGAAGCGCCCCGTTGTATTTCTGCCCCCAACGAATCTTAACGAAGGAATCGCCGCGGTATGCGTTCCCGAGCGCCGACTTATACGCCATTGTGTTTAAGTGGTTCGTTGAAACCAAACGTTCAAGCGCTTTTTGTTCCGGGGCGTTGTCTTCGCGCCCTGCCGAATAGGTCGGTACTTCCCCAAATAAAAAATCCGCCGACTTCTTGGCGATAATGCCCGGAAGGTTGACGGATAGGTAAAGCAGTTCTTTTTGAGAATGCGAAAGGCGGTCGTTGCTTTGGAACACGTCGTAATGCGCTCCAAGGAACAGCTTCTTATTTTCCCGGTATCGTCGGATACGCCGCCTATGTGAATAAGGCGGGAATACCGCGCCAATATCGAACATTGACATTTATTTCACCCCGTTAGTTAAGCCCATAATCCTTGTTGCTATGCGGCGAAGGAAGGGCGATTTCGATTCGCTTCGGTCTTGCGTCTAGCTGGCGTTGAATCTCCGCCATCCGCGCGGCGATTTCGTCTTTGCTCATGTCCTCATAGCTGCTTGGCGCGGTTTGCGTTGTTGCGGTGATTTCCTTACGGTCAATTAGAAGCCCCTGCATTTGGAAAAGCAGTTGAGCCGCCTTAACGTCGCCATTTTTCGCTTTCTTTGTCAGCGCCCGCACAATATCGGGCATGGCAAGAATAACGACTTCCGACGAATTTTCGTTCGAAAGACGTTTAAGTTCGGCCTTTACAGCGGGTTTTTGTCTTATCCGATGTAATTGGCGAACCGAAATGCCGACGGCTTCGGCGATTTGTTCAAACGTTCGCCCGTTTTGATTGGACAATTCTTCAATAACACGTTGGTCGGTTTCGTTGAAATGCGTCAATATTACCGCCCCCCACATTTATCAAGTTCCTGGTTTACTTCTTCCAGTTGAAGCAAAAGTAATTCCGTTTCAAGGTCGTAAATGCGGCGTTCTTCGGGCGTCATGCGTTCCCGACGTTCCTCGTATTCCTTTGCCGCTTGCGCTTGTACCAATGCGCGTAATTCCGCCGCTTCATCGGAAACAACGAAGTCCATGCGTTCCCTTACATCGGTGAACCGCTTGAATAAGTCGAATCCAAACATCATAAACGATAGTTCACGAAGGGAAGGTTCACCGTCGTTACCGTCGTCAGGAAGCCCCCAACCGAATAGACGCCGCAAGGTTTCGCGGTGTTCGCGTTCGTCAAATTGTCGCGCCATAATTAACCCCCATTATACGAAAAAGACGCCGGGGAAAGTCCCCGACGCCCTTCGCGTTTATTACGATTCATATTTTGCAAGAATCGCGTCAAGTTGTTGACGTAATGCTTGAATAGCGGCCTTATCGCTTTCTTCAAACTGGAATTTAACGCCGCCTTTGTCTGCGTTAACGTTCTTGTCAGATTCGCTTTTTCCCGCAATTTGTTCGGCGGTTAGTGTCGTTGTCGTCGCGGCTTCCTTTTCTGCGCGTTCTTCGTCCACTTTTGCGTATCCATACGAAAGTAAATCCATAACCGGAACTCTTTCCCCGGCTTCTATTCTACTGCGGATGTATTCGACTTGTGCTTTTTGACGCGCTTCGGCTTCTTTTACGACTTTCCCCGACGTTTCGGCGTATCCTGCGGAAAGCTTGTCAAGAGTTCTTTTAATCTCGGCGTCTTGCTTTGCGCTTTCGTCCCGAATTTGTTCGAATGATTTTGCATTGCTCATATTCAACTTCCCCCTTTTTTCGGCGTGAATGTAGTTATTTCGAAAAGTCGATTTCTCCGGTTGACATATAGTGTCTTACCCAACCCGGAACGTTGCCGTTGTAAGCGTTGCGGGCGGGTTCCTCTGGAACGGAAAGAATATCTTTGAAGTCGGTTGTATAAGGGCCGAAATCGAATTTCAACGATTCCCGGCTTCGGTAGTTTGTATAGGTCATTCCCTTTTTGGCTTCGTGGGAATCCGGGTCAGCTTCCGCCATAAGCGCGGTATATTCCGCTAATACGTTTTGACCCTTCTTTCCAACGTCTCCCAACGCCATGAGCGAAAGAATCAATTCAGCCTTCGCCCTTTGTACCGCTTGAAGCGCGTCTTCCCATTCATTGTCGACTTCTTTTCGTTGGGCTTCCAACGCCTCCCGAAGTAACGGAATTTGCGATTTCATGGCTTGCGTTTTACCCTTTCGAACAATGTCAATCTTTTGGTCGACCTTTGCGATTTCCGCCTTTACTCGGTTCGTTTCCTTTTCAATTTTCAATTCGTCAGTAAACGGCGCGATTCCAAGAGCGTCCTTTTCGATTCCTACCGCGAATTGACGTTCCAGTTCAGCAAGTTGCGCTTCCAGTTTCCGACGTTGTTCTTCCAGTTCTTGAACCTTAACGTCGTAAGCCGCCCGCGACGCAAATAAATCCTTGAAAAATTTCACTTTCGGTTCCCCCTTTCGTCTTTGTAAATGGCAAGCTTCGTAAGTAAAACGTCAAGTCCTTCGTCAACGACTTCCGCCAACCGAAAAAGGTCTTCGGCGCTTTGTAAAATAACGTTCGCTTCGGGATACTTCGCCCGCGTAAGTTCTTCGTCGCCTTTCGAATCCGCTGCGATTCCTAGCGAAACGATTTTCAGTTTCGACCGGATTCGCTTCAACGAAGTCTTTCGACGAAGGAACCAAGGCGTTCCGTATTGTTCAATCATTCCACCGCCCCCCGGTTAAACTTCGATTCGACCGTTCGAATTGCCGTTTGAACCGCCGCAAACTCCCGCGGGGTCAGGTTCAGCGCTTCAATAAGTCGCGCGGTATTTTTGGCGCTCATGGCTTTCGTTTCGCCGTTTTCAAGTAAACTTATCGCCATTGGCGTCAGCCCGATAAGGTTTCCGACGTCGGTTTGACTTAGCCCTAATATTGCGCGAATGACAACCAACGTCTTCCCGTTAAGTCGCACATTTTCCAAGAGCGTTACACCCCCGTTAATTCGTTTACGGGCGACCCTTTTCGTTTTCGCCCCGATACTTACCAGTTAGGCAACGTTTAGGAATTACAAGCATTACAGAAAGAAAAATATAAAAATTAAAGTCATTACTTGTTAACGAACCCCTTACGCCAATTGGTTTACTGGAAGCGCCTTGTAAACGTCACGCGGGCGGCTCCGAAAACGACAATAAATAAGGGGGTAATCGCAAAATGAAAGATTTGCGGGACATTGACGCGCTTGGAACGATAACCGTTGAATTACGTCCGGGCGATAGAATCGTTCGCCGGGAACAAGTCGAAGCCCTGCGCGAAAAAGAAAAGCGCGACCGTCGACGTGAAGTGCACCCCTTAGAATAGACATTGGAAAAACCCCTAGGTTAATCCGATGATTTCTAAGGGGTGCATTTTATTGGACAGTCAAGGGTCAGAAGTTTAAAAAGTATCCAGAGGAATTGAAGAAAGAAGCTATTCGCCTTCATATGGAGGAGAAGTGGACGTATCGGCAGATTAC
>NZ_JXAK01000022.1 GCF_000829455.1 Gordoniibacillus kamchatkensis
TAGACGACGAGGTTGATAGGTTCGAGGTGGAAGCGCAGCAATGCGTGGAGCTGACGAATACTAATCGGTCGAGGGCTTATCCAAAACATAGAGCTTCTACTGCGCAACGTTTCGTATCTAGTTTTCAGGGAATAGCCCTGAATCGTTTGGTGACAATGGCGGAGGGGAACCACGCGTACCCATCCCGAACACGACCGTTAAGCCCTCCAGCGCCGATGGTACTTAGACCGCAGGGTCTTGGGAGAGTAGGACGTCGCCAAGCGGAGCCCACTCTGTGGGCTATTTTTATGTCATTTTACCCGGTTTAAGGGCCCTTAGCCCAGCTGGTTAGGGCTCACCCCTGATAAGAGGTCGGTGGTTCGGATCCACTAGAGCCCATCATCATAGAAATTATGGGGCTATAGCTCAGCTGGGAGAGCACCTGCCTTGCAAGCGGGGGGTCAGAGGTTCGATTCCGATTTGCTCCACCATTATTCCCTGATAGCTCAGTTGGTAGAGCACTCGACTGTTAATCGAGTTGTCACAGGTTCGAGTCCTGTTCGGGGAGCCATTTCCTATGGACGCTTAGCTCAGCTGGGAGAGCATCTGCCTTACAAGCAGAGGGTCGGCGGTTCGATCCCGTCAGCGTCCACCATTTACGTTTAAAAATACGGAGAGGTGTCCGAGCTGGCCGAAGGGGCACGATTGGAAATCGTGTAGGCGTCACAAGCGTCTCGAGGGTTCGAATCCCTCTTTATCCGTTGCGACTGGAAAGGTACCCAAGAGGCCCAAGGGGGCTGACTCGAAATCAGCTAGGCGGGTAACTCCCGTGCGTGGGTTCGAATCCCACTCTTTCCGCCATACATAAGGCCCGTTGGTCAAGGGGTTAAGACACCTCCCTTTCACGGAGGTAACAGGGGTTCGAATCCCCTACGGGTCATATTATGAACGCTTAGCTCAGCTGGGAGAGCATTACCTTGACAGGGTAAGGGTCAGCGGTTCGATCCCGTCAGCGTTCACCATGCGGAGCCGTGGTGTAGAGGCCTAACATGCCTGCCTGTCACGCAGGAGACCGCGGGTTCGAATCCCGTCGGACCCGCCATTATTTATGGCTCGGTAGCTCAGTTGGTAGAGCAGAGGACTGAAAATCCTCGTGTCGGCGGTTCGATTCCGTCCCGAGCCATGTTAGCCGTTGTGGCTCAATGGTAGAGCAGCTGAATCGTAATCAGCAGGTTGGGGGTTCGATTCCCTTCAACGGCACCATTTTGGAGGCTTAGCGAAGTGGCCAAACGCAGCAGACTGTAAATCTGTTCTCTGACGAGTTCGGTGGTTCGAATCCATCAGCCTCCATCTATGGCGGTCGTGGCGAAGTGGCTAACGCATCGGATTGTGGCTCCGACATTCGGGGGTTCAATTCCCCTCGATCGCCCTTAGTTTGACCAAACCTATTGGGAATTAACCAAGCGGTAAGGCAACGGACTTTGACTCCGTCATGCCTAGGTTCGAATCCTAGATCCTCAGTGTGGGAGCCATTAGCTCAGTCGGTAGAGCACCTGACTTTTAATCAGGGTGTCGAAGGTTCGAGTCCTTCATGGCTCACTTTAAAACCTAAATATGCGGTCGTGGTGGAACGGCAGACACACCATCTTGAGGGGGTGGCGGGCGCAAGCCCGTGTGGGTTCAAATCCCACCGACCGCATGATTTATTCATTTGCAGTCGTGGCGGAATTGGCAGACGCGCTAGATTCAGGTTCTAGTGGTGTAACAGCCGTGGAGGTTCGAGTCCTCTCGACTGCATCATGCGGAAGTGGCTCAGGGGTAGAGCATCGCCTTGCCAAGGCGAGGGTCGCGGGTTCGAATCCCGTCTTCCGCTTTTTTCTTTTTGGGGCTAAAGCCAAGTGGTAAGGCGAAGCTCTTCAAAAGCTTTATGCCCCAGTTCGAATCTGGGTAGCGCCTTAAGCCGGAGTTGCGGAATCGGCAGACGCACCGGACTTATAATCCTGCGGTAGGCGACTGCCGTACCGGTAAAGGCGAAAAGCACTAAGACCCACAGCACCTTGGCTGTGGGTCTCTTCCTGCTCAATTTGTACGATTTTATTTACCGCGGCCTTTTGCTAGCTAGTTTAAGCGGGTGATGGGAATCGAACCCACGCTACCAGCTTGGCGTTTAGAACCGGGCGCCAGGCGCGGACGAGGATGAGCGAAATTCGTCCTTACGAATGCGCTTCGTATTGACGGTCATGTAATGCAGTCGATGAAAATTCCGAGGGACGCTATAAATTTCCGGTTCAAATGTGGTTAACGCTTCACGCTCGTCTCTTGTCGTTTTGACGACAACAGATACCCCGTCCTTTTGAACCACGGCATAGATTTTCCCGTTGACCCGAAAAAAGACGGTTTGTCCCAATGTTCTGCTTCTTCCGTTTTCGGTAGGGAGAGCGCGATTTGGCGCACGCCGTCAATCGTAATAGCCACGCCCTTCACCACTTTGAAACGTTGCAATAAACCAACTGTTTCCGAATTCATCTTTGATACCGCCGTTTCTTTCTCCATACGGCATGTCCGCCGGTTCATACAGAGAAACCGCTCCTGCCTCCAATGCTCGCCTGTAGCACTCATCCGTGTTGCGAACAAAAACATGCAGTGAAGTTTCATTGGCCGGCCACATCTCATTAGCATCCGATACTTCGATGATCCCATGTCCGATACGCACCTCGGCATGCGTAATCGTTCCCTTTTCATCCGTCGTGCGGTGAAGCACTTCCGCATCGAAAACGGCTTGCAAAAAATCCAACAATCGATCGGCGTGTTCCGCACGCAGTGTCGGAACAACTGAAGAATAATTTTTAGGGGTCCACTCGTTTCCCATTCCTAATGTCCTCCTCGCGTTAAAGTGTGAAACGCATTCAGCGATAAGCTGCGTTTTTGTTATGTGCTTGTTCCTCAAATTTTACAGCAAAAATCACACACCGTATTGTAAATAATTGACCCTTTCGTCATAAGCGAACATGATTGTAATGCCTCCCGGGAATCGTCTCATAATCAGTCGGGTTCAATCCGGAAAAAGCGCGAAAATCCTTAATAAAGTGAGACTGATCGTAATACCCGCAATCGACTGCGATATCTGACCAATCTAAAATGTTTTGTCGTTCATTCATTTTCCTTAGCACCCCTTGAAATCTTCGGATGCGGCTGTAACGTTTTGGGGTATAGCCGGTTTCCCTCTGGAATAGTTCGATAAATCTTCTGTGACTGATACCGATTTGGCCAACAATGTGTCGAACGTGATCCGTCCGTTCGCTTTTCCTACCGAAATGCTCGATCGCATACTGAACAGCCGGATGGATATCAAGCGGTTTAACCGCCAACTGCAGCAATCGGTTGGTAAGCACACGAAACATTTGCTCGACAGTTGGCAAATCGATCAGTTCCTCACGCAGTTTTCCGGCTAAATGCCCCCAAATCGCATCCATCGATTGCATGACATTATGTAATTGATTTAGTGGGTAACCAAGAAACGGATATGCGCCGCCCGGTTTAAAATGGATTCCAATCACTCTCGTTTCAAGCGAATTGCAGATCACGAAATGTCTCGAATGAGGCCCGCAGACAAATACATTGTTGAGCCGCAATGTCTCGTTCGATGCAGTTGCCATGAGGACTTTATCCGCAGTTAAATCAATAATGAGATCAACGGAACCGTCCGGTATTGACAGCTCATTTTGACTTGCAGTATTTTGGCTTTCCATGTACCAAAAATAATCCACGAATGCCGATAATTGCCTAGTCGGTTTGCAGGTGAGCATGATTATACCGAAACTTCTCCTTTTCGTAACAGTTTTTTAACAGTCTTCAAATCGAACTTTCGTCTGTGAACTCCGATTTATAGCTTAATTATACCGTACATGGGAGTGCATATTATGGATGGAATGGAGGGGCGAGCCTAAATAGGCTACGCTCCGTTTTTAAGTGGGTTTTGGAAGTTGTAACTGAATTTGATAGAACCGTCTGCGTGAACATCTACACGATTAATTTTTTTATGAATCCTGTCACTCTGGATTTCCTTGTTATTTAAGTCTTGCGCGGCGAATTTCGTTAGCTCCGTCTTAAACTCCGATACTCGCGATTCAATCTGAAGTCGAGACGTTCGTATATAAATCAAATATTAGCCGAACAGAGGGTGTGTTGACAGGATTGGGATCTAATTTCCCCCGCTTTACTTTGTCGTAGCCAAATGGCGGCGTACCGTGAAATATTCCTTCACGTGATCGAAACTACTATAAAACAAGACCATAACCCACAGCACCCCGGAGGAAAGCCAACGGGGTCTTTTTTACGTTGTACGCCGCGGTACAAAGCGATGATTCTCGCGAAAAAAAATGGAAAAAAATCGGTTTACAAACAGGTTGAAATCATCTAGTATTGAAGTGAAACAATGGTTTCATTTTAATAAATGAACGGATTGCATTCTAACAATTGGCGGACACAAAAACGTGATTGAGGAAGGTGCGCAGAATGGGGAATGTGCTTCTCAAGAACGGAACGGTTGTGACTTCTGAACGGCTCATCGCGAACGGCTATGTATGGGTTCGAGATGGGCGTATTGCCGCTTATGGAACATGGGACGCGGAGGTGGAGAAAGCAACTGCCGGCGCTCCGGAGATCGATGCGGACGGTGCCTACATTGCACCAGGCTTCGTCGACATTCATTGCCACGGAGGAGGTGGTGTTTGGGCGTTCAGGCAGCCGTATGAATGTGCGATCGCTCACCTGCAGCATGGCACGACGAGTCTTCTCCCTACTTTATCGTACAACGAGAGCCGGGAGGAGACTCGTCAGGGCGTCATCGACATCGTTGCGGCGATGAATTCCGATGCATCTTACCGTGCGGCTATTGCAGGCATTCATATGGAGGGCCCTTATATTAATAAGAAGTACGGTGCGATTACGTCGCCGATACGTCCGGTTGATCCTGAGGAGTACAACGAAATTTTGAGTTTGGCCGGAGACCAGATCAAGCTGTGGACTTTGGCGCCGGAACTTGAGGGGCAGTACGAGTTTGCCGAAGCGGCCTCGCATTACGGCATCACGCTGTCCGTCGGGCACTCCGAGGCGAGTGCGGAGCAAATTTTCGCATTGGTCCCGAAGGGGTTGCGGGTCGGCTGCCACTGTACAAACGCTAGCGGTGCGACGCCGTCGCCAAGCCGCTACGGGGGTACTCGCGAGGTCGGTGTAGACGAGGCCGTTCTCGTGCATGACGATATTTATGCGGAAGTTATTCCCGACAAACAAGGCGTTCATGTCCGGCCGCTTATGCTTAAACTTATCCTGAAAGC
Source organism: Gordoniibacillus kamchatkensis (assembly GCF_000829455.1). Taxonomy (GTDB): domain Bacteria; phylum Bacillota; class Bacilli; order Paenibacillales; family NBRC-103111; genus Gordoniibacillus; species Gordoniibacillus kamchatkensis. The sequence goes on from NZ_JXAK01000022.1 coordinate 5,316, forward strand.
AAAGGGAGCAGGACGTGTAATTATAATTACGGACGGCATGCCCGATTCCGGGTTGGCCGGATCCGACGAGCCGGACGTGAACTATAATCATAAGGGTGATCTTGCCGGCAGCAAGCTGACGATGGACGCCGCCGTACGCAACATGATGCTCCATACCGGTGCCGGTATCGTGGACGCCTTCAGGATGGCCTCATTAAATCCGGCGAAGGCGATTCGGATGGACCGGGAGATCGGAAGCATTGAGGTCGGCAAGTGGGGCAATCTGATCGTTTTGGATTCCGATATCAGGGTGCGTACGGTCGTGCTGCGCGGGATTCACGTAAAATGATGCGCCGGGGCAAAAAAAGCATTTACAAAACGGCGTGTATGGTTTATTTTAGTAATTAATAATAAAACCAAAGTATCAATAGATGAAACCTTCTCGTGAATTTTACAGATCGGAGATGGCCTATGTCGATAATGAACGACTTGCTGGAAACGCCAGCCGTCGTCGTGGATTGGGACGCGGTACTGGCCAATCTGCGGCGTACCGCGGACCGGGCCCGAAGGGCGGGCGTAAAGCTTCGTCCTCATACGAAGACGCACAAGAGCGTGGTCATCGCGCAGGAGCAAATCCGCAGCGGTGCGCACGGGATTACGGTGGCAAAGCTCGGTGAGGCCGAGGTGATGGCGGACGGCGGCATCGAAGATATTCTCGTCGCCTTCCCGATTGTCGGCAAAGCCAAGCTGGAGCGGCTCGGCAAGCTGATGCAGAGGGCGCGTATTACGGTAAGCACTGACGATTACGACGTCGCCCGCGGATTGTCCGATTTGGGCGAAACCCTGCGGCGGCGTGTGCCGCTTTACGTCGATGTCAATTCCGGCCTGAACCGCTGCGGCCGGGAGCCCGGTCAGGAGACGGGGGAAATGATTGAACAGCTCATCACGCTGCCCGGAGTTGAGGTCGTCGGCCTGATGACGCATGCCGGCCATGCTTACGGCGGACATTCGGACGACGACATTCGTCGCATCGCCGTCGGCGAAGCGGAGAGTCTGCTGCTAACGAAGGGATGGTTGAAGCGCCACAAGGGGATTGAGATCGCCGAGATCAGCGTGGGCTCGACGCCGACTGCAACATTCGTGGAAGCGCTGCCCGGAGTGACTGAAATTCGCCCGGGTGCCTATGTATTCGGAGACGTGTCGCAAATCGTGACCGGGACGGTCACAGCTGCCGATTGCGCACTGCGGGTTTATGCGACGGTAGTGAGCACGCCTCGCCCCGGGACGGCAATTATCGACGCCGGATCGAAGACGCTAACGAACGACGTCAATGGTTTTCGCAAAGGTTATGGGCTGTTGCCGGCATATCCGGACGTCATTGTCGAGCGGCTGAGCGAGGAGCACGGCATCCTTCGCTTGCCGGACGGCGTGTCGCTGAAAGTCGGGGATGTGGTCGAACTGATACCGAATCATTGCTGCACCGTCGTCAACCTTCACGACCGGCTGCTGCTCGCGAGAGGCGGCCGAATTGAATCGCAGCTGACGGTCGATGCGCGCGGCAAGATCCAATAACTTTCATCCTTTTAAACGCAGGAGGGGCCCTGATGTCCAAAGCTTATCATGTCAGCAATGCTCCCGAATTTCCGCTGCCTTTCTCGCACGCTGTCGTAGCCGGCGATTTTGTCTACGTCTCCGGTCAGGTCGGCGTCGATCCCCAGACCCGGGAAGTCGCGGGTACGACAATCGAAGCGCAAACCGAGCAATGCTTCCGCAATTTGGAAACCATTTTGCAAGGCGTTGGTCTGACTCTCGATCATGTCGTCAAAACGAACGCTTACTTGCTCCACCAATCCGACATTCCGGCGTACAACCAGCTGTACGCGAAAATCATGAATCAGCCTTATCCGGCGCGCACGACGATCCAATGCGGTATCGCCCCTTATCTGATCGAGGTGGATGTGGTCGCTTACATCGGCTCCACGCGCGAGCGAGCTTAATATCGGAAGCGGAGGAAGTCGGGATGAATGAGCACGGTCAGGAAGTTAGCTTAAAAGTAGCGGTCGTGGGCATTTTGCATGAGACGAATACGTTCGCTCCCGGACTTACTGGACTTGATGATTTTACCGGAGAGTGGATAGCCGGTAAAGAGGCGTTCTACGCTCGTTACGAAGGCACCCGCACCTCCATGGGAGGTGTAATCGCCAAAGCGCGGGAGCTGGGCATCGAGCTCATTCCCGGCTTGTACGCTGCAGCTACGCCGAGCGGCATGGTGGCGGCCGGGGCAATGGAGACGCTGATGGGCGAAGTGCTCCGCTCCGTGGACCGTACCGCCGACGCCGTCATTGTCATTATGCACGGAGCGATGGTCGCCGAGCATATACCCGATGTCGAAGGGGAGTTCCTCGAGCGTCTGCGCGGAATGGTCGGTTACGGCTTGCCCGTCGCAATGACGCTCGATCTGCATGGAAACATCAGCCGCCGTATGGTGGAGCTGGCCGATATCATCGTCGGCTACGATACGTACCCGCATGTTGACATGTTTGAGCGGGCGGAAGAAGCGCTGGAGCTGCTGTGGCGGACAGCAAGGGGCCAGATTCGCCCGGTGCGCGCGCTCGCTCAGCCGGCCATGCTGGTAGTGCCGCAGGCGATGTTAACGGAACAAGGCGCCATGCGCGAGCTGATGGAGGAGGCATTCGCGCTCGAGAAGCTGCCGGGCGTGCTGAACGTGACGGTAGCCGGCGGCTTCCCTTACAGCGACGTACCCGATGCGGGCATGGCCTTCGTCGTAACGACGGATAACGATCTGCCGTTGGCCGAGCGTTCGGCGGAGTGGCTCTCGGAGTTGGCCAGAAGCCGTAAGGAGAAATTCGCCGTTCGCTTCGTAACGCCGGAAGATGCCGTGCGGCTGGCGCTCGCCGAGCAGGAAGGTCCAATCGTGCTAACCGAAGGCTCGGACAATGTCGGCGGCGGCTCGCCGGGCGACGCCACACACTTGCTTGCGCTTCTCGTCGATCCGCAAGTGCCCGCCCTGGTCGTCATCCGCGACGTAGAGGCGGTGGCAGCAGCGTTCCGTGCCGGAATCGGCGGCATGTTTGAGACCGATGTCGGCGGCAAAAGCGATACGTTGCACGGATGCCCCGTCCGCCTTCACGGCAAGGTAAGAACGCTGTTCGACGGTATTTATCGCCATGTCGGGCCTTACATGACCGGGCAACTGGCGGATATGGGCCATACGGCGGTCGTCGAGTGCGGCAAGCTCACCGTCGTTTTGACGGAGAAGCGGCAAGCGCCTTGGGACCTGGGGCACGTCCGCTCCGTCGGCCTTTGGCCGGCCGATTTCCACATCATCGTGGTCAAGTCGGCCATAGCGTGGCAGACGGCATTCGGTCCGTTCGCAAAAAAGGTAATTCACGTCGAATCCCCGGGCTGCTGCACCTCCAACTTGCACCTCTTGACATATCGTCTTGTCCGGCGTCCGGTATATCCGCTGTGAAATCCATCTGGATGGGAGAAGGTAACATGACGATGACTTATCAGTACGAGCAATCGAAAATCAAATTCGAGGCATCGCGCAAGTACCTTGCTCAGGGTGTCGCCAGTTCGCTCAGAGCAGCGATGAAACCGGTTCCACTGTTTGTCGAGTCCGCTTCCGGCTCCCGTCTTCGGGACGTTGACGGCAACGAATACATTGATTATATGCTCGGCTACGGCCCGCTCATTCTCGGCCACTCGCACCCGGCTCTCGTGGAGAGCGTTCACGAAGCGATGCTCAAAGGCTCGACTTACGGACTGCAGCACGACGGGGAGATTACGCTTGCGCGCCGCCTCACGGAGCTGCTGCCTTGCGCCGAATCGGTGGCTTTGAGCGGCTCGGGCACGGAGGCAGTCATGCTGGCGCTGCGGCTGGCCCGGGCCTATACGGCCAAACGCAAGATCGTACGCTTCCACGGCCATTATCACGGGTGGTCGGATACGATTTTCACTTCGTTCCCGAGTTCGGACATGAAGCCCTCGGGTGCACAGGGACAGGCGCAGGCCGAAACGCGTCCGCTGCCCGGTACGGGAGGGCAGAGCGAGATCGCGCTGTCGGAGGTGATCTTGCTGCCATGGAATGATCCGGACTTGCTGGAGCGAACGCTGCGGGCCGGCAAGGACGAGATCGCGGTGGTCATTACCGAGCCGGTGATGTGCAATTCCGGGTGCATTTTGCCTCTGCCGGGCTATCTGGAACGAATGCGCGGGCTGACGAAGGAGCTCGGCATCGTTATGGTGATGGACGAGGTCATAACCGGCTTCCGCATTGGCATCGGCGGCGCGCACGGCCATTTCGGTCTAATGCCGGATCTCGTCACGGTCGGCAAAGCGCTCGGCGGCGGCGTCGCAGTCAGCGCCGTGGCCGGCAAATCGGAGATTATGAAGCTGCTGGACAATGGCGCCGTCAGCCACCTCGGCACGCTTAACGGCAACTGCATCGCGACCTCTGCGGCGCTTGCCACCCTGGACGTGCTGACGGCGAACGGCGGCGCGGTATACGGTTCGATGAACCGTGTCGCGGGCAGGCTTGTGCAAGGTCTGCGGGACGCGATGGCGAAGCAGGGGAAGAAGGGCATTGTTAACCAATTCGGTCCCGTTTTCCACATGATGTTTACCGCCGAGGAGCGGGTGGACAATTTTGCTTCCTTTAATAAAAGGGACGCCGGCGCCTATGGTTTGTTCGCCGAACGCATGCTGGAGGAAGGAGTCCTGCTGCGGCCGAACGGCTTGTGGTACGTATCCGTCGTCCATAATGACGAGGATGTGCGGCAGACGGTGGCGGCCGCCGAACGCGCAATGGCGCGAATGTAAATGCGGAAGAAGCCGGTAACGGATGAATGGGGGAACGAGCGATGAGATTGGCGGGGAAAGTGGCGCTTGTGACGGGCGGAACGACGGGGATCGGCGAAGCCATTGCGGACCGCTTTGTCCGGGAGGGAGCCAGGGTGGCGGTTACCGGGCGCGATCGGACGCGCCTCCATCAAGCGCTGCAGCGATTGAACGAAAACGGCGAAGCGATCGGCGTAGTCGGCGACGTGCAGTACGCCGCCGACGCCCGGCGTATGGCGGAGGAGACGCTCGGGCGCTGGGGCCGGATCGACGTGCTCGTGAGCAACGCTGGCATTTGCAGCCCGGCCCCGTTCCTGGAGCTGACCGAGGAAGAATGGGACCGCCACATGGCGATCAATTTGAAGGGCACGTTCCTGATAGGCCAGCTCGCAGCCCGGGAGATGGCCAAACAAGGCAGCGGCTCCATCATCAACATGTCCAGCGTCAACGGGCTTGCGGCGGAAGCCGACCAAGCCCATTACAATGCGACCAAGGGCGGCATCAATCTGCTCACCATGTCGATGGCGCTCGAGCTGGCGCCGCTCGGCATCCGCGTTAACGCGCTGTGTCCGGGCTTCATCGAAACGCGGCTGACGAAGTCTCTGATCGACAATCCGGCGGCGATCGGCCCGTATTTACGGACCATTCCGATGGGGCGCGTCGGAACGCCGGAGGACATCGCTTCGGCAGCGCTGTTCCTCGCCTCCGACGACTCCGTCTATATGACCGGCCATTGTCTGGTCGTCGACGGAGGACAGTTGATCAAATTATCTTGAAACGAATCCCGGAAGCGAGGTGCCGGCGATGGGCAAGCCCATAGTCGCGAAAGATCATATCCGCCTGGCCATGATCGGCTGGGTGGACGGCAACGGCCATCCTTATTCCTGGAGCGCAATATTTAACGGTTACGATCCCGAAGCGATGCGCCGCAACTGTCCGTACCCGGGCATACCGGCTTACCTCGACAAAGAGCCGAAAGATACGCTGCGCATTCAGGGAGCAAATGTAACCCACATTTGGACCGACGATCCGGAGGAAGCGCCCAAAATTTGCGAGGCGTCGCTCATTCCCAACGCCGTCACCCGTCCGGAGGATGTGATCGGCCATGTCGATGCTGTCATAATCGCTACAGACAAAGGGCACGAGCACGTCGAGCGGGCGCGTCCTTTTGTCGAAGCCGGTCTGCCGGTGTTTATCGATAAACCGATGGTCGACAACGAGGCCGATCTCGTCGTTTTCAGCGAATGGGTGAAGCAGGGAAAGGCGATTCTCTCGTCCAGCTGCATGCGCTACGGCAAAGAATTCATACCGTATCAGCTGTCCGTCAACAATCTGGGGCAGTTGCGTTATGCCGGCATAACTATGGCCAAATCGTGGGAGCGCTACGGTATTCATGCGATGGAGAGCGTATATCCGATTGTCGGACCGGGCTTCGTGTCCGTGCGCAATACCGGCACATCGGAGCGTAACGTTGTACATATGAAGCATTCCGGTGGTTTCGACGTGGTGGCGGTCGTTACGAAGGATTTGTTCGGCGGCTTCGGCCTTCTGCAGCTCGTCGGAACGGCGGACTACGCGTTCGTGCCGTTCCGGGACACGTTCTATTCGTTCAAGATGCAGCTGACGAGCTTTATCGAATATTTGCGGACCGGCGAACGTCCGTTTCCGTTCGAGGACACGGTGGAACTGATGAAAATCATCATCGCCGGTATCCGCAGCCGGGAGCAGCAGGGACGTAAAGTTTATCTGTCGGAAATAGCGCCGCATTAGCGGAAACTTCACGATCGTTCACTGGGAGGGGAACATTCATGCCGGGAATGTATGCGATGCGGCCGAGCCGCGTGCTGCGCAAGCTGCGTGCCGGACAGGTCGCGCTGTGCACGAAACTGAATTTGTCCGATGCAAGGGCGGCGGAGATCGCCGCCATGTCCGGCTTCGATTGCATCTGGACGGATATGGAACATGTAGGCAACGACTGGTCGGCGATCGAGAAGCAAATCATGGCCGGCAAAATGCACGACGTCGACACGCTGGTACGTGTCGCGCGCGGCAGCTACAGCAACTCGATTAGGCCGCTGGAGATGGATGCAGCAGGCATTATGGTGCCGCACATCATGAGCTTGGACGACGCGCGCACGGTCGTAAAGAGCACCAAGTTCCATCCGCTCGGAATGCGGCCCGTCGACGGCGGCAACGCGGACGGCGCTTACTGCAATATCGATTTGGCCGATTATTTACTTCAGGCCAACGAGCAGCGCTTCAACGTGCTGCAGATCGAGGATGTCGAGCCGCTTGAACAGCTGGAAGACATTATTGCGCTTCCGGGTCTGGATATGATCTTTTTCGGTCCGGGCGACTTCTCGCAGTCGATCGGCGCGCCGGGACAGATGGACCATCCCCTCATTGACGAGACGAGAAGGCGCATCGCCGCACTTGCCGCGAAACACGGCAAATTCGCCGGCACCGTCGGCGGCGTCGGCAATTTTGCCGAGCTGGTGGAGATGGGCTACCGCTTCATCAGCATCGGAGCCGATGTCATCGCGCTCGGCCAGTATTACAGGGACATTCTGGGTGAAGTGTTGAAGCTCGGCGGTACCCGGATCGGCAGCATATACGGCGCCGGCAAGGAGGAGAAGGCATGAGGGGCAACGTCATGGACTTTTTCTCGCTGCAAGGCCAGGTGGCGGTCGTGACCGGCGGGGCCGGCATGTACGGGCGGCAAATTGCGATCGCACTGGCGCAGGCCGGGGCCAAAACCTACATGACGACCCGAGACGGAGGGCGGCTGGATGAGCTGGAGCAAAGCTTCGCCCAAGACGGCGTGGAGGTAACCGCCTTAATCTTGGATCTGGAGCGGGAGGACTCGATTGCGGCTTTGCGCGACCGGGTGCTCTCCGATAACGGCGGCCGTGTAGACGTGCTTGTAAACAATGCGGTAGCGCGAACGATGGGGAGCTGGGACGACCCGCTCGACGCTTTTGCGAAAAGCATGCAGATCAATGCGACAGGGCTGTTCTCGGTCACCCGTGCTTTCGGCGACGTCATGGCCGAGCGGGGCGGCGGCTCGATCATCAATATCGGCTCGATTCAAGGCGTGGTCGGGCCGGACCCAACCCTGTACAAAGATATGGGCTTCCACGGGCTCGTTCCGGACTACTTCTTCCATAAAGGCGGCATGATTAACTTCACCCGTTTCGTAGCCAGCTATTACGGCGACCGCGGCGTGCGGTGCAACTGCATCAGTCCGGGAGGGCTGGCTTCGCAGCGGACGCCGCCGAAGTTTATCGAACGGTACAGCGAGCGGACGCTGCTCGGGCGAATGGCGAACGAGACCGATCTGATGGGCAGCATCGTGTTTCTCGCCTCGCACGCTTCCGCATACGTGACGGGTGCCAATCTCATGGTCGACGGCGGCTATACGGCAAAATAGGAGGAACCGGACATGTCCATCTTTTCGCTCAGCGGCAAAACGGTATTGATCACGGGCGGCAACGGTTATTTGGGCACCGCTGTCGTGCGGGGGCTTGCGGAGCATGGCGCAACGGTAGCCGTAGCCGATCTGGACGTTCGGGATCACGGTCATGAGCGCGTGCACGCTATCGCTTGCGACGTTTCCGACTCGGCTTCCATCCGCCGCGCTTTCCGTCAAGCGAGCGGGCTTGGCGGGCGCATAGACGTACTGATCAACTGCGCGACATACGGCGCGGCTACGGGCCGGAGGGGACCGTCGAGCGCATGTCCGACGAGGATTGGTTCAAAGGCGTGGACGGTGCGCTAGGTACGACGTTCCGCTGCACGCGCGAGGTTATTCCTTATATGGAAGCTGCAGGAGGCGGCAGCATCGTCAACTTCGCCTCCATGTACGGCATCGTTTCCCCGGATCCGGCGATTTACGGCGACAGCGGAGCCAACAACCCGGCCAACTACGGCGCCGGCAAGGCCGGCGTGCTGCAGTTCACCCGTTATTGTGCGGCTCATCTGGCAAGCAAACGGATTCGGGTCAACAGCATCACTCCGGGCCCTTTCCCGAATCCTGCCGTGCAGCAGAACGAACCGTTCTTGCGCGAGCTGTGCCGCAAAACGATGGCCGGCCGCGTCGGCCGCGCCGAGGACATTGTCGGGCCGGTGCTGCTTCTGGCCTCCGATGCGTCGGCCTATATGACCGGTTCGAACATTGTCGTCGACGGCGGCTGGACCGCTTGGTAACCTCGAAGGAACAACCTCGGGTTGGACTAACCGGATCGGAATAGGAGCGGAACGCACATGCGAATCATCGAAAAGAACGGACTGCGCCTCTCGCAATTGACGCTAGGCACCGTGCAGCTCGGCATGCCGTACGGCATCGCCAACAATAGCGGCATGCCGTCGGAGGAACAGAGCTTCGCCATTCTGGACGAAGCTTGGAACGGCGGCGTCGTTTCGTACGATACGGCTGCCGCCTACGGCCGGTCCGAGGAGATACTGGGCAGGTATTTTGCCGGCAAGAAGCCGACTCTCATTACCAAGCTGCACATCCGAATCGCTTCCGGAGCCGGAGCCGCCGAGGTGAAGAAGCTGATGTACGGGATGGTGGAAACATCGTTGAGCCGTCTTAACATCCCCTCCATCCCGCTGCTGATGCTGCATAACACGGATGTTCTTGGCTCTTGCGGCGACGCGGTGGCGGACGGCTTTCGGAGCCTGAAGCGAGATGCTTGATCGGCTGCGCAGGCATCTCGGTCGGCGCCAACACGGCAGAGGAGTACCGGACGATCGGCGAGCGGCTGTTTGACGATACTTACGAAGCCGTGCAGCTGCCCATGAACGTGTGCGATCACCGGCCGCTCCAAAATGGTGTAATGAAGCGGTTGAGAGACGCTGGCAAGACGGTGTTCGTGCGCAGCTTGTTTTTGCAGGGCTTGGTGCACCTTGCGCCTGAGCAGCTTCCCGCGCACCTGGAGGAAGCGGCGGCTCCGTTGTCGGCGCTGCACGGACTTTCCGAGCGGTACGGCATCTCCGTCGGTTCGATAGCCGTGGCTTTCATTCGCGATTTGCAGGGGGTCGACAGCCTTGTTGTAGGTGCGGAGACGCCGCAGCAGGTGCGCGGCAATATTCGCCTGCTGGAAGAGGCGCCGCCGTTGCCGGAGCGGCTGACGCAGGAAATCGTGCGGCTCTTCGCGGATATGCCGGAGCGGGTTATTACGCCGCATCTCTGGCCGCAAAACAAATCATAAGCGGCGGGCGACCCGCCGGAGGAAGGGACGCGGCAATGCTCTGCAACTTTTTGAACGGCTGGCGCCGTCATGAGGGGCCCTTCGGATCCGCGATATGCAAGGCTCCGGCGGGGCTGCGCAAGCTGGTGGCCAATATCGGCGGCGGGCTGCCGGAGGGAAAGGCCGCTACGGAATAGTGAGGTGAAGCGATGCTGACGGTATGTACGGAGTGCGGCAAAGAGCACCGCGATTCGGGTATTTATGAATGCCCGGCGTGCGGATGCATCGTGCTGCCGCGCTATGAAAGTCTGCAAGGTCCTCTGGCCGATCCGGGGGCAAGCGGCATATGGAAATACAGCCGGCTGCTGCCGCCGGTTGCCGCTGAGCACCGGATCTATCTAGGCGAAGGCTCGACGCCTCTCATCCCGAGTGTGCGGCTCGGCAAGCGGCTCGGCATAGGCGCGCTTTATTTCAAATATGAAGGCGGGAATCCGACCGGCTCTTACAAGGACCGCATTGCCGCCATGTGCTTGTCGTGGGCTCTCGCCCGCGGCCGCAAAGCCTGCATCGGCACGTCCTCCGGCAATGCGGGCGCGGCGACGGCGGCTTATGCGGCGAGAGCCGGCATCCCGTACCATCTGTTCGTGCTGGAGCATATGGCCGAAGCCAAGCTGGCCCAGGTGCTCGTGCACCGCGCCGCTGTGCGTAAAATCCGGGGCTTCGGCACGGAACCCGAGATCGGCGACGAGGTGTTCTCCCGCGTCTTCAAGGCGGCCGCCAAGCACGGCTGGGAAGTGACAGTTACCGCATACCGCTACAACCCGTACGCGATGGAGGGCGTGAAGACGATGTCCTTCGAAATTTTCGAGCAGCTTGGCGGGGAGGCCCCGACCCGGGTGTTCGCACCGGCCGGCGGCGGCGGCCTGTACTGCGGGCTATGGAAAGGCTTCGCCGAGCTGCACGCTTTCGGACTTTCCTCGGCCGTGCCGGACATGATCGCGGTGCAGCCGGACGCTGCGCCAACATCGTACGCGCTTACGAGGCCGGTTCGGCCGATCCGGCGCCCGGTCCGTCAACCTCCCTCATATCCGGCCTGCAGGTGCCGAATCCGCCTGACGGCCGGCTCGCGCTGCGGATCATGGCCCGCGGCGAAGGCGGCGCTCTTGCCGTATCGGATGCGGATATTTGGGAAGCGCAGCGGCAGCTTGCCGAGGAGGAAGGCATTTTTTGCGAGCCGGCCGGGGCTGCAGCGCTGGCCGGACTGATCCGGCACTGCCGCGCGTCCGCCGATCTCAAGGAAGAACGGATTGTATGCATCGTGAGCGGCTCCGGCTTCAAGGACGGCAGGCGGCTGGCGGAGATGACGGGCGGCGTGCAGGTTCCGCTTCTGCACGTGGACGAAATGGAGCTGTAACCGAACGTACTCCTTCATGAACAAAGCCTATGAACGGAAAGGAGTGACTTCTGTGGCCGGAATCCGTCTTGGGATCATAGGGCTTGGCCGCTTTGCCGAGCTGCATGCCCGCATTTATATGGGACTACCCCAGGTACAGGTCACGGCGCTCTGCGATAACAATCCGGAGCGGCTGGCGCGCTTCAAGGAATGGTTTCCGCAGGCGCGCTGCTACAACGATTGGTCGGAGATGCTGCAGTCGCAAAATTTCGACGCCGTCGACGTGCTGACGCCCGAGCATCTGCACGTCGAGCCGGTACGTGCCGCGCTGCGGGCAGGAGCCCACGTCTTCGTGGAAAAACCGCTCGCGCATACGCCTCAAGCGGCGGCCGAACTGGTGCGGGAAGCGGAGGCGTGCGGCCGGCTTCTGATGGCCGGACACGTGCTGCGCTTCGATCCGCGCTACGCGGCAGTCAAGCGGCGGCTGGCGGTGGGCACGGACGGCTTGGTCCGCTCGATTTACGCGAGGCGCAACAACGGGAAGGCTTACTTTCACCTATACAATCGCATCTCGCCGATATTCATTCTGGGCATTCACGACATCGATCTGATGCATTGGTATTTGGAGGACGACGTGCGCGAGGTGCACGCGGTGCAAACGTTCCCCGCCGGTTCGGCCGCGCCCGATCAGATCTGGGCGATGCTCCGCTTTGCGAAGGGCGCTGTCGGCATCGTCGAATGCAATTGGCTGCTGCCGGGGGGAGCCCCTTCGTTCCAGGACGTAAGAATGGAAATTACGGCTGAGGAAGGCAGCATTCAGGTACTTAATCCGGAGGTCGGCGTCATGTTCACCGGAGCGGTAAAGCCGGACATTCCGGCATTCGTGGACGGCTATGAGCTGCACGGTCACATAGGCGGTTCCTTGGCCGCAGAGCTGGCCCATTTTGCCGAATGCGCCGCCTCCGGCAAGCGCTCCGATATTTTACGGGCGGAGGATGCTCTTCGGGCGGTACGCGTTGCCTGGGCGATCGACCGTTCCGCAAAGCTGGGAAGGCCGGTGGAGCTTGCTTCCATATCCGCCTTGGAGGATGAGGCGCCGTGAGGCTGGCGGACGATGTGTGCGTCATCGGCGGCGGCAGATTGGGCTACGGCCTAAGCAGCGATTATGACTGCAACGTTTTTGCCGTGGATGACGGGGATAGCGTCGTGCTTATCGATGCCGGGTCCGGTCTCGGCGAGCAGGCGATCCTGAAATGGCTGCGTCAAGACGGCATCGCCGGGCGGGTCGCCGCCCTGGTGCTGACGCACGCGCATGCCGACCATGCCGGCGGCGCTTGCGGCTTGCGGGAGCGGCTCGGGATTCCGGTGCTTGCTTCCGCGGCGACGGCGGACATCGTCGAAAGCGGTGACGAAGAGCGTCTCGGTTTGCGGCAGGCGAGAAAAGACGGAGTCTATCCCGAATCATACCGCTTCAAGCCCTGCCGGGTAGACCGGGTGCTGGCCGCCGGCGATACGATCCGCCACGGCTCGCACCGGCTGCAGGTTGTGCCGGCGCCGGGCCACAGCAGCGATATGATTGCCCTGTACGATGCCGGCTCAGGCACCCTTTTCGGCGGCGATGCGATTTTTGCCGGGGGCAGGCTGGCCGTATTGAACACGGAAGATTTCAGTATGCATGATTACCGCGATACGATCGTGCGTCTGGCGGCGTTAAAGGTCAGGCGATTGTTCGCCGGCCATCTGGAAGCGGTGCTGCAGGGAGCCCAAGCCTGTTTGCTGGACGCCAGAGACCGTTTCGAGCGCGGCGAAGCGCCGCTTAGCATTGTTTAGCGCGAACAAAAGAAGGGCGGGTTGCGCGATGACGAAGGAGCAGACGGTTCGTTTGCCGATCGGATGTTACGAATGGGATAAAAACGCCCGCGCCAACAAAAGAAGCTTGCTCCTTGCGGTGGACGACGACGGCAAGATGGAAAGGGAACCCGTAGCTCTGCCTGTGCTGGAGCTGGCGGGCGAACGGGAAGGGCCGGCGCTGCTCATTTTGGCCGGCGTGCACGGCGACGAGTACGAAGGGATCGAGACGATTTTGCGGCTGTTCGCCGACCTGCAGCCGGAGCATGTGTCCGGCAATCTGCTGATGATCCCGTGTGCAAATCCGTACGCCTATCGCGGCGGAACGCGTTCGAGCCAGAGGACGGGGTCAATCTCGCGCGCGCGTTTCCCGGCAGACAGGACGGCAGCGTGACGGAGCGGATTGCCTACGAGCTGCATCACCGCTTCCTGGCCAACGCGGACTTTTTGCTGGATCTGCATAGCGGCGGCACCCACTATGCCGTCTCGACGCTTGTCGGCTATTACGACGACCCCGGAGCGAATACGGCCGGGCGTGCCGGGCGGCCGCGGAGCGTTCGGCGCGGAGCTGCTGTGGGCGCATGCGACGGTTAACCCGGGACGAAGCGTGGCGTCGGCGCAGGAGTTGGGAGTGCCATGGCTTTATACGGAAGCGTACGGAGGGCGTCGCATTCGGCAGGAGGACCGCGAGTTGTTTTACAAAGGAACGCTGCGGCTGCTTCGCCATCTCGGCATGCTCGCCAACCCCGAACGGTGGAGTCTGGATCTGGGCTCGTCGGTTCGGCGCACCATATACGGTGACGGCAATTTCGACCGCTCCTCGGAAGCGGATGCCGACGGTTTCTTCGTCCCCCAAGCTGCGCTCGGAGCGGAAGTAAGGCGCGGCGACTCGATCGGGACGATTTACAGTCTCGATGGCGCTGAGCAGCAGCGCATTTGCGCCGAAGCGGACGGCTATCTGGTCATGCTGCTCGGCACCCCCGTCGTGCGCAAGGGCGATCCCATTTATTTGCTCGCATCGCTTCGGCAATGATTATCACGAGGGCGCCGCCGGGGAGCGTGTCCTGCCGGAAGCAATGCTGATTCACGTTGGTGTCATAAGACAATCCATCAATAGGAGGAGTCTAACCGAAATGAATGTCGAAGCGAGCAAGTTTCGAGGAATTATCGTCGCCACGAATTCGTGCTACGACGCTGACGGCGAGGTAAGTCCGGCGGCATTGAAGCGGCTCGTTCGCTTCCTGATCGGCAAAGGTGTGCGCGGCATCTATCTCGGAGGGAGCACAGGCGAAGGGCTGCTGCAGAGCGTTGAAGAGCGCAAGCGAATGTTGGAGGCTGCTATCGAGGAATGCAAGGGCGAGATCGCGGTCATCGCCCACATCGGGGCAATCAATACGCGGGACAGCATTGAGCTGGCGAAGCATGCCGAACAGGCCGGCGCCGATGCGATATCGGCGGTGCCTCCGTTCTATTACGGGCACAGCCAGCAAGCGGTGAAGAAGCACTGGACGGCTATCATGGACAGCGCCCGGCTGCCGTTCATCATCTACCATATCCCGTCGACAACCGGATTCCGGCTGTCGGCCAGCCTGCTGCGCGAGATAATCGAGAATCCGCAGGTGATCGGCGTCAAAGCTTCGTCGGGCAATACGTACGAGCTGGAGCGTTTTAAGGAAATCGGCGGTCCCGATTTTTTAGTATTCAACGGTTCCGACGAGCAGTATTTGGCAGGGCGCGTCATGGGGGCCGACGCCGGCATTGGCGGCACCTACGGAGCGATGCCGGAGCTGTTCGTGCGCCTGGAACGTCTGTACGCCGCCGGTCGGCTGGGCGAGGCGCAAAAGCTGCAGACGGAGATTAACGGCATCATCTCTGACATGCTAAGCATACCGATTCATTTCGGCGTCATTGAAGGAGCCTTCCTTCGCTTGCGCGGCCTCGATTGCGGTTCCGTTCGTCCGCCGATGGAAGAAGTATCGGACGGCATGCGTTCGCAAGTCGCAGAAATTCATGACAAAATTATGCGTCTTGTCGCCGAGAACGAGCGGACCGGCGGTACAACGGCGGAATAATTGCCGTTCGCTTCCGATATAAGCTCAGAGGTGCGCAATGGTCCTCCGACCGGCCAAAGCATATCGCAGAGAACGCGCTGCAGCATATCCGTACTTCGAAAGATACGCTGTAAAAGCTTGGCATTTGCAAAAAACGTCTTGCTGCGCCAGGCCTCTTGCTGTCCCTTACAATTGGTGCTATATTCGGGAGTGAAACCACGGTTTTAGTTGTTTCGCTTTCAGAATGTGTTTGAAATGGGAGGCAAAGAATGAGCAAGGAAACGGATGATAAACAGGAAAGGTACACGATTCAATCGATCGACAAGGCATTGGATTTGATTGAGCTTCTCGCCGAGCGCGGTTCGCTCAGCTTAATCGAGCTGACGGAGCTGCTTAATCAGCCGAAATCCTCGACATATCGCATCGTGCTCACACTGGAGAACCGGGGATTCATCAGCCGGAGCGACGAGGATGGAAAGTATTGTCTCGGTTACAAGCAATTGATCATTACGAGAAATTTGCTGGAGCGCAACAATTTTCGCACGGCCGCCCTGCCGGAAATGAAAAGGCTGTCGACTTTGTACGGAGACACAGTCAATCTGGGCGTTCTTGTGGACGGGCAAATTTTGTATGTGGAAATCATCGAGAGCACGCACGCATTGCGCATGACCGACACCGTAGGTTCCAGGGCCCCCTTCCATGCGACGGCGATGGGCAAGTCGATAGCCGCGCATTTGACGGATCAGGTCGTGCGCGAGCTTGTGAAGCAGTACGGCATGCCGGCACTGACGAAGAATACGATCACCACCTACGAGAAGCTTACGGAAGAGCTTAATAAAATACGCCGCAACGGCTATGCGCTGGACGATCAGGAAATCGTCGAGGGCGCACGCTGCATTGCGGCTCCGGTTTTCGGCATGTTCGGCAACGTGTACGGAGCGATCAGCGTGTCCGGACCGATGCACCGCTACACCCCCGAGAAAATTCCGGAGCTCGCCCGCCAGGTCATGGCCGCTGCCGCCGCAGTGTCTCTGAAGATGGGCCATGGGGAGACCGGTGTTTCCTCCGATCAAGTGCTGTAAAGACTGTAGAGAAAAAAACCAAGTAACTGGATCCGCTGGTTGCTTGGTTTTTTTTCAACGGAATTCCTCTGGCTGCTCCGCCTATTTTGGATAATTGAGGATTTACAAAAATAGGTGGTATGTTGTCAAGAAACGAAACTTATGTATCACACAATAAAACACTTTATTCGTTTCGTTTGCAACATAAATTGAGCTGGATGGGACACATATCAACCTTCTCATCGGTGGAAAAGCACTGTTCAAATACGATTATAATTTAAATTTTCATTTAATTCGGAAAATAAGTGTTGCAATCGCCGATATGGTCATGTAAAAATAATATTAAAACCATGGTTTCAAAATTACACGTTACATAAACGCAAAGATTTGAAATCACGTAAAAACGTTACATGCAATGTAAGCGCTATTATATGTCTTCCTCTGTCTGTCTGCGGAGATCGGTTGTGACGGCCCCGGCCCAAACCGGGAGCTTAAAAATAAAATTTTAAACGGGGAGGCAAGACATGAAAAAAGCTTTAGTAATGATGCTAACGGTTGTATTAATGGCTGGCGTGTTGATTTCGTGCACCAAGTCGAACGGCGGGAGCACGGGAACTTCGGGCGGCAGCCAAGCGTCCGGCACCGCGGATACTAAGCCGGCTGAGCCCAAGACGTCTTCGGCGGCTGTTCCGGCACCGATGGGCGAAAAGATTTTGCTCGAGGGTTACGGTCCCGACGAGAAGTTTGGCGCTGCATGGGCGGATTACGGCGGCTTTTTTAAGACACAGGTGTTCCGTCGTCTGCTGATGCTTGACGAGAAAATGGGGCCCGTCTACAAAGATCTTGCCTCGGATTATTCCGTTTCCGCCGACGGCCTTACCTACACTTTTACGCTTCGCGACGACGTCAAGTGGCACGACGGGGTGAAATTTACGGCGGACGATGTCAAATGGAGCTCGGCATGGCGCTCAAATCGGCCCAAATCAACGCCACTTTCTCCGGCGCTTTTTCCAAGATCGAAGGCGCTGCCGAATGGAAGGAAGGCAAAGCGAAGGATTTGAAGGGCGTTACGGTTGACGGCAACAAAGTAACAATCAAATTGACTGAGCCCGTCGGCATTTTCCTCCTCGTCATGGCCCAGTGGCCGCCGTATCCGAAGCATTTGCTGGAAAATGAAGACCCTGCCAAGCTGCATCTGGCCAAGTTTTGGGAAAAGCCGATCGGCAACGGGCCGTATATGGTTACGGAAGTGAAGCCGAACAATTATGCGATTCTGGAAGCATTCAAAGATTTTTACGGTCCGAAGCCCAAGATCGATAAAATCAAACTGCAGACTATGACTGAAGACAAGATCGTGACCAACGCGCAAGCGAACCAGCTTGACTATTATCCGGTCATGAGCTTGGACCAGGTCAACGAAGCGCTGAAAAACCCGGCCTATCGGGCCTATCCGGTCGATATCCTCTACATTCGCTATCTGCAAGCCAATATTACGGGGCCTGACGGCAGCGGGAACAAAAAGATCGGCGATCTTAGAGTCCGCCAGGCGCTGGAATACGCGATCGACCGCAAGGCGATTGCCGACAAGCTGTTCAAAGGCCAGGCATCGCTGATCGACACCAAAATTCCGAAGGCGCTTCCCGAATTCAACAAAAACGCCAAGACATACGACTATAATCCGGACAAAGCGAAACAAATGCTGAAGGAAGCCAATTTCGATTTCAATCAAACGATCAAGCTGCAGTATTATTACACGGATCAGCAGACGGTCGACCTCATCGATACGATCAAATATTACTGGGAGCAAGTCGGCGTGAAGGTAGAGACGTCGCTCATGAAGGGCAATCTTCTGGAGCTCATCTACAATAAGCGGGACTACGACTTCCTGTACGCCGGATTGTCGGGAATGTCGATGGAAGAGGTGTACGGTTTGTTCCATACGGATAGTCCGCTCGGCATGAACGTATTCGGAGGCGCCAAGGATAAATGGGATCCGTTGATCGACGAGCTGAGAAAGACGTCCGATCAGCAGAAGCGCATCGAAATCGTCGGCAAGCTTCAAGACATGGAGGCAAACTTCCTGTGGCACATGCCGCTGTTTTCCATGAAGCAGTACATCATCGTCAACGAAGCCAGACTGAAAACGGCCGGTATTTACGGCAACGAGTGGACCAACTACGACCGCAAGGTGCAGGATTGGGAGCTTAAAGTGAAATAATTGCAGACGTGAGCAAAACGGTGTAAGGCGCCGCTTCGCGCCGGCCGCCTTGCACCGTTTCATCGTGAAAAAAGCCGGCGGTTCATCCGCGGTTCAACATACACGACTGCATAAGAACAAAAAGCACTAGGAGTGGGTTCATTTGTTGAAATACTTTACATTCCGCTTTTTGTCCATCATCCCGATGCTTTTTGTCGTGACAATTATCATCTTTATCGGTCTGCAGCTTACTCCGGGGGATCCGCTCACCTATTTGATCCCGCCGGAACTGCTGGCATCGGCAAATTTCGATTTGGCAAGCTATAAGAAGGCGATGGGGCTGGATGCACCGCTGTATGTGCAATTTTTTCGCTGGTTTTCCGGCATGCTTCAAGGCAAGCTGGGCTACAGTCTAGTTGACGGCACCAGTATAGCGACCATGCTCGGCCACCGGCTTCCGGCCACGCTGGAGCTGGCTGCGGCCGCTTTGATCATCTCGTCCGTGCTCGGCATTGTGCTCGGTCTCATCTCTTCCGTGCGGCAAAATTCGGCGGCCGATTACGGTAACACGGTGATCGGCATCATCGGCATCTCCATCCCGGAATTTTTCCTCGGCATTATCGCCATCCAGATTTTTTCCATCAAGCTGGGGTGGCTCCCGGTAGGCGGACGGCTTGACTACGGAGAGAGCGGATTTCTTAGTTTGCTGAAGCACGTAGCCATGCCTGCGCTAGTGCTTGGCTTTTCGCTGACGGCTGCGCTCATGCGCTATACGCGCGGAACGATGCTGGATGTACTCGGCAAGGATTATGTCAAGACAGCCCGCAGCAAAGGGCTTCCGGAATGGAAGGTGATCGTCAAGCACGCTTTCCGCAATGCGTTAATGCCGGTCATTCTGCTTCTTTGCTTCCGCTTGCCGATGCTGATCGGCGGAACGGTCATCATCGAAAGCGTATTTGGCTGGCCAGGTATGGGCGGGATGCTCTTAAACGCCGTATCGGCGAAAGATTACCCCGTCGTTATGATTGCGACGATGCTTACCGCCTTCATGGTGCTGCTCGCCAGCTTTCTTGTCGACTTGCTTACGGCTCTGCTCGACCCCAGGGTACGTTTCGATTGACGCCAATTACAGCAAAGGAGGAAATCGATATGGTGACCAAAGCCGTAAAATCGAGTCTGGCGCTTCGAAACTGGGAAAAGCTGAGAAGAAACAAGCTGGCCATGATCGGCTTCTGCATCGTAGCGTTCATGATTTTATGCGCTGTATGCGCGCCGCTGCTCACCCCTTATTCTCCTACCGATATCGATCTCGGCAGCCGCATCAAGCCGCCGTCGCTGTCCCATCCGCTGGGCACCGATAAGCTTGGCCGCGACGTGCTGTCGCGCCTATTGTACGGCGCCCGGGTCTCGATACTGATCGGTCTCAGCGGCGCCCTCGGCGGTGCGGTAATCGGCACGATTATCGGCTGCATCAGCGGCTACTTCGGCGGCTGGTTCGACAAAGTGATGCTGCGCGTTTCCGAGATCTTTATGACGTTTCCCCAAATCATTCTGGTCCTGATCCTCGTCGTGTACTTCGGGCAAGGCCTAATGAATCTGATTTTCATTTTCTCGATATCCGGCTGGCCCGGAACGTACCGGCTCGTGCGCGGGAAATTCTTTTCGCTGCGCGAGGAAAACTATGTCGAGGCATGCCGGGCTTACGGCATCGGCGAGCTGTCGATCATGTTCCGGCACATACTGCCGAATACGTTCAGCCCCGTCATTGTAACCGTCACATTATCGACAGCGGGTTACATCTTGGCCGAATCCGGACTGAGCTTCCTCGGTCTAGGCGTTCCTTCCGGGATCCCGACCTGGGGCAATATTATCAATTCCGCCAAAGCTATCGACGTCATTTCCAATAACCCGTGGCTGTGGCTGCCGCCAGGCCTGGCCATCTCCCTGTTCGTGCTGGGCGTAAACTTCTTCGGCGACGGCCTGCGCGACGTCCTGGATCCGAATCAATAATTCGACGACGCAGCGAGGAGGTATCCCTTTGAACAGCGAGAGCGACCTTATCTTGAAGGTTGATAACCTGCAAACCCAATTCCATCTCAGCCGGCGCGTCGTCAAAGCCGTGAACGGCGTTTCGTTTCAAATGAAAAGAGGAAGAACGCTCGGCGTCGTAGGCGAAAGCGGCTGCGGCAAGAGCGTCACAGCCCATTCCATCGTTCAGCTGCTGCCCAAGATGGGGCGCATAGTGGACGGCAGTATTACGTACTATTCCTCCAACGGCGCGGTTGAGCTGAGCAAGCTGAAGCGCAACGGGAGCGAAATGCGGGCGATCAGGGGCAAGGAAATCGGCATGATTTTCCAGGATCCGATGGCCTCGCTCAATCCGGTGTTTACGATCGGCCACCAAATTGCGGAGAACATTACCCAGCATGAGAAAATATCGCGGGCTGCGGCAATGGAACGGGCGGTGGAAATGCTGACCATGCTCGGCATTCCGCAAGCCTCGACCCGTATCAAGGACTATCCCCATCAGTTCAGCGGGGGGATGAAGCAGCGGGCCATGATCGCACTGGCGATGGTCTGCAATCCTAAGCTCCTTATTGCCGACGAGCCGACGACCGCTCTCGACGTGACGATTCAGGCGCAGATTCTGGAGCTGATGAAGGAGATGCAGCACAAGTACGGCACCTCCATCATCCTCATTACGCATAACATGGGAATCGTCGCCGACATGGCCGACGATATCGCGGTCATGTATATGGGCCGAATCGTCGAGTTCGGTACCGTGCGTCAGGTGCTCGGCTCGCCTCGGCATCCGTATACGAGAGCGCTGCTGCAATCCGTACCGGTGCTCGGTATCGCCAAAGGCGAGCGGCTCAAAACGATCCGGGGAAGCACTCCCGATCCGTCGGATATGCCGGAGGGCTGCGAGTTTG
Source organism: Gordoniibacillus kamchatkensis (assembly GCF_000829455.1). Lineage (GTDB taxonomy): Bacteria > Bacillota > Bacilli > Paenibacillales > NBRC-103111 > Gordoniibacillus > Gordoniibacillus kamchatkensis. Next base: position 26,833 of record NZ_JXAK01000022.1, read on the forward strand.
CGCCACGGTGCGACTTCGCCACCAAGCAGTGCAAAACGGTTCCGGCCGATACCGATCTCGGGGGCGGACATCGCGTCAGATGCTGGAACTGCATGGGGGGCTTGACGACATGACAAAGGCTTCACCGGCTGTACAGCCGAACATGAACGACGTCATTCTCGACATTCGCCATCTGAAAAAATATTACCCGGTTTACAAAGGCGTGTTCAAAAAGGTCACGGGTCACGTGAAAGCCGTGGACGACGTCAGTTTGTACGTGAGGCGGGGCGAAACCCTCGGGCTTGTCGGGGAAAGCGGCTGCGGCAAAACGACGTTGGGCAAGTGCATTGTCCGCCTGCAATCGCCCACCTCGGGCGAAATGCGTTTCCGGTACGGCGAGGGCGGCATGCGCGACATCCTGTCCCTGAACGCGAAGGAAGGTTTCGACGTACGAAAAAAAATCCAGATCGTGTTTCAGGATCCTTATTCGTCGCTAAACCCCGTTAAAACGATCTATGAGGCGTTCGACGAACCGCTGCGCGTTCACCGCATGGGAAGCAGGGCCCAGCGTAAGGAGATCATCGCGCAGATGCTCGAGGTCGTCAACTTGCGCTCCGATTACATGTACCGGTATCCGCACGAATTTTCCGGAGGGCAGCGGCAGCGGATCAGCATCGCCCGGGCGCTCTGCATAAAGCCCGAGCTGATCGTTTGCGACGAGCCCGTGTCGGCGCTTGACGTATCGATTCAGGCGCAGGTTCTGAACCTGATGAAAGATTTGCAGCAGCAAATGAACTTGTCGTACGTATTCATCGCCCACGACCTCAGCGTCGTGGAATATATGAGCGACCGCATCGCCGTCATGTATCTCGGCCAAGTGGTCGAGCTGGCGACCTCGACGAGCTTGTACCGTACGCCCCGCCACCCGTATACCGAAGCGCTGCTGTCGGCCGTGCCGACGCCGGAGCTGGACGCAGTGCGGGAACGGATTGTACTAAAGGGCGACGTACCGAGTCCGATCAATCCGCCATCGGGCTGCCGGTTCCATCCGCGCTGCTCGAAGTGCCAAGAGATATGCCGGGTGGAGATGCCGCAGCTGCGCAAGGTTTCCGGCACCGAGGATCACTATGTGGCCTGCCATCTGGCCGATACCGAATCTGTGCCTCAGGAGGCGAGAATGGAGCTATGAGCGGCAAAGGGAAACAGGATCCGCTGAGCATCGGCAATCGGGTGGAATTGTTAGTCGACCACTATTTGATCGACCGCATGGAGAAAGCGTACCTGAAGCTGAATCCGCCCGAGCGGAAGGAGATCGTGCTGCGCATGGACCGGCCCTGGGAAGGGCCCGGAAGCGGCATCTATTCCGGCGTATTCAAGGACGGCGACATTTTCAAAATGTACTATCGGGCCACGTTCGACAATAGCTCCGACAAATCCGAAGGACAGTCGTGCTGCTATGCGGAAAGCCGGGACGGGATTCACTGGGAACGGCCGGAGCTCGGCTTTCACGAGTTTAACGGCTCGACCGCAAACAATATCGTCATGCTGGGGCATATTGCCCACAATTTCAGCCCTTTTATCGATAAGCGGCCCGGATGCCCCGCTGAAGAGCGGTATAAGGCCGTAGCCGGCTATGCGCCTGAAGGGCTATTCGCCTTCGTTTCCGAGGACGGGCTGCATTTCAAGCCGTTTCGGGAGGAGGCCATTATCAGGAAAGGCGCCTTCGACTCGCACAACCTCGCATTCTGGGATCCGAACCGGAACAGCTACGTCTGCTATTCGCGCTACTTCGCCTCCAACCAGGAACCGAATATCGAAGCTCCCGAGGACTCCGCCATATTCCTCGGCGTGCGGGCGATCCAGAGCAGCTTGTCGCCGGATTTCGCTCAATGGACCGAGCCGCAGCCAAACGTCTACGACCAAAACGTGCCCCTGGAGCATTTTTATACGAATGCGACGCTGCCCGTTCCGGGTGCCGAACACATCTATCTGTCATTCCCGATGCGGTTCATGCCGGAGCGGCATAAGATAACGGAGCACAGTAAGGTGGGAGTATCGGACAACGTCATGATGTCGAGCCGGGACGCGTCAAGTGGGACCGGCCGTTCGTCGAAGCGTGGATGAGGCCGGGCCTTGACCGCCGCAATTGGACGCAGCGCAATTTGATCCCTGCATGGGGCATCGTCGAGACGTCGCCGGAGGAATTTTCGATGTACGTGAACGAGCATTATTACTGGGATGATTCGTATATTCGCAGGGTAACGGTTCCCCGCCACCGCTTTGCGTCGGTGCACGGCGATTACAGCGGCGGGGTGTTCACGACGAAGTCGATCATGATGGAGGGGAACTCGCTGGTGCTCAACTATGCGACCTCGGCGGCCGGTTCGGTCCGCGTCGGCATTATCGACGAGACCGGATGGCCGGCCGCCGGCTTCGGCATCGAGGATTGCGACGGCATTTACGGCGACGAGCTGATCTGTACGGTGACATGGCGGGGCAAGTCCGATCTATCGAATTTTTTCGGCAAACCGGTACGTTTCAAGTTTGAGCTGAAGGACGCCGACATTTACGCGCTGCGGCTCGGCGGAGGCACCGAGTAGCCAATCGCTCGACAGCGGGAGGGAGGATGGGAGCGCCATGGGGAATTCCAGCAGCTGTGTGAAGTTTCTGTTTTTTGATAACCGTGCGTACGAGTATGTGCACGGCTTCAGGCGGGAAGCGGGCCAGGCTGAGAAATATGAAGCCAATCCGATCGTCCGGCCGGAGCTGGCGCATGAATTCAAGCGTGTCCATTATTACGGAACGGCGATTTACGACGAGGAAGAGAAGCTGTACAAGACGTGGTACTCTTCGCATTATTACGGTCCGGCGTTCGGCGAATCGGATTCGCGGGCTTACGCATATTTGAATTATGCGTTCTCGGAGGATGGGGTTCATTTCGTCAAACCCGAGCTGGACGTCGTGTCCCGTACGAATATTGTGCTTGACAACGACTGGAAAACGCACGGCCCGACGGTGATCAAGGACGTGGCGGATCCCGATCCCTCGAAGCGCTATAAGCTGGCCATGTCGCCCTATACCTACAAAAGCAAAATCGCCGTCTACGCCTCTCCGGACGGCATTCACTGGCGTCCGCTGTTCGACAAGCCGGTGTTGGAGGTGGAGAGCGACTGCCACACCGGGTTTTACCGCGACCCCGATTCCGGCATGTACCGGCTGTCGTTTCGCACCCGGTGCCCCGACCGCCGGGTATGGGTGGCGGAAAGTGCCGATCTTGAGCATTGGACGAAGCCGATCCTGGCTCTCGAGCCGGACCAGTCCGACCCGTGCCATACGCAATTTTACGGCATGCAAATGACCCCCTACGGCGTTTATACGGTGGGGCTTATTTCCATGTACGATACATACGGTTATACGGTTGATCCGAATTTCAACAAAATGGCCGGCACGATGGACATCCAGCTGGCGTATAGCCGCGACGGCTTCGGCTGGCACCGCTCGATGCAGGGGCAGAAGCTCGTTTCGCTCGGCGCCGAAGGGGAATGGGACTCCAAGTGCATTATGCCGTCGTCGACCGTCATCTACAGGCCGGACCGCATGGAGCTGTTTTATTCGGCGGTTCCGATCGACCATTCCGGCTTCCGTAACATTCCTTATGAGCAGGTGCCCGCGGAAAATATCGGCGTCGCCTACTTGCGCCCGGACGGCTTCGTCAGCCTGAAGGCGAACCGGGATTGGTGCGAGCTGATGACGCGGCCGTTCGCCGTTACCGACGGCAGGTTGTATGTCAATGCTTCAGCGACGGGCGGCTACGTAAAGGCCGAATTATGCGATACGGCGGGTAAGGCGATTGAGGGCTTCTCGTTCGACGACTGCGTCCCTTTCACGGCCGACAGTTCGGCGGCACACATTTCGTGGAACGGCCTCTCGGATTTCTCCAAAGTCGAGAACCGGATCATTCGGGTCAAGCTTCGGGCGCTTAACGCCCAAGTATATTCGTTCTTTTTCCCGCATGGGGAAGATGCGCGCGAATATTGGAGATTCAAAGAAATTTCTTGTCTGGATCCGCTGCGGTTCGATATCGGACCCGAGGCGAAATAGTGTCAATTGAAGAGGGCATTCGGGGCAACGCTAGATGGAGTCCGGGATGCCCTAGTACTATATGGGTGCCGAAAACGGGACGGGAACCCGCTGTTCAGCCCCAAAATAGAAGGAGATCGATATGCAGCGGAACGTTCGATTTGGGATCGTCGGATGCGGTTACTTCGATTCGGGGCTGGCGCATTTGCTGCACGGCATGGAGCATGCGGAGGTAACGGCCGTGTTCGGCGGCAGAGGCGCACAGCCGCTGGCCGAGCAGATTGGCTGCAGGCAGGCGGAATCGCTGGAGGCGTTGTTGCGCATGGACGGCATCGATGCGGTGATTGTCGCCGCACCAAGCTATGTCCACCGCGATTCGGTCGTGCTGGCAGCGCAGCACGGCAAGCACGTATTTTGCGAGAAGCCGGTGGCGCTGTCGCTGCGGGATTGCGAGGATATGCTGGCTGCCTGCCGGGAGGCGAACGTGCTGATGATGGCAGGGCATATTTATTATTTCTTGGACGGTTTGCGCAAGGTCCGGCAGTGGATTGCCGACGGCGCGATCGGCCGCCCGATCGTCGTCCACTCCGAGCGGACCGGATGGGAGCCGAGGCAAGCTGAGGTCAGCTGGAAAAAAAGAACGAGACGTCCGGAGGCCATCTGTTCCATCATATCCATGAGCTGGACCTGCTGCAAACGATCATGGGTCAGGCGCAGGCGGTCTGTACGGCCGGGGGAAATTTGGCGCACAACGGAGAAGGCTACGGCAACGAGGATGACGTTCTGCTCGTCACGCTGCAGTTTGGCGGAGGCGCGGTCGGCAGCATGCAATACGGGTCCGGCTTCCGCTGGGGAGAGCATTACGTCAAGATCAACGGCACGGAAGGCGCGGTTTTGATCGATTTCAAAACATCGAAGGTGCTGCTGAATATGGACGGCTGTGTAACGGAGCATTTCCTGCACGAGAGCGAGGAGGAGAACCGCGAGCGGGCTGCCTTCAACGCGGGCGGCAACGGCGGCGTCGCTTACGGCAAAGGAACCGCGAAGCTGCCGGGCTTTAACCTGACGATCATGAGGCGCGAATTGGAAGCGTTCCGTGATGCGGTGCTCGGCTTGCCCATTCCGGCCGAAATTCGGCCGTTGTTCGACGGCACGGCCGCGCGCTCTTCCGTAGCGACCGCCGAAGCGGCGCTAACCGCGTTGAAGGAACGGCGCTGGATACCGGTATCGTAAGAAATGGAGGGTGACAGGATGCATACGCAGCATCTGTTTCGGCTGGACGGTCAAGTTGCGGTCGTAACCGGCGGATCGGGACTGTACGGCAAGCTGATTTCGCGCGCGCTCGGCGAAATGGGAGCGACGGTGATCCTGGCGTCGCGCAGCGCCGAAAGCTGCGAACGGGCGGCCGAGGAGCTTAGGCGCGACGGTCTGCGGGCCGAAGGCCGGAGCCTCGACCTGGAAAGCGAGGAAAGCGTTCTTGGCTTTGCCGCACAGACGGCAGCGGACTATGGGCGTATCGACATGCTCGTTAACAACGCGGTGTCGCGCGTCGGGCTCGCCGATTTGGAACATACGAGCAAAGAGGGCTGGGAGGCGGCGCAGCGGGTCAACGGCACGGGGCTGATGCTCATCACGAAGGCGGTTGTGGCTCACATGAGAGAACGGCGGAGCGGCTCCATCATCAACATTTCGTCGATCCAAGGCGCAGTCGGACCGCACTTTCCGGTATACGGCGATACGGGCATGACGAGCGGCATCGAATATACGTTTTCCAAGTGGGGTATGGTCGGCTTCACCAAGTGGCTGGCCAATTATTACGCCAAGTACAATATCCGGGCCAACTGCATTAGCCCAGGCGGCTACAACCCCGGTCTTCTTGAGGATGAGAACAGAAAAGAGTTCGTCGAGAATTACAAGGCGCTGACGCCGATGGGACGGTTTGCGGACGAGGAAGACATAAAGGGGCCGGTCGTGTTTCTGGCTTCGCGCGCTTCGCAGTATGTCACCGGCCACAACTTGCTGGTCGACGGCGGCTGGACGAACTGGTGACACTTCGGGGCGTATGCGCCGGCCCGAGGAGCGGGCCGGTTCTCATACCGGGAGCCGGACGTTATGCAAAACAAAGGGGGAATGGATGTGCTTCAAGCTGCGGTCATTGGTCTGGGAAAAATCGGGCTCATGTTCGATGTACCGCCGAAAGGCAAGCCGTTGAGCCATGTGTCGGCCTATCATTTGAACCCGGAGATCGAGCTCGTGGCTGCCGTCGGCACCCGGCCGGAGCAGGAGAAACCCCTTTCGCTCACGGCGCCGGAAGCTGCGTTCTACACCGATGTCGAGGCTATGCTGCGCGCTCATCGGCCGGACATCATCAGTATTTGTACGCCGACGTCAGTGCGGTACGAGCTGATCGAGACAGTGCTGAAGAAATCCGGGGCACGGATTATTTTCCTTGAAAAGCCGGTAGCCGGAACGTTGGAAGAAGCGGAGCGAATAGCGGGATTGGCGGCCGGGCACAAGCATCAGTTCGTGGTCAATCTGTCCCGCAGATGGAGCGACGGAGCCGCCGAGGTCCGCGATGCGGTGCGGCAACTGCGCTACGGCCGGCTCCGAAAGGCGCATATCCGCTACACGCGGGGAATTTACAATTACGGCTCACATATGTTCGATCTGCTGCGCTTCATCGCCGGCTCGATCGATACGGTTCGGGTGCTGGAGCGGATCCCGACGAATATGGACGAACACGGCGATTTGTCATACACGTTCACGTTCGCTGCAGCTGCGGCCGAGGAGGCTGGCGGCGGCGGCTTCACCGGCTATGCCGAGGCGTTCGACGATCGTGAATATACGATGTTCGAGCTGGATTTGTTTTTCGAGCACGGCAAAATCGAAATACTACAGGGCGGAGACGAAATCCGCTATTTCGGAACAGAGGTGCATCCGCTCATGAACGGCATCCGGCGCCTTGTGCTGGAGCAGACGAATTACGGCATGTTGAACCGCTCGAGCACGATTCAAAACGCCGTAAGTCACCTGGCGGACGTGCTGCTCAGGGGCGCTAAGCCGATCTGTACGTTGGAGGATGGGCTTTATCCTTCGTATGTGGCAGAAGCGTTGAAGGATTCCTGCCGCAGCGGCGGGAACGCACAGAAGGTGCGGATCGGCGGCCGGCTATCGTAACGGTTGGAGCATGAAATAGGAAATGGAGGGTTCGATATGGAGCAGACCAAGCTTTGCTTTTTCGACGACTACTGGATAGATTTCAGAAAAGGTACGGTGCGCAGGTGGTTCGAGCCGACGTTCGCTTCTTCGTTCCGCGATCCGGATTTCATGGCCAATTCGTACTGCTCGGCGGCGTGGTGCCCGGAAGCGGGAAAGTACCGGCTATGGTACGAGGTATCCCCGGACTTGGCCGACGACGGAGTGCGGTATCTCGCGCTTGCGGAAAGCGATGACGGCATTCATTACACAATTGCGGAAACCAATAACCGGGAAGAGAAGCGCATGCGCCACATCGTGTTCGATGGCGTCAACGGTCTGCACGGCACGTCCGTCATCCGGGATTCATATGAGCAAGACCCGGCGAAGCTGTACAAATGTGTAACTATGACCCGCATGGGCGACCGCAAGCTCAAGCGGGCTTCAAACGAACCTGCCGGAAGCACGGATGCTTTCCCGGTCGTGCTGGCGTTTTCCCCGGACGGCATTCATTGGACGGAGCGCCGTGATTTGGTCGCCCATCCGTACACGAGCGACGCGTTTAACGGTCTCTTTTATAATCCGTTAAAGCAGCACTACAGCTTAATCTTGAGGGGCGGGTACGTGGATCGGCGCATCGCGATGCGCACCTCCAAAGATCTCCAAGCATGGTCGGATCCGTTTGTGATTATGCATCCGTCGCCGTCCTACAACAGCGATGCGACCGAGATGCAATTTTACAGTATGTGGGCCGGCTGGATGAACGGCACGTTCTTAGGGCTGCTGTGGCGGTTTTACACGAGTCTGACGGATATGGACTTCTCCAAAATGTGGGGCTACATGGAAACCGAGCTCGTATACAGCTATGACGGACTTTACTGGATGCAAACCTCGGGCAGGCCGGTGGCGGAACGTCCACTGCCCCCCCAATACGGCTGCGCGCAGCTGTCGTTAATGGGGATGCACGAAAACAGGACCGGCGATGAATATATTTTGTACGGAAGCGGCGCCAGATTCATACACGGCACTGCGGCAACGAACAGGCAGTTCACGGATAGGCTGAAAGGCGATTCTATGGCGACCGTCTTTTTCCGCATCCGGAAGGACGGCTTCTGCGGCATCGAGGGACTAGGCGTAGGCGCAAACGTCATCACCAAGCCGATGCAGTTCGTCCGGCCGGAGCTGAGCATGAACATCCGCGCCAATGTCGGGTATGTCCGATTCGGCTTGATGGAAAAGGACGGAACGTTCTTCGAGGGCTTCTCCTTCGACGACTGCATTCCGTTTGAGGGTGACAGTTGCGCCGTCGTGCCAATGTGGAAGGAGCATAAGCTGGAGGAGCTGCTGGGCGAGCAGGTACGGGTTGCGGTCGAGCTGAACGGAGCCATCCTGCACGCCATGAACGTATGCGCAAGGCCTTACATCCGCCAGCCGCAAGCCAGCTTCAGCGATCCGATGGCCGTTTCCGAATAAGCGAATAATCGGAGCCGACCCGATATATGGAACATCGCTGATTCATGCGCGCACGGGATTGATTGAGCATGGGGATGCGCTACACCTATATGCTCGACGAGCTGAACCCGGGAGGGAACCGTCATGGACAAAAACTGGACATTGAACGAGCGGGGCCGCCGCGCCGCACAGGAGCTCCTGCCGCAGCTGCCGGTCAAAATATTTGATATCCATGCCCATATTTACCGGACTCAGGATCTTAAAGCGGCAGGGGACAGCCTGTGGGCGGAAGGACCGAAGGAAGTACCGATTCGGGAATGGCGCGCCGGCTGGGAAGAGGTCGTGGGAGGGGAACGCTTGGCTGGGGGGCTGTTTTTTCCAGTCCCCATGCTTGCGGCGGATTTGCGGAGCCAGAACGATTATATCGTTAGCCAGCTGGAAAAGGAGCCGTCCAGCAGGGGGCTCATCATCGTCACCCCCGATGATAATCTGCAGCAGATAGCCGCTTACTTGGAGCACCCCCAAATTGCCGGTTTCAAAGTCTATCATATTTACAGCAACGAGAAGCCGACCTGGGGATCTTCAATTCGCGGCTTTTGCCCCGAGTGGGTATGGCAGGAGGCTGACCGACGAGGCATGGTCATCATGCTGCACATGGTAAAAGACCGGGCCATCGCGGATCCGGACAATGTGCGTGAGATTCGGGATATGTGTACGCAGTACCCGCACGCGAAACTCATATTGGCTCATGCCGCGCGCTGTTTTCATGCCCCCAATGCGAAAGGAATCTCCGCTTTGCGAGGGCTGGAAAATGTGTATTTTGACTCTTCGGCGGTATGCGAGCCTGAAGCCCTTAAAGTGATTCTGCAGCAATTCGGGCCGCGGAAATTGATGTGGGGCAGCGATTACCCCGTTTCCCAGATCAGGGGCAAGTCCGTTACTGTGGGCGACGGCTTCGTATGGCTGGAGCCGGGCTTCGGCAAGTGGGATCAAACCGCGCATCTGGGCCGCCCGATTCTTGCCGGCATCGAATCGTTGCGGGCGCTGCTAACTGCAGCAGCCGATGTGGGACTAAACGAACAGGACCTGGAACATATTTTTTATTGCAATGCGGCGAGGCTGCTGCGGCTGGAGCCTGAACCCCGGAATGCGACGCAGGAGCTGTATGCGCACGCCAAGAAACGCATTCCCGGCGGCGTCCAGCTCCTGAGCAAGCGTCCCGAGAATATGGCTCCCGGAAAATGGCCGGCCTATTTCAGGGAAGCGAGAGGCTGCGAGGTTTGGGATATGGACGGCGTTCGTTACTACGACATGTCGACGACGCGTCGGATCTTGCCTGCTTGGATATCGCGACCCCGATGTGACCCGGGCCGTCGTCCGCAGAGTGAATATGGGAAGCATGTGCTCTCTGAACCCGCCGGAGGAAGTCGAGTTGGCCGATATGCTGTGCGGGCTTCACCCCTGGGCCGATCAAGTCCGTTTCACTAGGGGCGGCGGAGATGCAAGCGGCGTAGCGTTGCGAATTGCCCGGGCGACAACGGACCGCTCCGTTGTGGCGATCTGCGGGTACCATGGCTGGCAGGACTGGTATCTTGCCGCGAATCTGGGGGAGAATGACGCCCTGCGCGGCCATCTGCTTGCCGGTTTAAATCCGCTTGGCGTCCCCCGCGAGCTGCGCGGCACGGCTGTAACCTTCAAATATAACCATCGGGATGAGCTAAGCGCGATTATCGATCAATTCGGCGACAAGCTCGCAGCCGTTATTATGGAACCTTGCCGCAACAAGGAGCCTGATCCGGGCTTCCTCCAGTTCGTTCGCGAGTCGACCCGGCGCTGCGGCGCGCTGCTCATTTTTGATGAAATTACGATTGGCTGGCGCTTGGCGTACGGGGGTGCACATTTGAAGCTCGGCATTACCCCGGACATTGCTGTCTTCGCCAAAGCTTTAGGCAACGGGCACCCGATCGGTGCGGTCATCGGTACGAAAGCAGCTATGCGGGGAGCTCACGAATCGTTCATCAGCAGCACTTATTGGACGGAGAGCGTAGGACCCGCTGCCGCGGTGGCGACGTTACAAAAGCTGGGCAGTACGGATGCACCTGCACATGTGGCGCGGATCGGCAGCATGATCATGGAAAGCTGGCGACGTCACGGCGAGTCGAGCCGGCTTCCCGTACATGTTGAAGAAGGTTTTCCGTGCCTGGCCCATTTCAGCTTCAAACATCCGGAATCCGAGAAGCTGCGCACGCTGTATACCCAATTGATGCTGGAGCGCGGCTTCCTGGCGGGAACATCCATTTATCCGACCTTGGCCCATGAGAGTGATACGGTCGCTCTGTACGATCGGGCAATTGAAGAGGTGTTCGAGGAAATCGCCATCGCTTTGGATTCCGGAAATTTGGACGGGGCCATGCGGGGAGCAGTCGCCATGAGCGGATTTCAACGTTTAATCTAATCTGATTGTTTATGGTGCGAAACTGGCCGATCTATTCGCATGGATAATCCGGGCGCTTATTATTTCGACTTATCCCGAGATTCTGATCGGAACTTTGTTCAGAGAGAACTGAAAGGGTTACTGGACAAGGCTCGGTCTCTTTCAAGTGATTCTTGGAACCTCCCCAATTCAATTGGTGGAGGCTTTTTGCCATGGAGTGCTGAATCGCAAGGTGTGGAATATGTAGGAAACGAGCTGTTAACAGATTCCAGTAAACCCTCATCCAAATCCGCATACAGAAGAACCGCACGAACTCAAAAAGGGTGCACGTGGTTCATTACATGATCCCCAACCTTAAAAAAACATTTACAAAGCATATTGTCAGAAAATTATATATAATATAGAATACATAATATAAAATATACAATCGACTGATTGAATTGAAAAGGTGATAAGAAATGTCCGAATCGATTAACAAACAATTCTTTATGGATAAACAAAATTTTAGCCATGATATCGTAGCGCTTATTAAACAGCAGATTTTGAACGGCGAGCTAAGTCCCGGCGACCGCATCGTGGAGACAAGGTTGGCTCGGGAACTTGGCATCAGCCAAACGCCGGTGCGGGAAGCGATACGCCATCTGTCCGGGGAAGGAATCATCACGATCGTTCCCAACAAAGGACCTATTGTCAAAGCCCTCGAGAAAAGGGACGTATTTGAAATCTATTCCTTGCGCGCCGTAATCGAAGGTCTGGCCATGAGGATGGCGACTCAGCTGGCGTCGGATCAAGACATTGCCGAGTTGGAAGCGTTTTATGACGAGATGAGGGCGAAGCTGCACGATGATACTGTAGATTCGCTGCTTGCAGACTCCCTCCATATTCATCAGACCATCATGAGATTATCGAATCATTCCAAGCTCATGAAAACGTACGAATCCATCTCTTTTCAAATTTCGATGGTCAACCGGATACTGGGCAAAGAATCGACCAAACAAAAAGAAGTCGATCAGCATCTGGAGTTAATCGAGGCGCTCGCTGCTAGGGACCCCGATCAAGCCGAGAAAACGATGAGACGGCATATTTACCGCTCCTATCGGGAATTTATCGATATGAAAGAAGAAGATCGTTGGGAGTACGGAGAACATTTATGGTTCGAGAAATAGGAGGGACGTAAATTGGCCGATTCCGTTCTTGAAATGCGCCACATCTCCAAGGCGTTTCACGGGGTTCATGCGCTGAAAGGCGTTCATTTTGAAGTGAGGCGGGGTGAAGTTCATGCATTGATGGGGGAGAACGGGGCGGGAAAATCGACCCTGATGAGAATATTGACGGGTCTCGTTCAACCGGATGAAGGGGACATCGTTTTTTACGGCCGGCCGCTTCCAATCGATTCGCCGCAAACCGCATTACGGCACGGTATCGCCATGATCCATCAAGAGCTTAATCCCATTCCGGAAATGACGATCGCTGAAAATATTTTTCTGGGCAGGGAGCCCGAATACGGAAAAACGGGATTCGTCAATAAACCGCTGCTCTTCCGCCAAACGGCGGAATTGCTCGATGAATTCCGGTTGAAGCTGGACCCTCGAACCAAAGTGAAGCAATTAAGCGTCGCCCAGAAGCAGATGCTGGAAATTGTAAAAGCGGTTTCTTATAACGCCAGGCTGCTGATCATGGATGAGCCAACGTCGGCCTTGTCCGAGGAAGAAGTACAGACGCTGTTCCATACGATTGAGAAGTTGAAGCAAAGAGGCGTCCCGATTGTTTACATCTCGCACCGGCTGGAGGAAATTTTCAAGATTGCGGATCGCGTGACGGTCCTAAGGGACGGCGAATACATAAGCACGACACGTATTGAAGCTTTGTCCAAAGACGAATTGATTACGATGATGGTGGGAAGACCTTTAAGCAATATATTTCCCAAAGAGGCGGCAAAAATCGGCAAGCCGATTCTGGAAGTGGAAAACTTGTCGCGGAGCAACGTATTCAGCGACATTCAATTCAACGTCCGCAGCGGGGAAATTTTGGGGATCGCCGGTCTCATGGGTGCCGGCAGAAGCGAAGTGATGAGAGCGATATTTGGGATCGACCGGTTTGATGCGGGAGAAATTCGAGTAGACGGTATCCCTGCTCACATTCGCAAGCCTGCGGATGCGATTCGGTTAGGAATAGCATTGGTAACGGAGGACCGGAAGGAGCTTGGATTGGTGCTCTGCCGGTCGGTCAAGGAAAATATGACGTTGGCGAGCTTGAATGCGCTTTCCAATGGACTGTTCATCAACCGGCTTAGCGAGATCGCTGCGTGCAGCAAAATGACCGGGGACATTACCGTCAAAATGAGCGGCCTTGACCAGACCGTTCAATCGTTAAGCGGCGGAAATCAACAAAAGGTCGTTCTCGCAAAATGGCTGATGCGGAAACCGAAGGTGCTCATTCTGGACGAACCGACGCGCGGCATCGACGTAGGCGCAAAGGCGGAGATCTATAGATTGATGTCCGATTTGGCTCGGGACGGAATGGCCATCATCATGATTTCCTCCGAGCTTCCGGAAATTATGGGGATGAGCGATAGGATCCTTGTTATGGGTGAAGGACGAATTAAAGGCGAGTTTATGAGAGGGCAGGTCACGCAAGAAGAAATTTTGGAGTGTGCCATCGGAGGTGCCGGCATTGTATAAACCATCGGTAGTTTCTGTTGTAAAACAAAGCGTGCATTCCATGAAAAGCAAACGCTCATCCTCGATTGTTCGAAAATACGGATTAGTTCTCGTTCTTCTTGCGGCTATTGTTTTTCTAAGTCTATTCTCTGATGCTTTCCTAACCTTGGATAATATCATGAATGTGCTTAGGCAAGTCTCCATTAACGGAATTCTGGCCGTTGGAATGACGCTCGTCATTCTTACCGCAGGAATCGACTTGTCGATCGGTTCCGTTATGGCGGTTGCGGCTGTCATCGCGGCAAGTATCGTTCACGTGAATCCGGGGTTAACCATCGTTGCAGTCATCGCCGGAATGATTGCCGGGGGACTGCTGTCCAGCGTTAGCGGCACGATGACGGCAAAGCTGAGCGTTGCCCCCTTCATTGCCACGCTCGCCATCATGACGGTCGCACGCGGCATCGCTTTAATTTACACGAACGGGAGGCCGATCGTTATCGAAGCGCCGTCGTTTTTGTTTTTAGGTCAAGGATCGATAGGGCCGGTACCTTTCCCCGTAATCGTATTTGCCGTTATTTGTGCCCTAGTGGCGATTCTTCTTAATAAGACCAAATTCGGCAGATATGTATACGCCATAGGCGGCAATGAAAATGCAACCAAGATATCCGGAATTAACGTGGCCAAAGTGAAGATTCTCGTCTATATAGTAAACGGCTTCTTGGCAGGCCTGGCAGGGGTGCTTCTGGCATCGAGAATCAGTTCCGGGCAGCCCAACAGCGGTCTAGGGTACGAGCTTGACGCCATTGCGGCGGTCGTCATCGGAGGCACCAGCTTATTTGGCGGGGTCGGTACGATTACAGGAACTATCGTTGGGGTATTGATAATCGGCGTCATTAATAACGGATTGAATTTGTTGGACGTGTCCTCCTATTACCAACAAATTGTGAAAGGATTAATCATTGCGGGAGCGGTCATTTTGGACCAGCGATCCAAAAGGTGACGGTTACGGTGTCAGGTTATAATCGGATCGTTTGCAGATCCGCTTATACATATCACTCTTGGAGGAAGGGGTTTTTCCGGTGAAACGTAGTAAATGCTTCAAGTCCCTACTGTTCGTCTCGCTGCTGCTTCTCGTCATGGCAAGCTTGATGGGATGTGCAAGCAAACCGGCAAGCGGAGGGGCGCAAGGCAGCGCTGCAGGCGGTTCCAACGGCAAGACGGACAATGGGGCGAGCGGTGCGGGAGATGCGAAGAAGCAGTACAAAATCGGAGTCGCTGCGCAAGGGTTATCCCACGAATTCATCAAAGCTTTGGCCGAGTCCATGCAAAGCAAGGCGAAGGAACTTCATGTGAATCTGCAAATCATGGACAGTGAAGACAAAATCGAAACCCAACTGAGCCAAGTCGACAGTCTTGTTTCGCAAAAAGTGGATGCACTCATATTGAACTCGGTCGACTTCGTCGGCTCTGGCCCCGCCGTCGACAAAGCCAAGAAAGCCGGTATCCCCGTAGTTGAAGTGATCACGTTTACCAAGAACGAGAATTACGACGTGTTTGTCGGAACGGATCCCAAGCAATCGGGGGTCATGATGGGAGACTATTTGGCTAAAGCGTTAAACGGTAAGGGCAAAGTGGCATTGCTGCAAGGCCAGATCGGCCATTCGGCGGAAATTACAAGGGGTGCGGGGCTGAAGGAATCGTTGTTCGATAAATATCCCGACGTTAAGCTTGTCACGCAGCAAACGGCGAACTGGAACCGGGACGAAGCGCTGCGAATTTCGGAAGACTGGCTGCAAAGATTTCCGGACATCAATGCCATTGCCGCGCAAAACGATGAAATGGCCATGGGAGCCTTGCAAGCCGTCAAAGCATCCGGACGAAAAGACATTATCGTGTGCGGAATCGACGGAATCCCCGACGCCTTGCAAGCCGTCAAGGACGGACGCCTTGGCTCGACCATTCTGGATAACGTAACCTCTGAAGGAAAACGAGCCGTCGAAGTCGCCGTAGGCCTGATCGAAGGCAAGAAGTTTAATAAAAAAAGAACTGGTAGACTACGTCCCGATTACGAAGGACAATGTCGACCAGTATCTAAAAAAATAAAACAAAAAATATCATCCCAACCCATTATATGATTTTCGCCATTTTTTTACAACAGGCATGCTTTCCGCGGTTGCTCCTCCAAACGGAACGGGAAGTATGCCTGGCATCATTCCCGAGATCGGGATGTCTGTGTGAGGAGGGCGATCATGACAGCTGGCTTGAATCTGAATCGTTATCCGCTTCTGCCTAGCGTAAAGCAGGTGGAATCGCTAGGCGGGGAATATCGAACGGACAAATCCGCGTTTCGTGTCAGGCTGCAGAAGGCCGTGAACGATATCGGCGATGTAGTCCGCTCGGAGCTGGAATCTATGGGATTTCGCAACGTAATTATGGACGATTCCACTGCTGATAAAACAGACTTGCAGCTCGATGCGCTTGAATCGTTGTCTGAAGCGGAGCAAAAGACCCTTGCATCGCTGCCGATACCGGATCAGGCCTATATGCTGACAGTTAATCCCGACGGAATTCGTATTGGCGCCTTGTCCAAGCAAGGGATTCTTTACGGATTAACCACTCTCGGCCAACTAATATCCAATGGGTCGGAAGGACGCATCCCGTGTCTTCGGATTATTGACGGGCCGGACATAGCAAAACGGACTATTTCTCCAACTCTTGCTTGGTATGCAGGCTTCGCCCGGGCCGGCTTTGGCATGCAGCTATGGGACGGTCCAAGGTGGATGCAATTCATGGATTGGTGTTTCCGCCACAAAATCAATGCTTTGAACGTGGTGATGTACGGGTTCTGGCCGTTCGATTTTCCCGAATATCCGGAGACCGAGCTGAAGGGGATCAAAGTTCGTACGTGGTCCAAAGAAATCAACGATTGGCTCGAGGTTTCGTTTACCCACCCGAACTTAAACAAGCCTTTCCTCAGCGACATGATTCGGTATGCGAACAAGCGGGGAATCGACGTATATGCATATATCGGGCTCAATTCCTACAGCGGGGGTTATCCGGTCGTCCATCCCGAGAGCCGCGCCGTTTTGTCCGAGCAATTAAAATCGCAAGGCCACGTAAACAGCTACGACTCGATGTGTCCTTCCCGGGAAGACGTCAGACGGTATTTGATCGCCAGCGTCAAGCGTATCGAGGAACTCGGGTTTAACGGACTCGTATTTGAAGAAAGCGAAGAGGTACAGTGGTTCTGCCAATGCGAGGAATGCCGCACCCGATACGGCCACCTTGCCCCGAACGATGCGAAGCATACCGTTTCCGTACAATTGCTGCAGGAATATGAGAAAGTGCTTCGCCCCGATACGCTGATCGGCATCAGGTGGCTGCGCGAACCGCCGATAGTGAAATCCGATACGTATTTGCGGCAATGGGCGGATCGGTTGCCTGCGCGCGTGAAGCTGTTCTGGGCCCCCGGGCTGGAAGATGACGACCGCGAGTTTTTGAAGTGGGTCGGCATTTTTGGCCGAGATCGCATCTATTCGCGTAACTGCGAAGGCAGCGGATTTGCCGCCAGCTTGGGACGAATTCCTTATTTAATTCCAGACACGTTCCCCGAAAGTTTGAAAAATTACACGTTCCAGCATCTGTGGAACGACATCTCCCAATTCCAGGGCGCGGTCAATCAACGCTGCGCCGGCATCAACGGCTACGGCTTCGAGTGGTACGGCCACGAGCATTATTTTATGGCCACCGCCCAATTCGGCTGGAATTGTTGGGAGCTCGGCCACTACGAATATTTGAAGCTGGCTTCCCGGCATCTGTTCGGCGAAGAGAACGGCGCGAGATATGAAACCATCGTTCGAACCATTCCGTGCATTCACGAAACGCAAATTGCGACCGGCTGCCGTCCTTTCCTTTTATGCCGGACAAATATGTGGGCAAAGAGGGCAGACGGTATCTGGAAATGATGGCGGATCAAATCGACGCCGTGCTTTGCGGCATCGAAGCCATTATGCAATCGCCGCGTTTGCCCGCTGCTGCGGTCGAATGCGCGCAAGCCACGCAGCTGATGGCCCGAAGGATGAAGGAAGTGATTTGGGCGGGCATTTACTATAACCGTTTTCTTGAAGCCCGGGAAGACGGGATAACCGATGCGGAGCTGCTCCGCCGCCTTGCGGAAAAGGCGATCTTCCACGCGGAGGAAGACTACCGGCTCATTAAGGAGAATTATTTCGACTCGGGCGATCACACTTGGACGGGCGTGGCGATTGGCGAGTACTACATACCGCAGGTAATCAACGAGTATAAGAACGTCTTTCATCCGGTCGTAGGAGCCGGCTTCGAACCCGATCCGGCAGTGAGCAGAATTGTAGGCGGCGAAAGCCTTCCTTGGGAATGGCTGCTCGAGTGGGGGCCTAGAATCGCCAAAGCCAAGCCGACGGCCGCCATTCGCAAATAAGTATTCGATAGCCCGGATCCACGGTTAAGGAGGAAGGGAATTGAAAAGCCGCGTGCTGCAAATATTGGAGGATTTGATCCGAATTGAGAGCGTGAATCCTCATTTCGACCAACAAGCTTCCGGCGAGGGAGAGATTGTGCGGTACATCGAGCGTTTTTGCCGCGAAGCGGGTTTATCGGCGGCAAGGCAGCCGGTGTTCCCCGGGAGGGACAATGTGCTCATCGAGTTGAAGACAGGACATCCCGACCGGGTGCTTCTGTTCGAGGCTCATATGGATACCGTCTCGCTCGGAAGCATGCCCGATCCGTTGGTGCCCGTCATGTCAGGCGACCGTTTATACGGCAGGGGCGCATGCGACACGAAAGCATCTTTGGCAGCGATGCTGTCCGCCTTCGAATATCTTGTCCATCAACAGGATTCCTTGTCGTGCGATCTGGTTCTTTGCGCTTCCGTCGACGAAGAGCACGCGTACCGGGGGCTGATGGCGTTCCTTGAATTTGACTTGCCGATTAGCGGGGCGGTTGTAGGCGAGCCGACGAATTTGGAACTTGTCGTCGCGCATAAGGGCTGCGTCCGCTTTGCCGTGGAAACGCATGGCAAGGCGGCTCACAGCTCCGTTCCGCATCAAGGGGACAACGCCATTAAGCAGATGTGCAAAGTGATCGATTATTTCAGCCGTATAGTGGAACCGAAATTGTCTGCCTCCGTTCATCCGTTATGCGGATCGCCTACGATTTCCGTTGGGATTATTCAAGGAGGAAGCCAGATCAATATCGTGCCCGAACGTTGCCGCATTGAAGTAGACCGGCGAATTATTCCCGGAGAGGACCCTGAACGGGTCATGGAGGAAATTGGAAACGAGCTGCAGACGAATCTGTCTCCACTGGGCGTATCGCTCCAAACTCGGGAGCTGCTGCTGGATTGGGCCTTGAATACGCCGATCGACTCGGAAATCGTACTCAGTGCGCAGCGTGCAGCCGAACAGCTTTCTCTAAATTGTGTTCCGTCCGGTGCGACTTACGGCAGCGATGCCAGCAAACTGCAAGCATTAAAAGGGATTCCGAGCATCGTGCTTGGGCCAGGCTCCATTCATCAGGCGCATTCCGTCGAGGAATGGGTTTCCATGAAGGAAGTCGAGTTGGCGGAAAAATTATATATCCGGCTAGCGCAACAGTTCGGCAAAAGATCATGATCGGTTGGGAGTCGTCCCGGAATGAGGCAAATAGGCGGGAGGATACGATGAAAATATCGGATCGAGTATATTTGGTGGGAAGCGGCAAATACGGAATGGAGCTAAGCCACTCCACGGACTGCAACGTATATTTGCTGGATGGCGGCGGCGAGTACGCCCTTATCGATGCCGGCGGCGGTGTCGAGCCGGAACGAATCGTTCAAAACATCGAAAGTCACGGCATTGCCATGAAAGATGTCGCCCACTTGCTTCTGACCCACGTTCATGGCGATCATGCGGCTGGAGCGCAATATTTTCATCATCGATATGGTTTGAATGTCGTCGTTTCGGCGGAAGCCGCTCCATGGCTCGAGCAAGGAGATATGAACAAGACCAGCTTAACACATGCGATCAGAGGCGGTGTATACCCGGCAGATTTTTCGTTTCAGGCATGTCCGGTATCCCGGCGGGTTCAGGAGCATGACCTTATCCGGATTGGACATATGGAACTAACGGTCTATGAGACGCCGGGTCATTCCCGCGGCCACGTTTCCTACTTGTGGGAGCAAGACGGTCGAAGAAGCTTGTTTTCAGGGGATGTCGTGTTCGCGGGCGGCAAAGTGGTGATCCAATATATATGGGATTGCAGCATCCCTGAATATGCCGACTCGATGGCTAAGCTTCATTCACTAGGACTACACCGCCTATACCCAGGTCACGGCCCTTTCCTTTTAGCCAATGCGGCGAAACATATCGAAACCGCGCATCGGTATTTCACCAGGTTGGAGGTACCGCCGAATTTTTAGATTTCAAACTTGATGAGCAGAGGAGTTCGGTCGCTTATGAATTCACTTTTGGCGAAACAATTGTTTGTCGGACTGGACCGATGCACCTGGCTTTACAGCGGGGCGGAAACCCCCCCTCTCCGCGGAAGTTTGGACGCGATGACCGATTACATGCATGCCCGCAGCTTGGGGCCTATCGGCAGGGAAAAAAATGCGGAAATCGAGCTCAGCTGCAGACGAAACGCAGCGGCATTGATGCATGGGAAAAGCGAAGACATCGCCTTTCTGTCCAATACGTCCGAAGTCATCTCCATGCTGGCTCAGGCCCTTGATTTGCGTAAAGGAGATAACGTCGTCGTTCATACCTTAGAGTTTCCATCCGGAATTTTGCCTTGGCTTGCGCTTAAGGAACGCGGGGTGGAAATCCGCGTAGTTGAGCATGAGCAGTGGCAGGTCAGTCCTGAGCATATTCTCAACGCGGTTGACGCTAGAACTAAACTGGTTATGACTAGTCACGTCAGCTATTTGTCGGGCGCCCGGCTTGACTATCGCGAGCTGTATCGCGAATTGCGAAACACCGACACGCTGCTTTTGCTTGATGTCACGCAGTCGCTGGGCGTCGTCCCCGTCCATATGTACGAATCGGATTTTACCGTCTGCAGCTCTTATAAGTGGCTGCTGTCTGTTCATGGGGCCGGTATTCTTGGCATTAATTCCGCGAGAACGGCTGACATCGTCCCGAAATATGTAGGGTGGCGCAGCGTTCGGGACATGTTTAGCCCCGATCGATTCGAATCGTTCTCCTTTCACGCCGATGCCAAAAAGTTCGAGCTGGGATACCCCAGTTATCCCACCATGTACGCTATGAATTATTCTACAAATCTGCTGCTGCAGACCGGCATCGACAATATCGAACGGCATGTACTCGCGCTTGGCGGCTATTTAATCAACGAATTAAAGACGCGCGGCTATAAAGTGATGACCTCGTCGGAACCGGATCGGAGAGCCGGCAACATTTGCATCCTGCATGACCGGGCGGAACAGATCGCGCAGTTCCTTTTATCGGAAAATGTGTACGTTTGGGGCGGCGACGGGCGCTTTCGGGCATCCATTCATGCGTTCAACGATATGGACGATATTCGTACTTTGCTCGGCCTGCTCTCCAGATTTGAGAAAGAATGCTGATCGTATGGGAGGGAATTAAGCCATGAAAGCGCTCATGTGGACGGCACCAGAAAGGATGGAATTTTGCGAAGTGGAGGAACCTGCCATTCTGGAGGGCGATGTGCTTCTGCGCGTAGAGGCCGTCGGAATATGCGGTTCGGAAATCGAAGGGTATTTGGGCCACAATAGCCTGCGTGTGCCGCCCCTTGTTATGGGACATGAGTTTTGCGGAATCGTCGAACGTGCAGGGCATCAAAGCCAGGCTAAACTAATCGGGCAAAAAGCGGTTGTCAATCCGCTGCTGTTTTGCGGCAAATGCCCGTCTTGCCGTAAAGGCTTAACCAACTTATGTGCGAGCAGGAGAATTATCGGCATCCACCTTCCCGGCGCGTTCGCCGAATACGTGGCTGTTCCAGCGAGCGCCGTCGTTCCGGTTCCGGAGCGGTTGAATTCCTTCCGGGCAGCTCTGGCGGAGCCTTTGGCTTGTTCGCTAAGGGCGGCCCGACGCGCCATGGAGCGCCATCCGTTTGCCAACGTCCTCGTGATCGGCGCCGGCGGGATCGGGCTGCTCTGCGCAATGGTCGCAAAACTGTTGGGAGCCTCGCTCGTCATGATGGCGGACACGAACGAGATGAGGCTGGAGTCCGCTTCGCGGTGCGGAGTTGACTATACGTTCAATCCGAAGAATACGGCATTGGCCGAGGCGGTAAGCTCGATTGCCGGTGAAAAAGGGGTGGACGTCGTTATCGATGCGGCGGGCTTTCAGTCGACTCGCGAAAGCGCCCTTAAGATCGTCAATCCGGGCGGAACGTTCATGAATATCGGCCTCGGCGTCGACGATACGAGCTTGCGGATCAATCACCTTATACGCAACGAGATCGAAATTCTCGGTTCTTTCTGTTATACGGCTCAAGACTTTTACGAGAGTGTGCAGCTATTGATCAGCGGAAAAATTCAGGAAGACGGTTGGACGGAGATCCGGTCGCTGCGAGATGGAGGAGCTGCGTTCTCCGACCTTGTCGCCGGGAAGGTCAATTCCGGAAAAATATTGCTGCAAACGACTTGAGCGGAGGCGCACACATGAACAAAGTAAAGGTAGGTATCCTCGGCCTAGGCAGCTGGGGGGAATGTCATCTTCAAGCTTATCAATCCTTGCCTCATGTGGAAGTGGCGGCGATTTGCGATATCAATGCGGAACGGGTGCGGACGATTGCGGCCCAGTATGGCATCGCTGACTATTACACCAACGAAGACGATCTTATCGGGCGTGCCGATATCGAACTAGTGAGTGTCGTCACCTTCGAAAAAGAGCACTTGAAATCGACTGTGAAGGCATTGGAAGGAGGCAAGCACGTTCTTGTCGAAAAGCCGGTCACGACCGACTTGCGGGAGGCGGTCGCGATGCGGGAAACGGCGGAACGCACCGGGAGATGGCTTATTCCCGGCCACCTGCTCCGCTTCGAGCCGAAGAGCATCGAGGTGTATGAAGCTATCCGCGACGGGCGAATCGGCCGTCCCGTATCCATGTATTTGAGGCGCTCCAGGCAGCAGTCGTTGTTTGCAACGTATCAAAGGACTCACACCGTATACGAATTGATGATTCACGATCTTGATTTGGCCATATGGTATGCCGGAAGCCGCGTGCGAAACGTGAGGGCGTACGGGAGATCGGTGTCCGGCGCGGACGTTCCGGAAATTTTGTGGGCCAATCTCGAATTTGCCAACGGGACGCTGGCCGTACTGCAAAGCAACTGGATGACTCCGGATGAAGCGGGCATCGAAATTCACGATGCCGCGGAAATTATCGGCGTTAACGGCATGGCCCGGTTCGAAACAGAGCCGGCCGGCGTGCAAATCTTGAATAGGCAAGGGCGAAGAACGACGGATCTATCGGTGCACAACCGGTTAGGCGGAAGAATAGCAGGCGCTTTGCGCGAACAATTGAACTTTATTACGCAATGTCTCATGCACAGACAAGAACCGGTCCATACTTCGTTCGCGGATGCCGTTCACGGCGTACAGGTGGCGGATGCCATCATCAAATCGGCGAAACTGAACCGGGACATCCGGATTGAAGATTTGGATGTATAAACACATATCGGTCGCCGCGGCAGTGAAGCGAATTTTTCAGAGGGCATGCAACTTCGGGCTCGGCGAAGAGGATGTGAGCGCGGTGTACAAATACTACTCACAAAGCGCCAATATAGACCGGGAGTAAGGCGGTTGACCGCCGGCCAGCCAGTATAATAAAACGGAGCCATGCGCCGCCAACGCGCATGGCTCCGTTTTATTCTTTCAACGAACGACGATCGTAACGCATCGATAACGAGCTCGGCTGTCCGTTTCGGCTTGGTAACTATTATCACGGAGCCGGAGAGCTTATGAAGGTTGGAACATTGTTGGTTAATAGTTGCGTGATGAAATATTACACAAATAACCCGAGGGAGGCACGATTAATAGCAAGAGACGAGGCGTAACAAAAGGATGAAAGCGGAAACATGTAAAGTAATATAACATAATCACAAATTTTTTTCACTAAACTATAAAAATTTCACTTTACTAAAACGCTTTCTCGAGTTAATATAATCTTAAGAAAGTCATAAAATATGACACATTTCATTCTTGATCGACATTAAACGACATAATTGAGGATCGTTCCGGAGGTACACATGGATCTTCATCTGCAGGCAACGCCGTCTCGCGAATCGGGAGAACCTTTGGTCCCGCTGTCGAACCTGTCTCCCCGAATCAAGGTGTTTCCGTATTATTATCATCACAATGTTACAGGGGCGATGAACGAATGCTATTTGCGCGCTGGGGCGGCACAGCGGCTCGTACAAGCGGCCGGGAAGCTCCCGAAGGGACTGCATTTCCTCGTTTTGGACGGCTGGAGGCCATACGAGGTGCAAAAAGCGCTGTACGATATGACAAAAGAAGCTTTTGAGAAAAAAGGCATGAGCGAAGACGAGGTTCGCCGCGAGATTTCCAAATTTGTCGCCTATCCGTCGGACGATGCGGATGCCCCTTCTCCGCATATGACCGGCGGTGCGGTCGATCTTACGATCGCCGGAGCGGACGGCTGGCTCGACATGGGAACGGGCTTCGACGAATTTACCGAAAAAGCGAGAACGGACTGGTACGAAACGGCCAAAGCTCTAAGCGAAGCCGAACGCGCCGTCCGGGACAACAGAAGGCTGCTCAAGCAAGCGATGACGGAAGCCGGATTTCGCAGCTATGACGAAGAATGGTGGCATTTCGACTACGGGAATATACCGTGGGGGAAAGCGACCAATCAAGTCGCCATTTATAAAGGTGTGAAGCAAGTTTCAATATATTAAATTAAAATTTAATATATTGTGACTTTATATAAACTTATCATCATATTTATTTAGGAGGGTTCCCATGAAGTCAAGATTTGTGCAAACCTCTCTTTTGCTCGTTCTGGCAGCGGCGCTGACGGCTTGCAGCAACAAACCGAGCCAGCAACCCGCGCAGCAAAATCCCGCGCCGTCCCCCGCAGCGGCCGCAAGCAGCTCTGCCGCAGGCAAAGACTCCCTGGTCGTGGCCATGACAGCTGACGAAGGCACCCTTGATCCCGCCGTGACGATGGACAACGCAGCCTGGAAAATTACGTATCCGACGTACGAACGGCTGGTCGAATACAATGGGGCGTCAACGGAAGTGAAGCCGGGGCTCGCCAAGGAATGGAAAGTTTCTCCGGACGGCCTCACCTGGACGTTCATCTTGAACGAAGGGCACAAATTCGCCGACGGAACGCCGGTCGACGCGCAGGCTGTCAAGTTCACGTTCGACCGCATCCTGAAAATCGCCAAAGGGCCGGTCGATGTGTTCGGCGTCATTCAGGATATCAAAGTGCAGGACCCGAACACCGTCGTGTTCACGCTCAAGAAAAACTTCCCGCCGTTTCTGTCCACGCTGGCCGCGAACTACGGCGGCATCGTCAATCCGAAGGTGATGGAGCACGAATCGAACGGCGATTTGGGCCAAAATTATTTGGCCAGCCATACGATGGGCAGCGGTCCTTACCAGCTGGCGGAATGGAAAAAAGGCGAGTATTTGAAGCTTGAGCTCAATCCGAACTCCGCCGGCAAGCCTGCGCTCAAAACCGTATATTTCAAAATCGTCGCCGACTCCTCGGCGCAGCGCCTGCAGCTGGAAAAGGCGATATCGACATCGCGGAAGGCATCCCGGTCGAGCAGCTGAAAAGCGTCTCCGCTCTGCCGAACGCGCAGGTCGTACAGAAGCCCAGCCTGTTTGTCGACATTGCCTACATCAATGCGAGCAAGGGCAACCCGGCGCTGCAAAACCCGAAAGTGCGGCAGGCGATCAGCTACGCGGTCGATTACGGCTCCCTGACGAAAGCGGTGCAGCAGGGCTACGCCACGCAAATGCGCGGGCCTATCCCGCAAGGGCTGTGGGGCCACGACGACCAGGCGAAGCAGTACACGCACGATACGGCGAAAGCGAAGTCGCTGCTCGCCGAAGCGGGAGTGAGCAACCTGTCGCTGGATCTGCTGTATTCGGACAAGTGGCCGTGGTGGGAGACGGAAGCGCTGACGCTGCAATCGTATTTGGCCGAAGCGGGAATCAAGCTTAACCTGAAAAAAGTGGCTTACGCGACGCAGCGCGACATGATCGACAAAGGGCAGTTCGATCTGTCCCTCGGCATTTGGAGCCCGGACTTCGCCGACCCGTTCATGTTCATGAACTACTGGTTCGATTCGAAAAACTTCGGCCTGTCCGGCAACCGCGCCTTCTACAAAAACGACAAGGTGGACGAGCTCGTTCGCAGCGCCGCTTCGAGCAACGACCAGGCGCAGCGCGAAAAGCTGTATAAAGAAGTGCAAAACATCGTCATCGACGACGCTCCGTACCTGTACCTGTATCAGAAAGATTATTTGCTCCCGATCAGCAAAGGCGTTAAAGGCTTTAACTACAATCCGATGCTGGAAGGTATTTACAATCTGGCAGAGATGTCGAAATAGATGAAGGAGCGAGGTGTTTCCACATGAGGCAAATGATTGCCAAACGTCTTGTCATGCTTGTCCTCGTGGCGTTCGGCGTGACGCTGATCACCTTCTTCCTATCCCACATCATTCCGGGAGATCCCGCGAGGATGCTGGTGGGACAGCGCGCGAACGAGGAAACACTGCAGCAAGTCCGCCATCAATTGGGCCTAGACCAGCCGGTCTGGGTCCAATATTTTACTTATCTTAAAGGACTTGCTTCAGGTGACCTCGGAACCTCGATACGAACGCAGCAGCCGGTCGCGCACGATTTGCTGACGTTTTTCCCGGCGACGGTGGAGCTCGCTTTGTGCGCTTTTGTCATCGCGATCGTCGTCGGCGTTCCGCTCGGCGTCCTGTCCGCCGTGAAGAAGGACACCGGCTGGGACCACGGGGCGCGCGTGTTCTCGATCGCGGGCGTATCGACGCCGGTATTTTGGAGCGGACTCGTCATGATTTTGATTTTCTACGGCTATTTGGGCTGGTTTCCTTCCACCGGGCGGCTCGATCTGAACATTCAGCCTCCTGCGAGCATTACCGGACTGTATTTGCTCGACAGCATATTGACCGGCAATTGGCCCGCTTTCAAAAACAGCTTGTGGCACATCGTCATACCGGCGGTTACGCTCTCTTACGCGCAGCTCGCGATCATTACCCGGCAGGTGCGGGCCAGCATGCTGGAGGCGCTCGGACAGGAATATATCCGCACGGCGCTGGCCAACGGCATCAGCGGGCCGCTCCTGCTGTTCCGGTATGCGCTGCGCAACGCGCTCATCCCGACGGTAACGGTCGTCGGGCTGTCGTTCGGCTCGCTGCTCGGCGGTGCCGTCGTCACGGAAACGATATTCGGCTGGCCGGGCATGGGCAAATATGTGGTCGATTCGATCGCCAATCTCGATTTTCCGGCGATCATGGGCTTTACCCTCGTCATTTCCATCGGGTACGCCCTGATCAACCTCATCGTGGACTTGACGTATTACATCCTCGATCCGCAAATCAAACCGTAAGGGGGAATCATGATGGAGTTGCAGACGGCCGAAGCGGTCCTCCCCGCGAAAGAGATCCATCCGTTCTGGTACAAGCTCAAGAAGAACCCGATGACGCTCGCCGGTTTGGCGGTGCTTGCGGTCATCGTCCTGCTGTCCTTGGCGGCGCCGCTCATCACCTCGTTCGACCCGAACAAAATCAACGTCGTCGAGCGGTTCCAAGGCCCGTCGGCGAAGCATTGGTTCGGTACGGACGAAGTGGGCAGAGACATTTTTACCCGCATTCTGTACGGCACGCGCCTGTCGCTCGGCATCGGCGTCGCCATCGTCGTGGCGGCCGGCGCCATCGGGACGGTGCTCGGTACGGTGTCCGGCTATTTAGGCGGCAAGATCGACCAAATCATGATGCGGATTATGGACATGATTCTCGCTTTCCCGACGCTCATTTTGGCGATGGCTTTCGCCGCTGCGCTCGGTCCGAACCTGCAAAACGCGATGATCGCCATAGCGGTCGTGAAAATACCGGTATATGTCCGTCTGGCGCGCGGGGAGACGCTGGCGCTGCGGGAGAAGCTGTTCGTGAAAGCGGCGGTGACGTTCGGCATCAAGCCTTGGCGCATTATCGCGCGGCACATTGTGCCTAACGTCGTGTCGCCGATCGTGATTCAGGTGACGCTCGACATCGGGGACGCGATTTTGCTCGTGGCGACGCTCGGCTTCCTCGGGTTGGGCGCCCAGCCTCCCACTCCGGAATGGGGGGCGATGATCAGCGTCGGGTGGAAATATTTGCTCGACTATTGGTGGTATCCCACGTTTCCGGGGCTGGCGCTGTTTCTCGCATCCGGCGCTTTAAATCTGATCGGGGACGGCATCCGGGACATTCTGGATCCGAAGTCCGGCCGCTAGGAGGAGGGACTTAAGATGCTGCTGGAAATCAAAGATTTGTCCGTGGAATTCCACGGAATGCGCGGCACGATGAAAGCCCTGCACAACGTCAGCCTCTCCGTCGACAAAGGTGAAATTGTCGGCATCGTGGGGGAATCGGGCTCCGGCAAATCGGTGACGGCGCTGTCCGTCTTAGGCCTGCTGGACAAAAACGCGGTGGTGACAAGCGGAGAAATCCGATATGCCGGCCGCAATTTGCTCGCCCTAGGCAAGAAGGAAAAGCAGGCAGTCCGGGGCAAACAAATCGGCATGGTGTTTCAGGAGCCGATGACGGCGCTGCATCCGACGATGCGCGTCGGCAAGCAGCTGGCGCAGGTGATCAAGCGGCATCGCGGCGTATCCGGGCAAGAGGCGGAGCGTCTGGCGGTGCACGCTTTGCGGGAAGTCCATATTCACGATCCCGAGCTGGTGGCGAGGAAATATCCGTTCGAGCTGAGCGGCGGCATGAGGCAGCGGGTCGTGATCGCTTTGGCGATGGCCGCTCCTCCCGAGCTGCTCATTGCGGACGAGTCGACTACCGCACTCGACGTAACCATTCAGCACGAAATATTGAAATTGATGAAGGAGCTGTCGGAGCGGCGCGGTACTTCGATCGTATTCATTACGCACGACCTGGGCATCGTGGCGCAATTGTGCGACCGGGTCGCCGTCATGTACGCGGGGGAAGTCGTCGAGACGGGAAGCACGGCCGACGTGCTGCGCTCGCCGCAGCATCCGTACACGCAAGCGCTGCTGCATGCGCTGCCGGATCTGGCCGATCCGGACGAGCCGCTCTTGGCGATCGGCGGCGAGGTGCCCGATTTGCGCCGCAGGCCGGCAGGCTGCAGCTTTGCTTCGCGCTGCAGCCGGGCTACCGAAGAATGCAGGCTGGGCAAGCCGAGATTGGAAGAGCGGAAGCCCGGACACGAAGTCGCATGCTGGAAGGGGGCGGATGGAAGCCATGGATGACATGATTCGGCTGCAGCAAGTGCACAAGCAGTTCGGCAAAGGCAAGCAGCTCGTTACGGCGGTGAAGGAAGCGGATCTGGCGATCCGGAGGGGGGAAGCGTTCGGGCTCGTCGGCGAATCCGGCTCCGGCAAAAGCACGATCGGCAAAATGCTGATCGGCCTCGAGTCCCCGACGGCCGGCGCCATTACTTATCTGGATCGTCCTCTCTGGGACAAAGGGCAGTATCGCAGTCCCCGTCCGGGCGAAATCCAGATCGTGTTTCAAGACCCGCAGTCTTCGCTCGATCCGAGAATGACGGTGAAAGATATTATCGTGGAGCCTCTCCATGCGCTGCCCTCCGCGGAGCGGAAGGAGAAGGGGACGCAGGCGCGGCTCGTTTCGCTGCTCCGGCGCGTCGGCCTGAAGGAGGAGCACCTTTCCCGCCATCCGCACGAATTCAGCGGCGGGCAGCGGCAGCGGATCGCGATCGCGCGGGCGTTAATTACGGATCCCTCCTTTCTCGTGCTGGACGAGCCGACATCGGCGCTCGACGTTTCCGTGCAGGCGCAGGTGCTCAATTTGCTCAAAGAATTGCAAAAAGAGCGCAACTTGACCTATTTGTTCATTTCGCACAATATGGCCGTCATTCGCTATATGTGCGACCGGGTGGCCGTCATGTACAAGGGCCATATCGTCGAAGTCGGCCCCGCCCGGCCGATGTTCCGCGAACCGGATCATCCGTACACCCGCATCCTGCTGTCTTCGCTGCCGAGCGTGTATGAACCGTCCGTGCCGGCCGGCGGATTTGCCGAACCCGCTGCGGACGGAGGCGCGAACGCCTGCTCGTTTTATTCCAGATGTCCTTCCCGCCAGAACGCATGCCTGCAAGCCCCCGCATTCGCTGAGAAGGAGACGGGCTGGAGCAGCGCATGCCATTTCCGAGGGGGGCGGGCGCATGTTTAACGGGGAACGGGTGCGGGAAATCCGCAAGCAAAAAAATTACACGCTGAAACAATTGGCGGAAAAAACGGGTCTCAGCATCGGCCTCCTTTCGCAAATCGAAAGGGGGCTTGTAGACCCTACGGTAGGAACGTTCTGGAAAGTTTGCACCGCTCTCGACATTCCGATCCATCACTTTTTTCAAGGCATCGAGGAAGAGCATATCGTCGTCCGCAAAGACCGGCGCCGGCTCATGGATCTGTCCGATTCCAAGGTGCGGTACCATATCCTGTCCCCGAGCGCTCGGGAAGATCGAGTATTTGCTTGTGGAAATCCAGCCCGGGGAGATGGCCGAAGCCGAGCTGGTCAGCCATCCGGGCGAGGAATGCGGGTATATTTTGCAAGGGGAAATGAAGGTGATCCTGGGCGGGCAGGAAATTTATTTATACGAGGGAGACAGCATTTGTTTTCCAAGCACGACTCCTCACCGCTACGTCAACACCGGGGACAAAACGGCGCTCTCCATATGGGCGATGGTGCATTGACCCCCGCCGGCCTGGCCGGACGGTGATTTCGGCAGGCGCCTCATTGAGTCCCCGGCCATGCGGGAGTTATACTGAAAGTGACCGGACGTAAACGCGGGGAACCCTTTGCCCGATCAGGCAAACGACTTCGTAGTTGATTGTATTCATGTGCGCAGCGACTTCATCGATCGCGATGAACGCTTGCTCCGTGCCGCCGAACAGAACGACCTCGTCGCCGGCTTGCACGTCCGGGACGGATGTCGCGTCCAGCATCGTTTGATCCATGCACACTCTGCCGATAATCGGAACCCGCGTATGTCCGATCAGGGCGAAGCCTTTGCCCGAAAGCTGCCTTGACAATCCGTCGGCATAACCGACCGGAATCGTGGCGACGGTGCAATCGCTTGCTGCGGTAAACGTGCGTCCGTAGCTGACGGACTGGCCTGCGGAGATGCGCTTGACGGCGGAAACCCGCGTTTTGAGCTGCATCGCCTGCCGGAGCGGAAAGCCGGGGTGGTCGATGTCGGCGGATGGCTTCAGCCCGTACAGGGCGATGCCTACCCGGACCATGTCCAGATGCATATCCGGAAAATGCATCGCTGCCGCGCTGTTGCAGCAGTGCTTGAGCGGAACGTCGATATGATGTTCGTGCAGAAATTCGATATAAGAGCGGAACGTTTCGAATTGGCGGCGCGTGTACGGCGATTCCGGGTTGTCCGCTTCCGCGAAATGGGTGAACATACCTTCCAGATCGACATGGCGGGAAGCGAGCGCTTGTTGCGCCAAGGCTAGCGCCGCCTCTTTGCTCGTGACGCCGATGCGGGACATGCCGGTATCGATTTTGAGATGAATGGCCGCACGCCGCTGCAGCCGTTCCGTGCAGGCGATGAGCTGGCCAAGAACGTCAGCGGAGTATACGGTTAACGTCACGCGGTTAAGGACGGCGGCTTCGACGGATCTGGGAGGCGTGTAGCCCAGAACGAGAATCGGCAGGTCGATGCCTGCGGCTCTTAATTGCAGCGCTTCGTCCAAAATGGCGACGCCGAGCCAATCGGCTCCCGCTGCGATCGCCGCTGCGGCGACTTCGGCGGCCCCATGCCCGTACCCGTTCGCTTTCACAACGGCCATCAGCCGGCATGAAGCGCCTATCGCGGTTTTGAACAGCTCGGCGTTATGAGAGATGGCGTCAAGCGAGATTTCGGCCCATGTATCGCGGTGGCCGATCCGATTCTCGGGCGATAGTTGCGTTATCATCGTTGAATCCCCCTTGCTGGTTCTTACTTTAGTATAAACGGAATCTGCAAACGCTTGTTTGTCGGATTCGAAGAAAAACGCAAATCGCCTTTGTGCGCTTGCACAAATCGTGCTTCACCTTGGATAGTGGGGGGCAAGAAAGAATGCTTATGGACGAAGACCCGTTCGACAGAAGCTTTGAAAGTCTGGAAGCTTTGGCGGAAACGATGAACGAAGTGCTCGGATGTCCCGTTACGATCGAAGATGCGAACCATCGGCTCATCGCGTACAGCTCTCACGATCCGCAAATGGATCCGGCCCGCATCGCGACCATTGTCGGCCGCCGCGTGCCGGAGAAAGTGATCGGCGGGTTGTGGCGTGAAGGCGTCATCCAGCGGCTTGCGGAAAGCGACGACCCGGTCCGCATACCGGCGATCCGGGATATCGGCTTGAATGACCGCGTGGCGATCGCCATTCGCAAAAACGCGGACGTTCTCGGCTACATTTGGGTCGTCGAGGATGACAAACGGCTTGACGCGCGCGAGCTGATCCTGCTGAAAAAGGCGGCGGAAGCGGCGAGAACGAAGCTGGTCCAGCTTCAGACGCAGCGGCGTAAAGTGGAAGAGGGACACAAAGATTTTTTCTGGCAGCTGCTGACGGGGCATTTGAAATCCGAAGCGCAAATCAAAGAACGGGCGGACAGAGCAGCGGCGGTGCTCCCGCCTTCGTTTCACGTGCTCATGCTGCAGTTCGGCTCGGAGATTACCGACAAAAGGTACCAGCAAATTCTGGACATGATGGCTGCGGCCGGGCAGCTTCGGTTCGTTTTCCACGTTGTCGTCGAGAGCCAGCTGATTTTGCTGGCATCGCCCCTTCACCGGCATCCGGCCAAGGACCAATTCAGCCGGCAAGCGGCGGATTTCGTCGCCCAGGCGGAGCGCCGGTTCGGCTCCGCTCTGGCGGCAGCGGGCAGCGGCTCTCTGTACGAGCAGTATACGATGGTGGAGCAAAGCTATCAGGAAGCGCTCATGGTGCTGCAAATCAAAAGGCAATTCCCGCACGAAACGAGGAACATCCTCTGTTATCCCGACCTCGGCTATTACCGCTTCCTGCCCTTGATCCTCGAAGAAAAACGGAAGCGCAGCTTCAAAAATCCGTGCCTGGAGAAGCTGAGGGAATACGACCGCGAGCACCACGGCGACCTGCTGCATACGCTCGAGGTGTTTTTGGCAAGCGACAGCAACGCGAAAGAGGCGGCGGACGTTCTTCACGTCCATACGAATACGCTGAACTACCGGCTGAAGCGAATCTCGGAAATCGGCGGCATCGATCTGGTGAACATGGATCAGAAAGTAACCCTCTACCTGGAATTGAAGACGGAGCGGCTCGGCGGCGGCTGACGCTTTGTCGATTTTCACAATCCGGGCGGCGGTTTTTCATATTTCCCGACAAACAAAAATATCGTTCTATCTCCTATACTTGGCTTACACACCATCACCGAGGAGGAAACGATATGCGAATCGGCATACCGAAGGAAATCAAAAACAATGAAAATCGCGTGGCCATCACCCCGGCGGGCATCATGGCTTTCGTCCAAGCAGGGCATGAAGTCGTCATCGAAAGCAATGCCGGTCTCGGCAGCGGCTTCCTGAACGAAGAATATGCGGCGGCCGGCGCGCAAATCATCGATGATGCTGCAGCCGTATGGGCCGCTGCGGATATGGTCATGAAAGTGAAAGAACCGCTCCCTGCGGAATACGGGTATTTGCGCGAAGGACTCGTTTTGTTTACGTATCTGCACTTGGCGGCCGAGCCGAAGCTCGCTCAGGCCCTTGTCGACAAAGGCGTGATCGCCATCGCTTATGAAACGGTCGAGGTGAACCGCTCGCTGCCGCTGCTGACGCCGATGAGCGAAGTGGCCGGTCGGATGGCCGCCCAGATCGGCGCGCAGTTTTTGGAAAAGCCGAACGGCGGCAAAGGAATATTGCTCGGCGGCGTTTCGGGAGTCCGGCGCGGCAAAGTGACGGTGATCGGGGGCGGCGTCGTGGGCACGAACGCCGCGAAAATCGCCGTCGGACTCGGCGCCGACGTCACCATAATCGACGTGAGCGCGGACCGGCTGCGCCAGCTCGAGGATATGTTCGGAGCAGGCGTGCAAACGTTGATGTCCAACCCGTTCAATATCGCCGAAGCGGTCGCCGAATCCGATCTCGTGATCGGCGCGGTGCTCATTCCCGGGGCCAAAGCGCCCAAGCTCGTGACCGAAGCGATGGTCAAAGCGATGAAGCCGGGATCGGTCATCGTTGACGTTGCCGTCGATCAAGGCGGCATCTTCGAGACGGTCGACCGGGTGACGACGCATGCCGAGCCGACGTATGCGAAGCACGGCGTCGTGCACTATGCCGTCGCCAACATGCCGGGGGCCGTGCCGAGAACGTCGACGATCGCTTTGACGAACGTGACGATCCCGTATGCGCTGCAAATTGCGAACAAGGGCGTGAACCAGGCGATCATGGATAACAAGGCACTGCTGCTTGGCGTCAATGTGGCGTGCGGATCGGTCACCTACGAAGCCGTGGCGAAAGATCTCGGCTACGAATACGTGCCGGCCGAAAAAGCGCTGGCCAAACAGAAGGCCTTATCGTAAAGCCTCGAGTGCTCGCATAGTGCGTACACCGCTTGCGCGGTCCGACTTTTCCAAGTCGGGCCGCGTTTTTTTATGGCGTTAAACATGGCAGCGGGTGGACGGCGGTCGTGCGTATTGGCGGAACTATAATGTTGCGAAATAGTCTAGGGGGCGTTTCGGAAGAAGGGGCTTCCGTGCAAATGGAAAAAGTATCCACCACCATCACCGGAGTGCGCCAAGCGGAGTTGATCGATGTGCCGACTCCTGTTCGAGATGGCACTTGTGAAAATTCTGGTGATTGCTCCGGGGCGGTACCCGCCCGCCGTGACGGTCATTGGCACATGTACATTTACTGGTAGCAGACAGGGATGTCTTACACGACACGGGGCGGGTGGAACGAATGAAGTGGAGCGACTGCGCGGGTACATATAAAGCGTTTGTCAGTTTAGGTTCAACTTGTCAAACCGCTTATCAGCTGAAAAGGTTAGGTCTGCGAAAATTTGCCGGACCGTTGGATTGGTTTGTCTCGCCTTCGGTTCCGGATGTAGCCCGGTTGATCCAGAACCGTTTTACTAATTTCTTCGAATTGAACAGGCTGCAGCTACTCGGTACGGACCTGGATTGCTACGTCGTCAGAGATGCCGGTTACGGTATCGTTTCTTATCACGATTTTCCGCTTAGTTTGCCGGAATACCGCTGGACCGATGCCTACTACCCTTTTAAGCAAAAGATGGATCGGCGTGTAAAAGCGTTTTTATCGATGGCAGCGGTCAAGCCAATCTGCCTGATCAGAACCCAAACATCTCGTTCGGAAGCGGAGCAACTTCGCGCAGCACTAAATAGCGTCATGCCCGGTAAGTTTCGGTTAATCATAGTCAACAATGCGGATGTTCATGAAGTGAGACACGAAGACTGGGGGCTAGCCGACGTCTGCTCTGTATCGGTTCCTAAAGGGGCGGATTGGAAAGGCTCCGATCGGGCGTGGGATGAAATCATGAAAGGTTTTAAGCTGGCTCCAGGACCTAGGTCATAAGGGTGTCGTAAAATGTAGTATACGGTCAGAATGTATTCTACTATAATAAGGTTGGTTGTAAGATATAGGCAACTAAGAGAGGAGTGGAGGCATTGAAATACAAAATCCTTACTTTAGTTTTCATAAGCCTGTTCATGTTGACAGGCTTCATCCAACCCGCAGCGTTCGCGGGAACTTTCAATATCAAGATCGAGGACCCGGCGCTGGAAAAGGCCATACGGGACGAATTGAAGTTGGATGCCGGCGCGGCGCTTGATTTTACTGCCTTACAGAAGCTGACCTCCCTATATCCGAAGGGGCAGGAAAAGATCAAAAGCCTGAAAGGACTGGAGATGGCATTTAATCTTCAGAGTTTGTTTTTGCCGAATCAGGAAATTTCGGATGTAAGTCCTCTCGGCGGGTTGTATAAATTAACGTTCCTTGCACTGAACCACAACCGCATCCAGAACGCATGCCCGCTCGGTAATCTGTTTCAATTACATAAGCTTGTGATCAGCGATAATCAAATCGAGGATATCAGCTGTTTCTCGCGACTGACCGGTCTGACCGACCTGCTGGCAAGCAATAATAAAATTCAAAGCATTGCTCCTCTTGCGAAGCTTAAACTTGGCTGGCTGGATGTTGCAAAAAACCCTGTTGCCGACCTGGCTCCTGTTGGTTCTATGAAAAAGCTTCATCATATTTTCGTTGATCAAGATACGTTGAACGACCCGTCTAAATTACTGCAGGAGAAGCTCGGGCAATCAGGCGTAGCGGTGAATCGCGCTTCAGCCGCGTCGGATGGCATATCCGGAATATCGGTTCTCGTGAATAACGATAGGGTTTTGTTCGACCGGGCTCCAGTGGTGGAGGAAGGAACGACTTTGGTCCAGTTCCGGCCTTTGTTTGAAAAATTGGGGTTCGTCATTCATTGGGATGAAAGTACACGGACGATTCAAGCGGAGAAAGACCATGTGCAAATTTCGCTGCAGGTCGATAATCCGAGCGCCAGTTTGAACGGTACTCCGTATACTCTGCCTGTTGCGCCCAAAGTCGTTGACGGCAATGTGTTTGTGCCGATTCGTTTTGTAGCGGAAGCGTCGAAATACGATGTAACGTGGGAGAGTCAAACAAAGACCATTTATCTTATGCCCGTACATACGGTTATTAGCCCGGACGGACGATCCAAGTTAACCGTTGGCGGAAAATGGCTAAGCAAAACGCCGCCGTCGTCGACTGCTTTTCAAATTTATGTGGAAAATGGAAACAACTCAATCTTATCCATGACGGATTCTAAAGCAAGAATCGGCAAAGCGATGACAATCGAAGATTATGAAGCTGCCGTTAAGAAGGCGATGGAACCTCAAAACATAGCCGAATATTCCGCAGACCAAACTATGAAAATCAACGGCATGGAGGCCCGGCAATTTTCTTACACGGTTACCGGAAAGAACGGGGTTAACTTTACGGTAATCCAAACGCTGATTGAAGGCAAGTACAGTTATTTTCGAGTTATCCTATTAACCGGAGACCCGGTATTTTCCGAAGTCAATCAGGATTACCAGAACATCGTTCAGACGTTCGAAGAAATAAAAACGGACGACGAGCTGAGCAAGGAAAAGTTCGGGGCGATGAAGCCTGCGGAACGTTTGCTGGATGCAGCGCATTACTACAGGGGGCTAGGCTTTTTTGACCGCGATAAGGGATTGACGGATCAACAATTTGACGATAAGTTTTTAGGGTTTTACAAAGGATTTGTAACCAAAGATTGGGATCCGTTTGACTCTTCCGAGTACTATGACGAGTTTGCCGAACTGTATGTATTACAGCAGGACCAAGACCGTGTCTGGCTAAAGGATACCGAGGCGGATGTCGGCAAAGGAAACGATGTATATGTCGCTACATTGGAGAAATGGAGCTGGATATCCCGCGGAGCCTTCCAACCGACCGATATTACGGAAACATGGGGCTCCGAAGAGGGACCGGTCACTGTCAGCTTTACGCTGAACGGCCAAAAGAAAGTGCTGCATCCCCAATATATGAATGATTTTATAGATACGGGAATTTTGGCGGAGATCAATGAGATGATTAAAGAAAGCGGATACCAGTTCGAAGCCGTGGAAATCGACCAGCAAGTTTTTGTAACGGTATTGACGGCCGAAGAGAAGTCCAAGATCCGAAAAGACCGTTATCTTCCATTTGTCTCCTATAATTAAAGATGAGGCCATTCTTCCGTCGGGAGGAATGGCCGTTCTCTCATTTCGATACGATGCTGACTGTTTTTCTCCATCTGGATGGGATTTCCTGCCGGGGTGGAGCAGAGCATATTTCCGGCATAATAGGCATAGCGAAAAGAGAATGAGCATGAACATGAACCAAGGAAGTGACACAGATGAACAACGTCGCAAATGAAAAAATCGTCTATGTAGATCCGAGAGTCCCGCTGCGTGAAAAACCTCGATATAACGTGAGGCCGTGGCATAGATACTGGGCGAGAATGATTGATGTGTTTGTTTTCTCGCTTATTCTTGATCTTGCGTTATTTTTCGCAATTGATCTCTTAAGTCTGAGCAGAGCCGAGAGCATCGGGCTCGGTATATGCTTCTTACTGGTGTGGGTGCCTGTTGAGGCAATACTGCTATCGACTGCAGGATCTACGCTCGGAAAGTGGTTGTTTAACATCCGGGTCAGAGACCTGAACGGAGATAAATTGAGTTTGCGGGCGGCTCTGAAGCGCGGGTTCAAAGTTTTTTTACGCGGTATGGGCGGAGGTATTCCGCTAGTGTCATTTTTTTGTATGCTCAGCGCCCATAGCAGACTAGTTGACCAGGGCGCAACAAGTTGGGATCAAGGTGATCTGAAGATTGAACATATTCCGCTTGGACTATTTAAAAAACTGATTTGCATAGCGGCGGTTATCGGGTATTTATATCTTAGATTCATTGAAAAAATACATTTATTCTAGCCGGAGACGCGCAACAGCAGACGGCAGGGGAATGGGAGATTATGAATTTCGATAAGATCGACAAGCTAAAAATAGAGCTAGACTCGCTTAGACCTCTCCCGTCGGCTGCTGTCAGCATTGTATCGGGAAGAAGCGGCACTGAGCTTGCTTCAAAGGATTACATTACCAGGACTGAGATTGCGGTTATGATTCAAAGATTATTACAAAAATCCGGTCTGATTTAAGTAGAGAGCGTATGACAAAACAAAGATCCGCAGACGCCAAGTTTGCGGATCTTTGTTTTGTCGAAACAGGCTGCGTTGTTTAGAATTTGTTTATCGACGAGCGCTATGATGATTTTTTTTGTTCATGATCAGGTTGGCAGGTCTGCATTTATTTACGCGTGATGAATACGAGGCATAGGCATCGGTTCTTTCCCAAGCTCGGCCCAAACGTATTTGAGCAGAAGCTCGGTTTTCAGATTCGCGTATTCCCGGTTCGTCCCACAGGTTGTGAAGCTCGCCGGGATCGTCATGCAGGTCGAAGATTTCACCGTAGGTTTGGTTATAGTACACGGTGATCTTGTACCGGTCATCCACATACGTTTTCTGATTGATCGTCGTCGGCTCGTGCCTGAATTCGCAGATGGCGTGCTTCCTGATTCGGTTCTTGACGCCTTGCCACACCTCCTTCTGGTCCACTCCCGTCATGGCGTACGGAATCGGAATGCCGCAGAAGGAAAGGAAGGTGGGGGCGAGATCGACCAAGGATTGGATGGCGTTCGACCGCTTCCCCGCCGGCACGATGCCGGGATATTTGACGATAAAGGGGAGCTTGATCAAATCCTCGTAATGAAATCCTCCTTTGGCCTGCAGTCCGTGCTGTCCGAAGAAATGGCCGTGGTCCGTCGTAAAGACGACGATCGTATTTTCGGCCAACCCCAGCTCATCCAGCTTATCCAGGATTTTGCCGATATATTTGTCCATCATGCTGATCATGCCGTAGTAAACGGCGACCAGCTTCTTTTTGTCATAGTCCGTCAAGCGGAATTTCGTGCCGTATTCGTAAAATTGATGGGAGCGGTAGCCGTGGATCCCGTACCCGGTTTCCATCAGGTTCGAGAAATCGGGGTTCTCCTGTTGCGTCAAGCCAAAATGGGGCGGATTCCGGTCATGCTCTCCTTCAGTGACGGAAGGAATCGTAAGCTTGTCCGGATCGTACATCGTATCCCAAGGCTCCGGTACCAAATATTCCGGATGAGGATCGAAGAAGCTGGACCACAGGAAGAAGCTTTCATCCGAGCTTTTATATTGCTCCAGAAGGGCATTCGTCCGCTCCGCAATCCAAGTGTTGTAGTGGTATTTTTCCGGAATCGGCCATTTGTACGTGATCGATGGATCCATCGTACCTGTCGGCGGCAGGAAGTAGTCCCGCCAGTTCGAGCAGCCCTTTTCTTCCATCCATAGCGCATAATGCTGCCCGACATGCGCTTCGTTCGTATGGTTGCGCGCCAGCTCGACGTGATCGAATCCGTAAAACGGGCAGTTGAACTGCTTCCAATACTCCAAATCCTGAAGAACCGGATACGCTTCTACCGATGGGAACTCCTCCGTCGTTTTCAGAGGCTGAAAATGCGCCTTCCCGATGAGCGCGGTCCGATACCCCGCATCCATGAAATCCTCCCCTACGGTATGGCGGTCCTCGAGCAGCTTCGTCCCCAAGGTCCATGCGCCATGCTGGCTCGGATACATGCCGGTGATGATGGAGGCTCTGCTGGGAGTGCAGGTAGGATTCGGACAATAGGCCCGTTCGAAGGTGGTCCCCTCGCGGACGAGGCGGTCTAAATTCGGCGTGGAAATTTCCGGATTGAATGCGCCGATGGTGTTCCAATGCTGTTGATCGCTGGTAACTAACAAAATGTTAGGTTTCTTGGCCAAATTGAATCGCCTCCTGCCATGATAATATGGGGTCAAGAAGTATATTAGAGTTGTCATTTTGTTAGATTAGGAGGAGAGCCGTGATACAGGAATACTGTCTCTCGGTTACCCGAACTTTTACGCGTTTACCAGAGCGTTCCAGAGCTACTATAAGCATTCCCTCCTTTCCATACGAAAAACCGCCTTTAAAATCGGGGTTCCCGCCTAAGAGGGGGAAGTGGATGAGGGGATCCGATTTCAACGAAGCCGGAGAGCCCATGTCCAAATCAGCAGTTGCGCACAGTAGCGAGCATTTTGTCAAAAAAGTACTAAAAAACTTCAAACTTATTCAGCTGCATGAACGGCGCTATAATGAAAACGTAATCAGAAAACGTTATCAGAAAACGGAAAACGCTGTCAGAAAGCGCAACCATGGTTTGGGAGGTTTTTTCCAAATGAGAATTATTTATTTCGATATCGATTCGCTGCGGCCGGACCATATGAGCTGCTACGGATACGAAAGAAAAACGACACCGAATATCGACCGAATCGCCGCTGAAGGAGTGCGGTTTGAATCGTGCTATACCGCTTCGTCACCTTGCGTGCCTTCGCGTGCCAGCTTCATGTCCGGCCGTTTCGGCGTCAATCATGGCGCGCTGACCCACTGGGGCCCCGGCTGTGAATTCGATTATCCGGATGGAGACGGACACAGCGAAACAGTTCCGTTCTTCACCAGATATTTGCGCAACGCAGGCTATCGGACGGTTACGTTCTCTTCGTTCGGAGACCGGCACCATGCTTGGTGGTACTTTGCCGGCTGGAACGAAGTGCACACGCATTCGCTTAAGGAAGGCAACGAGAATGCGGACGAAGTGAACGCCGCGATCATCCCGTGGCTGCGTGCCCACGGCAAAGAGGACAACTATTTCCTCCACATCCAGTACTGGGATCCGCACACGATGTACACGTATCCGCAAGAGTACGCGGACCAGTGGAAGGATTCTCCGGTCAAAGCGTTCCCCGATGAGGAGACGATTCAGAAGCATCGGCAAGCAAGCTTCCCACGTTCAGCAACTTTCCTGCACACGGCAAGCAAGCTTCCGGGAACGATGCCGGAGCAGATCCGCAGCCGCGACGATGTCGCTCATCTGATCAACGGCTATGACGGCGGCATCAACTATATGGACAAGGCAATCGGCGAGATCCTTCAAACGCTGGAGGAGCTCGGCATTCATGATGACGTCTGCTTCGTCATCAGCGCGGACCACGCCGAATCGCTCGGCGAGCACGGGGTCTACATGGAGCATGGCAACGCGACGGAATCCGTGCATCACATTCCGCTTATCATTAAGGCGCCGGATATTACGAAACCGGGCCAAGTGGTGGAAGGCTTCGTTTACAATGTCGACGTCATCGCCACGATTACGGATATGGTCGGTCTTCCGGTTCCATCCGGGTGGGACGGGAAATCGTTCTTGCCGGCGCTGCGATCGGAACAGTGGGAAGGCCGCGAATATCTCGTCATGGATCACGCCTTGTATGTATGCCAACGCGCGGTTCGCGACAGCAAATGGTATTTCGTCCGCACGTACCATACCGGACTGTACGATTTTCCACAAGTTTCGTTGTTCGACATGGAGAATGATCCGTATCAAACGAACAATGTGGCGGATCAATATCCGGAAGTCGTCAAAGAAATGGATCACCGCCTGATTGAATGGATGCAGCAGCACGTTTACAAAGCCGGGCACAAAATCGATCCGCTGCAAAAGGTCATTGAAACCGGCCCTTGGAAATACGTCACCGTCGAGGGTTGGGTGCAGCGGCTGCGGCGGGACGGCTGGCACGATGCGGCGAACAGGCTGGAAGCCAAGTACGGCGGCTCCGGTGTAAAATCGGCGTACGGCGTGTAAGGCGAATGAACAGGAAGGAGCGGTTCCCATGGCTGAAATGGCTGTAACGAAGCCGAAAAAGAAAGCAGTTCAAACATCCGCATGGAAACGAATCCATCCTAATGTGATGGTACTCATTTCTCTCATCGTCGGAGTCGTGTTCTGGGCGCTCATTTCGCTCATACCGACGGTAGGTAATATTGTCTCCAATCCATGGACGATTATGAAGACGTTCGTGGACGAACTGACCAGCGGCCGGCTCGGGGCCAATATTTTCGCAAGTATTTTCCGGGTGCTGAGCGGGTTTTTGCTCGGTCTTGTCGTCGCGATTCCGGTCGCTTTCTTGATGGCCTGGTATCGTCCGGTGCGCGGGCTCATCGAGCCGTGGATCCAGTTTTTCCGGACAGTTC
This sequence comes from Gordoniibacillus kamchatkensis, assembly GCF_000829455.1. GTDB lineage: Bacteria > Bacillota > Bacilli > Paenibacillales > NBRC-103111 > Gordoniibacillus > Gordoniibacillus kamchatkensis. The sequence continues at coordinate 69,591 of NZ_JXAK01000022.1, forward strand.
CTCCGATCGCGCTGATCCCGCTCGTCATTGTGGCGTTCGGCGTCGGCGAAGGCGCCAAAATTTCGGTCATTTTCGTAGCGACATTCCTGGTGATGGTCATCTCCATTTATCAGGGCGTGCGCAATGTGGACCCGACCTTGATCAAGGCGGCGCGGGTGCTTGGCGCAACGGATAAAGATATTTTCCTGGAAGTCGTCGTTCCCGCTGCGTTCCCGTACATTTTGGTCGGCGTTCGCCTCGGTCTCGCCAGCGCTTGGACGACACTTGTCGCGGCGGAGCTGACGGGAGCTTCGAAGGGTCTCGGCAACATGATCATGGAAGCAGGGCTGTACTTCCGGATGGACATCATCATTCTCGGCATCATCATTATCGGCATTATCGGTTTTGCCATGGATAAAGGCGTACTTTACTTGGAACGGAGGCTGACAGGATGGCAGGAACTGCGCAAATCTTAACCCCGGCGCCAGCGGCAACCGGCGTACCTAAAATTCAAATTTCGGGCTTGCAAAAAGTGTACGCAGGTCGGCAAGGGGACGTCGTCGCTCTGCAAAATGTGAATCTGTCTATCGAACCTAACGAGTTTGTGTGCGTCGTCGGACCGAGCGGCTGCGGCAAATCGACGCTGCTCAACATTATCGCAGGACTGGAGGATGCGACATCCGGCACCGTGCAAGTCGACGGCAAGGACGTCACCGGTCCCGGCAAGGAAAGAGGCGTCGTATTCCAGCAGTACGCGCTCTTCCCTTGGAAAACCGTCATTCAAAACGTTGAATTCGGACTTAAGCTGAAGGGGATGAATAAGAAAGAGCGCCGCGAGAAGGCGGAGTTCTACCTGGAACTTGTCGGACTGAAAGACTTTGCGCATGCGTATCCGAAAGAATTGTCGGGCGGCATGAGGCAACGGGTGGCCATTGCCAGGGCGTATGCCGTTCAGCCTGAAGTGCTTCTGATGGATGAGCCGTTCGGCGCGCTCGATGCGCAAACGAGGGCCCAGCTGCAGGAAGAATTGCTCGCGACGTGGCAGAAAGAACAGAAAACTTGCTTCTTTATTACCCACGACGTCGAGGAAGCGGTCATTCTCGCCCAAAAAGTCATCATCATGAGCGCAAGACCGGGGCGAGTCAAAGAAATCGTCAATGTCGACATTCCGTACCCGCGCAACCAGGAGACAAAGCTTTTGGATCGGTTCTCGGAAATTAAGAACGAGATTTGGGCAAAAGTATACAAAGAATACCTGGAAGTCAAAAAATAAAATCGAAAAGAGGGTTTACGTATGTTCAATAGAACAAAAGCAACGACTAAAGGATTCGCAGTTACGGCAGCGCTTTCTTCCTTGCTCCTTTTGTTAAGCGCTTGCGGCGGCGGTGCGGGCAATGCCAAGGGCAACGCTCCGGCTCCGAGCCAAGGCTCCGCTCCGGCCGCATCGAAAGATTTGGCGAAAATCAATGTCGCTTATATGCCTGACATTCACGGCGCGGCTCCGATCGTCATCGGCGAAGAAAAGGGATACTTTAAAGATGCGGGCCTTAACGTCAACGCCGTCAAATTTTTGAGCGGTCCGCCTGAATTCCAGGCTATGGCGTCCGGCGACATCGATATCGCATATATCGGACCGGGGGCGACTTTCCTTGCCGCTCAAGGCAAAGGAACGATCGTAGCGGTCGACAGCTTGAACACGGGAGACATGGTATTCGCCACGCAAAAGTCCGGCATTAAAGAGTGGAAAGATTTGAAAGGGAAAACCGTCGGAGTTCCGAAAGGTACATCGGGCGAAATGATTTTGAATCTCGGTCTTGAAAAAGCCGGCTTGAAGCCGACGGACGTCAACATCATGAACATGGACGTAGCCGGCGCCGTATCCGCGTTCGTATCCGGCAAGGTCGATGCAGTGGCGATCTGGTCGCCGTATACGGCGGAGATCGAGAAGCAGGTCGGTGCGGATAAAATCGTGAAGCTGGGCGATAATAAGACGTTCTTCCCGGACTACGTGTTCCCGCAAAGCTGGGTCGTCAATCCGAAATTCCTGCAGGAAAAGCCGGAGCTCGTGCAAAAGTTCGTTCAGGCGTGGACCAAAGCCAACGACTACCGGATTAAGAACATCGACGATACTATTAAGATGACAGCCAAGTTTACGCAAGTTCCGGAGGATTCGCTCAAAGTCCAGGTCGGAACGACAGAGTGGATCGACAATGCCAAGCAAGTTTCCTACTTCAACGACGGCACTGTAAGCAAATGGTTTGAGAATCTGGAAAAACTGTTCGTAGCGAACGGCAAACTGACCGAAGTCGTCCCAGGCGACAAATTCGTGAACAAAGATCCTTTCGTGAAGGCAGCCAAATAACAAACCGTAATGAAGGGGAAACGACTCAGTTTCCCCTTTTTATAGTGTGAAACAAATGCGTCATCTGCAGATCCCGGATGAGCCGGATGACTTCCTTCGTCCGGGACTTGCCGAATTTTTTGAGAATGACGTTGATTTGCGATTTGATGGTGGAGATTTCGACGCTGCGTGCTTCGGCAATTTGCGCTATTTTTTGATCCTTGAGCAGTAAATCGATAATTTCCATTTCCGAAGGCGTCAGCTGCGATAAGATGGCCATAATATCGAACATTTTGCTTTGATTGCGGCGGATTCGCGTAAATTCGTTGCGGATTTTATAAGCGATTTCCGGGCGAATTGGAGCGTTGCCTAGCTTTGCGGTGCGGATGCTCTTTACAATTTCGCTTTCCGGAGCCGTTTTCAGGACATAATCGACCGCCCCGGCATCGAAGGCGTTAAAGACGGTTTCGTCGTCCTCATGAACGGTCAGAAAGACGATGCGGACTTGCGGCTGCTCCTCCAAAATTCTTTTGGCCGCGTTGATGCCGTCGTGCTTTACGTCCATTTCAATATCCATCATGATGACATCGGGGTTGCGGGCTTGGGCCAGAAGATAGGCTTCCGTCCCGCTGGCCGCTTGCCCCACCACCTGCAAATCGGGTTCGCGGTCGATCAGTTGAACGAAATGCTCCCTTAGTACCTGCATATCTTCCGCCACAATGACGCGCAAGGTTCCGTCCATGGGGTTCACGTCCTTTCTTTAGGTCTGGTTCATCGCTCGGCATTCAAATAAATCGGAATCAACACCTGAAAGGTGCTGCCGACGCCCGGCCTGCTGTCCACGTGAATGTGGCCGAAGTGCCCGTGAACGATTTGTTTCACGTACGAAAGCCCGACACCCCAGTTTTTGTTCGTATTTTTGCTCGTATAAAACGGATCGAAAATGACGTCCAGGTGCTCGGCTTGAATGCCGGGGCCGTTGTCTTCCACGGTGACGATCAGCCAACTGGCCTCCGTATACATGCGCACGGTCACCTGGCCGTCTTTTTCTTTGCCGATCGCTTCGAAGGCGTTGATGATAATATTGGCCAGCGCTTCGGCAAAATGGGCTTCATCCGCCAATATCATCGGATTGTCCGATGGCTTTACGGCGAGGAAATGAATTCGTTCCGGAATCTGCAGCTTGCCTATGATTTGCTTGAACAATTCATGGGCTTGTACGGGCTTTAACTGCAAATAAGTAGTCTTGAACGATTTATAGAGCTGATCCAGCCGCTGCTGCGTCTCGCCCACGATGGAGGACAATTTCTCCAGGTTCTCGGACATTTCGTTCGAGGAAGCGGCGGGGGTTGCGGCCAACTGGCGCGTTTTGCCCAACAGCAGCTGCATCATAATCAGTTGGTTCTTGATGGCGTGCGTAAACACTCTCGAGCCATATTGGCCGTATTCAGCTTGCGCTCCAAATGCAGATCCGGCTTTCCCAGTTTTTTTTCCACGGCCGTATATCTCCAAATGAACACGATGCTGATCAGGGAGAGAAGTCCGGTGAAAAAGATGCTGATATACCATTCGGTGACCGTAAGCGGCGGATTGTAGTTGGTAAAGTCGGAGTACAGCACGTAATAGGTGCGGATATCCGTCACCTGCAACGGCCCGAGGAAGCCGAGGTAGAAATAAAATAACACCAGCGCAAACACGCCGAGCAAGATGTACTTCACCTGCTTTTTAAGCCATGGAACCGTAATCCGGCGGTACCGCCAAAGCATCAGCCCAATGGAGACCAGACCGGAAACGATCAGCCATCCCCTGGTGATCCAACCGATCGCATACGTCCACTCCGGCTCGATTAATCCGAGGGCCCACCTGTAGACGATCGGATCGTAAAAAATCATATTGGCCAGCGGCAGGATGGTATTGAGCAAATATAATCGCCAGATTTGGCGAAACGGCCGGTAATAAAATAAAGTGATGGACAGCCCGAGTAGGCTGTAAATAAACAACGAACGGCCGACCGTAATGAGGCGGCTGATCGTGTCGATCGAAATCGGAGAATACAGCAGCAGGTTGCGGATGGAATCGGTGAAAAATAATACCGTGTTGATCCGATAGTAAAATCCTCCGTATTTGGCGATGAACAGGATGAGCCCCGACATGCTCAAAAACCAGCCGAACAGGACGAGGCCTGTCCAGTAGGCGGATGGATGCTTGGCCTTCGTAATAAATAAAGAGATGGACGCCGCCATCAGCATAAGAAGTAAGATCGTCATAAGGTTTGATCCTCGTCGTCCGCAATATTTTCTACATGAATTATATGATATTTCTTCTTTTTTTACCGGTAAAGAATGATCATTTTTCGATTTCATCGAAATCATAATTCTTTACGGCGATAAAAACAACCGCTAACGCGGTCGATCATCTCTCGAGCGCCAGCGACTATTGTTCAAAATGATAACAACAACTCGCATATAACGGAGATATCAGGCGAATATTGCAGAATTCCACCTTTTGAATGGATCGAAATAAAGAATCTTTATACCAAAATGAAACAAAGTGAGTTATAATTGAAGCAGTCGGTTGAGAGCGGATAAGACATATCTGGAACGTTAGGAGTGCATTTCAATATGGCTAAAGCTCAGGTCAAACAGCTGTGGGAGATCTTCTGGACGTTTCTCAAAATCGGCCCGGCCACCTTCGGCGGAGGCTACGCGATGATCCCTGTCATTGAAAAGGAAGTCGTGGGGGCAAGACAATGGGTAACTCCGAATGAGATGACCGATGTGCTTTCCATAGCGGGTTCCGCCCCTGGAGGAATCGGAGTTAACGCTTCTGCGTTTATCGGTTATAAGATTGCCGGTATTCCGGGTGCCGCCGCTGCGGTGTTCGGCATTACCTTGCCCACCTTCATGATCGCTTTCATCCTTAGCCTTATTTTTGTACAAATCGAGCACAATCCCAAAATTGCTGCGGCTTTAGAAGGAATTCACGCCGCGATCGTCGGTCTAATTATCATTGCAGCTTTCAAAATGGGGAAGTCGGCCGTCTTCGATAAAACAACGCTCATTCTCATGATCGGTGCCGTCGTTGTTTTATTGACGACCGGGATTCACCCTCTGATTGTGATCTTGTTCGGATTATTCATCGGAATCGTGTGCGTTTCGGCGAAGGAGAAATTGGGGCTCCAGGTAAAGCTGGAGAAGGAAGAAGCGTCTTCAGCCTTCGTTTATCCCGATTATTTTATCGCGGACGGGATTTAAGAAAAAAAGGGGGGGATACCCTATGCTGTGGAGTTTATTTCTTACATTTTTCAAAATTGGACTCATCTCGTTCGGCGGCGGGTATGCCATGATCCCGATTATTCAGCATGAGGTGTCATCCCATCATTGGCTCAGCGACAAGTCGTTCGCCGATGCGGTCGCTTTGGCGGGGATGGCTCCGGGGCCGATAGCTACCAATACCGCAACGCTGATCGGTTATAAGACGGCAGGAGTACCGGGGGCTGCAATCTCTACACTGGGCATGGTTCTTCCATCCTTACTCTTGATGATCCTCATCACTGCCTATTTTTATAAAGTCAGTCGCACCAAATGGGTCAAATCGTCTTTTTACGGCTTGCGCCCGATCGTGACGGGGCTTATTATTTATGCCGCCATCCATTTCGGTTTTTCCGGTATGGGAATGGGAAGCGTAACATGGAAAACGTTGCTGTCGCTTCTGATTACATGCGGCGTCGTGATAGGAGTTATGAAATACAAATTGCACCCGATGGCCGCGCTATTGCTTTCCGGTTTAGTGGGTGTCGTGTTCTTTCAGTGATTGTGCAGGAAATCCGGGCTTCAAAGTTGAATTAATGAAACGACTATCGTTTCCAGAGAAAGCACTGCCGGAACGAAAGTGACGGTCCGGATTCCCGCCGAATCGGCGTTTGCGGAAAAGGACGATGCGTATATAATGGGATAAAAAGACCGATTCTGGTCCGTGTCTCTAAATATGGGTCATGGGCCGGCCGATTTGATTGAAGGAGCTGCGCAAAAGTTCATGCCATCTTCCGCAAACCTTATCCCAATAGGCATCCTCGGGGCCGAAGCAATGGTCGACAGAGTGGTCAAGGTGGCTGCCTCCACCTTCCCTTCGTTCCGTCCGATTCCTCTGCTTTGTCCTAACGAGGAAGAGATATCGCGCATCGCCTTGGAGGCGATGCCGGACATTGAAGTTTTGCTGCTGACGACTCCGGGCTTATATCGCCGGCTGAAGGCGGAAGTGCACTTCGGGAAGCCGGTTCACCATTTGCCCTTGACGGATACCGGCCTCTACAGCGCGCTGTATAGGCTAAGAGCGGATCTGCCAAGCACGGAGCCGGTGCTGACGATCGATTCGTTCTCCAAACAGTCTCTGGCCCGCATTGCGGCGGAAATCGGGGAACGGCGCACGCTGTTTATTTCCTACGACGGACGCACTCATCCGTCCGCGGCCGACTTGGCCGAATTTCACGCTGCAGCTTATCGGTCCGGGCGCTCGCATGCGGCTCTTACGACCGAGCCGGAGGTAGCGTGGGAGCTGCGGCAGCGAGGAGTGCCGCATGAATGGGTGGCGCCGACCGATTCCAATATCGTGGTAGCGCTCGAGCGGGCGCTGCTGGCGACGGAAACGAGGCGCAGCAAGGAGGCGCAAATCGTCGTCGGCATGCTGAGTGTGGACGATTTCGGCAAGCATGTGCAGCTGCGCAGCTCCGAGCACGACATTCAGCGGTTAAAGCTGGATATTCACCGTCTTCTTATCGACTATGTGGAATCGCTCGACGGCTATTTGACTCAGTTAGGAGGAGACGAGTATTTGTTTGTTACGACGCGGGGCATTTTCGAGCGGGAAACCGCAGGATACAAGACGATTCCGCTCGCCCGCGATCTTAACAAAATGCTCGGCTTGTCGCTCAGCATGGGAATCGGCTTCGGACGCTCGGCGAACGAAGCCGGCACCCATGCGCGCATGGCTTTGCACAGGTCCAAGGAAGCCGGCGGCAACACGTGCTTTATCGTGCGGGAAGACGACACGCTGATCGGGCCGCTGGAAATGAGCGATCCGCTCAAGTGCGATCTGTCGCTCACGGACAGCGAGCTGCTGCGCCAAGCGGAGGACGCAGGGATGACTCCCGCGTATTTAAGCAGGCTGCTGGCCGACGCAGCGAGAAGCGGAAAGCTCGACTACGAGGTGCACGAGCTTGCTTCCGTGCTCGATATTACGGTGCGTTCCACGCACCGGCTGCTGCTGCAATGGATCGATCACGAGCTGGTCGACGTTGCCGGTTATGTCAAGGTGCCGAGGGGCAGACCGAAGCAGAAGTTTCGGCTGCGGTTTCTGGAGCGGCATCTCGGGGATAGGGGCCACAACTATACGTAAAGGCGGGGGCGCGAGCTTCCGCCTTTTAATATGTCGATTTAAAGACGATTTAAAGATTTGTCTTTAATACTGCGGGCAAAGTAAGATAAACAATAAGTACCAATTCACTTGAAGGGAGCATGTGGATGAGAACGTTGGAACAGCTGGAGCAAGCGATGACGACGCCATCGTCACGATTGATCGAGGACATGAAGAACATCGAGGGCGACTTGATGCTGCTCGGGGTAGGCGGCAAAATGGGCCCTTCCCTGGCCAAATTGGCGATGAACGCCATAAACGCAGCCGGGGTAAGCAAGAACGTGTACGGAGTTTCCCGGTTTTCCGAGCCGGGTTTAAAGGAGGAGCTTGAGGCGTGCGGGCTGAAGATGATCGCCTGCGACCTGCTTGACGACGCATCCCTTCAAGCGCTTCCCGATGTCAGGAACGTGATTTATATGGCCGGCACGAAATTCGGCACGACAGGCAAGGAGCATTTTACATGGGGGATGAATGCGTATTTGCCCGGAAGAGTAGCGGAAAAATACCGCAATTCCCGCATCGTCGTCTTCTCTACCGGCAATGTGTACCCGCTCTCTTCGGTACATTTGGGAGGAGCGGCGGAAGATGCCGCGCCTGCCCCGGTTGGCGAATACGGCCAGTCGTGCCTTGGGCGCGAGCGGGTCTTTGAATTTTTCAGCCACCGCTACGGGACGCCGATACTGATTTACCGGCTCAATTATGCGATCGACATGCGCTACGGCGTGTTGCTGGAGCTGGCCAAATCCGTAAAGGAGGGCAGGCCGATCGACTTGACCATGGGACATTTTAACTGCATCTGGCAAGGGGACGCCAACGAAATCGCGCTGCGCGCGCTGCTTCACTGCTCAAGCCCGGCGGGCAAGCTGAACGTAACCGGACCGGAAACCGTGGCCGTGCGTTACGCCGCTGCGGAATTCGGCAAAAGGCTCGGCGTCGAACCGCAATTTACCGGCAAGGAAGCGGAGACGGCTCTGCTCAGCAACGCCTCGACATGCATGCAGCTGTTCGGCTATCCCCGCGTTTCCTTGCTGCAGATGATCGACTGGATCGCCGAATGGGTGGAGCACGGCGGAGCGATGATCGATAAGCCGACCCATTTTCAGCAGAGAGAGGGGAGGTTTTAAGATGGCGGCAAGACGCGATTTGACTGCCGAGCAGACGCGGGCGCTGCATGAAGGGCTCGTCATACCGGCGCATCCTCTCGCGCTTCGGGAAGACCGCAGCCTCGACGAGAGAAGCCAGCGCGCCCTGACCAGGTATTATGTTGCTGCGGGAGCGGGCGGCGTGGCGGTAGGCGTGCATTCGACCCAATTCGAAATTCGCGACCCGAAGTTTGGCCTCTTCGAAAAAGTGCTGCGGCTGGCGGCGGAAGAAGTGGATCGGGCGCGGATCGCCAGGCCGTTTCTGAAAATTGCCGGCATTTGCGGGGGAACGGAGCAAGCGTTGGCGGAAGCCGATACCGCGGCCGCACTCGGCTACGACGCAGGACTGCTGAGCATGGGCGGGCTAAGCGGCTGGACGGAGGCGCAAATTCTCGAAAGGACGGCGCGCGTCGCCGAACAGATGCCGGTCGTCGGCTTTTACTTGCAGCCTTCGGTCGGAGGGAGAGTGTTCAGCTTCGACTTCTGGAAGCAATTCGCCGCTATTCCCGGCATCGTGGCGATCAAAATAGCGCCGTTCAACCGCTATCAAACGATCGATGTCGTACGGGCGGTGTGCTGTTCCGAACGGCGCGACGACATCGCACTGTATACCGGCAACGACGACAATATCGTGAACGATCTGCTCACCGTTTACCGCTTTCGGATTGGCGAGCAGACGGTCGAGAAGCGCATTGTCGGCGGATTGCTCGGCCACTGGGCGGTATGGACGCGGAAAGCGGCCCTGCTGCTGGAGGAAATCAAACGGGCGCGCGCGTCCGGCAGCATCGCTCCCGAGTGGCTTACCCGTAACATCGAAGTGACGGACTGCAATGCGGCGTTCTTCGATCCCGCGCACGGTTTTGCCGGCTGCATCCCCGGCATTCACGAGGTGCTGCGCCGCCAAGGCTTGATGCAAGGAACATGGTGTTTGAATCCGCACGAAACGCTGTCGCCCGGTCAGATGGAGGAAATCGACCGCGTCTACCGGGACTATCCCCACCTGCATGACGACGAATTCGTTCGCGCGCATGTGCAGGAATGGCTCGCGGAGTAGCATCCGGGCTGCGACCTGAACTTGGACCTGACACAGGCCCGGGCTATGGCTCGGGCTTGGCCCTGGCCCCGCGCGTCTCTCACGGCGCCACCTGCTTGCGGAATTCGCTCGGCGTAATGCCGCAAAATTTTTTAAACATCCGGTTGAACGAGTTCATGTTCTGATACCCGGCTTTGCGGGCGACATCCTGGATGCGGCAGCCGGATTCCAGCAGCATTTCCTTGGCTTTGCGGATGCGCAAATCGTTCAAGTAATCGATGAAGTTGACGCCGGTTTTTTCCTTGAAATAAGTCGACAGGTAACCGCTAGAGATATTGAGCTTATCCGCGACGATCTCCAGCGTCACGTCCCCGCTGTAATGCTTCTCCACATATTCGATCACGAAGCTCGTAATCGGATCGCGCTCCCCCTTCTTCCGGCCCACGAGCTCGATTGCCGACGCCAGGAAGCCGTCCAGAAACGACGACAGCTGTTCGTAAGTATGGCAGCCGGCGACCTGCTCCCGCAGCCAGGCTTCTTCGCCCAGACAGTGGTGATCGGCTTGCAGAGCCGTCAACGTTTTGATCGTCTTGTAAACGATTTCGTCGGCAAAATGATAATACTGCAGCGCCGACACCGACCGTTTGTGCAGCTGGGCCAGAAACCGGTGCACGATCTGGAGCGTTTCGGCCTTATTGCCGGCTCTCAGATTGACGTCGAACTCCTGCTCCTGCTGCGGCGACAGGGACATCGGCGCCAGCTCCAGCTTGTGATGGCTTTCGATGATTTGCGTCTCGTCGTTCAGCCGGCGCCTTTTGCTGAGCTGGAGCGTTTCCTTGTAGGCATCGGTCATCTGCGCAGCGTTTGTGTAGAAGGAGCTGATCGCTATCGTCACATAGCCGTCGTCTTTATCGAAATCGAGAATTTGCTTCATGCGGCCGATCAGTTCCTTCAAAGCCGGATAGCCGGACTCCTCCAGGAAGGCAAAGCTCAGGATCTGGTTCGATTCGATCTGGAACGTGAGCGATTCCGGATATTGCTGCTTAAGGTAATAATTGATGAACTCCTTCAAATAGTACGCCCAGTTCTGCTCGATCTCTTTCCGGTTCGCGCTCTGCTTCTTGTAGGTCAATTCATAAAAAACGAATACGTACGGCCTGTCGGTGAAATCCATCTCGATGTTGCCGCGTATTTTTTTGACGGCGCTGATGTAGGCGAAGCTTTGCAGCTGCGTCGTTTTGCGGCTCAAATCTTCGTGAATGAGGTTGATTTGATTGCCGAGCTGATTGAATTCGTTGATGCGGCTATGCACCGGAACCCGCGAGTTGTTTTGCTTGATCTGGGCGATGATGCGCCGGATCGGATGATGGAAGCCGAAGCTGAACAGCAGCGACGCCACGATGCTGATTCCGATCGTGATCACGAGCAGGGAGACGAGAGATACGTTCAGCTTCACCTGCGAGGCGATGAACGAGTCGGGGACTACATTCACGTAAGTAAGGCCGGATACCGCACCTTTACGGTAAAAATAATAGTTGTTGTCCTTCTTGACGTACTCCTTCGCGCTGTCGTAGGCCGGCAGCGTCCCGAGGGTGCCGCCCGCGGAGGAGGCGAACAGCTCGCGGCCTTCCCCGTCCAGTATGAAAAAATTGTCGTTGATGGACAGGTGGAACGCCTGGAACATTTTTTTTTACGTCGAGGAAGGCCGCCATATAGAAGTCCGGGGCCCAGTTGTTTTTGACGACGACGGGGAACGCCCGTCCCAGCAAGTTATAATCGTTCACGAAAGGAATATCGTAAAAGTTGGAGGGCGCATAGACGCGGAAATGTTCGTCGCTCTGAAATTGTCCCTGCCAGAAGGCGAGCGGATACTCTTTGCTGGAGTAAAATTTATTGAAGAAGATGCTGTCTTGGGTAAAGGAGCTGGCGTCCAGCACGAGAGAAGCTTTCTTATAATAGATGATCACGTTGTTCAAATATAACCTCGGGTTCGTCGTAATCTGACGAATGTCCTTCACCGTTTTGTCGGCGATTTCGTAATTGACGGAGCGGCCGTCGGCATACATCAGCTGCACGTTTTCGTTGAAATACAGATTCAGCAGCAAGTTTTTGACCAGCTCGAATTCTTTCTCGTAGCTGTCCGTCGTCGCTTTCAAGTTCAGCGTGTTGTACCTGATGACCTCGTCCCGCACTTTGTTTTTGGAGTACGAGAGCGAGAAGTAGGTAAAGGAAACAAGAATGACGATGACGATGAGGAAGCTGGCGAACAGCCGGATGAACAAGGAGTTTGTCGTTGTCCGGATTTTGGGGACGAGATTCGAGAGCGACATAAGTTAGGAACTCACTCCTTCGACAGCTGATGGAAATTCGCTCACCAAAAATTATAACGGATAGCGGTAAGCTTGAGAACGTGCCTTAGGGGGCGAATACTCACCACATTTTCGGAATCTTCACTGTTTTGCAGATTTCTGCAATAGCGTGCAAAAGACGAAATAGTGGGGATAGGCAAGCGCCGGACCGACGCGTACAATCAAGGCATTCCAAGCAACGCGAGCGACACCGGGAGGAGGGGGACACAATGCTGCGGGTCGTCTTGATCGGAGCCGGGAAAATTGCCCACAGCCATCTGCAAGCGATAGCGCAGATTAGCCGGATGCGGGCGGTTGCCGTCGCCGACGTGCAGGAAGAGCGAGTCCGGGAGACGGCAGACCGTTACGGGCTTCGCGCTTATACGGATTACAGGGAAATGCTGGAGCAGGAAAAGGCCGACGTGGCCATCGTCGCTTTGCCCCATTTCCTTCATAAGCAAGCTGCGCTCGACTGCGCCGAAAGAGGCTGCCATATATTTATGGAGAAGCCGATGGCGCTGAACGCCACCGAATGCGACGAGATGATCGCCGCCGCCCGGCGCGGCGGGGTGCAGCTGATGGTCGGCCTGACACAGCACTATTTCCGCGAGAACCGGATGGCCAAGCGAATCGTGCAAAGCGGCGATTTGGGCGCGCTCGTCATGATTAACGACACGCGCCATCAGCATTATTTCGTCGAGTCCAGGCCGGGCTGTTTTGTCCAGGGAGAAAGCCGGAGGCGGCATCATCATGAACCTGGGCGCCCATTCGATCGACAAAATCCAGTGGCTGCTGGACAGCCGCATCCGCACCGTCAAGGCACAGCTAACCTACTATGCGGAGCGCGGAGACGTCGAGGGGAGCGGCAGCATTTTTGCCGTGACGGAAGCAGGGGTTCCGGCCGTTATCGTGCAATCCGGGTACAAAGGGGTTCCCGCTAACGTTACCGACCTGATCTTTACCGAAGGGATGCTGCGCCTTGTTACCGGCCGGGGGCTGTGGATCAGCGAGGCCGGCAGCTACCGCGAGCTGCCGCTCCCCGAGGCGGCGGATCCTTTCGTGCTGCAGCTGCTCGATCTCATCGATGCGATCGACGGAGTTCGGCCGCTGGAATGCTCGGGCGAATATGCCAAAACCGTCAACGAAGTGCTCGCGGGCATTTACCTCTCCCATATGACGGGAAAGGAACAGGCGATTTAGGCCGTTCGAGAAAGGCGGAGCGGAGAATGGGAATGGGGGGCGGAGAGCGAAGCGTGCGCCTTTGAACTCGTGTTCCAACCTAATTTTCGAATTCTTTGGAACGCGAGTTCAACGAAGCCGTAGCCCCCCATTCCCAATTCGCAGCGCAGCCATTCTTCTCGACAGATAGAAACCATATTACGAGGTGATTGACTATGTCGAAAATACGTTTTGCCATCGTCGGCGCGGGGGTCATCTCCCCTTTCCATGCCAGAGCGATCGCCCATCATCCGGAAGCTGAGCTCGTCGCCGTCTCCGACGTCGCCATCGACAAGGCGCGCCAGTTGGCGGGCGAATACGAAATTCCTTACGTATACGCCGATTACGAGGAAATGCTCAAACGCGGCGACATCGACGTCGTGTCCATCTGCGTGCCGAGCGGCATGCACGCCGAAGTTGCGATTGCGGCGGCGCAGGCGGGCAAAAACATGCTGTGCGAGAAGCCGCTGGACATTACCGCCGACAAAATGTCGCGGATGATCGCCGCCGTCCGAACCCATAACGTGAAGCTCGGCTGCGTCTTTCAGCGCCGCATGATGCCGTCGGTGCTGGCGGCGCGGCAGGCGATCGCGGACGGCAAGCTCGGCAAGCTGGTGCTCGGGGACGCTTACCTGAAATATTACCGCAGCCCGGAGTACTACAAGAGTGCGGGCTGGCGGGGCACATGGCAGTGGGACGGCGGCGGCGCGCTGATGAATCAGGGCGTGCACGGCGTCGACGTGATTCAGTATTTGATGGGCGGCGTCGCCTCCGTTTTCGCTTATGCGGCACCCCTGCTGCGCGACATCGAGGTCGAGGATACGGCGGTGGCCGTGCTGAAGTACAAGAACGGCGCTTTCGGCGTCATTCAGGGCACGACGTCCGTTTATCCGAACCAGGAGACGCGCTTCGAGCTGCATGGGGAGAAAGGCACCATCATCGTCGCCGATAGCGGGATCAAGCAGTGGAAGATGCTGGATTCCGGCGAGGAGGCACCGCAGGTGGGCGCGCTGGCCACGATGAGCTCCACGAAGCCGGACGATATGTCTTCGGACGGACACTACATTTTCGTCGACGATATTTTGCACGCGGTAAAGGAAAACCGGGAGCCGCTGGTGAATGGCGAAGAAGCGAGAAAATCCGTCGATCTCATTCTGGCCATTTACGAATCGGCGCGAACGGGCAAGGAAGTCCATTTGGAGTAACCGAAGAAAGGGGTCGTCAAACAATGGAACAGCAACTCAAAATCGGCATAATCGGACTCGATACTTCGCACGTCTCTGCTTTTGCCAAACTGCTTAACGATCCGGCTCAGGAGTATCACGTGCCGGGAGGGCGGGTGGCCGTCGCCTATCCCGGCGGATCGCCCGATTTCGAAATGAGTTGGTCGCGCTTGCCGGGCTTTCAAAAAGAGCTGGTCGACAGCTACGGCGTCAGCATCGTCTCCTCTCCGGAGGAGGTGGCTGAGCAATGCGATGCGGTGCTGCTGCTGTCCGTCGACGGCCGCGTCCATATGGAACAGCTGCGGCGAATCGCCCCTTACCGCAAGCCGGTATTCGTCGACAAGCCGTTCGCGGTGCGCTCCGACGATGCATGCAGCATGGCTGCGCTCAGCACGGAATTCGGCTTCCCGATGATGAGCTGCTCCGCGCTGCGTTATGCCGAAGCGCTTACCGAAGCACTTCATAACGCGGAGCAGGGCGCCGTCATCGGAGCCGACTATTACGGGCCGCTGGACATTCAGCCGACCCAGCCGGGCTTTTTCTGGTACGGCATTCATACCGCGGAGATGCTGTACCGCACGCTCGGCACCGGCTGCCGGTACGTGCAGACGACGACAAATGCGGACCACGATCAGGTGGTCGGCGTATGGGGCGACGGACGTGTCGGGACGATCCGCGGCAACCGCAAAGGAAACAAGACGTTCGGCGGACTCGTGCACCGCGAGAAAGGTACCCAGTTTGTGAACACAGGCGCCTATGCCAAACCGTATTACGCCAGCTTGCTAGAGCGCGTCATGGCGCTTTTCGCAGGCGGCAAGCTCGATATTGCGGTGGGCGAAACGCTGGAAATTATCCGGTTCCTCGAAGCCGCCAACGAGAGCCGCGAAACGGGGAAGGCAGTAGAGCTATGAGCCGGTTCCGCCTGGCCATTTTGACGGACGAGGTATCTCAGGATTTAGGCGAAGCGATCGCTTTCGCCAAGCGATTCGGTATGCAGGCGCTGGAGCTGCGCTCGGTCGGCGACAAGCTGCTGCACCAGATGGAAGAGGACGAAATCGAAAGCATCCGCTCGCTTGTCGAGCGGGGCGGCTTGGCCGTATGCGGCTTATCGGCGCCGATCTTCAAATGCGAGCTTGACCGGGACGAAGAAGTCGAGAGCCACATCGCGATGGCGCAGCGGTATATCGCCATCGCGCAGCGCCTGAACGCGCCGTTCGTGCGCGGCTTCAGCTTTTGGGCGAGAACCCCGTTCGAGGAGGCGCTGCCGCGGATCGTATCGCAGATCAAGCGGATCGCGCCCTATTTCGAGCACGCGGGCATTACGTTCGTGCTGGAATTCGATCCGAGCGTCTATGCCAGCAACGCCCGCAAAGTCGCGCGAATCGTTGACGAAGTCGGTTCGCAGGCCGTGCGAGCGCTTTACGACCCGGGCAACGACATGTGGGACCCGGACGGCGAAGTTCCTTATCCGGACGGCTACGACTACTTGCAAGGCCGCTTGCGCCACATTCATCTGAAGGACGCCGTCAAGACCGCAACCGGAGTAGAGGCGGTGGCGATCGGAAGCGGGCAAATCGATTACCGGGGACTGTTTCGCCGGCTGCTCGATACCGGGTACGACGGTTACCTCGTCTTGGAGACCCATTACCGGCTCCATGCGGCTTTGACGGAGGAGCAGCTGAAGCGTCCGATGGGGCAGTCGTTCTCGGACGGCGGCAAGGAAGCGTCCGAGCAGTGCGTGCGCAGTCTGCTGGCTTTGCTGCGGGAGCTTGGCGCCTGGGCGTGATATAGACATTGGGGGAGGAAAGAAAATGAAGCTGCATGCTCAGCCGATTTTATCGGCATCCGCGGACCGTTTGAAGGTTCAAGTGTACGCCGATCGCCGGTCTCTCGGGGAAGCGGCTGCGTCGCAGGCGGCGGCCGTCATGAAGGAGCTGCTCGCCGGCGGCCGGGAAGAGCTCGTTATGGTGTTTGCGGCGGCTCCTTCGCAGAACGAATTTCTGGAAGCGCTCGTGCGCGAGGAAGGAATCGATTGGACGCGGATCACCGCGTTTCATATGGATGAGTACATCGGGCTACCGGCTGGCGCGCCGCAATCGTTCGGCAGCTTCTTGACGGAGCGGCTTTTTTCCAAAGTGCCGTTTGCCGCCGTGCACCGGATCGACAGCACGAACGATATTGGCGCGGAATGCGCCAGATACGAAGCGCTGCTGCGGGCGAAGCCGATCGATATCGTCTGTCTCGGCATCGGCGAGAACGGGCATATCGCCTTCAATGATCCGCCCGTGGCCGATTTTCACGATCCCGTCTGGGTCAAGCCGGTCGAGCTCGACGACGCCTGCCGCCGGCAGCAAGTGAACGACGGCTGCTTTCCCGCGCTGCAGGACGTGCCGACGCATGCGCTGACGCTGACGATTCCGGCGCTCATGTCCGGCAAGCAGCTGTTTTGCATGGTGCCGGGCAGGGCGAAGCGGGAAGCGGTGCGGAGAACGCTGCGCGATCCGGTATCGCCGGCTTGTCCGGCCACGATTCTGCGCCGCCATCCGTCGTGCCGGCTGTATGTCGATACGGATTCGTATTCGGAAGAGGCGCATGACGGGAGAGGGGATCCGTATGGAGTCCGCTAGAGCTTCAACGGAGCGCACCGTGCCGCTGACCGCTGCGAGGAGCCGAGCGACATTCCTCAAACGGCTCGGCCGCAGCAAATACTTGCTCATCCTGTTTCTGCCGTGCCTCGTTTACTATGTGCTCTTCAAGTATTTGCCCATGTTCGGCCTCGTCATCTCCTTCAAGGACTACAACTTGTTCCGGGGCGTGTGGGCCAGCAACTGGGTCGGGTTGAAGTATTACCGGATGTTTTTCGAGAGTCCCGATTTTTTGAAGCTGTTCCGCAATACGTTTCTGCTCGGCGTGTACAACGTCGTGTTCGGCTTCCCGATGCCGGTCGTTCTGGCGCTTTGTTTGAACGAAGTCAGGCAAGCGTTGTTCAAACGGTTCGTGCAGACGGTCAGCTACGTGCCGCATTTTATCTCCAACGTCGTCGTCGTCGGCATGGTCGTTATGCTGCTGTCTCCTACGACCGGCGTCGTGGCCCACTTTTTCAAGCTGCTGGGCTGGCAGCCGGTCAACTTCCTCGTGCAGCCCGAATGGTTCCGGCCGATTTACGTCATCGCGGACATTTGGCAGCACGCCGGCTGGGGCTCGATCATTTACTTGGCGGCGCTTACGGCGATTGATCCGCAGCTGTACGAGGCTGCCGAAATCGACGGCGCCAGCCGCTGGAAGCAGCTCTGGAACGTGACCATTCCCGGCATTATGCCGGCGATGGTGATCATGCTCCTGCTGAACATCGGCCATATTATCGACATCGGCTTCGAGAAAGTGTTCCTGCTCATGAACCCGGCGACGTACGAGACTGCCGATATTTTCAGCACCTTCGTCTACCGGATGGGGCTTACGCTGGGCAATTACAGCTACGGCACCGCGGTCGATCTGTTCACCGGCGTCGTCAGCCTCATCTTCATCTGCACGGCCAACTATGTCAGCCGCAAAGTCAGCGATACGAGCTTGTGGTAGAAGGGAGGAAGCATGGTGAGAACGAGACTGAGACGCAAATGGACGCTGCCCCGCCTTCTTATCGCCTTATTCCTGTTAGCCGTTACTGCAGCTACGGTGTATCCCTTTCTGTACATGATTTCGGTATCGCTTAGCGGCGACGTGTACGTCATCAAGAACGAAATCAGCCTGCTGCCGAAAGGCGTGAACTTCCGCGCCTACGAGGTGGTGCTGCAGGACGCCAGAATCTGGACCTCTTACCGCAACACGATTCTGTATGTCGGGATCGGGGCGCCGCTTTCCCTTCTCGTCACGGCCGCCGGCGCGTATTCGCTGTCCAAGAAGGAAATGGCGTTCAACAAAACGTTTACGCTGATGATCGTGTTCACGATGTTTTTTAACGGAGGCATGATCCCTACGTTCCTGGTGGTCAAAAGCCTCGGCCTCGTCGATTCGTTCTGGTCGATGATCGTGCCTTCGGCCATCAGCACGTGGAATTTGATCATTATGCGCACCTTCTTTCTCGGCCTGCCCAAGGAGCTGGAGGAGTCCGGCAAGCTGGACGGGCTGACGGAGATCGGCATTTTCGCCCGCATCGTGCTGCCGCTTTCCACCGCGTCCCTGGCTACCATCGGCTTGTTCTATGCGGTCGGCATCTGGAACAACTTTTACTCCGCCCTGCTTTATTTGCGCAACGATCAGCTTTACCCGCTGCAGGTCGTGCTCCGCAACATCGTCATGGCTTCGCAAATGGTGCTGAACGGCGGCAGCAACGTCGGGGACAATCAAGTGCTGGACGAGCCGCTCAAGTACGCCACGATCATCGTGTCTACGGTTCCGATGCTCTTGGTCTATCCGTTCCTCCAGAAATATTTTGTTAAGGGAGCGCTGATCGGATCGGTTAAGGGCTAACGATACAAATAACGAAAAGGGAGATTGATCGCCATGAGAAAAAGCTTCACTTGGGCGCTGACCGCAGCGCTGACTGCGGCTGTCGTAACCGGCTGTTCCAGCAAGGGCGGAAGCACAGCCGCACCTTCCGGTCCGGCGCCTGCACCCGCCGACAAAGCTGCCGCTTCGCCGCCAAAAGAGCATACGTTCACGTTCCTCACGTATTCCAACGCCAGCTGGCCGTACAACAAAGATTGGCCGGTGTGGAAATATATCAAGGAAAAAACGGGCGTCACCCTGAACATGCAAGTGCCGCCCGACGCCCAGCTGGACAACGCCTTGAACTTGACCGTTGCTTCCGGCAACATGCCGGACATGCTGTATACGCAAAGCAAGAAAACGGCGGACAAGTTCGGCCAGCAAGGTGCGCTCGTCAACATTCTCGATTATGTGAACGAAATGCCCAACCTGAAAAGCTGGATGACGCAGTTCCCGACC
The DNA here is from genome assembly GCF_000829455.1 of Gordoniibacillus kamchatkensis. Taxonomy (GTDB): domain Bacteria; phylum Bacillota; class Bacilli; order Paenibacillales; family NBRC-103111; genus Gordoniibacillus; species Gordoniibacillus kamchatkensis. The sequence goes on from NZ_JXAK01000022.1 coordinate 89,231, forward strand.
GATACGCAGAACGCGATGTCCGCCGACGGCAAAATGTACGTGTTCCCGAACCACGGCATCGGCGAAACGAACCGCATGAACTGGATGTACCGGGAGGATGTGTTCAAGAAAAACGGCTTGAAGCCGCCGGCCAACTGGGACGAGCTGTACACCGTCCTCAAGCAGCTGAAGCAGGCGTATCCGAACAGTTACCCGATGGCGTGGCGGCAAGGGCTTCAGTATTTGCGCAACTTCTCCCCGGCGTTTGCTACCGGCAGCGACGACGGGTCGAGCGATGTCTATTTCGACTTCGACAAGAAGGAATGGCGGTACGGCCCGATCGAAGATAATTTTAAGAAGCTTATTACTTATTTGAACAAATTTTATAAGGAGGGGCTCATCCCGCCCGATTTTCTGACGATCGATACGAAGCAGTGGCAAGATCTCATGTCGACCGACCGGGCTTTCGTGACCGTGGACTACATCAGCCGGGTCGACTTCTACAACTTGCCGATGCGCAAGCAGAACCCGCAGTACAACTTGCTGTTCATGCCTACTCCCGCCGGCTGGCCGGGCGGTCCGCAGAAGAACGCCTATACGCAGTTTTTGGAGAACGGCATCATGGTGACGTCGACGTCCAAACAAATCAAAGACATCATGCATTTTATGGACTTCTATTATTCGAAGGACGGGCTCAATCTCGTCAGCTGGGGCAAGCAGGGCGAAACGTACAGCGAAGAGAACGGCAAAAAGAAATTTATCGGCGGCTATGCGACGTATCCGACATGCGCAAAAAGACCGGCCTCTCGACGGACGGCACGTATACGTGGTTCGACTACGATTCCCACCTGTCGCTATCTTCGCCCGAGCTGCAGGACGCCTACAAGCAAGCGGTGAATTACGACAGCCAGCAGCAGCCCCGCCCGGCGATGACCCAGCAGGAGCTGGAAATTTTGTCGACGACCGGCCAGACGCTGCAGAAAACCCGCGACCAGGCTTTGGCCAAGTTCATTACCGGCCAGCGGGATATGAGCGAATGGAACAGCTACGTCGACGAGCTGAAAAAAATCGGCGTGGACAAAGTGGTCGGCGTGTACAAGACGGCCTATGAGCGCTCGCAAAGCGCCAAGAAGTAGGGGGCTTTGATTATCCGGTTGCTCTAGGCGCCAGTAGCGTAGCTGCATTGGCGATCTGCCTTAAGCAAGAGCGTTAGAGGAACAGTGTTCCGCTATTGCTGGTATTTCCCGTTATTGCCCGGAATTAGCGGCAGGGAGTTCCGTTATATTGCGAAGGAACAGGGCAAAATCGGGCCCGAGCGAGTCATTTGCCTCGGATAGCGGAACGCTGTTCCGTTAAGATTCGGGATTCACTCTGAATTTCCGGAATAACGGAACTTGGTTCCGCTATTGATTGGACACGCGTGCAGGCAACCTGCATAATCGCAAATTAGGCTGCAACAGAACCCGGTGCGGATCGCGCTGGGTTCTGTTGCAGCGTTTGGAAAGGAGCAAGACGGACATGGAGAACGAGAGTCCCGACTTACAACTGCAAGGGCTTCACTACTTGACTGGAGCCCCGGTTCGAATCGCGATACGGCAAGGCCGCATTGCAGGCGTCGAGCCCTTGAACGATCCGCCGGCTTCCTTGCGGCAGCTGCCGTGGATCGGGCCCGGCTTCGTCGACTTGCAAATTAACGGCTATGCGGGTATGGACTTCAATACGCTGCCCATTGCGCCGCATACGACGTCCCGTTTATCGCGCGCGCTGTGGAGCGAAGGCGTGACCAGCTTCTTTCCTACGGTAATTACGAATAGTGAAGACGCGATTTTGGAAGCGGTCTCGGCGATCGCGCGGGAATGTGAAGAAGATGAAGCCGCAGGCAGCGCGGTCGCTGGCATTCATTTGGAAGGGCCGTTCATTTCCCCGGAAGACGGGGCGCGCGGCGCACATTCCCGGGCTTATGTGCGGGCGCCCGACTGGCCGCTGTTCCAGCGGTGGCAGGAGGCTGCCAGGGGACGGATCAAGATCGTGACCGTGTCTCCCGAATGGCCGGAAGCGGAAGCGTTTATTCGCCGCTGCGCCGACTCCGGAGTTCTCGTCTCCATCGGGCATACGGCGGCGGCCCCGGACCAAATCGCGCGCGCCGTCGCCGCCGGCGCGGCGATGTCCACGCATTTCGGCAACGGCGCCCATCCCGTGCTGCCGCGCCATCCGAACTATTTGTGGGAGCAGCTTGCCGCAGATGAGCTATGGACTTGTCTCATCGCGGACGGCTTTCATCTGCCGGACTCCGTGCTCAAAGTGGCGATGAAGGTCAAAGGGGACAAAGCGCTGCTTGTCAGCGACGCCGTCATGTTCAGCGGCATGCCGGCCGGCACGTACGAATCGCATATCGGCGGCAAAGTGGTGCTTACTCCGCAAGGGAGGCTGCAGATGGCGGATCAGCCGCAGCTGCTGGCAGGCTCCGTCAAAATGCTGCCGGCAGGGGTGAGCCACCTCGTGAAACGGGGGCTATGCAGCCTCGGCGAAGCGTGGGAGATGGCTTCCGTGCGGCCGGCGAAGCGGGTCGGACTGCCATTCTCCGCCGGCTTGGAAGCCGGAGCCCCGGCGGATGTGTTGCTGATCGAATGGGGCGACGCCGGCGGCGACGGGTCGGAGCCTCGCATCGCCGGTGTGTACAAGAACGGGGTGAGTGTCTGGCCGTGACGATCTTATTGGAGAGAGCCCCCCAACGGACAACGGAACCAAACGAATGGTGCTGCTCGTCGTCAACATGGGAACGTTCATGTCCACGCTCGATGTCGGCATCGTCAACGTCTGCCTGCCTACATTGTCCGCGGAATTCGCCAAATCGCTCGTGCAAATCCAATGGGTTGCCGCCAGTTATTTGCTGACGATGGCGGCGCTTCTCCCTTTTATGGGGAAGCTGTCGGATCGATGGAAGCGCCGCAACATCTACAGCTTCGGCTTCGTCGTATTCGCCCTTGGCTCGCTGTTCGCCGCGCTGTCGCACGGGCTGACGGCGCTCGTCGCTTCCCGCTGCATACAAGGCCTGGGTGCGGCGATGATTATGGCCAACAGCCAAGCGATGGTGCGTCAAGCGTTTCCCGATCGGGAACGGGGAAGAGCGCTCGGACTTAACGCCGTCGTCATCTCCGCCGGCACGCTGATGGGGCCGGCTGTCGGCGGATTCATGCTGCAATGGGCCGGTTGGCCCGTGCTGTTTTGGATCAATGTGCCGATTGGTTGCGCAGCGTTTTTCCTCGGTTTGAGACATTTTCCGCGCGACGGTGCCGCCAAGGGAGCTTCTAATCTGGACATTGCCGGTTCGGCGCTGCTTGCTGCCGGAACCGTCTTGCTGATGCTCGCGACGGACGGCTTCAGGAGCGAGTCCGGCGTGACGGCTGCTGCGGAAGCGGCAGGAGGAGTGGCGCTGCTCGCCGTCTTATGGTTCTACGAGAAGCGTGTCAGAAACGGCATACTGGACCGTGGTCTTATCGGCTTGAGGCCGGTCTGGGCCGGCAATCTCAGCTCGTTCTTCATCAATATGGCGCAGACGGCGTCGCTCATCTCGATAACGTTTTACTTGCAGGGGCCGTTAAGCCAGACCGTCGCCGCCGCCGGCGGCTTTCTCATGATTCAGCCGCTGCTCGTCGGCCTGGTCGCGCCTTGCGCGGGCTGGTTTCGCGACAAATACGGAGGGGCTGTGCCGATCGCCGGCGGGGCGGCTTTGTGCGCTTTGTCCATGCTGTTCGTCGTCTGCAGCCCGCATGTGACGGCGGTAACGATCGGGCTGCAGCTGGCGCTGTTCGGCATTGGCAACGGCTTGTTCCACTCCACCAATAACGCCGACATTATGAGTGCCGCCCCTGGCGACAAAGCGAGCCTCGCCGGAAGCCTGCTGGCGACGATCCGGTATCTCGGGCAAATCGCCGGCATCGGGCTGTGCGGGTTGCTGCTAGGACGGATGAATGTCCACGTGCCGGCCTCCGCCGAACTCGACCTGGAGCTGCGGATATTGTTCGGGCTTCTGTGTGCCGGCTGCGGAGGGGGTGCTGTCATGGCATATCGCCTGAAGCAAGCGAATTATTAAGCCGTGCCGCTCTCTATGCCGGCGGTGACGATGTTCCGCACAGGACGCCGCAGGTATACGCTTTGAAAAACGTGAAGTTTTGCTTGTTTCGGTAATTCCGGGGCTTGCGGCATTTTCCCTGTTGAGTGTAAAATAGTACTGGCATTAGCACTCTTGTTGTCGGAGTGCTAACAACACTCGAAAGGAGCCCCGACTCATGGCGAAGAAACAGTTTCAAGCCGAATCGAAGCGACTGCTGGAGATGATGATCAACTCCATCTATACACAAAGGGAAATTTTCCTCAGAGAGCTCATTTCCAATGCCAGCGACGCCATCGACAAAATTTATTACAAAGCGTTAACCGACGATACGTTGGAGTTTGACAAAGACAGCTATTACATCAAAATAACGGCCGACAAGGCGAACAGAACTTTGACGATCTGCGACACGGGAATCGGGATGACCCAGGAGGAGCTGGAGAACAACCTCGGGGTTATCGCCAAGAGCGGATCGCTCGCGTTCAAGCAAGAGAACGAGGCGAAGGACGGGCATAACATTATCGGCCAATTCGGCGTTGGCTTTTACTCGGCTTTCATGGTTGCCGATACGGTGACGGTGATAAGCAAGGCGCTCGGCAGCGAAGAAGCTTACAAGTGGGAATCGCAGGGCGCAGACGGCTACACGATCGAACCGTGCAAGAAAGATATGGTCGGCACGGAAATTATTTTGAAAATCAAAAGCAACACCGAAGACGACAATTACGACGAGTTTTTGGAAGAGTACCGTCTGCGCTCCATCATCAAAAAATATTCCGATTTCATCCGCTATCCGATCAAGATGGACGTGACGAGCCAGCGGCCCAAGGAAGGCAGCGACGGCAAAGAGTTCGAGGAGGTCGCCGAAGAGCAGACCGTCAACAGCATGGTGCCGATCTGGCGCAAAAACAAGAGCGAGCTGAAGGACGAGGACTACGAGCGGTTTTATTTCGACAAGCATTACGGCTTCGACAAGCCGCTGAGGCATATTCACATCAGCGCCGACGGGACGGTTTCGTATCAGGCGATCCTGTTCATCCCCGAAAAAACGCCTTTCGACTACTACACGAAGGAGTACGAGAAAGGGCTGGAGCTGTACTCGAACGGCGTGCTCATTATGAACAAGTGCGCGGACCTGCTGCCCGATTATTTCAGCTTCGTCAAAGGGATGGTCGATTCGGAGGATTTGTCCCTGAACATTTCTCGGGAAATGCTGCAGCATGACCGGCAATTGCAGCTCATCGCCAAAAACATCAAGAGCAAGATCAAGAGCCAGCTGCAAAGCATGCTGAAGGACGAAAGAGAGAAATACGAGGAGTTCTACAAGTCGTTCGGCAGACAGCTGAAGTTCGGCGTATACAGCGACTACGGCATGAACAAGGACGTGCTGCAGGATCTGCTCATGTTTTATTCGTCCAAGGAGAAGAAGCTCGTTACGCTTGACGAATACGTATCGAGAATGCCGGAAGAGCAGAAGTATATTTACTACGCTTCCGGGGACTCGATCGAGCGGATCGACAAGCTGCCGCAAACCGAGCTGGTCGCCGATAAGGGCTACGAAATTCTTTACTTCACCGACGATATCGACGAGTTCGCCATTAAGATGCTGATGAAATACAAAGACAAGGAGTTCAAATCGGTATCGAGCGGCGACTTGGGCATCGAATCGGATGCGGCCAAAGATGCTTCGGCGGACGAGAGCGAGCACAAGGAGCTGTTCGAAGCGATGAAGGGCGCCCTTGGGGACAAAGTGAAGGCCGTCAAAGCGTCCAAGCGGCTCAAGTCCCATCCGGTATGCCTGTCCACCGAAGGCGAAGTGACGATCGAGATGGAAAAGGTGCTGCGCGCCATGCCCAGCGGCCAGGACATCAAAGCGGAGAAGGTGCTGGAGATCAACGTGAACCACGACGTGTTCCGCTCCTTGCAGGCTGCTTATCGGCAAGATAAAGAGAAGCTGGACTTGTACACTCACCTGCTGTACAACCAGGCGCTGCTGATCGAAGGCTTGCCGATTCAGGATCCGGTAGCGTTCACGAACGATATTTGCAAAGTGATGGTGTAAGCAAAAAGCAAACCGCCGCCGGCGTAAGCCCGCGGCGGTTTGCTTTATTGCGCCGGTTCCGCTGTTTTGAACACGCACATCCGAAGTAGCGCGATAGCCGGTGATCCGCTTCGGTGTCGTCGTGCATGCGGGATTTGCCAGTGTGGTTATCTGGAATTCTTCCCGTTAATGATGGCGTTTCCGGCGATTTCATTCGAATACATGGAAAATGTAACGCTAATTGTCGCTTACTACTCTATCTCAGGGATATATGGACGATTTAACATGATGTTTCGGCTAGGCGCGCCTAAATTCGAGATTGTGATCGAATTAACGGGAGGTTTTCCCGGCAGCCCGAGAAGTTATGGCTGCGCCGCGGATTGGGAATGCGGGTCTCCTACATTGTTGGACTCGCGTTCCAATTGAATTTTGAATATGAGCCGGGCGGGAACACGAGTTCAACGGCTGATTCTTTCGAAGCGAATTTTGCTGCGCAGATATTTAACTACGAAAATTCCGATGGAGCGCCTTTCGAGGCGGTGAGGGCCCATTTCCTCGTTAGCGGCCTAAAATCAGCGTCCGAAAAGTCTTTGATTAGCGTACATGGGCTCTATTACAACGTTCAGCGACACCCGTTCGGGGCCAATGGCCGGATTCGGGGCGAGTTCTTTCGACCGTTTATCTTTGTGGAGCTTATTGTCGTTGCTGTTGCACCTGCGGGTTGATGATGAAGGAGATAAGTCCGCCATGGTTCCGGCATGCAGGGCTGTTTAAGAACTGGGTCGCTATCCAGCGTCTTGCGGGGCGCTGTTATGCGACGATTTGACGAAATGAAGGTGCAAGGACCTGTTGTTCCATCTATAGCGACGAAAATTCCGATGGAGCGCCCTTCGAGGCGCTAAAGGCCCATTTCCTCGGTAGCGGCCTAAAATCAGCGTCCGTAAAGTCTTTGATTAGCGCACATGGGCTCTATTGCAATGTTCGGTGACGTCTGTTCAAGCCAATGGCCGGATTCGGGGCGAGTTCTTTCGACCGTTTATCCTTGTGAAGCTTTTTGCAGTTGCTGCTGCACCTGTAGGTTGATGGTGAAGGGGACAAAGTGCCATGGTTCCGATAAACAGGTCTGTTTAAAGGAGTGGTTAGCTGATATGAGGTATTGCAGGCGGATGGCGAAAGAGGCAAGCCGCCATGGTTCCGGTAATCAGGGCTGTTTAAGAACTTGTTCGCTATATAGCGTCTTACTGGGCGCTGTTAGGCGACGATTTGACGAATTGAAGGTGCAAGGACCTGTTGTTCCATATATAGCGACGAAAATTCCGATGGAGCGCCTTTCGAGTCGGTAAGGGCTCATTTCCTCGGTACCGGCCTAAAATCAGCGTCCGTAAAGTCTTTGATTAGCGCACATGGTCTCAATTGCATCGTTCAGCGACACTTGTTCGGGGCCAAGTGCCGAATTAGTGGTGCTTACTTTCGAGCGATTATGCTTGTGAAGCATTTTGTCGAGTGTGGCGGCACCTATGTAAGCTTTTTGCGAGCTGTTGCGGCAGCCTATAAATGCTCAATGATGTCGCCAGCGATGAGTGAGGCAGCTTCAATGCGGGCTGCGGCTGCCCGGTCGCCGGCTAGGCCGTGCCACCAGACGCCGAAAGCAGCCGCCTTCTCGGCGCTCCAGCCTTGGGCGAGCAGGCTGCCGATGATGCCGGCGAGCACGTCGCCGGTTCCGCCTGTGGCCATGCCGGGGTTGCCGGTCGAATTGACGTAGACGGTTCCTTGCGGCGTGGCGATGACGGTGCCGGCCCCTTTCAGCACGACGTATACGCCGTGCGTTTCGGCATAGAGACTGGCTGCGCCGATCCGGTCGCGCTGCACTTCGGCGACCGTGCAGCGGAGAAGGCGAGCCATCTCGCCCGGATGCGGCGTCAAGACAGCAGGGGCGGAGGCCGGCCGCTTCGCCCACGAGGCGAAGTCGTCCGCATCGGCCAACATATTGAGCGCGTCAGCGTCCAGCACAAGCGGGAGCGGCACGGGCGAAGCCGAGGCCCCCGCGCAAGTGGCCGCCTCGGCAGCATCGGCCCCGTTAAGCGTCGGTGCCACCGATGCAAGCGGCGCAGGCGAAGCGAG
>NZ_JXAK01000023.1 GCF_000829455.1 Gordoniibacillus kamchatkensis
GCGCCGCGCGGCTCACGGCGCCGGCAGCGTGGCCGGCGCGGCCGATGCGCTGCAGCGCAGCCGCAGCGCTGCCCGGGGCGTCGATCTGGATGACCAGATCGACGTGGCCGACGTCGATGCCGAGCTCGAGCGACGACGTCGCGACGAGGCAGCGGAGGCGGCCTTCCTTGAGCAGCGTCTCGACCTCGAGCCGCTGCTCGCGGGCGACGCTGCCGTGATGCGCGCGGGCGAAATCGTCGCCGGCCCGCTCGTTCAGCCGCAGCGTCAGCCTTTCGCTCAGCCGCCTGTTGTTGACGAAGACGAGCGCCGTGCGCGCGTCCGCTTCTTCGATCAGCGCCAGCACGCGCCGCACGAGCGGCGTCCATACCGCGTCTTCGGTCGATTTCGCGGTACGGCCGAGCGGCTCCGGCAAACCGACCCGCAGCGCGTAGCGCTTGTCGCCGAAATGCTCGACGATGCGCACCTCGCGGGGGCGGCCGTCATCGTCCCGGCCGCCGAGGAAGCGGGCGATTCGCTCGATCGGCTTTTGCGTCGCCGACACCCCGATGCGCTGCGGCTCGCGCCCGCACCACGCCACAAGCCGCTCGAGCGTCAGCGACAAGTGCATGCCGCGCTTGTCTCCCGCCACATCGTGGATTTCGTCGACGATCACGCTGCGGACCGTGCGCAGCATATCGCGGGCACGAGGCGAGGTAAGCAGCAAGTATAGCGACTCCGGCGTCGTCACGAGCACGTCCGGCGGCTTGCGCAGCATCGACGCGCGCGTGCTTTGCGCCGTATCGCCCGTGCGCACGCCGACGGTCAAGCCGGGCCAGGCCGCGTTTTGCCCGAGCCGGTCCGCGTGCCCGGCCATCTGTTCGGCAAAGTGCACGACGTGATGGCGAATATCGTTGTTTAGCGCTTTGAGCGGGGTTACGTACAGCACCCGCACGCCCGGCGTCCAGGTGCCCGCTGCAGCTGCAGCTTTGTCGCGCACGATATCGTCCAGACACGGCAACAAAGCCGCCAGCGTTTTGCCGCTGCCGGTCGGCGAAGAGATCAGCGCGTGCGCGCCGCTGCGGATATGCTCCCACGCTTGCAGCTGGACACCCGTCGGGGTGCCGAACTGCGCCTCGAACCAAGCGCGAATGACCGGATGAAAGCCGAAGCGTTCCAATCCTGCGGAATTGTCCGTACTCATCCGTAAAATCCCCTCCGATCGAACGGTTGCTCTGCTATTTCCATTTTACTACAGGCGGCCGTCTAACCCAACCTGCAGTCCGAGACATTCGGTTGGAACGGACGGAGCCCGCCCGCTTCGCGCGTCCCTAATCGTTTCCGGACAATGCTTGTCGGGCAAAAGCGATCCATTCCCGCGCCGCGAACGACAAATAGCCGTCCTTACGCCATATCATAGCCAAATGCCACGGAATCGCCGGGTTCGTAAGCGGAACGATTCGCACCCGGTCTTCGTCCAGCTCGCGGCAGATCGCCTCGGGCAGGAAGGCGACGCCGAGATTGGCCGCCGCCATCTCGCTGATGAAATCCCACTGCGAGCTTTTGTACACGACGTTAGGCTCAAACCCTAGCCGCGCGCACTCGGCGATGATCCGGTCATGCAGCGCAAAATTTTCATGGAACAGCAGGAAGGCATCGTCCTTCAGGTCGAGAAGAGACGCTTCGCGGCTTCCGGCGAGCCGGTGCGACGGATGAACGACAAGCATGAGCCTCTGCTTGACGAACGGGAACGAAGCGAACTGCTCCTCGTTAGTCGGAAGCAAAACGACTCCGATATCCAGTTCCCCAGCCCCGACGTCGGCCTCGACTTTTTTCGAACCGTCCTCGAACAGCTGCAGCATAATCCCGGGATACTGCTCGCGGAACTGCCCGATCACTTTCGGGAAAAAACTCGCACCGACCATCGGCGGCAGTCCGATCCGGATGCGGCCCCGTTTTACCTTCGTTAATTCGTCGAGATGCGACGTCATCTCCTCGAACGACTTGACCATATGCTGGGCTTGCGTCAGCAAAACCGAGCCGGCATCCGTCAACTCAATGCGTTTGCCGATGCGGTCGAACAATGCGACGCCCAGCTCCTCCTCGAGGTTTTTGATCATTTTGCTGATCGTCGGCTGCGTAATATAGAGCGCCTGAGCGGCTTTCGTAAAGCTTTTCCACCTGGCCGCCTCGAGAAAATATTGCAAGTGCCGCATATCCATACGTTGGTTCCTGCTTTCCATAGACAGATGGCATGAAAAACATTCTATATATGTATTTTACCTATGGAAGAAGCCGCTGTACACTTTCAATGAGAAAGGGGGGGCGGCGTGAAGAAAGCGTTCAACACAATCGTTCAAATTTTCGTTTTTATATTGATCTCGTGGGCTATGAACAAGCTTGTCCTCTGGCTGCGTCTTCCCGTTCCGGGCAGCATTGCGGGCATGTTGGCCGTTTTTGTTTTGCTGCAGACGAAAGTGCTGCGCCGCGAGTGGCTCGAAGCCGGCTCCGGCTGGCTGACCGCCGAGATGCTGCTGTTTTTCATTCCGCCTGCCGTCGGCATCGTCTCGTACCGCAGCCTGCTGCTCAGCAGCGGAGTGCAGATCGTGCTGGTCGTTGCGCTAGGGACGGTGGTCGTTATGATGTGCAGCGGACTCGTTGCGCAAAGCATCGCCAAAAGGAAGGAGGGGGCGCGTCCGTCATGATCGAAGCGGCAAGCTTGTTCGGCACCATACTCATTTATATGTTGTCCAAGCGGCTTTACCGGCGCAAACCGTTATTGCTATTATCGCCTCTTATTACTACGCCGGCGGCACTCGTAATTTTGCTCGTTACGACGGGCACGCCGTTCGGTTCGTACAATGCCGGCGCTCACTGGCTGTCCGATATGCTCGGGCCGGCCACCGTCGCTTTTGCCGTTCCGTTATCCAAACATTTTGACCTGATCAAAAAGCACGCAGCCGAAATATTGGCCAGCGTGCTGGCCGGTTCTGCCGCGGCTGTCGCCTCTTCGTTTTGGATGGCCGAAGCGCTGCATTTGAACAAGCAGCTCATCTACAGCCTGCTTCCGCATTCGGTCACTACGCCGATTGCGATGAACGTGTCCGAGACGATTGGCGGCATTCCGACGATCACCGCCGTCGCCGTCATGATGACCGGCATTTTCGGATCGGTTGCCGGGCCTGCCGTCATTCGGCTGTGCAACATCCGGGGCGACATCGCCCGCGGCATATTGCTCGGCACGAGCTCGCACGGGGCGGGCACGTCCAAGGCGTTCGAATTCAGCAGCGTCTCCGGAACGGTCTCGAGCATTTCGATGATTCTTGCCGCAGTCGTTACGCTTGCCATAACGCCGTGGATTTTGGCGCCGCTGCACCTATTTCTATCCGGTGGACCCGGATAACGCTTTTTCCGCGACGTAACGGTCTCTCTTCTTGACATAGATATCGTATTGAGTGTTATAACCGATTCCACCGGCTGACCCAAAAGGCTCCATGTTTTTTATTCTTGTTCGGTATGAAATATCATTTGTGCTTAATTGATATGTAGCTTTATAGTATTCGTCCAGGTTAAATAACGTGGTAACTCTATATTTATGTTTCGAGAAAATATAAAGGAAAAGATCGACAAAAAGACCTTCCATAATTCCACCTCCACAACGATAGAGACGATCTAGCAAGGGCGGGGATTAGCGCCACGCGTCGCTGCATCTCGGGAAAAGCGGCGTAGGATGCCCACTCCAGGGTCACAGAGCGAATTTGTCGTTTGGGTGTTGGGAAATCAAACATGACTACCTGACAGTCACCGCCGTAAATGAAAATGGTTCGACCTCCGTATGCTTTTTCCAGACTCGAGGGGCATTTTCGAATAAATAGCGCCTAAGGTCGCTAATTGGAGAACATGGTGACGCTGTTTCGGCGGCCAAAAGGGAAATTTGCGATGGTAGAGACTACGTTGACTATGTTTACGACAATTGTTCGCTCGATACGGAACAACTGGTCTCTAGGCACGGTTTGCGAACTTTTATGCCGTAATAGTGCAACAAATGACTCAAATCAGCGACTTTGCGGCTTAACGGAACACATAAAAGCCCCCGCGCCTGCTACTGGCAGACACGAAGGCTGTCGCGGATTCAAAGGCTGACAGAGGTCAGATTTTCAGCTCCCCAAGCTTGATCAGCTCGACAACTGCTTGTGAACGACCTTTGACGTTCAGCTTCTGCATGACATTGCTAATATGGTTTCTAACAGTCTTCTCACTGATAAAGAGTTGCTGTGCAATGTCTTTTGTCGTTTTGTCCTGGACCAGCAGTTCGAAGACCTCGCGCTCGCGGTTCGTCAGCAAGAATTTGCTGTTATGGTCGCTGCCCTTCAATTTGTCACCCCTCCTTGCCCGAGTATTTTTATGTTACAAGGTATAGGGATACAGTCAAATTCATTGTATGAGCGGCGATTGTCAAGGGTGCGGTGACGAGGAAAAATGGGCTGCAAGCGGCATTTAACGGCACATGTGCTTTTCTTCTGCTGAAGGTGCCAATAAGGCGAAGCCGCCCCCTGTTTTACGGCGAAACAGACGACTCGGGGATTAGGCTGCGACAAAATTTTGATTCTGCTACCCGAAACGGCCAATTTATCGCGTCAAGCGATATTGCACCGAAAACAGGGGCCGTATGAGCTCAGGAGCCAACGCATTCTGCAAGAACGCTGTTCCGAAGCCCACGCGGCCCTCCCGCAATTTGTTAACGATGCTCGCCGGGTGCAATACACTCTGTTCAAGAGTGCGCCTTTAATGGAATCGAATCTGTCTTCGCTGCGGCCGCAAGGAATTCCAGTTTTTATAGTATCTCACAAGGAAGGCTACCTTTTCGTGGGATTAATAGGAACGTTTGATCACATTCTGAAATTAGAGTAAGATACATTTTTACAATTGAACCTGGGTAGGCATGGTTTCCCTTCGAAAAGAGGTGAAGCCATGGAAGGTAAAGATGCAATCCTCATCATGATCGCTTTTTCAACATTTGTCGTTGCTCTATTAACCTACATCGCGAATAATCAAGAGAAAGTAAAAACCCACCCTAAGGTTGACCGCCGAAGGTGGGTTTTTGTTCCATTCATCAACTTGAAGGGGCATCCCGTCCAAGCCAATTGTATAGGCCGAGTGTTCGCCGCACTCGGTCTTTCTAATGCGATTTTAACATAGGTGATGCGGTTTCAACAAGCGGGTTGACAACCAACCGTTTGATCATCATCCGACATGTTTAAAAGTGATTTCTTCAAGCTCGTTTCCTAAACGTTGAACGGAATGCAACCTTGAGCTTTGGGCCGCAATAGCCCGCCTACCGGCAAGCGCAGCGCTCCAACTCGAGCCCGCCACGGCCTTAAACCTCTCTATCTTCTCCCTTCGCAATCGGACTATCCTCGTACGAGATCCAATCGCTCCGGCTTCTGTGGCCGGGTCAAGTCGAACGGGACGCCAAGAAAAAGGCCAAGTGAAGCAAGGTAACATCCGGAAGGATGGATGGGCTGTAACGCTGTTGTTTGCAGATTGTTGAATGGTTGATTGAAGTGTTGTGTATTTCGAGCCAGGGGATTATCAAATACTAGCTTGTTGCCCTCCCCACATACGGATAAATCGGATCTCTTAATTCGAAGTCATACGTATTTCCATTCACGATGCCAACAACTTTCTCGCTATCATAAAGATCTAATAAAAATCCAGCCATTTCTTTTGCGGTATGAAATTTGGGAACTACTCCTTCATAACGAAACGCATCCAAGTCCAAAGCGCTTTTAATAAATTCAGTCGCAGTTGCAGCAGGAGCCAAGACTTTTACTTGCATGGCGGCTCCTTTTTCTTTCAATTCTTGCGCTATACCTTCTGTAAAGGCACTTACATAAAATTTTGTCGCGCAGTAGGCCACAGAATTGCCGACAATTTGGTATCCTCCTCCCGAAGAAATATTGATGATTTGCACCCCTTCAACATTTGCATAATCACGCACATAGAGAGAAGTCAGAACGGTTAAGGCTTCAATATTCAAGTGAAGCATCGCCGTAACTTTATTTAAATTTTGTTCCAGAACGGAAGCAAAGCTTCCAGATCCGGCATTATTAATCCAGGTTTCGATCCGATAATCCTGAAGACTTTCGTAGAATTTATAAACATTCGCAGTAGCGGATAAGTCACCCGTTCGAATGACAACATCCAGATCTGGGTTAAGGTCAGCCACTTTTGCTTTTAACTTTTCCAATTTTTCCGTTCTGCGGGCGGCTAAGATTAAGTTTTTTCCGCGAGCCGCAGCTGCCGGCGTACAGCTTCACGTTCGTAAAGCCGGCTTCGTCCAAAGCCAGCACGTCGGGCTTTTTGCTACTCCGTTTGCAGATAGCGGGCGGCTACCCGCGCGGACACTTTGGGACTGCATATCCAATCGTATATGACCGGGATGATCAGCAGGCTGATCAGCGTGGAGCTGATCATGCCGCATACGACGACGATGCCCAGCGACCGCGAAATGACGGCATCGCTATTACCCAGGAAAATTAAGGGCAGCAGGGTCAGAACGGTCGTCACCGCCGTCATCAGCACCGGACGCACCCTCGACGCTGCGCCTTGCAGGATCGCTTCCTGTGCAGCTAAGCCGCCGGCCAAGTTGCGCTCGATTTTATCGACCAGCACGATGCCGTTGGTTGCTGCGATTCCGGAAAGCATGAGCAGTCCGACCAGCGAGGCCAGGTTCCACTCGCCTCCGGTAGCGGCCATGCCGACGACTGAGCCGGTATAAGCGAAAGGAATGCAGATCAATACGGTCAGCGGCGCCCGCCAGCCTTTGAAGACGAGGCTCAGGATGAAGAGGACGAGCAGGCAGGATACGGCCAAAGCGATTCCCGTTTCATAAATCATCTGATCCACCTGTGCGGAAATTCCGTTGATGCTGTGCCTAATTCCTGCAGGCAGAGGCAAGCCGTCGACCAAATCTTTCACTTGTCCGGCAATCTTCTCTACATCCCTCGCGGTAATATTTGCCGTAACGACGGAGAAGGGGCGCCCTTCGCGTGTCTGAATGACGGACGGGGCGCTCGCAGGGCTTAAAGACGCAAGCTCGTTCAGCCGGAACGTCCGGCCGTCGCGCCCTTGGAACGTTTCTTGCCCGAGCAGCGTCAAAATTTGCGTCTGCGGATCGGCCGCGGCGGGTGAACCGCCGGCAAGTGCAAACTTGTCGGTATGGATGGCAAGCGGGACCGTTTCCTTATGCCCCGCGTTTACATCGATTCGCGCCCCTTCGGACAAATAGATCCGAATCCGCTCGTACACATCTTCCGGCCGGATTCCCGCCTTGTCCAATGCCGCGCGGTCGAGCGCGAGCCGGAAGCGGGGGAGTGCTTCTTTATCATTGACAGCGCCGGCCACGCTCAGCCCCTGAATATGCTGCAGCTTGCTTCGGATGAGCCGGGCCGCGGCGTCGAGCGCCGCGGCGTCGGCTCCGGAAAGCTCGATTTTGAGCTGCGAATCGTCGCCGGCAATATTTTGATTCGTTACCGTCACTGCCGCACTTCCCGCGAGGCCGGCAAGCTGAGTTTGCAATTGATCGATGACGGTCTGAAGCTCGGCGCCGTTCGTAACCGAGATTGCAATATTGGCGACACTTTCGCTCTGGATCCAGCCTCCGCCGGCATCGAACACATCGTCAAATTGTGGGGTGAAGGAAGAACCGAGAACGGAAGAGAACGAGGCGATGTCCTTGTTCGGCTTCAAAGCCTGCTCCATCCGTTTCACCGCAGCGTCTAGTTGCGTCAAGGCAGTCCCCTCCGGGAACTCCAGCTGCACGTTGATTTGGCCGGACCGGTTGGCCGGCAAAAAATTAACGGGCAAGAGCCATGCGCCTACGCCCGATAAAACAAATAAAAGGACGCATACGGCGATGACCGCTCTTCTTCTCCGGAACGCTCCGCTTAACAGTTTTCGCGCAATGGGCTCGATGGAAAGCGCCGAATCGTTCGCCCGTCTTCCATACCCTAGACAATAAAAAGCGGGGACGACAAAAACGGCGACGAGCAGCGACGTCAGCAGCGCAATGACGATGGACCAAGCGAACCCGGAGAAAGCGGCGCCGATCATGCCTCGGACGAATGCAATCGGGATGTAGACGGCAACGGTTGTCGCCGTGGAGGAGGCGATGGCGGGAATCATTTCGCCCGCAGCTTCCGCGATGAGGGCCGAGGTCGCTCGCCCGTGCGATTCCCGGATTTTGCGGTGAATATTGTCGAGGACGACGATCGTATCGTCAATCACTCTGCCCATGGCTACGATCAGACCGGATACGGTCAGGATGTTCAAGCTGATGCCCATCGCGTGAAGCAGTCCCGTTGCAGCTGTCAGGCAGACCGGAAGCGATAGGGCAATAAGCGCTGTAGACCGGACGTTCCGGAAAAAGAGAAAGACGCAGGCCATCGACAGCAGGCAGCCGAGCAGCCCTTCCTTAACGAGGCCGTACAAAGAGGCTCTAACTTGCTCGCCTTGGTCGAACAGCACGGACAGCTTGATATCTCCCGTCTTTACGCCGGGGACGTCCTGAATCCGGCTGCGAACGTTGTGCGAAACTTCGGTAATGCCCGCGGACGGCGTTTTCAGCACGTCGAAAAATACGCTGGCCGCCCCGTCGGTCCGGGTAATCGTCTGCACATCGAGCATCGACTCCGACAAGTCGGCGACGGCGGAAAGAGGAACGGTATGTCCATCCGCGGCGCGGACCGGGAGCTGCTTGAGCTCCTGTTCGCTAATAGTCAGGCCGGGGACTTGCAGGGGAATCGTTACCCGGCTGTTCGCAATGCTGCCCTGCATCCACGTCGATTGAATGCCGGTAAGCGATTGCTTCACATCGTCGACCGTTATGCCGTTTTTACCGAGGTCTGCCATCCGGAGCGTGAGGGCGTAACCGTATTTTGCCGCGCCGGTTGCGCGAACATCGCTTACTCCCGGCAAACTTTTCAGCTCGGCGGCGATTTGCGCCTGAACCGTTGTGCGCAAAGCGGCTTCTTCCATTTTCCCCGAAGGACTCGTCAAACTTAGCTTTATGACCGGAAAAGAGCTTGAGCTTACTCTCGTTACCGATGGCTTGCCGACGCCGACCGGCAAAGAAACGCGATCCAATGCGCGGGTTACGTCGCTCTCCGCACGGCGCATATCGAAGTCGAACGGAAAATGAAGGCCGATCAGGAGCCCGCCGTCAAAACTGTTCGTTTCCATCGATTCCAAGCCATCGACTTTACGGACAGCGTCTTCGAAGGGCCCGAGGACGGACGCCTGAATTTGTTCCGCTTCATAATCCGGAGCTTGCGCCGTAACGAGCAGGGACGGATTGTTGATCGGCGGCAAGTAATCCCGCTGCATCCGGTAAGCGGACATGCCTCCCCAGACGAGGATGAGGGCGAGGCATGTGACAACGAGGACGATTCGGTTCATGGACGCCGTAATCAGTTTGTTCATGCGAAGAGTTCACTCCTTGCCGCAAAGCGGATGCTGGAAAACTTATGCCCCTCCGTCATGAAAGCGGAGGGGCATGGGAGGCATTGCCGCTTCAGTTCTTCGCCGGAGAAGGGGCTTTGCTTGCCGGTTGTTCGGCAACTTCGTCCGGCGTAAGCACTTTGTCTTCGCCGGGATACGGTTGATCGAAGCCTTTCGTCGCGTACCATACCACATGATTCAGCATGTTGGCGTTCACTTTGTCCGGACCCGCGTTCGGACCGCTGAGGTTGACTTTATTTTGATCGGACCATTCCATCCACAGCTTCTCGATCTCTTTCGTGTCCTGCTTCGTCCCGTACGTGGATGATGTTACGGTTGCAGAGGCCGGCGCGATAGGATCTGCCGGCAGATTCGATCCCGGTGTTCCGTTCATCTTATCGAGCGCGATGCGATTCGGCACGAAGTCGTACGGCGTGAAGTCGGGCTCGTCGGTAAACAGCTCGCTCATCGGCAAGGCGGCGGCATCGTTCTGGTTCATCGCCGGGAGACCCAAAATTTGTTCGATCGTCCGGACCATGTTGATGACCGTCCAATAGTGGCTGTCGGTAATTCCTCTCTTGACCCACGGGCTGATCAGGAAAGCGGGCGCGCGGTGGCCGTCTACATGGTCGAGGCCGTTCTGCGCGTCGTCTTCCGTAATGACGATAAGGGAGTCTTTCCAGTACGGGCTGTGGGAGATGAGATCGATGATTTTGCCGACGGCAAGATCGTTGTCCGCAACTTGCGCCTGCGGCGTCGGGAAGTTTTTGGCGGTGCCGGCGGTGTGGTCGTTCATGACCCACATTTGCACGAGCCCCGGCAAATTGCCGTTTTTCACGTATTCCTCGAACTGCCGTTTGAAAATTTCATAGCGATACTGGTCCGGAATCGCCGAATCGAACGTAGGGAACGGCTTATAGGTGATCGGATTCAGCGATGGAATATCGCTCGTCGCCTGATAGTGCCCGATCGGCACGTGCAGATTGCCCTGCTTTTGTCCGGACAGGATCAAATAGTCGTTGTACCAATCCGTCCAGGTGCCGAACGGCTCCGGACCGGTAAACTGCGTCGTGTCTTCGCCGTAATTGACGACGGAGACGTTGTGATTCAAGGCATTGTCCCAAATGTGGCCGGTCGAAGCGTAAGCGAGCGAGTCGCCTGCACCGCCCGGGTAGCTGCGAACGTTGGCCGTATCCGTCTCTTTGTCCTCGTAGTCGGTATTCGTCGCCTGCATCACCCATTGGTGTCCGCTGGCCGATTGAATGCCGGAGACGTAGAAGTTGTCGAGCAGCGGGAACGTGTTCGCCAGCTTATGGAGATTCGGGGTGACGTTTTCGCCGAACTGGGTCAAGGACGGATCCGAATTCCCGCGCCCGATATCGCCCAGCACCTGATCGTAGGTGCGGTTCTCCTTGACGATATAGAACACGTGCTTGATGGGGGAAGGCTCGCCGATTCGTTCGGGCATCGCCGCCGGCTTCTTGTTGTTGCGCGGCTTGGCGTTCCGGCCGGCAATATCGAACCAGTTGTTGTTGGCGTACACTTCGTCCGTCCAATGCACGAGCTCGCTGTTGGAAGACGGGAGCGGGATCATCGAGATCGATCCTGCTGCGCATAAGCCGAGTGGCCGTTCACGCTGATTCCCTGGATCGTCAAGTTCCGGCTCAGGCCAAGCGAACCGACCCCGTCCGCGTTGGCGACCAGGAGGCGTTTGTTGGCATCGTCCGCGGCGATATCGACCGGGAACCATGCTGTCGGGACAAGCCCGAGAAGGCGCGGCGTTTTGGCCGGGCCGTTCCAGTCATATACGGCCAAAGCGTTGTTCCGGCCGAGGCTGACCACGAGCCGGTTGCCATCCACCATTTTGACGGCGTTGGGCGCGGAACCGAGCGGAGCGTTCGGGTACGGCTCGACTTTGATCGTCTGCACCACATCGTCGGTATTCGTATCGATGACCGATACGGTATCGCTGTTCGTGTTGGCAACGAAGAGATATTGGCCGGACACGGTCATCCGCGCCGGCTGAAGGCCGACATCGATCGTTTTCTTGACGGATAGGCCGGCAAGATCGACGACCGAAACGGTCCCCGACGCAGAGCTTCCCGCAGGCGTCGCCAATACGGGCGTACCGGACGAATCCACCGTAAAATCTCCCGGCTGGGCTTTCTTGCCGCCTACGTTCGTCACATATGCCGTACCGCCGCTCACGACGACGCTTGTCGGAGCGTTGCCTACAGGGATGCGGGCGGTGAGCTGGTTCGTCTGCAGATCGATCACGCCAAGGCTGTTATCGCGGTTAAGCGCGACGAGCAGTGTCTTTCCGTCCGGCTCCGGCACGATGTCTTGAGGATTGATGTTGCCGCCGACGCTGGCTAAAGGCAGGTTGATCGTATTTTTCACGGCGAGAGTTCCGTCTTCGGCAACCGACATGACGACAATTTTTCCCGTTGATCCGGACGAGCCCGTCGCATAAAGCTGAGTGCCGTCGGGAGAGTAGGCCAAGCCCCACATATGGCTGAGCTTCAAGGAAAAATTTTGAACAACGAGAGTTCCGGTCTTCAGATCGACGATGTTGACGCCGTCTCCGCCGTAATTGTTCCGGCCGACCAATACGGCAGCGGTCTTGCCGTCCGGACGCACTTTGACGGAAAGCGGATTGCCGCCAAACTCCACTTGCTGCCCGGCTGGGGTGACGAACTGGTTGACGGGCGTGAGCGCCTTGTCGTCGGACTGGCGTCCGACCATGCTCGTTCCGAACGGGTTTCCTACCCATGCGTAAGCGCTGCCTGCGCCGGCAAGGAGCGTTCCGGCCGAAACGAGGGCGACGATTTTTTTCTTGCTGACGTGCTCCCGCAGTTTCTTCAACTTTAATTCCCTCCTCATCTTAGGCTTCCTGGCTAGAGCCTACATCCAAAACTGTAACCAGGAAATGTAAAGCGAGCGTCAGAAGGGCGTGTAGATCGTGTTAATGGACAAATTCGTGCCAATGGACTTGTCAGCATGGGCCTTACCGGCTAAAAATATGGTAAAAAAAGGTCATAAAACAAAATATACCAATGATTTCGACAAATAACAGGGCGGTATGGGGGACGCCTTAATAGGCCAACGGATTGCAATTCGCCAACATAATTCGGCAAAAATATCAAACAATCTTAATAATTGCCGGGAATCAATTTAACTTTCGCATGTTATTCCCATCTCTAACTGAGAAGCAAAAAGGGCCAGGCTCGCGTTCCTGGAGGAACGTAAGCCTGGCCCTTTGCGCTCTTATTTGCGCGGTGCGGCGGTGGATTGTCTGATCATCAATTCGGTCGGCAGCAGGATTTCCACATGGGGCTCATCCCGATGGGCCATCCGCCAAAACAGCTGCTCGACGGCTTTTTTGCCGAACAGCGTCAAATCGATGGCTGCGCTCGTCGTGGCCGGTGTCGTGATGCGCGAAAACTGCCCGTTATCGAAGCTGCAGACGGATATGTCGTCCGGAATTTTGAAGCCCAGCTTCTGCAAATTGGAATGAAACAGAAAGCCGAGGCCGTCATTCGAGCAAAACCATGCCGTCGGCATCCGCTTCATGCGGGATAACCGATCATAGACGGCATCTCCTTGGTCAAGCGCGTCGGATACATCCTTAAGGATAAAATCGGGATCCGGCTCAATGCCGCAATCTTCGAGCGCCATCCTGTAGCCTTCCAGCCGTTCGTAGTAGCTAGGAGAAAATCCGATGTTGCCGGCAAACCCGATGTCCCGATGGCCGAGTTCAACCAAATGCTGAGTGGCTTCGTACGCCCCAAAGCGATTGTTCGTAAGAATGCAGTCAGCCTCGATTTTCGGGTGATGGTGATCGATGAGGACGGTGGGAATGCCTGTGTCCAGCACCGCATTGATGTATTCCGTACTGATGTGCGAAAGCACGAAAATGCCGTCGACTGCATGGTTTGCGCAAAAGTGGGAAGAACAAGATTGTCTTTGGCCTGCCCGTTAATCGATTGGATGAGCAAATTCATGCCGCGCGCGGACGTTTCCTGTTCGATGGACAAATAGATTTCGCCAAAAAAGCTCTTCTGGGCAAACGCGAACTCCGAAGCGATCAGCCCGATGTTGCCCGAGCGGTTGAGCGGTTTTTTCAAGCGGCCTTCCGGGTACAGGTAACCTAACTGCCGGGCGGTTTCGAGAACGAGCTTGCGCGTCTGTTCGCTTACGCCCGCTTTGCCGGTCAGCGCTTGCGAGACGGAGTTTTTCGATATGTTCAATTGATCCGCGATGTCCTGCATGGTCACTTTATTTTTCATTCGTATCCACTGTACCTTTCTCGAGGACTGCCGACTTTGAAGATTCAGGATGCGGCAACGGTTTATCACAAAACTAGCTAAATATTATTATAGCGTCAAGCGAAAGATGAAAGTAACGTTACTAAATGCAATTACAAACATTATATAAGCAAATCGAAAATAAAACAACATTTGTCGAGGTGGTTTGATTTTCTTGTGAACATTGCGAGAATGATGTTGACTTTTGTAAGTAATTCGTAAATAATGTTGTTACAAGCGCTTTCACCCTTATAAAGTAATTTTAAATCACGTGACATAACAACATTATTGTCATTTTGGGGATCGAGCGCTTGATTGCCCTTATGCTTCAATCACACTTGGAGGAGGCCTCGCAAGGCTATGAAAAAGAAAATCGCTGGGCTATTGGCAGTAACGATGACGGTTTCGATGTTGGCAGCTTGCTCAACGAAAGTTGGGGGCGCGCAGCAGCAGCAACCTGCCGGACAAGCGGGAGGCGGCGTGACCACAATCGAGTTCTGGGCGTCTCCGAACCCTCCGCAGCAAGCTTACTGGACCGCTATTGCGAAGGAGTACGAATCGGTCAACCCGAAGGTGAAAATTAACGTAAGCCCGATGAAAGAAACGCCGAGCTCGGAAGCGAACATCCAGTCCGCCATTGCCGGCGGCAGCGCGCCGACGATGTCCGAGAACATATCCCGCGGCTTTGCCGCGCAGCTGGCGAACAGCAAAGCGCTCGTGCCGCTCGATACGCTGCCGAACTGGAACGACGTCGTTTCCGGACGGAACATGACGGGCACGATCGGCTCGTGGAAGTTTGCCGACGGCCATCAATACGTGTTGCCGATCTACTCCAACGCCATGCTGTTCGGCTGGAGAATCGATATTCTGAAGCAGCTCGGTTTCAATGAGCCTCCGAAAACATACAGCCAAGTGCTCGATTTGGCCAAGAAGCTGAAAGCGAAATATCCGGATAAATACGTATGGGCGAAAGCGATTTGGCTGACCCGACCGCTTGGAAAAGATGGTTCGACTTCTTCATGATCTACAACGCCGCTTCCGACGGCAACAAGTTCATCGAAGGCAGCAAGTTCGTTGGCGACGACAAAGCCGGCGTGGCTACTTTGCAGTTCTTCGACAACTTGCGCAAAGAAAAGGCGCTGCTCGCCGAAAACGTAACGGATCCGTTCGAAACCGGCGTCAGCGTATTCTCCGACCTCGGCCCGTGGACGTTCAATACGTGGGCGGACAAGTATCCGGAGATGAAGTTTGGCGAGACGTTCGCGCTGTCTGCGCCTCCGGTGCCGGACGACGTGAAGACCGATCATCCGAAAACTTTTGCCGATACGAAAGGCCTTGTCATTTACGCTTCCGCGCCGAAAGAAAAGCAGCAAGCGGCGATGGATTTCATCAAGTGGGTCTACTCGGATCCGAAGCATGACGCGCAATGGTTCGAGAAAACGAACCTGCCGCCGGCTCGCGACGACCTGACGAAGAACGACGCGTTTAAACCGATTTTGGACAAAAACCCTGCTTTGAAGATGTATGCCGACTACGTGCCTTATGCGGTGCCGCCTATGGACAACGCCAAGTATAACGATTTGCAAACGATGATCGGCCAGAACGGTTTGAATCCGGTTGTCAGAGGAGAGAAAGATCCGCAAACCGGCTGGAACGACATGAAGCAAGCGATCGAAGGGGCACTCAAGTAATGGGTACCAAAAACAATAACGGGCTGGGCTGGTTATTCACCAGCCCGTACCTCGTTTTTGCGGTCGTCTTCTTTGTCGTGCCGCTCGCCTGGTCGCTATACTTGGCGTTCACGAATTGGGACCTCATCTCTCCCGATTATCAAAACGTCGGCGTTGCCAATTTCATCAAGGCGCTTGGGAGCCCGGCCGTTCGAGCGGCTTTTTTTGTCACCTTCAAGTTCATGGTCGTGTTCGTGCCGCTCGTCACGGTCATGTCGCTCGTCGTGGCGGTATTGATCCAAGGGCTGCCGCGCTTCAAAAGCTTTTACATGGTCGGGTTCTTTTTGCCGTATTTGTCTTCCGGTGTCGTCGCATCGCTCATCGGCAAAGGGTTTCTGTCGTACAGCAGCCCGATCAACGTGTTTCTCAGGGAGCAATTCGGACTGAAGATCAATTGGCTCGGCTCTCCGTTCTCCGCCCTCATGGTCGTGTCCGTCATCATCGCCTGGAAATTTATCGGCTACTACGGGCTCATTCTCACTTCGGGGCTGGAAAGCATCGGGAAGGAAGTGTACGAAGCCGCGGCTATCGACGGCGTAACGGAAACGAAGCGGTTTTGGACGATTACGCTGCCGCTGCTGTACCCGGCGATCTATACGACGCTCATCCTGTCGGTTGGCGTGACGTTCGGCATTTTCACCGAGGTGTATCAGTTGACCGGCGGCGGTCCGAATTTCGCGACGAACACGTGGCAGATGGAAATTTTCAACCAGGCGTTCAAAAATTTGCAGGCCGGCTATGCGTCGGCGGTTGCGATCATCGCTTCGGTCGTGACGTTCATCTCCATCTATATCATCCGAAAATTGCTGGAAATGTGGGGGAAGCGCAATGGTTGGGTCTAACGACAGGAGCAAATTCCGCTTAACGGTCCGCTATATCGTCGCTACCGCCCTGCTGCTGGTCATGGTGTTCCCGTATTTGTACATGGTGCTCAGCTCGTTCGCAGCCTGGAATCAGGTCGACCGCAAGCTGATTCCGACGTCCTACACGCTCAAATCGTATATATGGCTCTTCACCGGCGGCGAATCCGGCGTACCGAGGCCTTGGCTGCACGCCTTCTTCAACAGCGTCTTCGTATCGCTCGCTTCGACGCTGCTGATGATGGTGTTCGGCGTGATGGTTTCGTATGCGCTGGCCAAAGTGAAGTTCCGCGGCAGAAGCTTTGTGAACAACGTCATTTTGTTCCAGATGTTTTTTCCGGCGATCATTTTGCTCGTGCCGAACTTTCTCGTTATTCAGAAGGTTGGATTGTACGACACGTATTGGGCGATGATCATCCCGAAGGCGGTCAGCTTGTGGGCGATTTTCATGTACACGAACTTTTTCAAAGCGATTCCGACGGCGTTTATCGAAGCGGCCAAGCTGGACGGGGCGACGGATTTGCAAATCCTGTACAAAATTATGGTCCCGATGTCGAAGTCGATCACGACGGTCATTTTCCTGTTCCTGCTGATGGAGCGGTGGACGGAGCTGCTATGGGACATGATCGTGGTGCGCAGCGACGGCATGCTGACGCTGAACGTGCTGCTGTCGCAAATGTTCGGTCCGTATGGCGCATATCCCGGTCCGATGTATGCGGCTTCCGTGCTTCTAACGCTGCCGATCGTGATCATATTTTTGATTTATAGCAAGAAATTCAAAGAGGGCATGCAGTTCAGTCTGAAATAAAGGAGCCATTTCATTGATTAAGCTCAGCAAATCCGAAGTGAAAACGTGCGAGGCGCTGCTGCGGGAATACAAGCAGAAAGGGCGGCCGGTTGCCGCGCCGGTCAAGCTTGCGTTCGCGGAAGTAGGAGACAAAGACGTATATAACATTACCGCTCCTTTCGAGGACGATGGCGAGCTTGTGATTGCAGGCCGGGTAGAATCGCGCGACAGCGAGCATTCGGAAATCGTCTTTTTCGTCGAGCGGGGCGGCCGGTGGGTGCCGCGCGAAGGGGCGCCGCGCCTGACGCTGCAGGACCCTTTCTTCACGCGCATCGACGGGCAGCTCGTGCTCGGCGGCGTGCAGATTTATCCGCATCCTGCTCTTGACAATGCGCTCGCCTGGCGCACTGTGTTCTACAAAGGCAGCTGTGTCGCCGAGCTGCAGCCGTTCTTCAAAGGGCCGGACGGGATGAAGGACCTTCGTTTGGTACAGCTGCGGGACGGCAGCATCGGCGTGTTTACGAGCCTCAGGGCGACAAGGGGGGGCGTGGCAAAATCGGCTTCAGCCGCATTCCGTCTCTCGCCCATTTGACGCAGCAGCTCATCGACGAGACGCCTCTGCTCGCGGGGCAGTTCGTTGACGCCGAGTGGGGCGGAGCGAATGAACCGCGTCTTCTTAAGGGCGGCCTGATCGGTGTGCTCGGACATATCGCATCTTTTGACAACGAAGGCAATCGCCACTATTATCCGATGGTTTTTGCGCTTGATCCGGCGACAGGCGAATATTCCGACATACAGCTGATTGCGGTTCGCGCCGACTTTTTGCCGGGGGCGTCCAAGCGTCCGGACTTGGTCGACGTCGTTTTCAGCGGCGGGCTGGTCCGAAAGTCCGACGGCACGGCCGATCTGTACGCCGGAATCAGCGACGCCGAGGCGCACCGCATTACGATTCCTGATCCATTCCTCCAATACGAACGCTAAGGAGCTCAGACAGCATGAACGTATACCGCTATGAAGAAAATCCGTTGATTACGCCTGCCGACGTGAAGCCTTATCATCCTGGCTTTGAGGTGATCGGCGCGTTTAACGCCGGCATTGCCAAATATAAGGACGAAATTTTGATGCTGCTCCGCGTGGCCGAACGTCCGGTCAGCCCCGATCCGAACGTTGTGCTCGCCCCGGTATACGATCCGAAGGCGAAGAAGCTGGAGCTGATCGAGCTGCGCAAAGACGACGCGCGGTACGATTTTTCCGACCCGCGGGTCATTCGCGACAAGACGCAGAGCGCAGGGTTCGCTTACTTGACGTCGATATCTTATATCCGCATTGCGCGCAGCAAAGACGGCCACCGCTTCACGATCGACGACGGGCCGTTCGTTTATCCGTCCAATGAGCAGGAGACTTTCGGCATCGAAGACCCGCGCGTGACCCAGATCGGCGATACGTACTACGTCTATTTCTCCGCCGTCTCTCCGGTCGGGATCGGGGAATCGATGGTGTCCACCACGGATTTTGTCAGCTATAACCATCACGGCATGATATTTTGCCCGGACAACAAGGACGTTATGATTTTCCCGGAGAAGGTGAACGGCAAATATTACGCCTTGCACCGCCCTACGACGAAAAGCATCGGCATGCCGGAAATTTGGATCGCCGAATCCGACAATTTGCTGTATTGGGGCAATCACCGCCATTTGGCCGGACTTCGTCCCGGGAAATGGGACAGCGCTCGCATCGGCGGCGGCGCGGTGCCGTTCCGCACGGACAAAGGGTGGCTGGAGCTTTACCATGGCGCCACAGCGGAGCACCGCTACTGCATGGGCGCGCTGCTGCTCGATCTGAACGATCCGACGAAGGTTATCGCGCGTTCCGACAAGCCGATTCTCGAGCCGGACGCTCCGTACGAGAAGGAAGGCTTTTTCGGCGATGTCGTATTCTCCTGCGGCGTGGCCGTGGAGGGTGATGTCGTCAAAATGTATTACGGCGTGGCCGACACGTCCATGGCCTGCGCCGAGCTTAGCCTGCAAGAAATACTCGACAGCTTGACTTACAACTAGGGGTTACGAAATGAAATTGAACTGTAACTGGAAAATTCGCGATTTCGCGGTAGGCGAAGCGAAAGATTTGGAAGTGGCGTCCCCGGACTATATCGATTACTTTTGGATGACGGCCGCGGTGCCCGGCGACGTTCATTCCGCGCTCATCCAGCGGGGCATCATCGACGATCCGTTCTTCGGCCACAACGATCAAAAATGCCGCTGGGTGGAAGAAAAAGTATGGTGGTACAGGACGGTATTCGAATGGCGGGACGAGCTGCTGCCGGGCGAGCGGATGGAGCTCGAATTCGAGGGGCTCGATACGTATGCGACCGTTTATTTGAACGGGGTCGAGCTCGGCTCGACCGACAACATGTTCATCAGCCATACGTTTGAAGTGACGCGCGAACTGAAGCGCGGCAAAAACGTGCTGGCGGTCAAGTTCGACCCCATCGCCGTTCACGTGCAGGAAAAAGTGAAATATTACTGGTCGGGCTTCAGCAAAAAACGCATCTGGACGCGCAAATCGCAAAGCCAGTTCGGCTGGGACTGGGGACCGCGCTTCGTCTGCGCCGGCATATGGAAAGAGGTGCACCTGCGGAAGAAGAAGCACGCGGCGATTCGCCATGTGTACGCCCGGACCGAGTCCGCCAACCAGGAACAGGCTGTCGTGCATGTCGATGCGGAAATCGCCCGGTTTGCGAGAGGCAAGCTGCTTGAAGCGGAAGTGCAGCTCTCGTACGGCGGCGCGGCGATCGCGGCCGCAAAAGTAGAAGTCGCAGGCGGCCGGGCGGCCTTAGCGCTTCGCGTCGATCGTCCGAAGCTTTGGTGGACGCACGATCTCGGCACGCCCGAGCTGTACGATTTGCGCGTGCGGCTGTTCGCGGACGGCGAGCCGGTCGACGAGCATGCGAGCAAATTCGGCATCCGCACGCTGGAAGTTCAGCTGAAGGACGAGAAGGGCGACCACAGCTTTACCTTTGTGCTGAACGGCGTGAAGCTGTTCGCCAAAGGCGCCAACTGGATTCCGATCGACAGCTTCGTCGCTGCGGCGCCGGATTCCCGCTACAAGCATTTGCTGCAAATGTCCAAAGACGCCAACATGAACATGCTGCGCGTCTGGGGCGGCGGCATTTACGAGAAAGACGTGTTCTACGACGAGTGCGACCGGCTCGGCATTTTGGTGTGGCAGGACTTCATGTTCGCCTGCGCCTTGTACCCCGACTACAACAAAAACTTTATGGCGAACGTCCGCGAAGAAGTGACGGCTGTCGTCAAAAGGCTGCGCTCTCGCCCGTGCCTCGCGCTCTGGTGCGGGAACAACGAGAACGACTGGCTGTACGAGGCGCTCTATTCGTCCGGCGAAATCAGCGATCCGTTTTACGGCGAGAAAATTTATCACGAGCTGATGCCCGAGCTGCTCGCGCAGCTCGACCCGACGCGGCTGTTTTGGCCGAGTTCCCCTTACGGCGGTAACGACCATAACTCGCGCGACGAAGGCGATACGCACAATTGGCAAGTGTGGCACGGCAACATCGAGCCGCGCGTGTTCGGGCAGCCGCAGGTGCAGGATTACAGCATCGAGGGCATCAGCTTCAAAAATTTCGCCCGCGATACGACCAAGTTCGCATCGGAATTCGGCATGCACGCCTCCGCCAACCGTTACACGCTGAAGCGCAACGTCCCGGCTGACGGCTTCTGCTGGGGCAGCGACGAAATGGCGTACCGCAACAAGGATATCCACCATCTCAAAGGCATCATGCTGATGGAAGGCTACACCGGCATTCCGCAAAATATGGAGCAGTACATCAACTTCTCGAGCTGACGCAGGCGGAAGGGCTGAAATACGGCATCGAGCATTACCGCAGAAACCGACCGGGCACGAGCGGCGCGCTGTTCTGGCAGCTGAACGACTGCTGGCCGGGCACGAGCTGGTCGGCGATCGATTACTACGGTCTGCCGAAGGCGTCGTACCATTATGCCCGCAAGTTTTTCAGCCCTGTGCTGCTGACCGTTCAGCATGATCCGGGCCGCGGCTTGAAATTGTGGGCGCTGAACGACCGTTTGCAAGCCTGCGAAGATACGGTGGAGCTGGCCGTGTACGATTTTGACGGGAACGTGCGGTTTGCGAAGAAGTATGGCGTCTCGGTAGCGCCGAACGATTCGGCGATGCTGGGGGAGATCGCGGAGCAAGAAGCTTTGGCGGGGCTCGATCCGGCTTCTGCCGTCTGCGTCGTACGCTCGCTCACCGGTCAAACTGAAGATAACTTCTACTATTTCCGCGATCACAAAGATATGAAGTTTCCCGCGGCACAGCTTATAATTGAGCTGGATGAGCAGAAGCAGGAGCTGTCCGTCACGGCGAGCCGTTTCGCGCGCATGGTCAAAATCGAGCTCGACGCGGAGCGGCTCGTGATGGACGACAATTTCTTCGACTTGCTCCCGCATGTGACGAAGAAGATTCGCATTACGCAGGCAGACGGCAAGCCGATTCCGTGGGACTCGCTTGCCGTAACCGCGATCAACAGCATTTGAAGCGAAGGAGCTGAAGCGATATGCGAGCGGCGGTACTGAGAGGCAAGCACCGCATGGAAGTAACGGATTGGCAGACGCCCGGCCTGAAGCCGGACGAGGTTCGGATTCGGGTGAAAAGCTGCGGCATTTGCGGCACGGATCAGCACATTTACCACGGCAATCCGGGTTCCGCCGCGGTGACGCCGCCGATCGTGCTCGGGCATGAGCTGGCCGGCGAAGTAGTGGAAACAGGCGCGGCCGTTACGTCGCTCTCCCCCGGCGACAGGGTGTCGGTCGACCCGAACATTTATTGCGGCGGCTGCCGCTACTGCCGTGGCGGCTCCCGCATTGTGCGACCGGCTGGAAGCGTCGGCGTCACCCGCGACGGGGGCATGGGCGAGCTGTGCACGGCTCCGGCGTCCAACTGCTACCGCATTCCGGACGAGATGAGCTTCGCCGAAGCCGCGATGGTCGAGCCGCTCGGCTGCGTGCTGCACGGATTTCGCAAAATCGACGTCCGTCCCGTGCACACCGTGCTTATCATCGGAGGCGGCTTTATCGGCCAGCTTTTCCTGCAGCTGGTAAACATGCAGGGCGCAGCGAAAATTATCGTCAGCGAACCGGTCAAGGAGAAGCACCGGCAGCTGCTCGAGCTTGGCGCAACGGAAGCCGTGTCCCCTGCGGACCCGGGGGCCGCAGCAGCGCTGCAAAATGCCGCCGACGTCGTCATCGAATGCGTCGGGCGCAAAGAGTCGATGGAGCTCGCCTTCCATGCTGCAGCCAAAGGCGGGCAAGTGCTGCTGTTCGGCGTCGCTTCGCCGGATACGCAAATTGCCGTGGAGCCGTTTGCGATATTTGCCAAGGAGCTCCGCGTGACCGGTTCGTTTATTAACCCGCATACGCATGAGGATGCGATCGCCCTGATCCGAAGCAAGATCGTGCAGGTCGAGCCGCTGATCAGCCATCGCTTCTCGCTTGAGGACGTCCCGGACATCATGGCGCGATACCCGCAAATGAACGTAACCAAAGGCGTTATTCTATATTAAAATTGAAGGGATTACGTTGACAGGGTTGAAATAGGAAGGAGCGGGAGCGGTATGCAGGAACGATGGACCGTGCTGGTCGTCATTGCCCATCCCGACGACGAAACGGCGTGCGGCGGAACGATCGCCAAGCTGGCCGAAGAGGGGCACCGGGTCGTTGTGGCGGTAGCGACGAACGGCAACAAAGGCACGCACGATCCGGCCGTTACGCCGGAGATGCTGTCGCAAATGCGCGTGCGGGAAATGGAGCAAGCATGCGCAGCGCTGGGAGTGAGCAAGCTGATCCGGTACGATTACGATGATGGGGCGCTTGCGGACAGCCCCGATCTGAAAGAGCGGATCTACCGGACCATCCGCGAGGAAAAGCCCGATATTTTGATTACCTTCGATCCTTGGCGCAAGTACGAGTTCCATCCCGATCACCGCACCGTCGGCATGCTGGCGGCCGAAGCGGCGTATTTGGCGGACGGCTGCTGGTACTTTCCGCAGCATGCCGCTGCAGGGCTCATGCCGTGCAAGCCGCAGGAAGTGTATTTGTTCTGGTCCGACGAACCGAATTACACTGTCGATGTTGCGGCCACATGGGAGCGGAAGCTGCGCGCAGCGGACGCTCACGCCAGCCAAGGCACGGACGGAGAGCCGTTCGGAACGAAGTACTTGAACTGGCTTAGGGCGAATGCCGCTTCGGAAGCGGAGCTGCGGCGGGAAACGTTCCGTAAGGTGTATCGCACAAGCTTGACGATATAGGGCGAAGGTATATTCCAATCTGAAGAAGTACTGAGTGCGGACTTTTGGCGAATACGGGATAGACAGCTCGATAGCGGGCTGTCTTTTTTGCGTTCACGTGGCCTTCTTAAGGAAGCGAGCAGCCAACGGCCCTCGTTTTGTGGCATAATAAAAAGATCGGAACTCACAAGCAATGACAGATAGGAGAATCGAAATGCAGCATGTGATTGAGCATGAGGACGAGATTGTGCAAGTAAAGGTGCCGCTGCCTTTTCCGCTGCGGTGGGTGAATGCGTATATGATCAAGGGGAGCGGCGGCTATACCGTTATCGACCCGGGGCTGCACACCGCGGAGGCGGAGGAATGCTGGAACGAGGCGCTGCGGGAGCGGGGCGTCGGCTACCGCGACATCGAGCGCATCGTGCTGACGCATTATCACCCGGACCACTATGGCTTGGCCGGGTGGATGCAGGAGCGGAGCGGCGCGCCGGTGCTGATGTCCAGTCTCGGCCATCGTTTGTCGCAGCTGCTGTGGGGCGAGCGGGCGGCGATGACGGATGCGCTAACGGCGCTGTTTGCCGAACACGGCATGGACATCGACATGTGCGGGGCGATGGAAGCGCATATGGACAGCTTCGTGGCGCAAGTGACGCCGCAGCCGCGCGTAACGTTCCTGGAACCGGGGGAAACGGTACGGCTCGGCGGCGAGCTGTACCGAGCAATCCATACGCCCGGGCATGCCGCCGGCCATCTATGCTTCTACCATGCCGCCAAGCGCCGCATCTTTTGCGGCGATCACGTGCTGCCGCACATATCGCCCAACGTTGCATGGATGCCCGGCGTCGAAGAGAACCCGCTCGCTTCGTTCCTCTTGAGCTTGCACGAAGTCGCGCAGCTGCCGGTCGAACGGGCTTTCCCCGGCCACCGCGATCCGTTCGCCGCTTTTACCGAGCGCGCTCTGGAGCTCGTCGCGCATCACGAGGAGCGGCTCGAGCTTATGCTCGGCCGCCTCGGCGAGCCGCTCAGCGCCTATGCGCTGTGCCTCTCGGTGTTCGGCGAGCGGCTTACCGTCCACCAGCTTCGTTTTGCGCTGGCCGAAACGCTGGCGCATCTCGTCTATCTCGAAGGGGAAGGGCGCGCTGTCCGCAAACGGGCGGCGGACGGAACGTGGCAGTTCCGGGCGACAGGCAAGTAACGCTAAAGTCCGAACGACGGTTTTGCTACCATGAACCACATCATGAGCAGCAGCACGAACAAGTAAACAAGCAGCGCCCGGCGCAGCTTGTTTACGAGCTCGGTGCGGTTGTCATGGGGCGCGCGCAGCTTGCGCAGCAGCGGCGAGAACGCTCTTGCCAGGAACAACAGCGACGCCAGCAGCACGAGCGCGGTCGCGGCGATCCAAGGCGTGCGCCAGCTCCATCCGCCGAGCCAGGCGAGCGCGATTCCGGTGGCGATGAGCACATGCCCGGCATGCTTCGTCAGCTTCACCGTGAACGTAAATGAGGCCCAATATACCTGCAGCGTCTCGAATGGTTCCGCACGCATTTTGGCAAGCATCGGCAGCAGTACAAAGTACGGCCCGATGGACACAATGACGCTGAAAATATGCACGTACAGCAGCACCGAATAGAGCACTGCAGCCCTCCTCTACTCAGGGTTGCACCTTCCGGAACTCGTGAACCCACACTTGCATATGCGGCAGCCACGGCATTCCCGGATGAAGCGCCAATATGCTGTCGCGATAAGCCGCCACGTCCCCGAACCCTTCCGCCGCTGCATCGGCATCCGTCAGCTCGCCGAGCGATTGCCGGTACACTTTCGTTACTTCAAAGCGCTCTCCTTGCAACTCCATGATCTCGCCGACATCGGCGTACCGGCCGTTACGGCGGGTTGCCGTTTTCGCGCCGCTCAGCACTTTGTCCACGTCCGCAGCCCGTGTCACCAGGCGGTCGATCGAGCACGTTTTCGGCGGCAGGCCGGCTCCCTCGCGGGATTCAGGGAGATTGGAATCGTTCATGGCTATGTATCCTCCTTTTTCCTGATCATTTTGCCGCTTTCCAGTATACCCTACAAAACGCTAATGCCCCAAACATTATTGGCGCTTGCGCGGAGAGTCCAAGCTGACGAGGGGCCGGATGATTATGATATAATGAGCGAACAACGACACGAGCAATAACAGGAGGCGGAGAGATGAGAAGCTTTCTAAAAGATAAAGCGGAAATTTTTCAGGAGTTTCAAACCGAATTGTTCCGTTCGTACCCGCAAGCGGCTCTGGAAGAAGCGGTGGCGCGCCTGCTAGTGGAAGTGAAAGGGATCAGGAAAATTCCGACCGAAGCGATTACCGACGCGCTGTTCGGCGTTCTCAGCAAGACGGAGACGTACAATGTAATGACGACGCTTATGGAGCTGGAAAAAAAGTGCGGCACGATCATGAGCTGCTTGCCAGCATGAAGGATCCTTCCTATAACGTGCACCGCACGATGGCGATGTCGATTTGCGGCATGTACGGGAGCGGCGCGATTTCGCTGTTCGGGTTCGTGGACTGCAAATTCCGCATTTTTTTTCCGAGCAAGCGGCCCAAGTCGTTTTTGTCCAAAGGGGTGTGCGCAATCGTCGCTTGCGCGGCGAGCGCCGTGTTCTCGGACAGCGTGAAGGATGACTATACGCAGCGCAATTTGGAGCTGCTCGCTTCGCGCGGCGTCGAGCTGGAGGAGATCGTCGATATCGTGGACGGCTTGCAGCGGCCGTACAATCCGGACATGGAGCGCAAGCTGTGCGAGGAGCACGTGCTCGGCGTTCTCCGCAAGCAGCAAACGTTCCACGCCATTCAGCTCGCCATCAAAATCGATACGGCGGTCGAGGCCGAAGAGTTCAGCAAGCAGTACAACTATACGGTAGGCCAGGACGAAGGCTTGTTCGGCGTCGACGAAAGCGTGGCTTCCGCCATTCCGCTTCTTTACGGCACGATCGCGATCACCAACTTCGGCTATCTCGACAAGGCGAAGCCCGGCGTGATCGCCGAGCTGGACAGCAATCACGAAGCAGGCAAATGCAATACGTTCATCGACGACATCGTATGCGGCATCGCGGCGGCGGCGTGCGGCCGTCTGGCCCACAACAATACGCCGAAATACAGCAAGCCGTTGAAATAAAAAGATGGATCGGCACCGCGGGAAAGTATGGCTGTGCTGCGGATTCGGAGCGGGTCTTTGGCTGCGATCTCCGGCCCGCATCCCTCCTCCGCTCCGCCTTTCCCGGACAGCCTGATTCATCCGTTCCTCCCCGGCCGGCCGCGGCAGCGCATAGCTGCGGCTTGGCCGTTTTTTTCGGACAATCCGTACTAAAGCGGACAAGGCGTACATACACATGTACTACCACGGAACCGAGGAGGAACAGGACAATATGAAACCGTATAAATGGATTCAATGGGGAGCCGTTACGGGGGCGTTCGTGTTGCTCGCTTCAGGCTGCTCGATGCTGGGGCTGGGGCAGAAATCGCAAATCGATCCTCCGCCCGCAGGTACAGACGGGGGCACGGCCCCGAACGTAAGCGCCGTACAGGCGTCTGCAAAACCAGTCGACGTCAAAAATTCGATGCAAACGACGGTCTATTTGAAAGACAGGAACGGCTTTATCGCCCCGGTCACGCTGCCTTTGCCGAAATCGCCGTCGGTGGCGACTACGGCCCTGCAATACATGGTCGACGGCGGGCCTGTCGCAGACCTTTTGCCGGAAGGCTTCACGGCGCCGCTGCCGAAAGGCGTCAAGCTGTCCGTCGACGTAAAGGATAAGCTGGCGACCGTCGATTTCAGCAAAGAATTCGTAGACTACAACCCGCAGGACGAACGCAAAATGCTCGAAGCGATCACCTGGACGCTGACCGGCTTCCCGTCGATCCAGCAAGTGCAAGTGAAGGTGCAGGGGACGCTCTTGAAGGAGATGCCGCAGGACGGCACCCCGCTTGACGAACCGCTGACGCGGGCGATGGGCATCAACATCGAGAAAGGACAAGGCGTCGACTACGGCCGCTCCACTCCTGTGACGCTATATTTTATCAATAAATCGAATCAAAATTATCCGTACTTCGTGCCGGTCACCCGTCTCATCCAGCGCACAGACGACATCGCGAAAGCGGTCATCGACCAGCTCATTCAGGGGCCGGGCGACGACGCGAGCAAAGGTCTCGTCTCCGCGCTGGCGCCATCGCTGGAGCTGAAGAGCGACGTGAAGATCGACGGCGAGGTGGCCACCGTCAACTTCTCCGACAAGCTGCTGGGCGAAGACAAAAAAGCGCCGGCCGACGCGCTGCAGTCCGTCATCTTGTCGCTCACCGAAAATACCGGCGCGGCGAAAGTGCAAATTCAGGTGAACGGCGACACGAAAGTGACGTCCACCGATGCGCAGTCGTATGCCAAACCGGTGACGCGGCCGGATCATTTGAACCCGGCGCCGATGTAATCCCCGAGTCGTTTCCGCGACTTAACCCAAAAGGAGCCCAATCTGCGACAACGCTGCGGCGCAAACCGGCGGCGAAACGTTTCAGGCGAGGCTCCTTTTGCTGCTTTCGGGGTGACGTTCGATTTTCCATTCCCGCTTTGCTACAATGGTAGAGAGCTACAAGGATCAACGGCTTACGCCGTCCTTCCGGGACGAGCGCGTTTGCCGCAGCGGAATCGGAAAGTTTAGGCGCCGCTTATACTTTCCGAGGTAGCAAGAAAGGATGAGCGCAACAGTGGCGAGAAGCGATAACCGGGGACAAGACGAACTGCGTCCGATCCAAATTACCCCTAATTACAATAAGCATGCGGAAGGCTCCGTGCTGATCGAGGTCGGCGAAACGAAGGTCATTTGCACGGCTACGGTGGAGGAGCGGGTGCCTCCGTTTCTGAAAGGACAAGGCAAAGGCTGGGTAACTGCCGAGTACTCGATGCTGCCGCGCGCGACGCAAGTCCGCAATCAGCGCGAGGCGGTGAAAGGCAAGCTGGGCGGACGCACGATGGAAATTCAGCGTCTGATCGGGCGGGCGCTGCGCGCCGTCATCGATCTGGAAGCGCTCGGCGAGCGTTCGATTACGCTCGACTGCGACGTCATCCAAGCGGACGGCGGAACGCGCACGACGTCGATTACGGGGGCGTTCGTGGCTTTGGCGTTCGCCATCGAGAAGCTGTCCAAGGAAAAGCCGCTCGCCCGCTACCCGATCACCGATTTTCTCGCTTCCGTCAGCGTCGGTATCGTGAAAGGAGCGCCCATTCTCGATTTGAATTATGAAGAAGATTCTAACGCCAGAGTGGATATGAACGTGGTCATGACCGGCGAAGGGAAGTTCGTTGAAATTCAAGGGACGGGCGAGGAAGCGCCGTTCTCCCGGAGCGAGCTCGACGATTTGCTGCTCCTTGCCGAAATCGGCATCGGGCGGGCGATCGAAGAGCAGAAAAAGGTGCTCGGCCCGATCGCGAACCGCATCGCATCTGCAGGAGATGCGTCCAGGCAGCGCAAATCCGCGGGCGGAAGGAGCGGAAGCGATGCGGCCAGCGACTAAGACGCTCGTCGTCGCCACCAAAAACCGCGGCAAGGCGCGGGAATTTTCGGCGCTGTTTGAGCCCCTCGGCTGGGAAGTGAGATCGCTGAACGATTATGACCGCTTCCCGGACATTGTCGAAGACGGCGACACGTTCGCCGCCAACGCGCTCATCAAAGCCCGCGCGGTCGTGGCCGCGCTCGGCGTGCCGGCGCTTGCGGACGACTCGGGCCTGTGCGTGGACGCGCTGGACGGCGCGCCCGGCGTCTATTCGGCCCGTTACGCCGGCGAGCCGGCGGACGATGCGGCGAACAATGCGAAGCTGATCGCCGAGCTGAAGCGGCGCGGCGCGCTGCTGGCCCCGGCCGAAGCCGGGCGGCCTGCGCTGCTGAGCGCGGCGCGGTTCGTATGCGCGCTGGCGTACGCCGAGCCCGGAGGCCGCGTGCGGACCGCCGAAGGCGTTTGCGCCGGGGCAATCGTCGCGGATGCGCGCGGTGCGAACGGGTTCGGGTACGATCCGCATTTTTACTTGCCGGAGTTCGGGCTGACGATGGCGGAGCTGACGGCGGAGCAAAAAAACGCCGTCAGCCACCGGGCGCAGGCCCTTCGCCAAATGATCTCGTTCTGGGAGGAGTGAGAAGCATGTCGGCATCGGTTTTGGTCACGGGAATTACGGGAAACGTCGGGGAATTCGTCGCCGAGCACTTGCTGCGCCGGGGTGCCAGCGTACGCGGGGCAGTGACGAAAGCAGAGAAGGCGAGGGAGAAGTGGGGAAGCCGTGTCGAGCTTGTCCGCTTTGATTTTCTCGAGCCGGCGACGTTCGACCGGGCGCTGGACGGGGTGTCGGGGCTGTTTCTTCTCCGGCCCCCGACCATCGCCGACCCGAAGCCGATGATGCCGTTCATTCAACGGGCGAAGGAACGCGGCGTCCGCCACATCGTGTTCCTGTCTCTGCTCGGCATTGAGCGCAATCCGCTGCCTCCTCACTACCGCATCGAGAAATATGTGAAAAATTCCGGTGTGCCGTACACTTTTTTGCGGCCCAGCTTCTTCATGCAAAATTTGAACACTGCGCACTGCGCCGACATTCGCGAACGGAGCGACATTTTCATCCCGGCCGGAAAGGCGCCGGTATCGTTCGTCGATACGCGCGACATCGGCGAGGCGGCGGCGGCGGTTCTTTGCGACCCGGAGCGATATGCGCACCACGGCTACACGTTAACGGGGGGCGCTGCGCTGACGTTTGACGAAGCGGCGGCCATTTTTACAAGCGTGCTCGGCCGTCCGATCACGTATTCCAATCCGTCAGCCGGCGCATTCCGGCGGGAAATGATGTGCCGCGGCATGCCGCGCGAGTTCGTGAACGTGATGGTGGCGCTGTACTTCACAACCAAGCTCGGCCTCGCCAAGCGTGTCACGCCTGAACTCGAAGCGCTGCTTGGCCGCAAGCCGACGACGTTCGAGCAGTACGTGCGCGATTACGCCGACTGCTGGCGGTAAGTGGTAAGTGCAAAAAGACCGTTATGGAGCCAGGGAGCGGCTCTAACGGTCTTTTGCTGTTTGTGTAGCGTTTGGCGTCCGCTCTGGCTCCTGCGCATTGGAGAACATGTTTGCTACGCTAAGTTTAGTTTGGCCGCTCGTTTTGCGGCATCCCAGTTAGGTTGGGAACGTCTGTTGCGTGGTCCTCGGTTGCAGTTGGCGGAATGCTCAGGCCATGTGAAACTGGGAGCTATGTTAAGCCCAAGTTTGCTTAAAGCTGGGGGGGGTCTCGATAAGCCCAAGTTCTTTATGCAGAGATGATGAGGACGTTAATTTGGAATCAAAAGGCGTAGAACTTCAGTTAGCGCCCCAATATACGCTAACAACGAATTTTGTACGCTGCCTATGGAATCCTCTGGCGTTAAGCGAAAAAGTCTGAATATCCGCTCAAGACAGCGTCATGGAAATCGAAAATTAGCGAAAAAATTCGCTGTTGACTAACTGAGCTTTCTTGCTGTGTCGGTACTAACGATGAGAAGTGCTGTTAGGCCCTTGGCGAATCTCTCGACTATCGGCAGTAGAAGACAAAATATCCGTTATGATAAAGTTTGCACCAAGGAGTTATACCCAGCTCAGTGAAATGCTCTATGGGACAAGCGTTCCGCTTTCACTTGGTGTTCCGCATTCCGAACGTGATTTCTCTAAGGTGTTTTTGTGGAGGCAAATTTTGCTTACTCCCCAATTGCCTTTTGAGCAACTACAGTAGCCATATCCCGCAAAATACCCTCCCCAGTTGCCGTTAGAGCACTTGCGGTGCCTTACCCAGGCAAGTTGGCCCTCACCAACTCCGCAATTGCCATATGAGCAACTACAGCAGCCTACCACACAAAAATGCCTCCGCAGTTGCTGCTAGAGCAATTGCGGAGGCATTTCCAAAAGCCGACCGGCCTTAGGCCCGGCAGCTTCACTACTCGCTTTCCTCGCACCTGCGCCGGATGTCCCCCAAGTACGAACCGCATAACCCTCACCGCAGTTCCATCGCCCCACCCCGTTACTGAATGGACACTTTGTACGTGCGCAGCCAGACGTCGACCTGGGCCAAATAGGCGAACATTTGCGGCCCGTTCATGAGCTGGCCGAACCACGGCAGGTTGAACGTTTCGTCCGCCGTTTCCGCCAGCGCGCGCACTTTCGGGACATCGATAAACGAATGAAGCGGGGAGGAAGCGTCGTCCAAAATGTCGAGCACCCATGCGCGCACCGCTGCGGCATAGGCAGGGTTGTGCGTTTTCGGGTACGGGCTTTTTTTGCGGGTCAGCACGTCGTCCGGCAAAATGCCGCGCAGCGCCCGGCGCAAAATGCCTTTTTCCCGGTCGCCGGCCGTCTTGATTTCCCACGGCACGTTCCAGACGTACTCGACGAGACGGTGATCGCAGAACGGCACCCGCACCTCGAGGCCGACCGCCATGCTCATCCGGTCTTTACGATCCAGCAGCGTCGGCATGAACCGAGTGATGTTCAAATACGACATTTCCCGCATCCGGCTCTGCTGTCCCGTCTCGCCGGCGAGCCGGGGCACTTCGGCCAAAGCTTCGGCGTAGCGGCGGTCGACATACTCGCGCGGCTTGATCCAGTCGGCGAATTCGGGATGCAGCAGATCGATCCGTCCCTGCAGCGCAAGCGACCACGGGAACGTCGCGGCGTTCAGCGCATCTTCGCGGTGGAACCACGGATAGCCGCCGAACACTTCGTCCGCCGCCTCGCCGGAAATCGCCACTGTGGCGCCCTTCTTGATTTCACCGCAAAACAAGTAAAGCGAGCCGTCCACATCGGCCATGCCGGGCGTATCGCGGGCATAGACGGCGGCCTTCAGCGAATCCACCAGATCCGGCGTATCGAACTCGACATACGTATGGTTCGTCCCCAAAAACTCGCTCATGCGGTGAATCCACGGCGCGTCGGCGTTAGGCTGGAAGGCGTTCGCCTTAAAATGCTTGTCGTTGTCCTTGTAATCGACGGAATACGTGTGCAGCACGCCTTTGCCCGTTTCCTTGTAAAAGTTTGCGGCCAGCGTCGTGAGCGCCGACGAGTCGAGACCGCCGGACAGCAGCGTGCATACGGGCACGTCGGAGGCGAGCTGGCGAATGACCGTGTCTTGCAGCAGCTCGCGGATCGTCCGTGCTGTTTCGTCCACATCGTCTTCATGCGGCTTGCTTTCCAGCTTCCAGTACGCCCGCACGTTTGCCCCGCCGCGGTTCACGGTCATGCAGTACCCCGGCTTCAGCTCCGCCATGTTGCGGTATATGCCGTGCCCCGGTGTCCGCGCAGGACCGATAGCGAAAATTTCCGCGAGCCCCTCGGCTCCGATCTCGGCCTTCATATCCGGATGCGCCAAAATCGCTTTCGGCTCCGAGCCGAACAGGAAGGCGCCGTCCAGGTGTGCGTAGAACAACGGCTTCACACCGAGCCGGTCGCGCGCAAGAAACAGCTCCTCCTCCTGATCGCACCATACGGCGAACGCAAAAATGCCGTTGAGCCTTTCGACGCAAGCCCGCCCCCATTCGATATAAGAGGCCAGCAGCAGTTCCGTGTCGCACGTCGTTTTGAACCGGTGCCTTCGCTGCTCCAGCTCCCGCTTCAGCTCGGGTGCATTATATAACTCACCGTTATATACGATCGTATACGTTGCGTCACCCACTTTGCGAATCATGGGCTGCGCCCCGTTCTCCGGATCCATTACGCTCAGCCGCCGGTGCCCGAGGGCGCAATGCTGCGATAACCATGTGCCGGAAGCATCCGGTCCGCGCGCTTGCAGCGTCTCCGTCATGTTGACGAGAACGGACGGGTATTGTGTCAAATCTTTACGCCAATCGATCCATCCCGTGATTCCGCACATTGACGTTCATCCCTTTCCCCAGTAGGTACATTTCGAGATGATAAAGGGTATGCGCCGCCGTGTTGGAAAATGTCTGTCCACCGCGAAAGAACGCCCAATTTGGCTGCGGTATCGCGGCTTTCCGGTGCGGGTATAGTAACGGGGCAAGACTATTCTTCTCTAGGAGGGCTCGAGATGGATAGCCATTTTATCAGCAGGCTGCATCGGAAACAGCTGAACGCGCAGCGGAATCAAGCGACCCGCGGCAACAAGCACCCTGAGAAAAGGCTCCCCAGCAAGCACTAGGCGTTAAGCCGGAGGTGTAAGGCGAGCAACGTGCCGGGCGTCTCACCGCCAGCTTAACGCCGAGGCGTTAGTCGGAGGAGTAACGTTGAGCAACGTGCCGGGCGTCTCACCGCCAGCTTAACGCCAAGGAGAGAAGAAATACGTTTTGCTACGCAAAAAAGCCGGCAGCGTTCATCGTAACGCCGCCGGCTTTTTCAGTAGGTCAATAAGCATAAGCTGCTATACTCGCTTAACGCCGCTACGGGAGACGCGCTCGCCATAAAGACGGCGTAAGGCGGTTCCTCTCGAAAGGCGATTCCGGTTCACGGGCAATCTTGCTGCTCGGCTTGCCGCACATAACGATCGTACCTGCCATCGATTTCCTTCGCCATCGTGCGGAACTTGCGCGTCTCCGCGACGATCGGATCCGTGCTGGCCTGGATACGGATCTCGTAGCGCGGCCGCAGCCTTTCCCTGGCGGCCTCGTCCGGCTCTTGCGCCTCCATTTTGCCTTCGGTAAGCGTCTCCGTCATTTGCTGCTCGAGCTGTTCCTTTTCGTTCATGCCAGTCCCTCCTTCATCGCAATGCGTTGCCCCTATTATACAACAGCCCCAAGCTGTTTAGCCGCAGCAAGCGCGGTAGTCTTCTCCCACGTCCGGCAACTTGTGCTAGACGCTTGTGGCGCAAAGCAGAGCAAACTATCCCTTGTACGTCAACCTAGCCGTCATAAGAAGGAGTGTTCGGCATGAAGGACCATCAGACGAATGCGGAGGCGGCGGAGCTAGGCACGCTCCAGAACGGCGCCGTGGGCATGCACAAAACGCGCAAGACCGCTGCCCGAACGGTCGGGCAGCCTTTTCCGCCGGGAGTTACCGATCCGCGCACCGCGAAACGAACGTAACCGGCACAACAAACAAAAAACAGCCCGTCAGGCGTTTCCGCCTGCAGATGGGCTGTTTTTTGCGTTATCCCCATTATAAAAGCCGCCTGAGCGGCGGCAAAATTTGATCGCCTGGCCATGAGTACGTCCCAGGAGGGATTCGAACCCCCGACCGTACGCTTAGAAGGCGTATGCTCTATCCAACTGAGCTACTGGGACAAACGGTGGAGCGGGTGATGGGAATCGAACCCACGCCGCTAGCTTGGGAAGCTAGAGTTCTGCCATTGAACTACACCCGCATGAATCGTGCGTTGACTACTATAGCATAGCAATTTGCGAAAATCAATATGAAGTCCGCTCCTTTTTTTGCTTTCTCGCTCCAAATTCGGTAAACTGGGATGGCATCGGACGGCATACGAAGGTGTTTCCTGCCGGGGAGGTGATGATCATCGTCGAGACGCCGAATAACGTCATTTTGCTGCCAGCGACCGTCCGGTTTTACGAGAAGGAGCTCACCGTCCATTTGGAGCGCGAACGCTACGAGGAAGCGGTCAAGCTGCTGTTGTTTTTGCGCGATTGCCACGGCGTCGCTGCGGACAAGGCCGAGGAGTGGTCGGCGCTGCTGAACTGGCTGCAAACGATGTTTCCGGAAACGGCATTGCTCCGTCCCGGCGAAGGCCGCGCGGCGGCTGGCGAACCGGAAGACGAGGAAGACGAGGAAGACGGGGACAGCGGCGAGGAACAGTACGTCCGGCAGTACGTGAGCGACAAAAGCGGGCAAAACCGCGCCTACGGCTTGCAGCTCATCGAGCTGCTGCACGCTGCCGCTTCGCCGGAACGACAGCTTATGGCGTTGGAACAGCTTGCATTCGCCGAACGTTCCGATTTGAACGAATTGATTATACAATGGCTCGCGACGACCGAGACTCATCCGATGGTGCAGTTCCGTGCGCTCCAAACGCTCAAGAAGCGGGGCTGCAAAGGGGCGGTCCGGTTCCCGAAGTTTGGCCGGACAGTACAAGCCGAAGTGGAGGACACGCCGGTCAGCTTCGACGATTACCCGGGGCCGATTCGCGATATTATCGCCCGCATCGAGGAAATCAGCGAGGTGAGCCAGCCCGATTTTTCGTATTTCGCCCGGCAAACGTGGCTCGAGTTTCTCGCTTATGCTTACGCGACTCCGATTTACCGGGACGTCGCCGCGGCGGACCGGGAAGGGGCGGTCGACGCCTGGGCGGCCGCACTGCACCGCATGCTGCTCGA
The DNA here is from genome assembly GCF_000829455.1 of Gordoniibacillus kamchatkensis. Classification (GTDB taxonomy): domain Bacteria; phylum Bacillota; class Bacilli; order Paenibacillales; family NBRC-103111; genus Gordoniibacillus; species Gordoniibacillus kamchatkensis. The sequence goes on from NZ_JXAK01000023.1 coordinate 35,781, forward strand.
GCTCATATTCGGCGCGGCGGATGTTGCCGAGCTGGCGGAGCTGTACGGGATTACGAGCGCTTTGGAGCCCGAGTGGGAAGCCGCCTACAAAGAGCTCAAACGGTTTGCGCGGCTCATGCTGCCGGTACCGCCGGCTGCACCTTGAATTCAAAATGTTTTATGGTATACTATAATGGTTATAATTATGGCAACGCGTACGGACATGCCTTGCGTAAGCCGCAGTTCGTGAAATTACGTCAGCGTACATTTTTGGAGGGGAAAGCATAAAATGAAAGCAACATGGGAAAAAATAGAGAAGAACGTAGGGGTTCTTGAAGTCGAAGTGGACGAGGCGCAAGTCGCTTCCGCACTCGACAAAGCGTTCAAGAAAGTGGTTGCGCGCGTCAGCGTACCGGGCTTCCGCAAAGGCAAAGTGCCGCGCCAGCTGTTTGAAAAGCGCTTCGGCGTCGAAAGCTTGTACCAGGACGCTATCGATATTATTTTGCCCGAGGCTTACGTACAAGCGGTCGAGGAAGCCGGCATCGAGCCGGTAGACCGTCCGGAAGTGGATATCGAGCAGTTCGCGAAAGGCCAGCCGCTGAAGTTCAAAGCGAAAGTAACGGTCAAGCCGGAAGTGCAATTGGGCGAGTATAAAGGCATCGAAGTGGAGGCGCAGGACTCCGAAGTAACCGACGAAGAAGTGGCGGAAGAATTGAACCGCCAGCAGCAGCGCCACGCAGAGCTGGCCACCAAGGAAGAGGGCGCGGCAGAGAAGGGCGACATCGCGGTTATCGATTTCGAAGGGTTCGTGGACGGCGAAGCGTTCCAGGGCGGCAAAGCGGAGAAGTATTCGCTCGAGCTCGGCTCCGGCAGCTTCATTCCAGGCTTTGAAGAGCAAGTCGTCGGCATGGAGAAAGGCCAGGAGAAAGAAGTCAACGTCACTTTCCCGGAAGATTATCATGCCGATGAGCTGAAGGGCAAAGCAGCATTATTCAAAGTAAAGCTGCACGACATTAAGAGCAAAGTGCTGCCGGAGCTCGACGACGAATTCGCGAAGGACGTCTCCGAGTTCGATACGCTGGAAGAGTACAAGCAGGACATCAAGTCCAGGCTGTCCGAGCGCAAGCAGGAAAGCGCGAAAGCGGCGCTGGAGACTGCTGTCGTGGAGAAGGCGGCTGCGAACGCGGAAGTGGACATTCCGCAAGCGATGATTGAGACCGAAGTCGACCAAATGCTGCGCGAGTTCGAGCGCCGCATCCGTTCCCAAGGCATGACGCTTGACCTGTACTACCAGTTCTCTGGCCAGAACGAGGACGCGTTGAAGGAACAAATGCGCGCCGACGCCGAGAAGCGCGTGCGCAATAACCTCGTGCTTGAAGCGATCGCCAAAGCCGAGAACATCGAAGCTTCCGATGCTGACGTCGATGCCGAGCTGCAAAAGATCGCCGACAGCATGAACCGCCCCGTAGCGGAGATTCGCGCTGCGGTCGAGGGAGGCGGCAACCTCGAAGGGTTGAAGCAAGACGTCGTCATCAGAAAAACCGTCGAGTTCTTGACGGAAAACAGCGTTGCCGGAAGCGGCGCCGAAGCGGGCAAGCCGAAGAAGCCGCGGGCGACGAAGGCGAAAGAAGCCAAGGAAGACAAGGAATAAATATTATAAGGGTCAAGGCACGTATGCATAAGCGCGTGCCTTTGTTTTATCCTCCGCGCCTTCCAGTATGACATCGGTACATAAATCTGATACAATAAAGTGAGCACCGAACCGCAAGGCTAAGGCGATGCAAAGGAGTTGAATCCCATGAGTCTCATCCCAATGGTTGTGGAGCAAGAAGCGCGCGGGGAACGGTCGTACGACATTTACTCGCGGCTGTTGAAGGATAGAATCATTTTCATCGGAAGCGCCATCGACGACGACGTGGCGAACCTTGTTATCGCCCAACTGCTGTTTTTGGCGGCGCAAGATTCCGAGAAAGACATCAGCCTTTACATCAATTCTCCCGGCGGTTCCGTTACGGCGGGACTCGGTATTTACGATACGATGCAGTTCATCAAACCTGACGTATCCACCATATGCGTCGGCATGGCTGCAAGCATGGGCTCCTTGCTGCTGACAGCCGGCGCCAAGGGCAAGCGCTTTGCGCTTCCGAACGCCGAGGTTATGATCCACCAACCGCTCGGCGGCGTTCGCGGCCAAGCGGCGGACATCAAAATTCACGCCGATTGGATTATCAAAACGAAACAAAAGCTGAACGAGATTTACGTTCATCATACCGGACAGCCGTACGACAAGATCGAACGAGACACCGACCGCGACAACTTCATGAGCGCGGAGGAAGCGAAAGCTTACGGGTTAATTGATGAGGTAATCACTCAGACTAACTAATCAAGGGGTGATCCGCTTGTTTAAATTTAACGACGAAAAAGGTCAGCTGAAGTGCTCGTTTTGCGGCAAATCGCAAGATCAAGTGCGCAAGCTGGTAGCCGGTCCCGGCGTATATATTTGCGACGAATGCATCGAGCTGTGCACGGAAATCGTCGAGGAAGAGCTCGGCCATGAAGAAGAGCTCGATCTGAAAGACGTTCCGAAGCCGAAAGAAATTCGCTCCATTCTGGACCAGTACGTCATTGGCCAGGACCAGGCGAAGAAATCGCTGTCCGTCGCCGTGTACAACCATTACAAACGCATCAACTCCCAGAACAAACTGGAAGACGTCGAGCTGCAGAAGAGCAACATTTTGCTGCTCGGTCCGACCGGCAGCGGCAAAACGCTGCTGGCCCAGACGCTGGCCAAAATTCTCAACGTTCCGTTCGCGATCGCGGACGCCACGTCTTTGACGGAAGCCGGCTACGTCGGCGAAGATGTCGAGAACATTTTGCTCAAGCTTATTCAAGCTGCCGATTACGATGTCGAGAAAGCCGAACGCGGCATTATTTACATCGACGAGATCGATAAAGTTGCCCGCAAGTCGGAAAATCCGTCCATTACCCGTGACGTTTCCGGCGAAGGCGTGCAGCAGGCGCTGCTTAAAATTTTGGAAGGCACGGTCGCTTCCGTACCGCCGCAAGGCGGACGCAAGCACCCGCATCAGGAGTTTATCCAGATCGATACGACGAACATTTTGTTCATTTGCGGCGGAGCGTTCGACGGCCTGGAGCAAATCATCAAGCGCCGCATCGGCAAAAGGTGATCGGCTTCTCCACCGAAGGCGGCAAAGGCGATCTGAAGCCGGGCGAGTACTTGTCGATGGTGCTTCCGGAAGACTTGCTCAAGTTCGGCCTCATTCCGGAATTTGTCGGCCGTCTGCCGGTCATTTCCACCCTCGAGCCGCTGGACGAAGCCGCGCTCGTGCGCATTTTGACCGAACCGCGCAACGCGCTCGTCAAGCAGTACCAGAAGCTGCTTGAGATGGATAACGTCGCTCTCGAGTTCAACGCCGAGGCGCTGGAGGCTATCGCTAAAGAAGCGATCAAGCGCAATACCGGCGCTGCGGGCTGCGGGCCATCATCGAGAAAATTATGCTCGATGTCATGTTCGAGGTGCCGTCCCGAACGGACGTCACGAATTGCGTCGTGACCAAAGAAGTGGTGGGCGACTCGATCGCGCCGGTGCTCGGTACGAAAGAAGAAAAGCCGAGCAACAAGAAGAAAGAAGAATCGGCGTAAAGAACCCTGGAAGTGATGCGAAGCTTCGAAGCCTATGCCGAGTGCTTTCCGGGAACCTCACAATTTTAACGCATACTAATCACCCGGACAGCCTCCAATTCGTCCGGCGCCGCCTGGCGCCGGGCGGAGCGGAGGATGTTTTGGGTTCATGGGAGAGATCGCCTTCATGTTCCATCGCACAGAGACGAGGCCGGTGAAAGTCGGCAACTTGACAATCGGGGGCAGCAACGAAGTTATCATCCAAAGCATGTGCACGACGAAGACGGCCGACGTGAAAGCGACCGTAGCCGAAATTCACCGGCTGGAGGAAGCCGGCTGCCAAATCGTGCGCGTTACCGTCAACAACAAGGAAGCGGCGGAAGCGATCAAGGACATCAAGCGGCAAATTCATATTCCGCTTGTCGCCGATATTCATTTCGATTACCGTCTTGCGCTGGCTGCGATCGAGAACGGCATCGACAAGGTGCGCATCAATCCCGGCAACATCGGCCGCCGCGAGAAAGTCGAAGCGGTCGTCAAGGCGTGCAAAGAGCGTGGCATTCCGATCCGAATCGGCGTTAACGCCGGCTCGCTGGAAAACCATCTTCTCGAAAAGTACGGCTACCCGACGCCGGAAGCGATGGTCGAAAGCGCGCTGTACCATATTCGCATTTTGGAGGAGCTCGATTTTCACGATATTATCGTATCGTTGAAAGCGTCCGACGTTCCGATGGCGATCGCCGCTTATTCGAAGGCGGCCGCCGCTTTCAATTACCCGCTGCACCTTGGCATTACGGAAGCGGGGACGCTGTTCTCCGGCACGGTGAAAAGCGCTGCCGGCATCGGCACGCTGCTGCACATGGGCATCGGCTCGACCGTCCGCATTTCGCTCAGCGCCGATCCCGTCGAAGAAGTGAAAGTTGCGCGCGAGCTGCTGAAAACATTCGGCCTCATCACCAATGCGGCGACGCTCGTCTCTTGCCCGACGTGCGGCCGTCTCGACATCGACTTGTTCTCCATCGCCAACGAGGTGGAGGAGTACATTTCCAAAATCAAAGTGCCGATCAAAGTGTCGGTGCTCGGCTGCGCTGTCAACGGGCCGGGCGAAGCGCGCGAGGCGGATATCGGCATCGCCGGAGCCCGCGGCGAAGGCATGCTGTTCCGCTACGGCGAAATGGTGCGCAAAGTGCCCGAAGACGAGCTGCTGAACGAGCTGAAGAAGGAAATCGATGTGATCGTGAAAGCCTACGAAGAAACGGGTGTCATCCCCGGCCGCAAACATTAAACGCCATATTTGCCAAAACAACGCCGAACCTGCGCTAGCGGGTTCGGCGTTGTTGCCGTATAAAGGCGGTTTCATTAGCGAATACATAAGGTTATGACAATATTTTGCAACGAAAAGGAGATTCGCGAAATGAACCGGCATAAGACGAAAACAGTTATTTTGCAGACGATGAGCTTGTTGCTATTATGGGGGCTTTGCCCGGGGGCCGCTTGGGCCGAACCTGCCGCATTCCCCGCCGCGCCGGAGGTTATGCCGCCCGTACCCGCCAAGAAGCTCGCCATCGTGATCGACGATTTGGGCAACGGCATGGCCGGGACGGAGGACATTATCGAGCTGCCGATCCCGCTTACGGTAGCGATTATGCCGTTTTTGTCGACGACGAAGCGGGATGCGGAGTGGGCGCATGCCAAGGGCAAGGCGGTTATCGTCCATTTGCCGATGGAGCCGCTCCGGGGCATGAGCCGCTCGCTCGGACCCGGGGCGATTACGACGAATTTGAGCGACGAAGAAATCAGGCGGCGCGTCGAAGCGGCTATCGACGAAGTGCCGTTCGCCGAAGGCGTCAACAACCATATGGGCTCGAAAGCGACATCGGACGAGCGGGTGATGCGCATCGTGCTCGAGGTTTGCAAAGAGCGCGGCTTGATTTTTCTCGACAGCAAGACGAATTACTTCAGCGTAACCGGGAAAATCGCCCGCGAGCTCGGCGTTAAATATGTCGAGAACGAGCTGTTCCTGGACGACGTCGCTTCCGCCGCACATGTGCAAAAGCAAGTCGGCGAAATCAAGAAGCGCCTGCAAAAGCAGGAAACCTGCGTCGTGATCGGCCACGTCGGCAGGCCCGGCAAGAAGACGCCGCAAGTGCTGCGCGAAGCTATTCCCGAGCTGGAGCGGCAGACGCGGTTTGTCACCGTCCGAGAACTCGCTCGATAAGCAAATATTGCCCGATTCCTTCAGCCAGCGCCTGAACGATGCGCTGCTGCTCGTGGCTGGTCGTTAGCCGCGACCGGTCGGAGGCGTTCGTCAAGTAGCCCAGCTCGACAATGACGGCGGGACATGCCGCATGGTTGAGCACATAATACGTGCGGCCGACGGCCGGAGCTCTGCTGTTGGTGCCGTATACGCGATTCAACGATTGCTGGATAAGAGCCGCCGCCAACCGGCTGGAGGTGTCACGCTGGTGCAGCACCACCGGACCGCTTTGTCTAGGATCGGACGACGTATTGAGGTGCAGGCTGACGAGCAGCTTCGGCCTAAGCTCGTTGGCCAGTCCCGTACGCTGCGCCAAATCGCGTTTATGGCGGCTCGGAATGCGCAGCCACCGGTTATCGTCGCTAAGCGCGTAGTCTCCGGTTCGGTTAAGGGCGACGATCAGATGTTTGGCCGCGAGCGACCGATACAAGCTTTTGGCAAGCGCCAGATTGAGATCCTTTTCGAGCCAGGGGCCGTGCGAAGCGCCGCCGTCGACCCCGCCGTGGCCGGCATCGATCACGACGTCCGGGTTCGGCAAATAGATCTCCGCAGGGGCGGCGGCAACCGGCACGGCGAATGAGAGAACGGTTAGCCAGCAGGCGAGCAAGCAATATAAGAGTTTGTATAGCGGCGCTATATGACCTTGCTTATATGTTATCGGTAAACGGGCTTGTCTTGAAGACGGCGTAAGCCGCTTATCATCGTTCATCAAGCGCATCACTCCCATTCCCTTATCGTTATAAGTTATCGTGCGCCTAGAAACGCTCCTCGATTCCGCTATGTATTGCCAGCCAAAAGTTTATGCCGAATGCGGATTAGCCGGAACTTTCCAAGGAAATACTAGGTGGAAGGATACTATTACCGCCCGCAGGATAAGGAGGCGCATCGTGCATGAGTTTAAGCGTGATTTTGATGTTGGTGCAAGTGTTTTTTGCCGTCGTTATCGGCCTGTATTTTTGGAACTTGCTGCGCAACCAGCAGACGAACCGGTCTGCCGTCGATAGAGAATCCAAGAAGGAGCTGGAGAAGCTGCGCAAACTCCGCTCGGTGTCGCTGACGAAGCCGCTTGCCGAGAAAACGCGTCCTTCCTCGATGCAGGACATCGTCGGCCAGAAAGAAGGCCTTAAGGCGCTAAAGGCCGCGCTGTGCGGACCGAACCCGCAGCACGTGCTCATTTACGGCCCGCCCGGAGTAGGCAAAACCGCCGCCGCCCGCGTCGTTTTGGAAGAAGCGAAGAAGAATCCGGATTCCCCGTTCCGGTTCGATTCCAAATTTACCGAAATCGACGCCACGACGGCGCGTTTCGACGAGCGCGGCATCGCCGACCCGCTCATCGGCTCCGTTCACGATCCGATCTATCAAGGAGCGGGAGCGATGGGCGTCGCCGGCATTCCGCAGCCGAAGCCGGGAGCCGTGACGAAAGCGCACGGCGGCATTTTGTTTATCGACGAGATCGGCGAGCTGCACCCGATTCAAATGAACAAGCTGCTTAAAGTGCTCGAGGACCGCAAAGTATTTCTCGAGAGCGCGTATTATAATTCGGAAGACGCCAACATTCCGAATTATATTCACGATATTTTCCAGAACGGTCTTCCCGCCGATTTTCGCCTTGTCGGGGCGACGACCCGGACGCCGCAAGAAATTCCGCCGGCGATCCGCTCCCGCTGTCTGGAAATCTTTTTCCGCCCGCTGCTGCCGGACGAAATCGGCGAAATCGCCGATAACGCGCTGCGCAAAATTGGCTTCCCGGTCAATCCGCAAGCCGTCGCCGTCGTCAAAAAGTACGCCACGAACGGGCGCGAAGCGGTCAACATTATTCAGCTCGCGGCCGGCATCGCGCTTACCGACAAGCGCGACCACATCACGGCAGCCGATATCGAATGGGTCGTCCATTCGTCGCAAATCCCGCCGCGCCCGGAGCGCAAAGTTCCGCCGGAGCCGCAGGTCGGGCTCGTCAACGGGCTTGCCGTGTACGGTCCGAATATGGGGACGCTGCTGGAGATCGAGGTCATCGCCATCGCGGCGGCTGCGCCGGGAGCCGGCAAGTTCACCATTACCGGGGTCGTCGACGAGGAAGAGATGGGGGGCGGCCAACGCACGTTGCGGCGCAAAAGCATGGCCCGCGGCTCGGTGGAAAACGTCCTGACAGTGCTGCGCAATCTTGGCTTGCCGACTTCCGACTACGATCTGCATATCAACTTCCCCGGCGGCACGCCGATTGACGGCCCGTCTGCGGGAGTATCGATGGCAACGGCCATTGCCTCGGCAATTTACAACGTGCCGGTCGACAACAAGCTGGCCATGACCGGGGAAGTGAGCATTCACGGCAAAGTGAAGCCGATCGGCGGCGTCGTCGCCAAGGTGGAGGCTGCTTTCCAAGCCGGGGCGACGCGAGTTATCGTGCCGAAGGAGAATTGGCAAGAAATTTTCGCCGATTTGCAAGGCGTTCAAGTGATCGCGGTGGAGACGATCGAGGAGGTGCTGCACCACGCCCTTGGCCTCGAAACGAAGCGGGCGGCGCGCCAGCCATCCAAGCCCTTCGAACTTGTCGTGCCGCGGGATATGCCGGTGCTGCATGCAAACGCCTCGAATGAAGCACAATTGTAACAGCTTAGGTTTCGCCCGGAGCGGCTGCGAGCGCGGGGCTTAGTCGATACGATCGCACTCGCCGGCGGAAACGGCGCGCGCCGTCTTCCGTCGGCGCTCGCCGCTTTTTTGCTCCGTCGGAAAGAGAAGCTGTGCCTATACTTTGGCGTTTACCCTTGCCGGATTGGTGTTTTGGAAACGCATTTGATACAATGAGCTAAAAGCCGTGCGCGCCTTGCGCGCCGCTAAAGGCAAGCCGTACAGGAGGTGCAACATGGGTCCGAACAAAGCGAAAATACGGCGCCTGCCGCTTCTGCCCTTGCGGGGGTTGCTCGTTTACCCGAGCATGGTGCTGCACTTGGATGTCGGACGGGAAAAGTCCGTGCGTGCGCTGGAGCGGGCGATGGTCGACGACAGTATGATATTGCTGTGCACCCAGTCCGAGATCAATATCGAAGAGCCTTCCAAAGAAGACATATATCGGGTCGGAACGATTTCCAAGGTGCGCCAAATGCTGAAGCTGCCGAACGGGACCATTCGCGTCCTCGTCGAAGGCATCATGCGCGCGGAAATTACCGAGTTTCTAAGCAACGAGGACTATTACGAAGTTCACGCCAAAGAATTGCCCGAGCTGCAAGAAACGAATCCCGAGATCGATGCGCTGATGCGGACGGTGCTGAACCAGTTCGAGCACTACATCAATCTTTCCAAGAAAGTGACGCCGGAAACGCTCGCCGCAGTGTCCGACATCGACGAGCCCGGCCGGCTGGCGGACGTAATTTGCTCCCATCTGTCGCTCAAGATCAAGGATAAACAAGATATTCTCGAAACCGTCGATGTGCAGCAGCGGCTGGAGAAGCTGCTGAACATTTTGAACAACGAACGCGAAGTGCTCGAGCTGGAACGCAAAATTAGCCAGCGCGTCAAAAAGCAGATGGAGAAGACGCAAAAAGAGTACTATTTGCGCGAGCAAATGAAGGCGATTCAGAAAGAGCTCGGCGAGAAGGAAGGTCGCGCCGGCGAAGCCGAGGAGCTGCGCAGCCAGCTGGAGGAAGCGGGCGTTCCGGACAAAGTGCGGGAGAAGATCGAGAAGGAGATCGACCGGCTGGAGAAATGCCGGGAACGTCCGCCGAGGGCGCCGTCATCCGCAACTATATCGACTGGCTGCTCTCCCTTCCGTGGTCGAAGCGGACGGAGGACGATCTCGACATCCGCAAAGCCGAGGACATTTTGAACGAGGACCATTACGGCCTGGAGAAGCCCAAAGAGCGGGTGCTTGAATATCTGGCCGTGCAGCAGCTCGTGCAGAAGCTGAAAGGGCCGATTCTATGCCTCGTCGGACCGCCGGGGGTCGGCAAAACGTCGATCGCGCGCTCCATCGCCCGCTCGCTCGGACGCCAGTTCGTGCGCATTTCGCTCGGCGGCGTCCGCGATGAAGCGGAAATTCGCGGCCATCGCCGCACGTATGTCGGTGCGATGCCGGGCCGCATTATCCAAGGGCTCAAAAACGCCGGCTCGAACAATCCGGTCATGCTGCTCGACGAGATCGACAAAATGGCGATGGACTTCCGCGGCGATCCGGCCTCGGCGCTGCTGGAGGTGCTCGATCCGGAGCAAAACAGCACTTTTAGCGATCATTTCATTGAAGTCCCGTTCGATTTGTCGAGCGTCATGTTCGTGACGACGGCCAACGCCGTTCACAACATCCCGCGGCCGCTGCTCGACCGGATGGAAGTGCTTTATATTCCCGGCTATACGGAGCTCGAGAAAGAGCAGATTGCCCGCAAATATTTGCTGCCCAAGCAGCGCAAAGACCACGGGCTGAAGGAAGAGCAGCTGGCCCTCGATGACGCGGCGGTGATGAAGGTCATTCGCGAATATACGCGGGAAGCGGGCGTGCGCAATCTCGAGCAGCAGCTGGCCGGCATTTGCCGCAAGGCCGCCAAGGAAATTGTCGCGAACCCCGAGCGCAAAGTCCACGTGACGACAGACAGCTTGCACGATTACCTCGGACCGGCAAAGTTCCGCTACAACTTGGCCGAAGAGCGCGATCAGGTCGGAGCCGTGACGGGGCTGGCGTGGACGGAGGTTGGCGGCGAAACGCTCGTCATCGAAGTGACCGTCATGCCGGGAACCGGCAAGCTGACGCTCACCGGCAAGCTCGGCGACGTCATGAAAGAGTCGGCGCAGGCGGCGTTCAGCTATACGCGCTCGCGGGCTTTGGAGCTTGGCATCGCGCCGGATTTTCACGAGAAGAACGATATTCATATTCACATTCCGGAAGGCGCCATTCCGAAGGACGGCCCGTCGGCGGGCATAACGATGGCGACGGCGCTCATTTCGGCGCTCACGAACATTCCGGTTTCCCGCGCGGTCGCCATGACCGGGGAAATTACGCTGCGCGGCCGCGTCCTGCCGATCGGCGGATTGAAGGAAAAATCGCTCGCCGCTCACCGCGCCGGCATTCGCAAAGTGCTGCTGCCGAAAGACAACGAGAAAGACTTGCAGGAAGTTCCGGAATCGATCAAAAACGATATGACGTTTATCCCGGTGAGCCATATGGACGAAGTGCTGGAGCAAGCTCTCGTCAAGCCGGTCGAAATAGGAACGTAATGTTGACGCGGAAAATGTGGTGGTTGCTATGAAGGTCAATCAATCCGAATTTATCATCAGCGCGGTGTCGCCAAGCCAATACCCGCAGGACGCCTTGCCGGAAATCGCTCTGGCAGGGCGTTCCAACGTCGGGAAATCGTCGCTCATCAATCGCATGCTGGGCCGCCGCAACTTGGCCCGGACGAGCTCGCAGCCCGGCAAGACGCAGACGCTGAATTTTTATCTGATCAATCAGGACTTATACTTCGTCGACCTTCCGGGTTACGGCTATGCCAAAGTGTCGCAGGAGCAGCGCCGGAAGTGGGGGCAGTTCATCGAGCAGTATTTGACGAATCGGGAGAGCCTGAAGCTGCTATTGCTGCTCATCGACTCCAGGCACGAACCGAGTAAAGACGATCTGCTGATGTACGATTGGGTGCGGCATATCGGCCTGCCCATCGCCGTTGTCGCCACCAAAGCCGACAAGATGCCGCGCAGCCAGTGGCAAAAGCACGTGAAAGTCGTCAAGGAGACGCTTGGCATGCCGAAGGACGACCCGTTTTTCCTGTTCTCCAGCGAGACGGGGATGGGCAAGGAAGAGCTGTGGAGCCATATCGAGCAGGCCATCGGATACGTCGACCCGGCAGAAGCCGCGCTGGAAAAAGATTGAACCGCCCTTGCCGGCGGTTTCAGTCTGCTCAAGAAAGTGGGCTGCGCTGCGGACCTGAGAATATGGGTCTCCGGCATCGCCCACACTCGTGTTCCAATGATCCGAAAATAAGGTTGGAACACGTGTTCAAAGGTACATTCCCATTCTTCGCTCCGCCTAACTCGACAGCCTCAAACCGCCCTTGCCGGCGGTTTGTTTTTTTGCGGGGCGATGTGGGAGGCGCGCGTTGCGGCAGCGGTTTGTTGGCAGTGTCCGCCTTACGGCGGGGCGTTGGTCGTGGATTTGCTCGCGGCAGGTTTTACAGCGGCTGTACATTATGGGTATTAAGCATAAGGCGCTTAGGACGCTGTTTCGCGACATTGGCGGTGTCTGCGCTATGACCGGCATTCGTTTGCAGGAATGGCGTGTCTGCACTTTGTCTGGTATAGGTTTGGGGAATGGTGTGTCTGCGCAATGTCTGGTGTTGGTTTGGGGAATGGTGTGTCTGCGCAATGTCTGATGTTAGTTTGGGGAATGGTGTGCCTGCGCTATGTCTGGTGTTGGTTCGCAAGCTATTGGCTGTGGGCGTGCGGCTGTGCATTTTTTGCTAAAGTGTTTGTCTGCCGCCAAAACACGCCGAGCATTGTGCGCGGGAATGTTATTTGTCGGGAGTTTGCAGCAGGAAATACCCCACGAACTGATGTTGAAGGATAAATAGCGTCGAAATTCTCTATTTAGAGTACCGCGCGGCGCTCTTTCGGGACGATTTTGAAGAAATTATGCAACAAAGACCTGGTGGTCTCTCGCAACGACTATTTGTCGCTGGACAAGGAAATTGTATTCGCTAATCGCCTGTTTTGCCCATTTTGACGTAAATAGGGCTTAAATGGACGCTGATTAGCGACTTTGTTCTGATCGCCTCGGCTGACGCGGTTCCATTGAGGCGACGCGGACACCGGCGACCAACGAGAGAATGCACGCCGCCGAGGCGCGGACACCGGCGGCCAACGAGAGAATGCACGCCGCCGAGGCGCGGTGCAGCGACGACCAACAGAGAATGCACGCCGCCTAGATACGGTACAGCGGCGACCGCAGAGTTTATGGCGAAGACGACCGAGTGTAATTAAAGGAGACTTCGCCGGATGACCCGACACCGTCCTGACGAAAGGCCCGGTTCGCTCGCGCCCCGCAACGGAATGTTTCGAAAGTACCGCAACCACCGGAGGATTTGCGAGCAAAACGCATTATTTTATGCATCCTTCCCGAACCTCCCTCGGATGGATGCGATTTTTTCCCGTATTCGCCGGATTTCCATCGCTGGCGCGCAGGAATATTAAGCTTCCGTGTAGTATAATATAAGGGGAAGTAAGCGCACACGGTTTGGAAATAAAAGAATCGAGGGATTTTTTATGGCACAAAGGTTAGCGACCGAATACGTCAAAACCTGCCTGCAATTAACCGAAGACGAGCTGCAGCAGTTCGTATCGATGTTCGTAAGCGAGCAAGCGACTCTTCAAGTGAAAGTGTTGGACAACGGAAATCAGGAAGTGGTGCTGCAAGACGACGGAGGTCAGGAAATCGTCCTTCCGTTCGAATGGGTGTCAGGGCGTTACGTGTGCGAAGGATCCTGTACGATTACGAACCATAGGCTGGTCAATGCGATGCGCAAAGCCGTCAACCATTTCAAAGGCAGCGCCGTCGTGAAACGCATTTATACCGGATATACGATGATTTATCACTACGAGCAAGGCGCGGTTCGCAAAATTATCGAACAGAAGAACGGCCGCGAGCAGACCGTCTACGAGTATAAAGACACTATCGGCATGCTGGAGCGAATGTTCCGCAGCCGCGACGTCGAGCTGGAAATTGAACGCACTTATAACCAGATTAATCAATTGCTCGATTTGCGAAACGACTTGAAGGGCATGAATCTGAATCATCATATTGACGAGCGGCTGCAGCGTTTGACGCAAAAGCTGTTCGCCCTCGAAGCCTGAGCTGCGGTCCGCCGCGGCGAGGAAGTCCCGCCATGCGGGGCTTCTTTTTTTGCTGTCGGAACGAACGGCGGACAGCCGGTTTTCAAACCGCGCCGCCGCCCTCTCCGAACGGCTCGTTTTGCCTATTAGACAGGGGCAGTTTTAGGCCTGTTCAAAATGCTTCGAACCCGCACCGTGACTGAGTTCATCGCATATGGTAGGTATGGTGGCACCGCACCCAAAAAAAACTATTGCATTTATGGTCAAGAGATGTTATTTTTAACTTCGTTGAAAACAATATAGGAACCAGGATTCACTCAGGACATGAATATGTTGCGAGAGATTATTCCCTCGAGAAGTGAATGACGTAGGTCCTAGCGGATGAAATTTTCACAAAATTTTATTCCTGGGAAGGGGGAACCGAAAGATGGAATATTCAACTTTCGGAAGACATGTTGCTGTAGATACTTGGGGTGCCGATTTTGAGCGTCTGACGAATGCGGAATGGCTGCAGGCGCAAATGGTGGAAGCTGCCGAAGCTTGCGGCGCCACGGTGCTGTCGGTCCAGTCCAAGCAGTTCGAGCCTCAAGGCGCAACGGTTCTCGTCTTGCTGTCGGAAAGTCATCTCTCCATTCATACGTATCCTGAGAAAGGCTTCGCCGCTCTTGACTGCTATACATGCGGTGAAACCGTCGATCCGCAGCTCGCGATCGATTACATGATCTCCGTGCTCAGACCGGAGAAAGTGTATGCGAAGAAGCTGGTTCGCGGCGTCGGTGAGCTACAGGTGGAAACGCCGACTATCCAGCTGCCTGAGCTGGTGAAATAATACAATCGAACGGAACGTGATAACCACGGCTATAAGCGGCCGTGGTTATTTGTTTGCCCCGGCCGCATACAATGGTGTAGAGCAAGACAAGTCGGGGAGGAATGCCGGGGTGCGCAAGTTCCGGGCCGGGCGGATCGCCGCTGCGGCTGCATTAGCCATTTTATTGCTTTGGTCGGTATCGCAAACGGTAGGCATGCTGCGCAGCGGGGGGCATAGCGACGAATCGGCGGTTCGTTTGCTGTATCAAGTGTCGGAGCTGCATATCGAGCTGCTCGGCAGCCAGCTGAAGCAAGCGGCGGGCGCCAAGACGGCGGCGGAGCTCGAACCGCTGAAACAGGCGCTCTACACGGCGGCATTCACGCACGATAAGCTTGTGAAGGCTGTGGGGGAGCAAAATTTGACGCCGCTGCACAGCTTGACGGAGCTGTCTCAGCTGATGCTGCGGCTGCAGCTTGGCGGCACGCGAGCGGTGAAGCCGGATGAAGCGGCGCTGCTGCAGGAGACGGCAGGCCTGTTTGCCGAACTCGAGGAAAGCTACGGCAAGCTGCTGTCGTCGGGGGACGCCGTCGTCGCCTCCCAGAACAGGGCGATCGCCGAAACGGACGAGAAGCTCGTAAAGCTGCTGCAAAAGCATAGCCAGAAGTGAGCGGATGGCAAGCCCGAAACTGGGAAACGATAGGGAGGGGTCGCGGCTGCATCCGCTCTCTTAAGCGGCGGGGCGGCTTGTGTGACGAATGTCGCAGCGGGACCGGACCGGAATGGTTCATAATTGTGTCAAATGTTTTGTCGGATTTTCGCGTGCTCTGTGCTATAATAGAGCGATAGAAAGGCAGGTGGAACCCGAATGCATATTGTCGTGACAGGTCTGAATTACCGCAGCGCCCCAGTCGAAATTCGCGAAAAGTTCGCGATCGCGGAGCGCGATTTGCCGCGCGCTTGGCCAAGCTGAACAGCACCAAGATCGTTCTCGAGAGTGTGATCGTGGCCACTTGCAATCGGACGGAGCTGTACGTCGTCGTGGATCGGGCCCATTTGTGCGGGCATTACATCCCGGCTTATTTGGAAGAGTGGTTCGGCATTCCGCGCGAGCAGTTTGCCAAACATTTATATACGTACGAAGACGAGCGCGCCGTGGAGCATTTGTTCCGCGTGGCGTGCGGCCTCGATTCGATGGTGCTCGGCGAGACGCAAATTCTCGGCCAGGTGCGGGACGCCTTCTTGCTCGCGCAGCAAGAGAAGACGACAGGCACGTTCTTCAACAACCTGTTCAAACAGGCCGTGACGCTGGCGAAAAAGGCGCACTCCGAGACGGGCATCAATGAAAATCCGGTATCCGTTTCGTATGCGGCAGTCGAGCTCGGCAAACGGATTTTCGGCTCGTACGAAGGCAAGACGGTGGCCATTCTCGGCGCCGGCAAAATGAGCGAGCTGACGGTCAAGCATTTGTACGCGAGCGGCGCGGGCAAAGTGCTCGTCCTCAACCGCACTTACGAGAAAGCCGTCGAGCTCGCGGCCAAATTCAACGGCATTCCGTGCCGAATGGAAGAGCTGCAGCGGCGGCTGGTCGAAGCCGACATCGTTATCAGCTCGACCGGTGCGGCGGACTATGTCGTCACGAAGGCGCAGCTCGCTGCGGTGCTGCAAAAGCGCAAGTCGCGGCCGCTATTCATGATGGACATCGCTGTGCCGCGCGACCTCGATCCTGCTATCGGCGAGCTGTCGAACGTGTTCCTGTACGACATCGACGATCTCGAAGCGATCGTCGACAATCATTTGGCCGAGCGCAAGCAGACGGCAGCCAAGATCGAGAGCATGATCGGAAGCGAGATGATCGCCTTCGCGCAGTGGAAAAAGACGCTTGGCGTCTCCCCCGTCATTCAAGCGCTGCAGACGAAAGCCGAGCTCATCCATCGGGAGACGATGGAGAGCCTTGTCAAGAAGCTTCCGGGACTCGACGAGCATGAGCTGAAAGTAATCCGCAAGCTGACGAAAAGCATCGTCAATCAAATGATGCGCGATCCGATCGTGCGCATTAAAGAAATGGCTGCGGAGCGCCGCGGCGACGAAGCGCTGGATACGTTCACGAAAATTTTTGCGCTGGAGGAGCTGCTGGCCCAGCAGGAAGCTGCGGAAGCGGCCACGGCGGCGGCCGAGCGCGGCGATCGTCCGGGTGCGCCCGCCATCAAACCCGGAGCGGCTGCTACGGAGGACGGCGCGCCGGCATTCGGTTTCGCTCCCGCGCAAGCTTTCAGTCAATCGTAAGCGGCTGCGGTTCGGAGGGAAGCTATGGTTACCAAAGGCTGGCTAGTTGACGCTATATTATACTTGTACGCCCTGAGCCTCCTCTTCTACTTCTCGGATGTCGCGCACGCGAACCGGAAAGTGAAGAGAGTCGGAACGGGGCTGCTTTCATTTGTATGGGTGCTGCAAACCGTATATTTGGGACTGAACGTGTACAGCCATCGGGCGTCCTGGGTGTTTTCCGGGTCGGAGACGCTGTTTCTGTTCTCCTGGCTGCTGGTCACGATTTCGCTCTTCATGGTGCGGGTGTTCCGCATCGAACTGCTCGTTTTTTTCATCAACGTGTTCGGGTTCGGCGTGCTGGCGCTCAACTTTTTCAGCAATCCGCGCGTTTCGCCGACGCTGCACAACTGGAACGTCAACGACGAGCTGCTGTTCGTGCACGTGTCGCTGGCCATTTGCAGCTACGCTGCGTTCGCCGTTTCGGCGGTGCTGTCGGGCATGTACTTGTTTCTGCACCGCAAGCTGAAGGCCAAAGACTGGTCGCCGACGATGAAGCGGCTGCCGAGCCTGGAAAAAATGGACCGCTACGCCTACATATCCGTCATCATCGGCGCGCCGCTGCTGCTGCTGGCGCTCGCGCTCGGCGTCGTCTGGATCGCGATCGACGGCAACCGGCAGCTGTTCCTCGATCCGAAGGTCGTCAATTCGCTGTTTGTGCTGGCCGCCTACGTGTTTTATTTGTACCAGCGCCGGTCGCTGCGAATCGAGGGGCGCAAGCTGGCGGCATGGAATTTGGCGGCGTTCGTCATCGTCGTTATCAACTTCATCGTGACCGACCTTGTATCGGAGTTCCACGACTGGATATGGATGGGGTGAGGAGATGGGCTGGCTGCCGATCATGCTGCGTTTGGACGGAATGCGCTGCGTCGTCATAGGCGGAGGCGCGGTCGCCGAACGCAAGGTGGCCGCGCTGCTGGAAGCGAGCTCCGGGCAAAACGAGGCTCAGCCGCTTGCCGCTCAGGCTGCCCCCATGCAAAGGGAGGACGCCCCTAGCCCAGGCTCCGTCGGGCGGGGCGCGGGCACCTCGCCGGGACTTACCGGGTGTGGCGGGCAAGCCTCGTCCGAACACGTCGGGGGCGACGAGGGTTCCTCCAGCCCGGAACTTGCCGAGCGAGATCGGAGCCCATCCTCTCCGGAACACGCCGGACGGGACGGGACTCCCTCGTCCCCTGTACATGTCGAATGGGACGGCGCCTCCTCGTGCGGACAAGCCGGACCGGCAGTGACCGTCATAAGCCCTGCCGTTACGGAAGCTTTGGCAATATGGGCGTCCGAGAGGCGTATTGTATGGCTCAAGCGGGAATACGGCGTTGGGGATGCCGCGGGGGCCGACCTCGTCTTCGCAGCAACGGACTCGCGCGAGGTGAACGAGCGGGCTGCCGCCGAGGCGCGTTCGAGCGGGGCGTGGGTCAACGTGGCCGACGATCCGGAGACGAGCGGGCTGCTCATGCCGTCCGTCGTACGCCGCGGCAAGCTGACGCTGGCCGTCTCTACCGCCGGCGCCAGCCCTGCGGCGGCCCGGCGCATTCGCCGCGAGCTGGAGGAGCGTTACGGCCCCGAGCACGAAGCGTGGCTCGATTGGCTGGCCGAAGCGCGCCTCATGCTGCGCAGCCGCGTCGCCGAGACGGCCAGGCGGCAAGAGCTGCACCGCGAGCTGGACAAGCTGGACGGCGCTGCGCTGCTGTGCCGCGGCGCGCTGCCCGCAGGCTGGCAGCACGACTGGCTGGCGGCATTGGATCGCGAGCCGACGGCGGAGACGGTACGACGACTGGCGGAGAAGCTTTAGGTTCGCTATACTTACGTTTAATAAGCTGCGAAATGGCATATTTAACAGGGGGCACTATGAAACGCACCATTGTAGTTGGCACTAGACAAAGCGCTTTGGCGCTGACGCAAACCGGCTGGGTTGTCGACCGGCTGCGCGAGCTGTGCGCCGCCCGCGGCATCGAGGCCGAATTCGAGCTGCGCAAAATCGTCACCCGAGGCGATCAAATTCTCGACGTCACGCTGTCGAAAGTAGGCGGCAAAGGGCTGTTCACCAAAGAGCTTGAGGACGGCATGCTGAGCGGCGACATCGACATCGCCGTGCACAGCATGAAGGATATGCCGTTCGAGCTGCCGCAAGGGCTGACGATCGGTGCCGTGCCGGAGCGGGAAGACCCGCGCGACGCGCTCATCTCCAGCGTGGCCGCCACGCTGGAGGAGCTGCCGCGCGGCGCCCGCGTCGGCACGAGCTCGCTGCGCCGCGCGAGCCAGCTGCAGCACGCGCGGCCGGATGTGCGGATCGAAACGATCCGCGGCAACATCGATTCGCGGCTGCGCAAGCTCGAAACGGAAGCTTCGATGCGATTTTGCTCGCCGCCGCGGGCCTGAGGCGGATGGGCTGGGCCGATCGCATCACCGCCTTGCTTTCGCCCGAGACGTGCGTCCCGGCCGTCGGGCAGGGCGCGCTCGCCGTCGAATGCCGGGCGGACGACGCCCCGCTGCTGGAGCTGCTGCGCCTGTTCCAGCATGAGCCGACCGCGCTCGCCGTACGGGCCGAGCGCGCTTTTCTCGGCAGCCTGAACGGCGGCTGCCAAGTGCCGATCGGCGCGTACGCGGCGCTGGCGCCGGAACAAGCCGGCCCCGGCCAGGGCGCGCCGCTGCTCACGATGACCGGCTTCGTCGGCTCGCCGGACGGGAAAGAGCTGCTGAAAGAAACTTGCTCCGGCACAGATCCGGAGCAGCTCGGACGGGAAGTCGCGGCGAAGCTGGTCGCCCGCGGCGCCGGCCGTATTTTGGAGGCTGTGAAGCCGTAAAGGTGTGATTCCGGTTGAACTGTGGCAAAGTATATTTGGTCGGCGCCGGTCCCGGCGATCCGAAGCTCATTACGGTGCGCGGCCTAGAGGCGATCCGCAAGGCCGACGTCATCGTCTACGACAGGCTAGCCACGCCGCGCCTGCTGCTGCACCGCAAAAAAGAAGCGAAGCTCGTCTACGTCGGCAAGGCGAAAGACAAGCACATGATGAAGCAAGAGGAAATTAACCGCCTGCTCGTCGATTTGGCGCTGGAAGGGAACGTCGTCACCCGGCTGAAGGGCGGCGACCCGAGCGTGTTCGGCCGCGTCGGCGAGGAAGCCGAGCTGCTCGCCGAGCACGGCGTCCCGTTTGAAATCGTTCCGGGCATCACGTCGGCCATCGCCGCGCCGGCGTATGCCGGCATTCCCGTGACGCACCGCGACTTCACGTCGTCGTTCGCTATCGTGACAGGGCACGAATATCCGAACAAAACGTATTCTGCCGTCGATTGGGAGCATCTTGCCAAAGCTGCGGGGACGATGGTATTTCTTATGGGCGTGGCGAATATCGAACAAATAAGCAAAAATTTGATCGCCTGCGGCAAACCGGCCGACCTGCCGGTAGCTCTCATCCGCTGGGGCACGTGGATGGAGCAGCGGACGCTGACCGGAACGCTGGCCGACATCGCGGACAAAGTGCGGGCGGCGAACTTTCAGTCGCCGGCCGTCATTATCGTCGGCGAAGTGGTCAAGCTGCGCGAGAAGCTGGCCTGGTTCGAGAACAAGCCGCTGTTCGGGCGGCGCATTCTCGTCACCCGCGCGCGCAGCCAGGCGAGCGAGCTGGTCGACCGGATCGACGAGCTCGGCGGCGAGCCGGTCGAGTTCCCGGTCATTCAGCTCCGCTCCCCGTCGCGGGAGGAGGCGCTGGCCGCTCTCGACGAGGCGATTCGCTCCGTATCGAGCTTCGACTGGGTGCTGTTTACGAGCGTCAACGGCGTGGACTACTTTTTCCGCCGCATGGCCGAGCTCTCGCTCGACATCCGCGCCCTTGCCGGCGTGCGCATCGGCGCCGTCGGTCCCAAGACCGCATCGGCGCTGCGGCAGCGCGGCCTCATCGCCGAGGCGCTGCCGATGCAATATCAGGCGGATTCGCTTGCTTTGGCTTTGCAGCCGCTCGTGCAATCCGGGCAGCGGGTGCTGCTGCCGGCTGCCGATATCGCCAAAGACACGCTGCCGAACGCCCTCAAAGCGATGGGGCTCGAAGTGGCGGAAGTCGACGCCTACGAGAACGTCATTTCGCTGGAGGGCGGCGAAGAAGCGCTCGAGCTGCTGCGCGAGCGGGCGATTCACGTCGTCACGTTCACGAGCTCGTCGACGGTGACGAATTTGCTTAAAGCGCTCGAGCTGCTTGGCGAGCCTGACCCGCTCGCTCTGCTGCGCGGCGTCGGCATCGCCTGCATCGGCCCGGTGACGGCTCAGACCGCCCGCGAAGCAGGCTTAACCGTGACTCACCTGGCGGAAAACGCTACGATTGAAGGGCTGCTGCAAAGCATTGTGGCTGGCGGCGGCCATCGCTGATCTGTTCCATTCATCCGGTTCTCATAAGGAGGATTTCCAATATGTCATTCCCGACTGTTCGGCACCGCCGTCTTCGCGGCTCCGCCGCCCTGCGCAGCATGGTGAAGGAAACGAGGCTCGCGGTGCAAGACCTGATTTACCCGATCTTTGTGACGCACGGCACCGGCATTAAAGAAGAAATACCGTCGATGCCCGGCGTGTACCATTGGTCTCTCGACCGTCTGCGCGCCGAGATCGACGAAGTGGCTGCGCTCGGCATCCCTGGCATTTTGCTGTTCGGCGTACCGGAAACGAAAGACGCTTGCGGCTCGTCCGCATATGACGACAACGGCATTGTGCAGCAGGCGACTCGGCTCATTAAAGAGTGGCAGCCGGAGCTGCTCATCATCGCCGATACGTGTCTTTGCCAGTTCACCGATACCGGGCATTGCGGCGTAGTGAAGCACAATCCGCTCACCGGCCACGCCGATATCGACAACGACGAATCGCTCGAGCTGCTCGCCAAGACGGCCGTTTCGCAAGCGCGGGCGGGCGCCGACATTATCGCTCCGTCCAACATGATGGACGGCTACGTGCAGGCGATCCGCCAAGCGCTCGACGAAGCCGGATTTTCCGGTGTGCCGATCATGGCGTACTCGGTTAAATACGCTTCCGCGTTCTACGGACCTTTCCGCGACGCAGCGCACTCCACGCCGCAGTTCGGCGACCGCAAGACGTACCAGATGGACCCGGCCAACGTGCGCGAAGCGCTGCGCGAGGCGGAATCCGACGTCATCGAGGGCGCTGACTTCCTTATGGTCAAGCCGGCGCTCGCGTACCTCGACGTGCTGCGCGCCGTGCGCGACAATTTCGATTTGCCGCTTGTAGCGTACAATGTGAGCGCCGAATACTCGATGGTCAAAGCGGCGGCCCAGAACGGCTGGATCAACGAAGAAGCGATCGTGATGGAAACGCTGCTCGGCATGAAGCGCGCCGGGGCCGACATCATTTTGACGTACCACGCCAAAGACGCCGCCCGCTGGCTAGGGGCGGGAAAATAACAGGGACGGCGGCCAAGTGCCCCGGCCGGTAGCCGGTTGGGCTGCGCGGGTTGCACTGCGTTGAAGCCGGAGGGTTGGACTGGGCTTAACGGGACCTGGTTGTTAGGAGCCGATCGCGGAGCGGAGGATGGAATAGAGGTGAAGAGTTTACGTGCCGCCTTAAAGAACGCGATTTCAAGCGCGGCCGGAACCCCCTATTCCAATCCGCAGCGCAGCCTTGCCGGCTCGCCACAACGCCAGTCCAGCCTTCATGATAACAAATGAGCCGCTCCTCGGAGCGGCCTTTTGTCATCATTTTGTCGGAATAACGCCCGGTTGCTCCATTGTTACCACCCCCAAATTAGGGCATAATGGAAATGACATGCAAGCCGACGATTTTCGACGCGCCGCCTTCAAGGAAGCCGCGTGTTGACGCCGGCTGTTGCCAAGAAGGATGGTGCCGCACTTATGACTTATAACGATACGTTTCTGCGCGCCTGCCGCCGCGAGCCGGTCGAGACGCTGCCGGTATGGTATATGCGCCAAGCGGGACGCTACGACCCGGAATACCGGGCTATCAAGGAAACCCATTCGCTGCTCGACATTTGCCGAAAGCCGGATCTCGCCGCGGAAGTGACGATGATGCCGGTCAAGAAGCTGGGCGTCGATGCGGCGATTTTGTATTCCGATATTATGAATCCGGTCGCTTCGCTCGGCGTCGATTTCGACATCGTCAAAAACGTCGGGCCGGTCATCGCCGATCCGATCCGGACGAAAGCCGATGTGGATCGCCTGCGGCCGATCGATGTGGACAAAGATTTGCCGCACATTATGGAGACGATCCGGATCTTGGGCCGCGAGCTGACGGTGCCGCTTATTACGTTCGCCGGGGCGCCGTTCACGATCGCCAGCTACCTGATCGAAGGCAAGCCGTCGAAAAGCTATATCCGCACGAAGCAGATGATGTACTCCGAGCCGCATGTATGGCACGCCTTGATGGAGAAGCTCGGCGACATGGTCATTACGTATTTGCAGGCGCAAATTGCCAGCGGCGCCAAGGCTGTGCAGCTGTTCGATTCTTGGGTCGGGGCGCTCGCGCCGCAAGATTTTCGCGCGTTCGTGCTGCCGGTCATCACGCGCATTTTCCGCGAGCTGTCGCATTTGCCGCAGCCGAAAATTTATTTCCCCGGCGTCGCATCAGGCGAGCTGCTGCCGTATCTCGCAGAGCTGCAGGCCGATGTGATCGGCCTCGACTGGCGGGTGCCGATCGCCGAAGGACGGCGCCGCATCGGACCGCGCTTCGCCGTTCAAGGCAATCTCGATCCGTATGTGCTGACCGCGCCGATGTCCGTCATCGAAGCCCATGCCAAGGCGATTATCGACGAAGGCTGCGCGCAGCCCGGGTACGTTTTTAACCTGGGCCACGGCTTGTTTCCGGAAGCGTCGCTCGAGAAGCTGCGGGAGCTGACGGCGTTCGTGCACGAATATTCGCGCAAGGTGCTGGCCGGCGCAAGCCGCAGCCGCGGAGACGGGAAAGAAAGCGAGGTCGGTTCGCGATGAACAATGAGCAGCGCAAAATCGGCGTCCTCGTCATGTCGTACGGGACGCCCGAAAGCCTGGATCAGATTGAAGCGTACTACACGCACATTCGCCACGGACGTCCGCCGACGGAGGAGCAGCTCAGCGATCTGAAGGCACGCTATGAAGCGATTGTGGGCGGATTTTTTCCGCTGCGCCGCAATACCGACAAGCAGGTCGAGGCGCTGCAGGAAACGTTGAACCGCGATTACCCGGACGTTCGCTATGTGTGCTATCAAGGGCTGAAGCACGCGCAGCCGTTTATCGAGGACGGCGTGGAGCAAATGGTGAAGGACGGTATTCGCGAAGCGGTCGGCGTCGTGCTTGCGCCGCATTTTTCGACGATGAGCGTCGGCACATATACGAAGCGCGCGCAGGAGGCGGCGGACAAACTCGGGCTTAGCATCCGTTTTGTGCTCCAGTACCACCTCCATCCCAAACTGCTGCAGGCGCTGAGCGAGCGGGTATCGGCGCAGCTGGACGCGTTCGTGAAGGACGGCGTGGCGAAGAACGACGTCCGCGTCATTTTCAGCGCGCACAGCTTGCCGGAAAAAATCGTCGAAATCGGCGATCCGTATCCGCAGCAGCTGCTGGAAACGGCGCGGGCGGTCGCCGAGCGGACGGGCGTCACGAACTGGCAGTTCGCCTGGCAAAGCGCCGGACAGACGGCCATGCCGTGGCTCGGCCCGGATATTCAGGATGTGCTCCGCGCGATTCATCAAGAAGAAGGGGTCCGGTACGTGCTCATATGCCCGATCGGGTTCGTTTCCGACCATCTCGAGGTATTGTACGATATCGACATCGAGTGCAAAAGCTTGGCAAAGGAGCTGGGCATGCGCCTCGAACGGACGGAGTCGCTGAACACGGACCCGCTGTACATGGAGACGCTGAGCGACGTCGTGCACCGGAAGGCGCAGGAGCTTGGACGCGAATAGCGTAACTCCTCCGGCTGCCGGAGCGCTTCGGACGATCGGACCAATGTTGCAGACAAAGGAGGCAGCGGCGGCATGGATAAGGAAGAGCAGGGAACCGAACAGCGGCAGAGGCGGGTGCTCGTTGTAGGCGGCGGCATTACGGGGCTTAGCGCGGCGTATTATGTGCGTAAAGAAGCGAACCGGCGCGGACTCGACTGCCGTGTCGTGCTGGCGGAACAGACGGACAGGGTCGGCGGCAAAATTCGCACGATGCTCCGGGACGGCTTCGTCATCGAGAAAGGCCCGGATTCGTTCCTCGGCCGCAAGCTGCCAATCATCGAGCTGACCAAGGAGCTCGGGCTCGACGGGGAACTGACGGGGACGAATCCGAACGCGAAGAAGACGTACATTCTGCGTCGGGGCAAGCTGTACCGGATGCCGCAAGGGCTCGTGCTCGGCATTCCGACCGAGGTTGCTCCGTTCGTGAAAACCGGCCTTATTTCGCCGCTCGGCAAGGCGCGCGCCGCGCTCGATTTGCTGCTGCCGCGCCGGACGTCGGACGCGACGAGTCGCTCGGCGATTTTCTCGAGCGGCGGCTCGGGCGCGAAGTGCAGGAGCATATCGCCGAACCGCTTCTCGCCGGCATTTACGCGGGCGATACGCATTCGCTCAGCTTGCGCGCGACGTTCCCGCAGTTTCACGAGCTGGAAAAGAAGCACCGCAGCCTTATACTCGGCATGATGGCCGGCAAAAAAGCGCCCGCCCCGGCGCCGACCCGGCAGCTGCCGAATGCGGGCAAGGGCACCGTTTTCCTGACGTACAAGGGCGGGCTGCAGACGATCGTCTCAGCGCTGGCAGAACGTTTGCGGCACGAAGGTGTCGAGCTGCGTACCGGCGTAACGGTTAAATCGCTCAATAAACCGGGCGACGGGATGTATGAGGTGATGCTGGAGGATGGCGACGGCGGTACGGTTCAGGAACGTTTTGACGGGATCGTCTTAACGTCGCCCGCTTACGCGACGGCCAAGCTGCTGAGCGGACTTCCAGCCGCCGAATACTTGGCCAATCTGGAGTACGTTTCCGTGGCCAACGTCGTGCTTGTTTTTCGCGCGCAGGACGTTGCGAGCCCGATGGACGGCAGCGGCTTTGTCGTGCCGCGTTCGGAAGGGCGCACCATCACGGCATGCACCTGGACGTCGGCAAAATGGCTGCATACGGCGCCGGAAGGCAGTATCGTGCTGCGCTGTTACGTCGGGCGGTCGGGCGAGCAGGACTGGGTGAAGCTCAGCGATGAGGAACTGGTAGAGCGGGTGCGGGCGGATATCCGCGACATTCACGGCATTGAGGCTGTGCCGGAATTTTACGAGGTGACTCGTCTGCCGAAATCGATGCCGCAATATGCGGTCGGCCATTTGGAGTCGATTGCCGAGCTGGAGCGCCAGCTGGAAGCGTATTTGCCCGGCGTTTACGCGACGGGGGCAGCTTTTCGCGGCGTCGGCCTGCCCGACTGCATAGGCCAAGCGAGACAAACCGCGGAGCGGCTTGTCGCCCGGATCGCGGAAGGGAAGTAGCCAGCCGCGTATCTTGGTGCAGCTCCGCTTCAATATATCGCGTTTTCGGTAAAAGGAACTTGATTATGCAGGGGGTGTGGCGGGAATTGGCTAATCAACATAGACAGGAAGCAAAGTCGCGGGCCGCTTTTGCGGCGGCGAAGGAACTGATCCCCGGCGGCGTCAACAGCCCGGTGCGGGCGTTCAAATCGGTCGGGCTCACGCCGCTGTTCATGGAACGGGGCGAAGGATCGCGCGTTTACGATATCGACGGCAACGAGTTTATCGATTATGTCGGGTCGTGGGGGCCGCTCATCGTAGGTCACGCCCATCCGGAGGTGCTTGCGGCGATTCATGACATGGCGGTAAAAGGAACAAGCTTCGGCGCGCGACGCTCATCGAAACGGAGATGGCGAAGCTTGTCATCGAACGGGTGCCGTCCGTCGAAATGGTGCGCATGGTCAACTCCGGAACGGAGGCGACGATGAGCGCCTTGCGTCTGGCGCGCGGCTATACGAAGCGGAACAAAATCGTCAAGTTCGAAGGCAGCTACCACGGCCACGCCGATTCGCTGCTCATCAAGGCGGGATCGGGCGTCGCCACGCTCGGCTTGCCGGACAGCCCCGGCGTGCCGGAAAGCGTCGCCGTCAATACAATTACAGTCCCTTACAACGACCTGGAGTCGATCGGGGCCGCCTTCCGCGCTTATGGCGACGACATCGCGGCAGTCATCGTCGAGCCGGTCGCCGGCAATATGGGCGTCGTGCCGCCGCAGCCCGGTTTCCTGGAAGGGCTGCGCGCGATTACGAGCCAGTACGGCGCGCTGCTCATTTTCGACGAAGTGATGACGGGCTTCCGCGTTCACCTGAACTGCGCGCAAGGCTTGTACGGCATAACCCCGGATTTGACCTGCCTCGGCAAAGTGATCGGCGGCGGTTTGCCGGTCGGCGCTTATGGCGGGCGCAGAGACATTATGGAGCAAGTCGCTCCGAGCGGTCCGATCTATCAGGCGGGCACGTTGTCGGGCAATCCGCTGGCGATGGCCGCCGGCTACACGACGCTGAAGCTGCTCGGGCAGCCTGGCGTATACGAGGAACTGGAGCGCAAATCGGCCCGGCTCGAAACCGGATTTGCCGCCAATGCGGCGGAAGCCGGCGTGCCATGCACGATCAATCGCGTCGGGTCGATGATTTGCCCGTTCTTCACGGCGCAGCCGGTCGTCGACTACGAGTCGGCGAAAACGTCCGATGTGGCGCGCTTTAACGCTGTGTTCGGACACCTGCTCGACCACGGCGTATCGATCGCGCCGTCCCAGTTCGAGGGCATGTTCGTATCGACGGCGCACACCGACGACGATATCGAGGCGACGATCGAAGCGCACCGCGAGGCGCTCAAGAGACTGTAGACATATTGGCAAAAAAGCAGCCGGCTCCGTAAGGAGCTGGCTGCTTTTTTATGAAATCCGTTCAATACAGCTTCAGCCTGCACAGCGTATTTCTGCTTAGCGGAACTGTGTTCCGTTAAGTTTTATCCGACCCTCTACTATCAGTATGATAGCGGAACTGTGTTCGTTAAGGCTTTCAAGGATAATCGTGTCGAGCGTTAGGCCGTATGGATCTCATGCATGAACCTCTGGGCAACGTTCTTCCAAGCCTGAAAAGCGTCGTTGCGCCCCCCCCGATTTCGCTATCCTTGTGTATTCCCGATGCGAGTGCTAATCTTAAGTAAAACCATAACCAATATTTGGACACCGCAATGGTCCCGAAAGGAGAAGAGGCCGTTGAAGAAATTACTGGATAAGTTATAACGTGCCGTTCCGTCCGGTATCCAAACCGTACGCATTCGCGGACCTCCGCAGGCATTCCGAATATCGAATCCGGATCATGAATGCGATAACTTATGCGGAGGTTGAAATAACGTATGCGAAGCGAAAACGAAATGATGGAACTCGTTGTCGGGTTTGCGCAGCGCGATGAGCGAATTCGCGCCGTAGCGATGAACGGTTCCCGGACGAACCCGAATGCGCCCAAAGATATGTTTCAGGATTTCGATATCGTTTATCTTGTTACCGACATGGATTCTTTCATTCGCGACCCGAACTGGATCGATGTATTCGGCGAACGGATCATCATGCAAACTCCAGAGAACATGTCCATGTTTCCGCCGGAATTGGGCGGGCGGTTTTCCTATTTGATGCTGTTTGCCGACGGAAACCGCATTGACTTGACGCTGATTCCCCTCGAACAGAAAGACGCCTACTGCAACGAGGATAGGCTGACGGTCATCTTGCTGGACAAAGACCGCTGTTTGCCGGCGATCCCCCCTTCGACCGATGAGGACTACCGGGTCAAGCGCCCGTCCGCGGCTTACTTCTCCGATTGCTGCAACGAGTTCTGGTGGGTTTCCACGTATGTGGCCAAAGGCTTGTGGAGAAAGGAAATACTTTACGCCCAGGAACATCTTAACCATTATGTCCGGCCGATGCTGCTCAAAATGCTGGAATGGCAAGTCGGCATCCAAACGGATTTCTCGGTAAGCGCCGGAAAATGCAGCAAGTACCTGGAGAAATATGTTTCGCAGCAAACATGGCAGCAGCTTCTTTCCACCTATGCCGACGGAAGCTATGACCATACGTGGGAAGCGCTGTTCGCCACGGGAGAGCTGTTCCGCCAGACGGCCGAGTATGTCGCCAATCAGTTGAACTATCGATATCCCGATGAAGACGATCGGCGTGTAACCGCGTATTTGAAGCGCGTCCGAGCTTTATCGCCGAATGCCAACGCAATCTATGAATGAAACATTTGAAGATGCCGTACATGAATAAGGCTGCCGCAACAGCAGACGCTCTCTGCTGTTGCGGCAGCCTCTTTTAGTGGCCGATTATTTCGCCGTTGTGCCGCCGGTATTCGGTTCGGTTGCGCCGGTGCTCGTGCCCGAACTTCCGCCGCCCGAAGACGAACCGGACGATGGGGACGTGCTTGGCGCCGTTTTGCCGGAGTCCGTCGTTGAAGCGCCCGCCGTGCCGCTCCCCGTTCCCGACGTTCCAGCCGCCGATCCCGACGTGCCTGCAGTCGAGCCGGAAGTACCCGTCTTACCTGCCGTGGAGCCTGACGTTCCTGCGGACGTACCGGACTTTGCGCCGGTTGTACTGTCGGCAGATGAAGAACCGGTATCGACGGTAGCGCCGCCTCCCGCAGCCGTTCCCGCGTCAGTTTTCTTGCCGCTGCCCGCGGACGTTCCGGTTCCGCTCCCGGTCTCGCTGCCTGACGTTGTTCCCGTGCCGCCGGCAGTGCTTCCTTTACCGCCCGCACCCGATTTGCCGGCCGTCTCCGTCTGCTTGCCCGCATCGCCCGTTTTTGCGGCGGTGCCGGACGGATCCTTCGTTCCCGCCCCCGCTTCGCCTTCGGTTTTTGCGGCAGAATCCGTCTCCTTCTTCGGTGCTGCCGGCGTTTCCTTCTTGTATAGTTCGGGATGGGCTTTCAGATCCGCCTGATAGTACGGGTTGTCGTAAGCGCCGCCCGGATCGATGTGGTCCAGACGTCCCAGATCGGTTTGTTGACGAGCGTCTCCGGATGGTCGAAGACGAGGAAGGACGACGGCAAACGGCGTTCGCCGTAGCGGCTGGACGGCTTCGTAATGAGCTCTTTGTTGTACACCAGCTCGGAGGAAGCGCCGCCGTCCAGGAAGCCGGCGTTGACGCAGCCTTCGGCGAGCAGCAGATCCTGAATTTCGCGCAGCGTGGCGCCGACGCTGTGCGCCTGCCTGCCGTCGACGACGGCGAAAATGACCGTGCCGTCGGCACGCTGGCCGACCGCCGTGCGCGGCCCGCGGCCCCAGCCGCCGTCCCCGCTCGTGATGAGCGGCTTGCCGTTGGCGATTACGCGCGGGTAAAACATAACCGCTTCCGACACGCCCAGCTTTTGCAGCTCGGGATACGTATATTTGCCGATGACGAGCGTGCCTTCCTTGGTGAAGCCGACGATATGCTGCGGCACGTTGCCGTCCTGGTCGATATAAAGCAGCTTGCCGCCGGAAATAATAGGCCCGATCGGCGCAAAGCCGTTGCCGAGTCCGTCCGGATCGACAAAACCGCCGCCGTTCACGCCGGCGACAGCGCCGGTCCGTTCGACCATGGACGTAATGCGCTCGCCTTCGCCCGCCTTATCCGGCACGACGACGCGGATCGAGCGCGGGTCGTAGACGTACATCAGCTTGCCTTTCCAAAACTCGCCGGAAATATCTTTCACCGAGACGAGCTCGTCGATTTTGCGGTTCTTATTGAATTTGATGGCCGACATGTCCTGCTTTTCGGTCGCGTTCTCGTCGCTGATGCTCCACATTTGCCGGATCATTTCGTCGCGCTTTTCGGCCCCGACGAATATCCAAGCCCAATCGCGGTGCTGCGTCGTAATGACCGTCTCCGCCAAAAACTCGCGAATTTGCGTCCCCGGCGCGGTAAAAAACAAAAAGGTTGAAGCCAGAAACGCCAATGCGGCGATAATCGACAACAATCGCTTAAGCCAGCTCCAGCCGCGAACGTGATTCGTCGTAGCCGATATCCATTGAATTGCTGTATTCAAGACCATTCTCTCCCAAAGCTAAATTTGCGCTATCTATCATTCTATCATATTCGCGCTTCCCGTTTATATGAAAATTGTTAAAAAACTGAGGATTTTGGCGTGCAAAATTCACAGCTCCGATATGGTAAAATGAAAAGTAATTTCCGAGGCCGCCCGAGAAAAGCGGAGCGGAGGATAGGAATGTGCGACTTGGAGCCGCAAGTTTTGCGCAGCAAAACCCGCATCGTAAGCATCAGTCTTTGAACTCGTGTCATATTTGAGGAAACACGAGTATGGGCGAAGCCGGAGACCCACATTCTGGAGTCCGCAGCGAAGCGCTGCTTTGTCGGGCAGCCTGAAAATTTCCGAAGCTTATACAAGCCATAAGGAGCGTCCAACAACGTGAAGCGTTACTATTTTTTCGATCTGCCGATCGACCTGATCGCCGTTCTGCTCATTTTCGCCGTTTCTCTTGCCGTTATCGTTATGGTCGCCGGACGCCGGAGCAAGCGATGACCGCGGCCTATAAGCGATACGGCGAGTGGATGGAGCTGCGGCTGCCCCGCCATATCTCTACAGACGAGCCGCCCGGTGAAAATGTTGCCGCCCAGCTTGGCATCCCGCCCAAGCTGTGGGCGCGGCTGCAGCGCGAAGGAGGCGTGGAAACGGACGGCCGGCGCCTCCGCCTGCGGTTATTTCCCAGGCAATCGCCCGGCTTCGAACCGGAATGGCACAACATCGATATATTGTTCGAAGACGATTTCTGTCTTGTGGCCGCCAAACCGGCGGGGATGCCTGTGCATCCGGCCGAGCGCGGCCGCGGAGGGACGCTGGCGAATGCCGTCGCTTGGCATTACGAAGCGAGCGGACAGGAGACGGCCGTTCGTCATATTCACCGCCTGGACGCGGACACGACCGGGCCTGTACTGTATGCCAAAAACGAGCTGGCGCTCGCGGTGCTGGACGAAGCGATGCGCCGCAAACACATTGGACGCACTTACGTCGCCTTCGTGCATGGAAGTATCGAGCAGGAACGGATACGGATCGACGCACCGATCGGCCGCGACCGCCACCATGCCGGCAAACGGCGCGTTTCGCCCGGCGGCGACCCGGCAGTAACTCTCGTCGAGACGTTGGAGCGTTTCGGCGACGCATCGCTTGTCCGCCTGACGCTGGAAACCGGCCGCACCCATCAAATTCGCGTCCATATGAGCCATACCGGCCATCCGCTGCTCGGCGACGCGCTCTACGGCGGATCGACAAGCCGTATCGGACGCCAGGCGCTGCACGGCGAAGCGCTCGCCTGGCCGCATCCGTTCGGCGGCGAAACGGTGCGCGTCGAGGCGCCGTGGCCGGACGATTTGCTGCGTCTGGCCGGTCGGCTGAGGCGCACCGCAAAATAATAGTCATGGCCCCCTTGTTCCATCCATATATTTGTACAGACAAGGATGCCCGTTCCCGGTTATACGGGGCAGGGATGGAAGGAGGACTAGGCGAAAGTGACCGAGAAGCAGTCAGGGTTAAGATTCGATATTTACGAACGGGTGCATTTGCAGGAAGAGGACCGCAGCATCCGGGAGTTGGACGAGATCGAGCTCGTGCCTTTCATCGAAGTTGTGTCCCAAAGCGATCAAGCGGTTTTGAAAGGCCATCTCCGTTTAAACGGCACGTATACAGCCGAAGAGGAAGGCGGAACCAGGCAGCTGGAGCATCGCATTCCGGTCGAAATTACGCTGCCGCTCAGCCGTGTCGGCAACTCCTCGGACTTGTCCGTGGAGATTGAGAACTTCGATGTCGACGTACTGTCGCCGCGCAGCTTGAATGTCACCGGCGTGCTTTCGCTGCACGGGGTAGAATTGGCGCCGCAAGGACAAAGCGGCGAATGGCGTGCGGAGGAGGAGACGGTGTTCGTCCATCGCGCGGAAGAGGGCGATGCGCCAAGCTTTTCCGAACCCGCCGTGCAGTGGACTGCCGAACCGGCTATTGAACTCACTTTCCGGCAACCCGCCGAGCAAGTCGCAGAGCAATCGGCAGAGCAGCCCATAGAGCAGCCCGCAGAGCAGGCGACGGGGCAATTTGCACCATCGCCCGAACAGGAAGCGTCTGCCGCGCCGAGGGCGGGAGAGCCCCCGGCGGTTCAGTCATACCCGTATGCACAACCGGCGCAGCATTTGCAGCCCGCTTCTCAGGGGGCCGGGGCGTCCGGAGCCAATATTGTCGCTGCGGAGGAATCGGCAAAACCGCTCGATGTGAACGTCGATGTGGCGGCGGAAGAAACCGATGTGATCGGCTTGGAGCAGGTCGATGAAGCGGAGCTGCAGCCTGAAATCGAGCTGCATGCGGAGAAGAAGGACGTCAAAGTAGCGTTCGGCAGCAAAAAAGTGGCGGAGCTCGCCCAAGAAGCGACCTACGGCATCAAGTCGCTGCTGCAGAAAAGCTCCTCGGTTTTTATCGACAAACGCAAGAAGACGCCTGCGGAAGCCGCAGCGGAGCGGCCGGCAGAACAGCCGGCGGCAGCGGAAACCGTCGAATGGAAGAAGCTGTTTCTCGGTTCGGAAGCCGAAGGCGGGCAGTTCCGCAAGCTGAAGCTGGCGATCGTGCAAAAAGAGGAGACGCTGGAGACGATTGCCCAGCGCTACAAGCTCAGCCCCCGCGAGCTGCAGCTGCTGAACCGTCTCCAAGACGGGGAAATCAGCGAAGGGCAAGTCATCTATATCCCGAGATAGCTCATACTGCGCAAAATGCTGCAAAACCGGGTTCGACCGCCGAGTGGTCGGACCCGGTTTTCATTTGCGGGGCATTGCATCCGTGCCTTAAGCTATACGTCACTTTCGGTTTTTCGCGATATACGCTTCGATTTCCGCCGTCTGGCTTTTTTTCGCCGGTTTGTAGGCATGGGCGGCGCCGTAAGGAGGCGGATCGTCCCGCAGCGGCTCGCGGTCGGCATTGTAAACGGCGTCGTCCAGATCGTGGAGGATGCGGTATGCATATATGACGGCTTGTGCATCGTGCTTGTCCCGGGCGATGCGGAGCAGCGCCGCAATGTTCCGAAAGTCGGCCTTAACGCCGTCGTTGACGTTTACCGCCGCCATCCGATCGAAAAGCTCGGGGAGGGTGGCGTTTTGCTTCGCGAATGCGTCCCAGCCTGCGGTCATCGTCTCTTTCACCGCACCGCTTGAGCCTGTCTTGGCGAAGCTGAGCATGCTGTGGAACCGCTCGTGCAAATTCGCCACCGGTTCGACCGATTGCTCGTGCTTCGTCATTCCGAGCTCCAGCGCCCGCATAAGCGTCGCGGGAGGCAGCTGATACAGCCGGACGACTTTGCCATCTGAGTCGACGTACGCTTCATTGATATCGCCGCTTGCGTCGAAGTGGACCCGTTTATCGTCCAGCGCCTCGGGTCTGATGAGGGCAGGAACATCTTTGGCAGCAGCTGCTTGCTGTTCGGTTCTGGCAGTTCCCGATAAGCTTCCGCGCGGTCCCTGCTTATAGTACACATAACCGCCGGCTCCGACGGAAGCGAGCAAACAAACGGCGATTGCCGCCCCGATCAAGTTGTTGCGCACCGATTCGTTCATGCCATCCTCCCCTCTCTTTAGCGTATAACTTATATTACCAGAGGTCCCTGAAATTATCATGAACCTATTTAAGAAATTTTTAATAAACGGTTCATCGGCGTTTTATTTTTAGCGCCTATCATTAGCAATGCAAGCAATCCGGATTGTCCGAGAAAGCAGGGCTGCGCTACGGACCTAAGAATGTGGGTCTCCGGCTTTCTTGAAATCGTGTTCCTATGAATTGAATTCAAAACATGCGGGAACACGAGTTCAAAAGCGCACGTTACGCTCCAAGGCCTACATTCCCATCCTTCGCTCCGCCTTTCTCTGGCAGTCCGGGACATCATACTTATATTCAGGAGGATGAGCATGAAAAAAAAGTGGTTAGTTCTAGGAAGCGCCATCGGCATCAGCAGCGTAGTCATGGTGGCGACGGGCATTAGCGCGATGGCCGGCACGTCGGGCTACGACGCCTATAAATCCGCACTGAAAAACACGAAAACGGTGAGCAGCGTCGCCATACAAGCGGAAGCGCAGCTGCAGGACAACGGCAAAGTGCTTGTCGACGCAAGCGGCAGCGCGAAAGTAAACGTGAGCGCGAAAACCGCCAGCGGCAGTGCGGACGTCACGGCTGACGGTACGAAGCAGTCGTTAAGTTTCTACAAGCAAGCAGGCGGCGCGGTGCTGAAATCCAGCGCAAGCGACGTGTTCTATGTAAAAACGCAAAACGCCAAGGAAAAGCGCAGTAAACCGAAAGACGACGCTTCCGAGCAGCAAATGTCGCAGCAAGCGGAAACCGTTATCGACGCGTTGGTCGGCAACTTGAAAGATTACGTTGCCGTGAACGACCAAACGGACGGCTCGAAGGAAATCTCCGTACAGCTGGATAACTCGCAGCTTCCCGCCGTCGTGAACGCGATCGCGCCAATCGCCATCAAACAGGCGACGAAGGAGCATAAGAACGAGAATCGGAATAGCGGAGAGCAAGCAGGCGAATTCCCGTTCCAGGAAAACGTTATTAAATCCGCTGTTCCTCAGCTTACACAGGATATTAAAATCGAAAAGGTCGCTGTCAAAGCGAACATTAACGCTTCGAACTACATCGATCATCAGGAAGCGGATCTGACCGTATCCGGCAAAGACGATAGCGGTGCGGCCCACCAAGTGACGCTGCATCTTCAAGCGGATTTGTCGGGCTATAACAGCACGACGCCGGATACGATCGACCTGACGGGCAAGAACGTGCAGCAAATCAAGCGCGATATCGGCAAACATCACGGCGAAAACGGCTGACAGAACAACTGGCACCGGCGTTAACTGGCCAACGTGCGGCAGGCCGGCTCACATCCTAAGTCTGCCTGCCGCTTTAATCATTCAAAGGGGGGATTGGCTCATTGAAGCCGATACTGGAAACCGTGCAGCTGACCAAAATGTACCGCAATGACAGAGGAATCCGCGATTTTCATGTGCAGCTGTACCCGGGCGACGTATACGGGCTGCTCGGACCTAACGGCGCGGGCAAGACGACGTTTTTGAAGCTGATTACGGGGCTTATTCGTCCGGACAAAGGGACGGTCGCCTTGTTCGGCGCAAGTATCGCCGAGCAATTCGAGCAAGGGATGCGGCATGTCGGCTGCATGATCGAATCGGCCGATTTTCACGATTTTCTCACTGCCCGCCAATATTTGCAGCTGGTTGCCCGCTATTATCCGGGAATCGGGAACAGCCGCATCGAAGAAGCGCTTGACGTTGTAGGGTTGGCCAAAGCGAAGAGCGACAAAATCAAACATTACTCAACCGGGATGAAGCAAAAGCTGGCGCTTGCCGCAGCCATTATGCCGGAGCCGAAGCTGGCCATTTTGGACGAACCGACGAACGGATTGGACATCGAAGGCACGGTCATGTTCCGCAAGCTGATCAAGCGGCTGTCCGAACAGAAAGGCATGTCGTTCATCATTTCGAGCCATATGATTCACGAACTGGAGCAGCTGTGCAACCGAGTAGGAATCGTTGTCCGCGGACGGCTCATAAAAGAAGGCTGCGTTTCGGAGCTGCTGCAAAGCAATCAGTCGCTGGAGCAATATTATATCGATCAGCTTCGGCTTGCGGGGGAGGTAAGCGAAAGTGCATAGCTGGAAAGCGGGCTATATGGGCGAGCTGCTGCTGCTGTGGTACCGCAGGAAAATTGCCGTGTTCGGCATTTTCTCCGTCGTCGTTCCGATCTTGCTGGCCGCTTCTTTTCACGCATTGCAGCCGATTTTAGGCTTTATGGCGGTCAGCCAATCGTTCCCGCTGACGATGCTCGGCATCTACACGTCGGTTTGGATCCCGTTGTTTATTTTCATGGCTGCCGCCGATCTGTTTCCGCAAGAGGTCGCTTCCCGCACATTAAAGCTTGCGCTGCTTCGGCCGAACAGCCGATTTCAGGTGTACGGCGCCAAAACGGCAGCGCTTGCCACTGGCATAGCTGCGCTGCTCGTTTTATTAGGCATCGTATCGCTGGCATGCAATCTGTTCGCGGGAACGCTGGCTGGCTTCGCGGAAACGGCGGCTATCGTCAAAGCCTATATCGCTTCGTTCGTTTCGATGCTGGCGCTTGCGGCGGTATTTGTGTTCACGGCCCAGTTTTTCAAAAGCTCGAGCGGATTTATGGCGTTTTCCATCGTGCTGTACGCCGCGGCCAAAATCGCTCCGTTTCTCAGCAGCGCGGTCGCCGCATTTTCTCCGGCGTCGTATACGGATTGGTATAAATTATGGCTCAGCCAGACGGTGTCCGCCGGCAAACTAACGACTGCCTTCCTGTTTCTGGCATCTTGCAGCTTGTTGTTTTTCTCGCTAGGTTACTATAAATTTGTTAGAAAAGAAGTATGACCGGGGAATGCGCCGATGTCTATTCGATTAAAGCTGCTGCTGTCTTACGCTGCGATGCTGATCATTCCGCTTGTCACCATGATCGTTACCGCTGCGCTGCTCATTATCGTATTTCGCGGGGATTTCCAGACGATTCGCGAGCAGTATGCCGCACAGGACGGGTTTGCCGATAATCACAATGTGGAGCGGATGGTAAAGGAGCTGCGGCGCACCGCAGCGAGCAATCCCGAAGCGCTGACGGACCCGGCTTATTTGGCTGACGTCGATCAGGAGCTGCAAGCGAATAAATCGAGCCTGATCATCCGCAGGGACGACGCCATCGTCTATAAGTCGCCGGCTCTGCAGCAGCCCGAGCTAATGCAGCGGTTGCCGGCTTTCGAGCACCCCGGGCGAATGGAAAAGGGTGAGACGGCCCGATACGGAAACCAGCTCCTCAGCGTCGCTTCTTTCGACTTTTTGTATGCGGATAAGCATCCGGGCACGATATTCGTAGTTACGTCGGTGAATCCGATCGTCAACTTCGCGCGCAAATTTTTCCCGTCTTTGTTTGCCGCCCTGATCGTGATCCTTGTTCTGACGCATACGCTGCTCACGTATTTCGTGTCCCGCAGCATCGTAAAGCCGCTGCAGAAGCTGAAAAGGGCGATGAACCGCGTCAAGGCAGGCGATCTGGAATTTGAAATGCAGATTACAAGCAAAGATGAAATCGGACAGCTCAGCCTGGCGTTCGAGCAGATGAGAGGGCAGCTGAAGCAATCGATTCAAACGCAGCTGCAGTATGAAGAAAACCGCAAAGAGCTTATATCCAACATCTCGCACGATTTGCGGACGCCGCTGACGGCGATACGGGGATATGTGGAAGGTTTGGAGGACGGCGTCGCCGATACTCCGGACAAAAGGCAAAAATATATCGGAATCATTTCCTCCAAAGCGGAAGAAATGAACCGTCTCATCGACGAGTTGTTTTTATATTCCAAACTGGATCTGAACCGGCTGCCGTTCAATTTTGAAGTCGTGGATTTGCAGGCGTTTTTGGCGGATTGGTCGGAAGATCTCGAGTTCGAACTTGGCAAACAAGGCGTCCGATATGAAGCGGATATTGCGCTCGGGCAGCGCGCGCAAGCGTCGCTCGACCGGGACAAAATGAAGCGCGTATTCGCGAACATCGTGGACAACAGCCTGAAATATATGAATAAGCCGGAGAAAAAAATGTCGCTTAGGGCGTTCGGGACGCCGCATCGAGCGGTCATCGAAATTGCGGATAACGGGCAAGGCATCGACGCCGAAGCGCTGCCTCACATTTTTGAACGGTTTTATCGCGTGGACCCGTCCCGAAACAGCCACACCGGGGGCAGCGGACTGGGACTGGCGATATCGAGGCAAATCGTGGAGGGGCACGGCGGAACGATTGAAGCGCATAGCGTAAAAGGCGAAGGTGTGCGCATGACCATCACCTTGCCGCTCAGACTGCATAAAGACGGTGATGATCGGTGAAACGGATTTTGATTGTCGAGGACGAGAAGCTGATTGCGGAACTGGAACGGGACTATTTGGAGATGAGCGGCTTTCAGGCCGATATTGCCGGAGACGGGGAGCAAGGCTTGCAGCTGGCTTTGGGCGGAGAATACGATTTGGTCGTTTTGGACGTGATGCTGCCTGCCGTGAACGGGTTTGACGTGTGCAAACAAATTCGCGAGAAGCGGGACATCCCGATTTTGATGGTCACGGCAAAGAAAGAAGATATCGACGTCATCCGCGGTCTCGGGCTCGGTGCGGACGACTACATTACGAAGCCGTTCAAGCCGGGGGAACTGGTTGCCAGGGTGAAAGCCCACTTGGCCCGATACGAGCGCCTGATCGGCAATAAGCAGCGGAAAGAGGAGATTCGGATTCGCGGGCTGGGGATCGATGCCGGCGCGCGCAGAGTTTTTTTGCACGACCGGGAAATTGCGCTGACGCCGAAGGAGTTCGAGCTGCTGCACTTTTTGGCGGTGAATCCGAACCATGTATTCAGCAAGGACGAGCTGTTCGAGAAAATATGGGGCATGGATGCGCTCGGAGACGCCCAAACCGTAACCGTCCATATCCGCAAGCTGCGGGAGAAAATCGAGCTCGGCCCGTCCAATTCCGAATACATCGAAACGGTGTGGGGCGCGGGCTACCGCTTCAGGCTGTAACCCCGCTTCGCTTTATATGATTCCGAACAGCAGCCCCAAATATAGTAGAAACATCGCGAACAACACGAACACGTCGAACGGATTCGGAAAAAACAGCGTCCGCGCGAACTGCAAACAAATGAGCGGGAACAAAATCGCGCGGATCGTCGGCCGCATGCGCCACCACCATTCCTGCATATGGATCACCGCCTTCGAAGGTTGTCTGCTACTATATGTATGAATCGGTGCGTGATGGATATGCTGAACAATAGGCTCGGCGCTGGGCCGACAAATATTGACGCGCCGGGCGAATCTGGATATCATAAGATATATTCCATAACTTCGACTTGGAACGGGAGTAGTAGGCGTTCGTTTTTCCAGCAGAGAGCGAAACCGCTGGCCGGCCGTGCCGAGAGGCGCGGAAGGCTTGCCGCTGCAAGGTTTCGCGGGAAGAAGCCGCCGAAGTCGCCCGGGAGTCGCCGCCGTCGAATGGCCGGGCCTATGCCCGCGCGCTTGTAGACGGGGCCGGCAGGCCGCCGTTATCGGTCCCGAGTGCCGCATCGCCGGCCGGAGCGCAAAGCTTGGCGAGGACGATGCGGAATGAAGGTGGTACCACGGAAGCGAGTTCTTTCGTCCTTTGCGGGCGGGAGGACTTTTTTATTTTACGGGCAAAGCGAGGATAAAACGATGACGGAACAGACGAAGACGCCGCAAATCGGCATGCCGACGCAATACGATCCGAAAAGCGCAGAGAAAAAATGGTACGACTGGTGGCTGGAGCACGGCGTGTTCCGGGCCGGCGTACACAAGGACGCAGATACGTATACGATCGT
Source organism: Gordoniibacillus kamchatkensis (assembly GCF_000829455.1). Classification (GTDB taxonomy): domain Bacteria; phylum Bacillota; class Bacilli; order Paenibacillales; family NBRC-103111; genus Gordoniibacillus; species Gordoniibacillus kamchatkensis. The sequence continues at coordinate 75,986 of NZ_JXAK01000023.1, forward strand.
CATTCCGCCGCCGAACGTTACCGGGATGCTCCATATCGGGCATGCGCTCGATTTCACCCTGCAGGACATCATGATTCGCAAGAAGCGGATGGAAGGCTACGACGCGCTGTGGCTGCCGGGCATGGACCATGCCGGGATCGCGACGCAGGCGCGGGTCGAGGCGAAGCTGCGCGAGGAAGGCGTCTCGCGCTACGACCTCGGCCGCGAGAAGTTTTTGGCGAAGGTGTGGGAATGGAAGGAGCAGTACGCTTCGACGATTCGCGAGCAGTGGGCGAAAATGGGCTTTTCCCTCGATTATTCGCGCGAGCGGTTTACGATGGACGAAGGGCTGTCGAAGGCAGTCCGCGAAGTATTCGTTTCTCTCTATGAAAAAGGGCTCATCTATCGCGGCAAATACATCATCAACTGGGATCCGCAAGCCCGCACCGCGCTGTCTGACATCGAAGTCGAGTACAAGGAAGTGCAGGGGGCGCTGTATCATTTGCAATATCCGCTCAAAGACGGCAGCGGTTCGATCACCGTCGCGACGACGCGTCCGGAGACGATGCTCGGCGATACGGCGGTTGCCGTTCACCCGCAAGACGAGCGTTACAAGCATTTGATCGGCAAGACGCTCGTCCTCCCGGTCGTCGGGCGGGAGATCCCGATTATCGGCGACGAATACGTGGAGAAAGAATTCGGCTCCGGCGCGGTGAAAATTACGCCGGCCCACGATCCGAACGACTTCGAGGTGGGGCGCCGCCACGACTTGCCGCAAATTCTCGTCATGGACGAATCCGGCACGATGAACGAGAACGCCGGCCCGTATCAAGGTCTCGACCGTTTCGAATGCCGCAAAAAGCTGGTCGCCGACCTGAAAGAGCAAGGCGTGCTGCTGAAGATCGAGGAGCACACGCATCAAGTCGGCCACAGCGAGCGGACCGGCGCCGTCGTCGAGCCGTATTTGTCGACGCAGTGGTTCGTGAAGATGAAGCCGCTCGCCGAGCGCGCCATCGAAGCGCAGAAGTCCGGGAAAGGCACGAACTTCGTGCCGGACCGGTTTGAAAAAATTTATTTGAACTGGATCGAGAACGTGCGCGACTGGTGCATTTCCCGCCAGCTGTGGTGGGGGCACCGCATTCCGGCATGGTACTGCGAAGACTGCGGCGAGCCGACCGTATCCCGCGAAGACGCTGCGAAGTGCGCGCATTGCGGTAGCGATAAGCTGGTGCAGGATAACGACGTGCTCGACACGTGGTTCAGCTCCGCGCTGTGGCCGTTCTCGACGCTCGGCTGGCCGGACGCGGGCTCGGAAGATTTGAAGCGGTACTACCCGACGAATTTGCTTGTGACCGGCTACGACATCATTTACTTCTGGGTGGCGCGGATGATTTTCACGGCGCTCGAGTTCACGGGCGAGATTCCGTTCAAAGACGTGCTCATCCACGGTCTCGTGCGCGATGCCGAAGGGCGCAAAATGTCCAAGTCGCTCGGCAACGGCGTCGACCCGCTGGAAGTCATCGACAAATACGGCGCCGATGCGATGCGCTTCATGATTTCGACCGGCTCTACGCCCGGCCAGGACTTGCGCTTCCGCTGGGAGCGGGTCGAGCAGGCGCGCAATTTTGCCAACAAAATTTGGAACGCATCGCGCTTCGTGCTCATGAATCTCGAAGGGTTCGACTTGGCGCAAGACGGGCTTGAGCGTCTCGGCTCGTTCGAGCGGCTGTCCACGGCGGACCGGTGGATTTTGCACCGGCTGAACGAGACGATTCGGGACGTTACGCGCCTGATCGACAGCTACGAATTCGGCGAGACCGGCCGCCTGCTGTACAACTTCATCTGGGACGATCTGTGCGACTGGTACATCGAGTTCGCCAAGCTGAGCCTGTACGGCGGCAGCGCCGCAGAGAAGAAGCAGACGCAGGCGGTGCTCGCCTACGTGCTCGACAAGACGATGAAGCTTATCCATCCGTTCATGCCGTTCCTGTCCGAGGAAATTTGGCAGCATTTGCCGCATGAAGGCGAAACGATCGTGCTTGCGGCTTGGCCGAAAGCCGATGCCAAATGGGAGGCGCCGCAGGCGGTGCGCGAAATGGAGCTGCTGATGGAGCTCATCCGCGCCGTGCGCAACATCCGCGCCGAAGTGAACGTGCCGATGAGCAAAAAGGTGGAGCTGCTCGTCAAGCCTTCGACGGACGACGCGCTGCGCATTTTGGCCCGCAACGAGGAGTATGTGCAGCGCTTTGCCGGCACGTCGAAGCTGGTCATCGACTCTGCCCTGGCCGCGCCGGACAAAGCGATGACGGCCGTCGTCACGGGCGCCGAGCTGTTCCTCCCGCTCGCCGGCCTGATCGACATTTCGCAAGAGGTGGCGAGGCTCGAGAAGGAGCTGCAGACGCTGAACGGCGAAGTCGAGCGCATCGAGAAGAAGCTGGCGAACGAAGGCTTTGTGGCTAAAGCGCCGCAAAAAGTGATCGACGAAGAAAAAGCGAAGCTCGCGGATTACGCCGACAAGCGCGATAAAGTGATCGCCCGCATCGGCGAGCTGAGAGGATGATGAAGGTGGAGCACCACGTAACCGAGAGGCAGGCTTTCTCTACTTGCCGCGAAGCGGTCGATTGGATTACCGGCCTCGTCTCGTTCGGGATGAGGCCAGGGTTGAAACGGATGGAGCTGCTCATGGAGAAGCTGGACCATCCGGAGCGAAGACTGAAATTCATCCATGTCGCCGGCACGAACGGCAAAGGCTCGACATGCGCGTACCTCACCTCTGTCCTGCGCCGCTGCGGCTACGATGTAGGAACGTTTACGTCTCCCTACCTGATCAGCTATGCCGACCGCATCCAGTACAACGAGGCGCCGATCCCGGAGGAGACGCTGCTGCGGCTGGCGAACGAGCTGAAGCCTATCGTCGACGAAATTGCCACGACGGAGCTAGGCTCGCCGACGATGTTCGAGGTAAGCACGACGCTGGCGCTCGTCTATTTCGCCCGCGTCGCTTTCCCCGATTACGTCGTATGGGAGACGGGGCTCGGCGGCCGGCTCGATTCGACGAACGTCGTCACGTCGGTCGTCTCGATCATTACGAACATCGGGCACGACCATATGGAGGTGCTCGGGGATACGCTGCCGAAAGTGGCGGCGGAGAAGGCAGGCATTATTAAAGCCGGAGTGCCGGTCATCACGACGATCGAACAGCCGGAATGCCTGGAAGTCGTGGAACGGGTGGCGGCGGGGAAGAAAGCGTCCCTGTACGTGCTGGGCCGGCAGTTCCGTTTTACGGCGGGACCGTCGCAGCTTGACGACCAGTCGCTTGATTTTGAAGGGCCGTTCCGCGTCATTCCGGACGTCCGCATCGCGCTTAACGGCGCGCACCAGCTCAAAAACGCCGCCGCCGCGCTCATGACGCTTGAAGTGCTGCGCCAATATTACGCGCTCATCGTGGAAGACGACGATCTGTACGCCGGTTTCCGCGCTGCGCGCTGGCCGGGGCGGCTGGAGCTCGTATCGCAGGAGCCGCGCATTTTGCTGGACGGAGCGCACAATCCCGAAGGGGCCGAGACGCTGGCGGCGGCGCTGCGCAGCACGTACCGGTACGACAAGCTCCATTTTATGATGGGAATGCTCGCATCGAAGAATCATACAGGCTACCTCAGGCATATACTACCACTGGTGGATACTTTAATTTTGACCGAACCGGATTTCCATAAAAAAGGAGACGCTTCACGGCTCGCCGAGTTGGCCGTCGAGCTGCTGGACGGCATGGACCGGCAGCCGAAAGTGATCGTCGAGCCAGACTGGAAGCGTGCGCTTTCCTTGCTGCAGCAAACGACGGGGCAGGGCGATTTGGCGGTCGTATCGGGCACGCTGTATCTCATCTCCGACGTACGCTCCTGGCTTTTACATCAAACCGCATCGGAAAAAGGATGGTGACCTGCGCGTGAATCCTTCGGAGCACGTTCATTTTATAGGGATCGGCGGGTACGGCATGAGCGCCATTGCCAAGGTCATGCTGGAGATGGGCTACCGAGTGTCCGGCTCCGACCTGGCCCAAAACGAACTGACGGATAAATTGAAGGCGAAGGGGGCGCGCGTGTTTATCGGCAATGAAGCCGGCAACGTGCAGGGAGCCGACCTTGTCGTCTATTCGACTGCGGTGTCCAAAGACGACGTGGAGATTCGGGAGGCGGAGCAGCGGGGCATTCCGATTCTTCACCGTTCGCAAATGCTCGCGCATCTGATGAACGAGCGCAAAGGCATTGCCGTCGCCGGCGCGCACGGCAAGACGACGACGTCGTCGATGATCGCGCTCGTCATGGAAACGTGCGGGCTCGACCCGACGTACATTATCGGCGGCGAAATTATGAATGTCGGCAGCAACGCCAAGGCGGGCAAAGGCGACTACGTCGTGGCCGAAGCCGACGAAAGCGACGGCACGTTCCTGCAGTACCGGCCTGTTCTCGCCCTCGTCAACAATATCGAGGCCGATCATCTGGAAAACTATAACGGCGATTTCGAAAACTTGAAGCGGGCGTATGCCCAGTTCCTGAGCCAAGTGCGCGACGGCGGCAAGGCGATCGTCTGCAAGGACGATCCGTATTTGCGCGAAATGATTCCGGCCGTCCGCACCGATGTTATTACGTACGGCATCGAGTCGCGGGACGCGGATTACCGCGCGACCGATATCCGGCTCGGCGACCGCCGGGTAGCGTTCCGCGTCGTGCGGCGCGGGCCGGGCGGGGAGGAGATGCTCGGCGACATCGAGCTGTCGGTGCCGGGCAAGCATAACGTGTACAACGCGCTGGCGACGCTCATTACGTGCCTCGAGGCGGGGCTGACGTTCCGGCAAGTGGCGGAGGCGATCACCGACTTCCGCGGCGCGAAGCGGCGGTTCCAGGTGCTGGGCGAAGCGGGCGGCATTCTCGTCATCGACGACTATGCGCATCATCCGACGGAAATCCAGGCGACGATCGCCGCCGCCAAGGCGACAGGCAAGCGGATCATCGCCGTGTTCCAGCCGCAGCGCTACACGCGCACGTACTATTTGCTCGACCAGTTCAGCCGGGCGTTTCCCGAGGCGGACGAGGTGATCATCACCGACATTTACTCGCCGGCCGGGGAGCGGCAAATCGAAGGCGTCAATTCGGCGAAGCTCGTCGAGCTGATCCGCCAAAACAGCAACGACAAAGTACGCTACATCCCGAGCCGCGACGAGGTGCAGCGCTTTTTGTCCGGCTACGTCAAAAGCGGCGATCTCGTGCTGACGATGGGCGCCGGCGACATTTGGAAGGCGGCCGACGGCCTGGCCAAGGAGCTTCGCAGCAAAACGTCGTAATACGTGTGCAAGGAAGCTGTCCCGCAGCGTTTTTTCGCTGCTGCGGGCGCTTTTTTTTGTTAAAAGCCACCTATTCAGACGCCCCTTCCATGGAAGCTGGCCATGGATACAGCCCACGCGACATGCTTTCTACCACCTTTTTCAGGCGCCCTCCCCCGAAATCAGCCCAAGGATATACCCAATGAAACAAGACGAACCACCCGCGAACACGCCCGATTGCCGCAGCGTACCGAGTCAGTCGGTTCTGGTTGTGATTTTCGGTGCGGTAATCGCGGATGTCGCGGGGGTGGTTTAGGTTGGTCAGAAGTTAGGCATTGCAGGTTGGTTGCGGAGGAGACATGGCGGTGCCGTGCCGGATGGCAGGGTTGTTTTGAGTTGTTCCAATAGGCAGTATAACCGTATAAAGAACAGATTCGCTATGCAGCGACTTGCGGGGCGTTGTTAGTCGCCGATTTGACGGAATGAACGTGCAAGGACCGGTTGTTCCCTATATAGCGACGAAAATTCGTACGGAGCGAACTTCGAGGCGCTACATGCCGGTTAGTCCATTTTGGCTGAAAATAGCGTCCATAAAGTCGCTGGATAGCGAACACAGGCTTTATTGCAGCAAACAGCACCGATTGGTTTGTTTTAAAGAACAGATTCGCTATGCAGCGACTTGCGGGACGCTGTTAGTCGCCGATTTGACGGAATGAACGTGCAAGGACTGATTATTCCCTATATAGCGACGAAAATTCGTACGGAGCGAACTTCGAGGCGCTACATGCCGGTTAGTCCATTTTGGCTGAACTATTAGCGTCCGTTACGGCTCTGTTTAACGAATGTGGTCTTTGTTTCCACAATCAGTGCAGTGTCTGTTCGGGACAGGAAGTTGGATTCGGGGATTGTTGTTTCGGACTTTTCATCCGTCAAGCCAACCAGCCTATCCTCCACGAACGCAGACGAGCATCGCCGCGAAATACACCGACATCTTCCGATAAAACGTCCCCCCCCTTATGTCACGAGCTGCAGTCGGCTGAACGATACCATTTTCGGAGCTCGGAGGGACATACTGTCATATTCTCTAGTTGCCTGTCATAAATCTAGCAATAGAGAAACTAGGCGTCAGTCGGGCGCAGCACGCGGGTCGCCGCCCGCTTACGTTACGCACCCGCTTGGCGCCTTGGACAAGGAGCGTACTGTCATGGGCAAAACGAACAAAGCGACGATCACATACCGGTTCGACGGCAAAGACCGCATGGAGCGCAGGCCGCAGAACCGGCAACAGGAGCCGCAAGTCATTCCGCTTTATCGCGAGGAGTTCCGGGTAATGGAGCCTATGGACATGGTGGGGGCTGCGGAACAGGCAGACGGAGAGAACGGTCTAGCTCCGAACCTACATGAGCCGGCGCCATATAGCACGCCGAGGCGCGGCCTGCGGAGCCGGTCGTGCTGAACGAGTATACGCGCGATTTTGGCACGTATCGCAGCCCGTTCGACGAGGAGACGGAGCGGGTGGAACGGATGATTCGCGAAAGCGGGCGGGTAAACGGCGAAACGGGATATGTGGAAAGCGTGCCAAGGAAATATGCGCCGCCGGCGGAGCCGATTGAACCGCTCAGCGAGGCAAACGCCCATGCTGCAGTCCATGACGAACAATACCGGGAGCCGTTCGCAAGCGGATACGAAGGGTATCGCCACGAACATCGCGATGAAGCCGGTCCGTCTTACGATTGGGGGGAACCGCAAATTGGCATTCGCTACGCCAAGTCGTCGGAGACTCCTCCTTGGACGCGAATCGTGTTGTCCGTAACCGGAGCGGTTGTAACCGGCGTGCTGTTCGGCTTTCTTGTGCTGTCGATGTTTACGGATAGTCCGCTGCCGCTCGGCATTTTCGGAAACGGCAAGTCGAAGCAGGCTTCGGCAAGCGCCGGGGGAAACGCTGCGGCAAGCGGGAGCAAAACGGGCTCCGCTGCTGCTGGCAGCGACAAAACAGCCCAAGGCAGCGCGGCAGGAACAGGCGCCGCACAGGCCGCAGGCGGCGGCGTTTCGGGCGCGCAGACGGGGCAAGCGGCGCCGGCCGTGTCGGGGAGCGCTGCAGACGCGGGGGCGGCCGCAGGAAGTCTGGTTGCCGTCCAATTGCCGGGGCGGTCGTACGCATTTTTGCAGCATGGCATTTTCAGCTCGGAGCAAGCTGCCCAGGCTGCACAAGACGAGCTGCGTAAAAAAGGATATGCCGCCGCTTCCGTCGCTGAGCCGGGCGACAAGACGACCGTGTACGCAGGCTTTGCGCTGCGGAAAGAAGACGCCGTACAGCTAAGCCGCAAGCTGCAGGGCGACAAGCTGGATGTGTTCGTGAAAGCCGTCAACGTACCCGCTGCAACGAAGCTGAAATGGACGGGCAAAGCGAGCGCCGGCGAGCTGTCGGCATACTTTCAGCAAGGCGACAAGCTTGCGCAGATGATCGGTTCCTTGACGGTGCTGCATCTCGGCGAGACGAAGCCGTCGGCGATCGAGGCCGACACGCTTGAAGCAATCAAAGCGACGCATCAGTCGTGGATCGCCGCGTCAACGCCGGTCAAGGCGGGAGCAGCCGACACGGCCGCACCGTCGCTGCAGCAAATGACGACATGAACGTTACCGATATTTGTTATTATGTCGGATTCAAACATTTGACTTATTTTTCGCGCATGTTCAAGAAGCGGACGGGGGTATCGCCGCTTTATTACAAGAAGCATGCCCGAAAATGAACGCTTCGGCAACGAGGTCGCGGTCGACCCTGTCTCCCTTTAAGTTAACGTACTGTGGGAACAGTCTATTCCACACTGGCCTGGAGCAAAGGAAGCGCGACGTCTACCGTTGTGCCGACGTTTACTTTGCTTGAGAAAACGATGGAGCCCCGATGCGCTTCGATGATTTTGTGGCACATCATGAGTCCGAGGCCGGTTCCCATCTCCTTCGTCGTGTAAAATGGCTCGCCCAGCTTGGATATAAGGCTCTCCCTAATGCCCACGCCTTGGTCGCAAATGCGGACGGTGACCTCGTTGTCTCCCGATAGCATCGGCCTGATGGACAGGACGCCACCTTGCGGCATAGCCTCCATGCCGTTCTTGATAATATTGATGAACACTTGCTTGAGCTCTGTCTCCGAACAGTGCACGAGCAGCGGCTCCGTATCGAAATCGATAAGAAATTGAATATTTTGCAATATCGCTTGAGGCATGAGAAGATTGAGGACGTCCTTCAGCATCTGCATCAGATCTTTTTGCTGGAATTGGGTGATTTGCGGCTTGGCGATGATGAGCAGCTCGCCTAAAATCGTATTGATGCGGTCCAGCTCCGACAGCATGAGATCGTAAAACTGCTCCTTTTCCCTGTTTCCCGCGCGCAACAGCTGCAAAAATCCGCGCAGCGAGGTGAGCGGATTGCGGATTTCGTGCGCCAGTCCTGCGGCCAATTGACCGACTACGTTCAACTTGTCCGCCTGGCGGAGCAGCTCCTCGGTCTTCTTGCGGTCCGTAATGTCTCGCGCAAGGCCGGTGAAGCCGAACAACCGTCCTTCCTTGTCGCGGAGCGGTGCAACGGTCAAAGATACGGTAAGCAGTGTCCCGTCTTTCCGCACCCGTTCGGTTTCAAAATCGACAACCGGGTAACCCGCCATCACTTTGCTCTTGAGCAGCGGCCATTCCTCTTGCCGATGATCCGGAAAAAGCGGCAAAGGTTTGCCCTTGAGCTCACTGTTGCTCCATCCGTACAGCGCCTCATGGGCAGGATTCACCCGGATGACGTCCCCATCCGTATCGAGAAGACCGATCGCGAGCGGGGAGCTGTTGAACAGCGATTCGAACTGTTCCTTCGCTTCGACCAATTCCCGTTCGGCTTTTTTCCGCTCCGTTATGTCCACGCAAGAAGCGATCACTTCCTCGACAACGCCGCCCTTTTTGATCGGCCGCAAGCTTGCCAAATACCAGACGTCTCCCCGCCTGCCTTCGTACACGACGTCCTCGCCGGCCCAGGCTCTGTCGTAATACTTCAGCTTGCTTAGACAGATTTCCGGCGGGAAGAAGTCATGCAAAGTTTTGCCGATCACCTGATCCGGAGTCAATCCGAGACGATACAACAGCTCCCCGTCGCATAGCGTATGTATGTACTGTCCGTCTATTCGTTTAAACTTAAACGTCATGCCGAGCTGGTTCCGGACCGTCTCCCGCAATTCTTGCTCCGCCTTGTTTTTGAGCACCTGATTGCGTTTGAATTCCGTAATATCCCGGCCGATGACATATAAAGCGGTTACTTGTCCGTTCGTAATGATAGGAACGTTCTTGACGCCCAGTTCGACGATATTCCCGTCTTTGCGGCGTATGCGCGCTTCATACGCCATCGGCTGATTTAACGTAATTCCGTTGTACAGGTCGAACAAATGCTCTTGCCCTTCGTCGAGAAACTTGCTGCAGTTCACTCCAATAAGCTCCTCGCTCCGGTAGCCCAGCACGTTTTGCGCCGCATCGTTGGCAGCCAATATGTTGCCGTTCAAATCGACCGCCAAAATCATGGCTGGGTTGTGCAAAAACAAGGACGGATCCCATTCCTTGCTCATTTCGCCCATGCGTTCGGCCGTCTGCGGATAACCGGGTACGCCGGTATAAACAAGGACATACGGGGCTTCCGCGCCGGCATCGCGCTCGCTATGAACGGTCAGTTGTACTTCTGCCGGAGTTCCGTCCTTGCCGACGATACGAACGAAGACCGGAGCAGGCGAAGAAGCGCATGTATCCGCTGCCGAGACAGCTTGCAAGTAAACGTGCCGGCAGCTCGGATGTACGATGTCCTGAAACCGCAAGCCGTTCCATTCATCCTCAGCGTAACCGGCAATATCGCATAACGCAGCGTTGACATGGAGCGCCGTTCCATCGGGGCGGAATATTCCCATACCTACCGGGGCATGCCGGAACGCCTGGAAAATCGGGCTTTGACTGATATGAACCGACTGAATGTCCATGGAATGAACTCCTGTTCTATGTATATGGAGCATACGGATTTTCACGGGCTGCATTCTTTGTTTCGACAGTCCGTTTAGTAATCCTTCCATTTTCCAAGGCAAGCGCGAAAAAAGCGGAGTGCCGCACCATCCGCCAGAGCACATCAATCACTCCGCAAGGGCTTGGAAATAAGGAAAGCCGGCGGAGCAGTGGTATGTCCGCCGGCTTTTGTTATAGGCTCGTCTGGGCGTAGCGCCACGTCACCGGACCGTAGGAGGCAGGCTGCCCGCTTGGTCCCGTCAGCTCGCCGGACCAACCGTCATGCGGCTGCCGCTTGACCGAACAACCCCACCACCCGCAGCTTCCGCTTTCGTAAGCGAACGTCTCGCCGTCATCGTCATACAACGTCCCGGCGCCTTCAACGCCGCCGAAATGAACGAGCTCCAGCGGCGCCCGTTCCCCCGCACGCGGCGTATGCGCGAGAGCGGGCATTAGCGGGATCACCGCGCCTTCGCGGACAAAGATCGGCATCCGCTCCAGCCCGCATGATTCATGAACGATTGCGCCACCCTCGTACCGCACTCCGGTTTCCAGGCCGTACCAAGCTCCGCTCGGCAGCAGCACCTCGCGTGAAGTTTCGCCCGCAACCAGCGGCGCAACGAGCAGCGAATCGCCGATCATGTACTGATCGTCCCACTGTTTCGCCGTCCGTTTGCCGTACGCTGCATCCGTTGTATTTTCAACGCTCTGCGCTTGTTCACGGCTGCGAAGCCCTTCCGCCCGAGCGATGTCAGCGGACGTCATGACCAGCTGCATCGCCCGAAACGGCGGCGTCCCTTCCTCCCGGTACTGCGCGAAGGCGGTGTACAAATAAGGAAGCAGCCGCATTCGAAGCCGGATGTAATGGCGTATGATCGTTTCCGCCTCCGGAAGACCACGGCTTCGTGCCGTCTCCCCATGCATTCAGCATCGCCAGCGGAGACAAACAAACCGTCTGCATCCGTCTGACCCAATCTTCGGCGCTCTGCGCCTTCCTTACTTCCGGGGTCCACAGCAATCCGCTGAACGAGGAGTTGCAGAGCGCCCGAATGAACTGTCTGTGATCGTACAAGTCCGAATACAGCACGTAAGGCATGGAGGATGCCGCCGCATTCGATGCCCGGACGAGCCCGTACGTTCGGCGATTGCGGCTGCGGTACAGGTCGCTCGTCATTTTTTGGAAAAGCAGCCCGTACAGCTGGCGCATTTGCTCGCCGTCGAGTCCGGAAGGGAACTTCGCGTGGGCAGGGAACATCCAGGAATGATTCGTCAGCTCGCTGCCGTCGCATTCATCGAGCTTGTAGCCGGCCACGCCCAGTTCGACATGCTCTTTTTCATGCTGCTTCTTATACAGCTCCTGGGCGTCCGGCATCGTATAGTCCGGCGCGATTCCGCCCCACACCGTATGGCTGCCCGCGAACGGCTGCAGCTTCGGATACAGCTTCGCATCGGGAGAAACGTACGGATGCTCCCACAGGTTCACCCGAAAGCCGTGATCCTCCATAATCCGCACAAATGTGCCGGGGTCGGGAAAACGGCCCCGATCCCATTCGTACGTAACCGGATAGCTTCGGCTATGCCAACCGGGTTCCAGCCCGATCACATCGCACGGAAAATTGCGCTGCCGGAACTCCATCGCCTCGCGGAGCGTGTCATCGGCGCTGTACAGCTTCGGGACGCGGTGCCAGAAGCCCAGCCCCCACTTCGGAGGCAGCGCGCCTCCTCCGCAAAACAAATTGTAGCGGCGCACCACATCGGATATGGCTGGGCCGGCAATCAGGTAGACGTCCGCCCCCTCCGCCGGCAGGCGTATCTCCACCCGCGACGCGGTCATCGTAGCTTTCCACGCCGGGTCCACGTTCCGGTCGCGCACCTCGCCCGTATCTTCCAGCCGCAGCGTCGAGCCGCAATATACGGTCACGATTCTTGATGTGTCGACCCACACCCCGTAGCCACGATCGCTAACATACATCGGTACGGGCGCGTGCGTCTCGCCGGTATCCTGCTTCGGATCGCTGTTCACGCGCAAATAGCGCGTTCGGCCGCGCTGGTTCAGGCGCATAAATTGCAAGCCGAAGCCGTACAGTTTCTCCGTGGCGTCCAGCGGTATGGACAGGATAAGGCTTCCAGCCCCCTCTTCCAGCTGAAGCGCCTCCCGCTCGAACGGCAAGCTGCCTTGCGGCAAACGCTCCATCGCTTCGATCCGGGGCGGCACCGCCAAAATCCGCAGCGGCGTTACTTCTTGCCGCTCTCCGATTGTGAGCCGCCAAACTCCGGGCGCCGCTTCTGTCCAGTTGTTCATGACGGGCTACCTCCCATCTCCGGCTGCATGACATTCATCGTGCGGCCGGACGCACTCGCCAGCTTGGCGTAATGTACGAGCGTCTGCGTGCGCAAATAGTCTTTCCCGCTCGTTTCCGCTTCCCGGCCTTCGCGCAGAGACGCGACAAACTCCGCCAATGCATCGGTCTCGTCGATGCCGTCAAGCCGGTCGATGCATTCGGACCGCCCATCGCGAACCAGAAAGATGGTTGTATCGATCAGTTCGAGCGCGCCCTGCGTGCCCTCGATGCGCCAATTGCCGCACCACGGCGTCTCGGTTCCGCGCGCAGCTATGGAGGCCGTGTAACTTGCGGTAACGCCTCCCTCCAGCTCGATGAACGCATAGGCGTTAATGACCGCGTCAGGCTCGACCCATCCCCCAATCGGATTGTACAGCTTCGCTTGAACGGTTGTGCCTTCCTTGCCGGTCAAATACCGAAGCAGGTCAAAATGATGAACGCCGATATCGTCCAGCACGCTTACCGTGTAATTGCGTTTCACCTGGTGGTAGCGGTAGAACGCAATGTCGATCGCCGAGACGAGACCGATGGTGCCGCTGTCCAGCAGCTTTTTCAGGCTGCGAATGTAAGGGAATCTGCGATAATTTTCCGCGACCATGAAAGGAATGCGCTCCCGAATCGACCTCTCGACAATTTCCACCGATTCGTTGTAATCGAAGGAGATCGGCTTCTCGCACAACACCGGAAGCTTCCGGTCGAAGGCTGCGAGGTTAACGCGGGTATGAGCCATCGGGGGTGTGACGTTGACCAGAAAATCGGCGTACTCCCGCTCCAGGGCTTCATCCAGGGAGGTGTAGAACGGGAACGGATCGCTTCCCATTTTCGCTTTATGCAGCGGGTCTGTGTCCACAACCGCCGCCAGCAGTCCTCGCTCCCGCAGCCGCTTGTACCAGCCGAAGCCTGCGGAACCGAGGCCGACCAATATCGCTTTCATCGCGCATCCCCCCTCGCGTTCGCCGGCCTCTCCGCACCGGCATGCAGCCATAACGTAACTATCGGATCTTCCATATCCGAATTCAGATGATGGTCCTCCCCGGGTTCCACGATAATGATGTCACCCACCTTGACAGGGTGGTGCTCTCCGTTCAGCTCCATCGTGCCGGACCCTTGCAGGATGACGAACGCCTCGCAATCCCGATGTACGTGATAGTCGCGGCCGCCGGGGCCGTCGTTCGTATGGCTCCTCTCCCCGGGTCTGGCGAACGCGAGCCCGCCCGCTGACAAATGGTCGCCCGGCAGCCACTCTCCCAGGAAATGCCCTTGTGTCGTATCAGCCAAATCGGTTAGACGCAATCTTTTCAATCTATGTGCAACTCCTCTCTATGAGTCATGAGAAATGTCGTTCTCTCCCATCATAGTCCTGCTGCTTATTCGCCGGAATGGAATAATTTATGCTGCCTTGTTCTTTTTTAAGAAATGCTCTGTTATCCTGGATTGTTGAGGCTGCCCCTGATTATTTTACGGCCAATTCTAAACTTTCTTGTAATTTAGGATAGTGGTATAATTAACCATGAATGTAAATTTAATATATTGAGGTGGTAATTACAATGGAAACAAGTGAAAAAGCAACAATAACGGTAGAAACCACAGTTCATGCACCAGTTGACAAAGTGTGGGAATATTGGACGGAACCAAAGCATATAACGAAATGGTCTTTTGCTTCCGATGACTGGCACGCACCACATGCCGAAAATGATTTAAGGGCTGGCGGCACATTTGTTACAAGATTGGAACCAAAGGATGGAAGCTTTGGATTTGATTTCGGCGGAGTTTATGACGAAATTAGAACAAACGAATTCATTTCTTACACACTCGGAGACGGAAGAAAAGTTTCGGTCACTTTTATTAATCAAGAAAACGACACTAAGATCATTGAAGTTTTTGAAGCGGAAGAAACCCATTCCATTGAGCAACAAAAAGAAGGCTGGCAGGCGTTTTTAGACAATTTTAAAAAATATAGCGAACTCTCTATCGGACAAGCAGGTTGAATCGTTGTTAGATGGTAAATTTTAAATCCTTCCTTTGGGAAGGTTTTTTTATGCCTTAAGAAAAAAAAGCCGCGAGGAAATCCCCGCAGCCATCGTTCCGTTGATTTGAGCTTACGCTTTGATGAACACCGTCTTGATCGAGGTGAAAAATTCGACGGCCGCCTGCCCCTGCTCGCGGGAATGCGAGCTCGACTGCTTCATGCCGCCGAACGGGGCCTGCAGCTCCACGCCCGCGGTTTCGGCATTGACGCGCACCAGACCGGCGTCCATCTCGTTAATAAAGCTCAGCATATTGCCGATATTGCGCGTATAAATGGAGGCGCTCAGGCCATATTTCACATCGTTGGCGATGTTCAGCGCCTCTTCCAGCGTATCCGCTTTGATCAGCGCCAGCACGGGACCGAAAATTTCTTCCTGCGCAATCGTCATGTCCGGCGTGACGCGTTCGAAACGGTCGGCTCGACGAAAAGCCGTGCTCGAGCCCCCCGCCTTCCAGCCGGTTGCCGCCATGCAGCAGCACCGCTCCTTCCTCTCGGCCTTTATCAATGTACGTCAGCACCGTGTTCAGCTGATTTTCGCTGGCGCAAGGCCCCATCCACGTGTCGCTGCGCAGCCCTTCGCCGACTTGCAGCGACTTGACTTTCGCCAGCAGCTTTTCTTTGAACGGCTCGTATACGGCGCTCTGCACGATGACGCGGCTTGTCGCCGTGCATTTCTGGCCGGTGGAGCGCAGGCCGCCGCTGACCGTCGCCTCGACCGCCAAATCCAGGTCGGCGTCCGCAGCGACGATGACCGGATTTTTGCCGCCCATTTCCAGCTGGTATTTCGCACCGCGGGCTAGAGCGCCTTGGCCGACACGTTTGCCCACCGTATCGGAGCCGGTAAACGTAATGCCGTTAATCCCGGGATGGTCGACGATCCCTTGCCCGATCACGGAACCGCTGCCCGTTACCAGGTTGACAACACCTGCGGGAAGCCCTGCTTCGTGCATGCACTCGATCACTTTGGCCGCGGTCACAGCCGTTTCTTGCGCCGGCTTGATGACGACGGTGTTGCCGTATATGAGCGCGGGCGCCATTTTCCAGACAGGTATCGCAACAGGGAAGTTCCAGGGCGTTATGACGCCGACGACGCCGAGCGGAGCGCGGGACGTAAACATGAGCGCTTCGCTGTCGGTGGAAGGGATGACGTCGCCCGTCTTGCGCATGCCTTCTCCGGCATAATAACGGAGTATCGCTACGCCCCGTACGGTTTCGCCCCGCGCCTCGGGCAGCGTTTTGCCCATTTCCCGGGTCATCGTCTCCGCGATTTCGTCGAGGCGCCGCTCGAGCGCATTGGCGATTTTGAACAGATAGTCGCCTCGCGCCGCTCCGGACAGCTTCTTCCACAACTGTTGGGCTTGCCGTGCGGCGGCAACGGCGCGGTCCAGGTCTTCGAGCCCAGACTTCTGTACGTAGCCTACGACTTCACGCCTGTCGGCGGGATTGATGCTGGCGTCCGTCTGCCCGGTTGAAGCCGCCGTCCATTCTCCGTTGATATAGTTCAAATACGTTTTGGGCTCTGTCGCTTGACTCAATTGGATTAACCTCTTTTCGTATAAGGTTGAACGCGTCAAAATGTCGGGCCGATGCGCCAAATGCCGAAGTCGTGCTGCTTCAATATTTCCGCTTTCGTCAGCTTGCCGGACGACACAAGCGCGACCTCGTCAAAAATGCGCCTGCCGACGGATTCGATCGTTTCGACGCCTTGAATGATCGTTCCCGCGTTGATGTCCATATTATCTCGCATCTTCTCGAACATGGCCGTATTGGTCGCGATCTTGATGACGGGCGCGATCGGGCATCCGGTCGGCGTTCCCCGGCCGCTCGTAAACAGCACGACTTGCGCGCCGCCCGCCACCATGCCGGTCAGCTGCTCGATGTCGTGGCCTGGCGTATCCATCCATACCAGGCCTTTCTTGGTCGGCGCCTCGGCATAATCGATGATTTGCTGCAAAGGGCGGCTGCCGGCTTTGCCCACGGCGCCGAGCGATTTTTCCTCGAGGGAGCTGATCCCGCCTTTCAAGTTGCCCGGCTCGGGTTGCCGGTACGGATGTCGATGCCCATCATAAAAGCGCGGCTTTCCATCGCCTTGATCACTTCGTATACCCGCTTCGACGTCCTTTCATCTACTGCGCGGGCCGCGAGCAAATGCTCCGCTCCGATCAGCTCCGTCGTTTCCGCCAAAATCGCCGTACCCCCGGCAGTCGCACGATCCATGTCGCTGACGACGCCGACGGCAGGGTTGGCGGACAAGCCCGAGCAAGCGTCAGACCCGCCCGCACTCGGTGCCGACGATCAGCTCGCTGATGTCGCACAGCTCGCGGAATTGCGCCGAGGCGTCCTGCACCATTTGGGCGGCGATTTTCGCGCCCTGCGCGATCGCCATCAGCGTGCCGCCGTGATCCTGGATGGAGACGAGCTCCACCGGCTTGCCGCTTTGTGCTGCGATTTCCTGCGCGACGCCTCGGCCCTGATGGGTTTCGCAGCCGAGCCCGAGCACGACGACGCCGTAGACGTTCGGATTCGTGCCGAGCCCGACGTAGGTGCGGAACGTCTGCTCGTAATCGACACCCACCTGGGCGCACCCATGCTGATGGATAAAAGATACCGTGCCTTGAACAAGCTCGGTAATTTGTTTCGCTGCCTGAGTCGCGCACACGATGGTAGGAAGAATAAGCACATGATTTCTGACGCCGACTCGTCCGTCCGCCCGCCGGTAACCCCAAAACTTGCCTTCAGCCAGCTGTGGCACCGAGATCACCTCTTCCCCGTTTTCCTTCCAGATTATGCACATGAACGTGCTGGCCGGGAGCGATATCGGTTACCGCTACCCCGATCGCCTCGCCGTACTTGACAATGTCGTCGCCTTGGCGGATAGGCCTTACGGCGAATTTGTGGCCGAACTCGATCGGGTCCGCGAGCACGACCGTAAACGTCTGCCCTTGCGAAACGACCGTCAGCTCGGCGCCTGCGGGAATATCCTCGAGGGCTACGGCGACCGAATCCTGGGGCTTCATCATGACCGTTTTATATGAGGCGTTCATCACGGCACCAGCTTTCTGGCAGTATTGCTCAGTACGCCGATATCCGAAATCTCGATTTCGATCCGGTCGCCATCCTGCAGCGTAAAATCGTTGGGAGGCACAATGCACGTTCCGGTCAGCAGCACCGTACCGTCAAAAATGTCGTTGTCCCGCCGCAAAAAGGACACGAGCTCGTCGAACCTTCGTTTCAACTGGCCCGTGCTTGCCGTTCCTTCCACGGCCAACTCCCCGTTTCTGTAAATGCGGCAGGCGATTTGGAACCGGTACGGGTCCGCGACCGTTTCCGCCAGCCGCACCGCCGGGCCGATCGAGCAGGAGCGCCTCCACATTTTGGCCTGGGGCAAGTAGAGCGGGTTTTCTCCTTCAATATCGCGGCAGCTCATGTCGTTGCCGGCCGTGTAGCCGACGATGTTCCCGTTCCGGCCTATGACGAGGCCCAGCTCCGGCTCCGGGATTTGCCAGCTCGAATCCGAGCGCAAGCAGACGTCCTGCCCCGGGCCGACCGTGCGCGCCGCCGTCGATTTGAAAAAAATTTCGGGACGCTCCGCGTCATACACTTTGTCGTAAAACGTCGCCACGTCCAGCTTACCGCCCGTCGCCTCGTAATTGCGAGCATCTCTGCTCCGTTCGTACGTTACTCCAGCTGCCCATACTTCGGGGGCGTCGAGAGGCGTCAATAAAGTCAGGCTTTCGAGCGGCACGCCGACAGGCGCTGCTCCTTCGGCGATCTCTTTTTCGATCAAAGCCAGCGGGGACACGCCGAGTTCCTCGGCCTCACGTACGAGTTCCATCAAATCCCGCTGCGGCAAAGCATAAATGCGATTGTCGTCGGTTAAAGCTGCGAGCACTGGCAAAGAGGTTTCGTCTGCAAAGCGGATGACGCGCATCTTCGGTTCCTCCTGTCCACGGATAGATTCGCTATTAGTACTTTACGGGCCCGCTCCGGCATTCATGCCAAAGGTCGGCCGGCCGGGTCGGCGTTTTCCGCTTTGGCAGCGCTTGCAAAAGGCCCGAGCTTGCAAAAGGCCCGCTCGGGCTGAACGCCCACAAAATATGATCTTTAAATTCGGCTTTCGCCTTGTCCGCATCCCTCCGTTCCATCGCTTCTATCAGTTTCGTATGGGTTCTGTAGGCGGCTCTGCCGTCCAATATCGTTTGCGGATGCAAAATCGCGATAAACCGGCGGATATGGCCGTCCAGCATATGCCAAATCCGGTTGTATACCGCAATTTGCCCCCACTCGATAACCGTGCGGTGAAACTCGACGTCCAAGGCGGACAGGGCAGCGTAATGTTCCGGCTCGTCGCTGTATTTCTTCATTTGTTCGACGATGTCGTACAGCTCGCCAAAATGCCGCCGCGTCAATGAAGGCATGACAAGCCCGACGACATTCGCTTCAATTTCCGCGCGCAGCAAAAACATGTGGAAAATTTCCGAGCTGTCGATTTCCGCGACGAACGCTCCTTTATATTTGACCGAGGTAACGAGCCCTTCTTCTTCCAGACCTCTTAGCGCTTCGCGGACGGGCACTTGGCTGATGCCGAAATTTTTGGCTACCTCCGTTTCGACGATTCGTTCTCCCGGCTTCAACTCATTTGAAATGATGGCGTTTCTGAGCTTTAGCCGGACCTCGTCCTTCAATGATGGGACAAGCGGATTGTTTGCCATGTTCGCGACCTTCTCCTGCTAGCAAAATCGATTATATATAATTGATAAAATTATATATAATCTTCGAGGAAATCGTCAATCGCGCTTGAAAAAAAAAGCCGCCGCGGACAAAACCGCGGCAGCTGTTCAACTTACTTACCATTTCTCCACTTGCCATATGTCGGTCACCCAACCCGCGTAAAAGTCCGGTTCATGGGTCACAACCACAATCGTACCGTCGTACGCTTCGAGAGCTTGCCGCAGCGCCTCCTTCGCCAGGACGTCCAGATGGTTCGTCGGTTCGTCCAATACGAGGAAATTGCAGTCGGTCAGCATTAGCTCGCTTAAACGCGCCTTCGCTTGCTCTCCGCCGCTTAATGCCCGCAGCGGCTGGCGAATGTGCTTGTCGGTCAGCCCCGCCATCGCGAGCGTTTTGCGGATGTCCTTTTCCTTCAAATCCCGCCGAAATGTCGTCAGGCGCTCCAGCGGAGTTAGCTCCGAAACCGCATGTTCTTGCGCATAGTACCCGGCGCGAACGCGCTCCCCGATATGCACGGTCCCGCCCATCGGCTCCACATGGCCGAGCAGCGTTTTGAGCAGCGTCGATTTGCCGATGCCGTTGGAGCCTACGATGGCGATCTTGTCGCCACGGCTAATTTGCAAATCCCGCGGCGCAAAGAGCGGCTTCGTGTAGCCGATCTGAATTTGTTTGGCTTCTATCACTCGGGTCACCGGGTCTATGGTAACGTTAAATGTAAAGCGAGGCCGCGGCGCAGTCGTCGGCCGGTCGATCCGCTCCATTTTTTCCAGCATCTTTTCGCGGCTTTTCGCCTGCTTCGCTTTGCGGACCTTGTTTTTTTGGATGAACGTCTCCAGCCTGGCAATTTCGTGCTGTTGCCGGATGTAGGCGTCCTGCAGCTGCTGTTTGCTTTGCTCGTAGCTGGCCAGGAACGCCTTGTAATTGCCCGCGTAACGCCCCAACTGCTGATGCTCCAGGTGGAAGATTGTGCCGGCGATTTCGTTCAAAAACCGCTCGTCATGCGATACGACCAGAAAGGCGTGCTCGTAAACCTTCAAATACTTCGTCAGCCAATCGATATGCGCCTCGTCCAAAAAATTGGTCGGCTCGTCAAGCAGCAGCACATCCGGCTCTTCCAGCAAAAGCGTGCCCAGCAGCAGCTTGGTGCGCTGGCCCCCGCTCAGCTTGTCGACTTCCCGCTCCAAGCCAAGCTCCAGCAGCCCCAAGCCTGCAGCCACTTCTTCGATCCGCGCATCCAGCTCGTAAAAGCGGGACTGCTCCAGCTTCGTCTGCAGCTCGCCATATTGGGCGAGCAGCCGCTCCAGCGGCTCCGCATCCGGCGCCCCGGCAGCCATTTGCTCGGCGATGTGACGCATGCGCTTTTCCATGTCGTACAAGTGCGCAAAAGCGCCCTGCAGCGTCAGCCTGATAGTGGTGCCGGCTTGCAGGTCGAGATGCTGCCGCAGGAAGCCGTATTTTACGTCAGGCAGCCATTTGACCGTGCCCCGGTCGGGAATGACATCCCCCGCCAAAATGCGCAAAAGCGTCGATTTGCCGGCGCCATTGCCGCCGACGAGACCTGCGTGCTCCCCCCGCAGCAGGCGAAAGCTCACGTCGCGAAATACCGATTTATCCGCATACGCATGCGTCAAGTTTTCAACCGTCAACAAACTCATAGTCATTCTCTCCTTTGGCTTCCTATTTCAAAGCGCAACCGGGAGAACAGCGATGAGAACCTATTCAGTTTGGAATAATCGGGTAGGAGGCTACCCATTAGTTGAGTAGCCGACCTCCCACACCACCGTACGTACCGTTCGGTATACGGCGGTTCCTTAGTTCACGCAGTTACTT
>NZ_JXAK01000024.1 GCF_000829455.1 Gordoniibacillus kamchatkensis
GCGCTGAAAAAGAGCATGCAGTATCGTGAGCAGGAAAGGATGAAGCGCCGTGATTAAAACGCTCAGACGCATCATCAAGCAGGACAAGGAACGATTTGTCATCCCGAAAGGCGTTCAGCAAGTCATCCCGATTCGCGCCCTTTGGCCGGACGGGATTTTTTTTGTCGGCAACAAGTTCTCCAAATCGTACCGGTTCGAGGATATCAACTACGCCGTAGCGTCCAGGGAAGACAAGGAAGCAATGTTTTTGTCTTATTCCGAGCTGCTCAATTCCTTTGACAGCGGAGCGACCACGAAAATTACAATCCATAACCGGCGTTTGAATCGGGCCGATTTTGAAAGCTCGATTCTGATTCCGCTTCGGGAGGACCATCTCGATGTGTACCGGCAAGAGTACAACGAGATGTTGCTCGCAAAGGCCATCGGCGCGAACGGCACGATTCAGGAAAAGTACGTTACCATTTCGGTCGTCAAGAAAAATGTGGAGGAAGCCCGTCAATATTTCGCGAGGGTCGGAACCGAATTGATGTCGCATTTTTCCCGTCTCGGTTCCAAATGTATCGAACTGGATGCAACCGACCGTCTGCGCATTTTCCATGATTTCTTTCGGATCGGCGAGGAAGCGGATTTTCGTTTCCATTTGTCCGAAACGGTGCGCAAGGGGCATGATTTCAAGGACTACATTTGCCCGGATACGTTCGAGTTTGAAAAAGATCATTTTCGGATGGGCAATTTTTATGGCCGTGTCATCTTTCTGCGGGAATACGCCAGCTATATTAAGGACAGCATGGTATCCGAGCTTTGCGAACTGAACCGGAATTTGCTGCTGTCGCTGGATATTATCCCGATTCCGACCGACGAGGCCGTTCGCGAGGTGGAGAGCCGTTTGCTCGGCGTGGAGACGAATATCACGAATTGGCAGCGGCGACAAAACCGGAACAACAATTTTTCCGCCGTGGTTCCTTACGATATGGAGCAGCAACGCAAAGAGAGCAAAGAATTTCTGAACGACCTGACTACCCGCGACCAGCGGATGATGTTCGGCCTTCTGACGATGGTCCATATCGCGGACAGCAAGGAGCAGCTCGACAGCGATACGGAGGCGCTGCTCACAACCGCCCGCAAGCATTTGTGCCAGTTTTCCACGCTGACCTACCAGCAAATGGACGGTCTGAATACGGCGCTCCCCTACGGCTTGCGGAAGGTTCAAGCTTTGCGGACGTTAACGACGGAAAGCACGGCTGTCTTTATTCCGTTTCGGGCGCAGGAAATCGTGCATCCGGGCGGCATTTACTACGGACAAAATGTGATCAGCAAAAACATGATTATTGCCAACCGCAAGCAATTGCTGAACGGAAACAGCTTTATCCTCGGCGTATCCGGTTCCGGCAAAAGCTTTACCGCGAAACGGGAAATCGTCAACCAGATGCTGGCCAGCGACGACGATATGATTCTGATCGACCCGGAAAGGGAATACTCCGCGCTGGTGAACGCATTGGGCGGCGAGACGATTCATATATCTGCCACTTCGCCCAACCATATCAATGCGATGGATATGAATCGGCAATATGGCGACGGTGCCAATCCGATCATTCTCAAGTCGGAATTCGTCCTCTCGCTTTGCGAGCAGTTGATTGGCGGATACCATCTGGGAGCCAAAGAAAAGTCGCTCATTGACCGCTGCACCGCCAGCGTGTACAGGAAGTATTTGCAGAGCAACTATAAGGGACAGCCGCCGACGCTTCAGGACTTTCGTACGGAGCTGCTCAAGCAATCGGAGCCGGAAGCGCAGGACATCGCGCTTGCGATCGAACTGTTTACTTCCGGCAGTCTGAACACGTTCGCCAAACCGACCAATGTCAATGTCCATAACCGGCTCATCTGCTACGACATTCTCGATCTGGGCAAACAGCTTCTCCCGATCGGCATGCTGGTTGTCCTGGACAGCATCCTGAATCGGATTACACAAAATCGGGCCAAAGGCAAAAATACGTTTATCATTATCGACGAAATCTATCTTCTGTTCCAGCATGAATACAGCGCCAACTTTCTGTTCACGCTTTGGAAGCGCGTCCGAAAGTATGGCGCTTTTTGTACGGGCATTACGCAAAACGTGGATGATTTGCTGCAAAGCCATACGGCCCGGACCATGCTCGCGAACAGCGAATTTATCGTCATGCTGAATCAGGCAGCTACCGACCGGGTAGAGCTTGCCGAGCTTCTTAATATTTCGGAACTGCAACTCTCTTATATCACCAATGTTGACGCCGGGAATGGATTGATGAAGGTAGGCAGCTCCCTTGTGCCGTTTACCGACAAGTTCCCGCGGCATACGAAGCTGTATAGTCTGATGACGACGAAGCCCGGGGAGTAATGAATAAACAGCAGTAAGCGGCTGATCGCAAACATGAACAGCCGCTTCTGTTGTAACGGAACAATCATGAAGTGAACCAAGGCGAATCCGACGAAAGGCAAGGAATTGGACCATTTCTGTCGAATATGTCCGTAATGTGGCCATGATCGGCGAAGATTGCAAATGAATTGACGATTTTTTACTGTTTGTTACTGGTGTCTTTCAATAGGCGTGCGAAGGAGGCAAGCCCAATGATTCGTGTGTTGCTCGTGGATGATGAAGAAGATGCACTCAATCTGTTAGAGATTTTGCTTGGGCAAATAGGGGATGTCAAGGTCGTCGGAAGGTTTGTGAATCCGATTCGGGCGATAGAAGCTTTGGACACGACGCCTGTGGACGCCGTTTTCCTGGATAACCAGATGCCGGGCATGACGGGCATGGAGGCGGCGAGGAAAATGAGGGCAATCCAGCCCCAAATGCCGATTGTGTTTACGACGGCGTACGCGGAGTATGCGGTGGAAGCGTTTGAAATTCAATCGACCGACTATCTGCTGAAGCCGATTACGATGAACAGGCTGCAACATGCGGTATTGCGCATCAAGCAAGCCGTATCCGCGGTTCGGGCCCGCCCGGACGCAAGCGTCCACCCATTAATCCGATGTATGGGGGGATTTTCCATTGGGCTTCCTCATGTCGACAACAGGCTGCTCCCTTGGAAAACGAACAAGGAAAAAGAAGTCTGCGCTTTTTTGAACATATCAGAATTTATAACTTTTCGGGTGAAGTTCAGGTTTCATCCATTTCGTTTTTTCTGGTAATTTGAACGTATGGAACCGAACATCCTAAAGCGAATTTTTTTCGATGAACATGGCCATTGGGACAAGTTTGTCCGGAAGAATGAAGGAAGGATCCGAGCGAATGTCCTGAAAGAGGTCGCCAAGTTCCGTGATTGCGGGAATCCAAAGAATGGGTTTAAGCTGCTGGTGTGTGAAGGATGCCATGACCTGCGGCTTGTTCCGTATCGCTGCAAAGGGAGATTCTGCACGACCTGTTCATGCGGCGAGACAGAAGAGTGGAGCAGGCTGCTCGAGGAAGATGTATTTCAGGTCAATCATCGTCATGTGATCATGACAATAGACGAAGGACTTCGAGAGATCTTCTTAAAGCACCGTCACCTGCTCAAGGAGTTTATGGATGAAGCGGTTTCGTAAAGGAATACTTCGAAAAGAAACATAAAATCACCCCAGGAATCATTGCGGGGTTACATACATTCGGCTCGAGATTGAACTTCAACCCGCACGTACACAGTCGACCGCTCCGTTGTCCGGATCGATCTGCCCGCGAACCTCCAATATGACACCGCCTATTACGTCACGATGGACGAGGGAGCGTTTACCGACAGGGCAGGTCATGAGATCGCGGAGATTTCGGACAAATCGATGTGGGCGTTCTCGACGGTTCCGGCGACGACGGTTGTGTTGACGGCGACAGCGGGCAATCGTCAGGCCGGATTAAGCTGGAATGCGATCCCCGAGGCGAATGCCTATGAAGTGTATCAAAGATTGGCAAGCGGCACGTATGGGGACTCGCCGGTCGCAACGGTCACCGATGCCGTCTACAGCGCGGCGTATACGGCCACGGGCCTGACGAACGGGACAACTTATTATTTCAAAGTCAGGGCGATGAATGCCGGCGAAGAGGTAGCCGTTTCCAACGAAGCGAGCGCGACGCCGAGATCGCCATCCGGCGGCGGGAGCAGCACACCCGCGCAACCAACGGCTCCGCCGGAGCCGGAGACCGCCAATAAAGGAGCGGATGTGCTCGTCAACGGCAAGGTGGAAAACGCGGGTACTGCAACCACAACGAAACGAAACGACCAAACCGTAACCACGATAACCATTGACCAGAAAAAACTGGATGACAGGCTCGCGGCGGAAGGTCAAGGCGCCGTTGTCACGATTCCGGCGAACGCCAAATCCGATGTGGTCGTCGGCGAATTGAACGGCCAAATGGTCAAAAACATGGAGGACAAGCAAGCGGTTCTGGAGATCAAAACAGACCGCGCCGCCTATACATTGCCAGCGCAGCAAATCAACATCAGCGCCGTATCCGATCAGATCGGGAAATCGGTGGCTTTGCAGGACATCAAGGTGCAGGTCGAAATCGCCGCACCGGCAGCCGATACGGTGAAAGTCGTAGAGAACGCGGCGGCCAAAGGAACGTTTACCCTGGTCGCCTCGCCGCTCGACTTTACGGTAAAAGCCGCGTATGGTGATACCGTCATCGAAGTGTCGAAGTTTAACGCTTACGTGGAGCGTACCATTGCCATTCCGGACGGCGCGGATCCGGCCAGGATCACGACAGGCGTCGTCGTCGAACCGGACGGAACCGTGCGGCACGTGCCGACCAGGATCATCCTGATCGACGGCAAATATTACGCCAAAATCAACAGCCTGACGAACAGTACGTACACAGTCGTATGGCAACCGCTCGAATTTGGCGATGTAGCAAATCATTGGGCGAAAGATGCCGTCAATGATATGGGATCGCGCATGATCATCGAGGGTACAGGCAATGGCATGTTTAGTCCTGACCGGGACATTACCCGCGCTGAGTTTGCAGCGATCATCGTTCGCGGATTGGGGCTTAAGCTGGAGAATGAGACTACACCATTCTCGGACGTGAAGGTAGCAGATTGGTACAACAGTGCCGTTAACACAGCATATGCTTATCACTTGATCAATGGGTTTGAAGACGGCACCTTCCGGCCGAATGACAAGATCACGCGCGAACAGGCGATGATCATCCTCTCCAAAGCGATGGCGATCACCGGACTGAAAGCCAAACTGACGGTTCACTCGGCAGACGCAACACTTCGTCCGTTTGGCGATGCAGCAGGAGTATCCTCATGGGCGATCAGCAGCATTACCGACTGTGTGCAGGCTGGCATCGTATCGGGAAGAAGCGGTACAGAGCTTGCTCCTAAAGCCTTCATCACTAGAGCCGAGGTTGCGGCAATGGTCGAGCGACTGCTTCAAAAGTCTGACCTGATATAAGATTGTTTTCGAAATGGTCTTGACTTATAACGGCCGTCTAAATCCAGATATTCGTTGGATTGAGCTCCCAAATTGGTGTCGTGAGCACAGGTGAATCAAAAGTATGACAAGTCCTTCAAAAAATCGTTTTGGGGTCAATATGCGGTATCCGTCTTTACAGCTGACGGATACCTTGGTTTCCGTCAGCTTGGTGAAGGGATACGTTTTCCTGAATGGCGACAATGGGAAAACTTCAACGAGAACATTACGCAGAACCGCACTCCTGTAAGGAACGCAGAATCCGATTAAGTGGTTCGCCGTTCGGTCATCTCTCGCTGTAGGCAGACACAGTCGAAATTAAAAGGCGCCATCAACAAAGAATTGGAGATAATGTACTGTAAGCAAATGGTTATGCAATAAAAAAGCGACGAGCAACCGCAGCACATGAATCGTCCCGGTTCCGTTCAGGATATAAGTCCGTTGGTTCTCAACATCGTCAATGGATACGTGAACCGTTTTGTCAGGAACCTCATAAAGGGCATTTGCTGCTTCAGGAGGAGGAATACGTCGCGTAAACCCTAATCGATCGTAAAGATCACATGTCGATGATTGACCTGAAACACATCTTCTTCTAGTAGACGAGCCCATTCTTCTGTCTCCCCGCAGGAACAGGTTGTGCAAAAGCGTCTTTTGCAGCGATACGGAACAAGCTTCAAATCATGGCAGCCTTCACAGGCCATTAACTTAAAACCATTTTCTAAGTTTCCGCATTCCCGGAACTTTTCGACTTCTTCGAGGACATTGGGATGAAGCTTGTCCTTGTGCTTGGCACTAAATTGATCCCAATGCTGATGTTCATCAAAGAAAATCTGCTTCAGCACATTTGTCTCCATAGTCATACCTTATCAAAAACAAAAATAAGGTGGAAGTCCTTCTCCCACCTCGGAAATTTATAAATTCTATAATGTCGAAAAAAGTCAATCTTACAAAACAAACGTTTTGTACAGATTGACTTTTGCTTTTAGACTTTTCTCGACACGATTTTCCAACTAATTCTCTTTTTCTCATTGAAAGAAGCCTTGATGATAATATAAACAGGAACAATTGTCCTATTATTAAGAGATTTTAAATGAAAATATAAAAAACAAAAGTATCATTTTGTTATGTGTTTTGTGAAAAATAGACTATTGCTGTCGCAAATTATAAAACATTTGAAGCAATAATTCCAGCAATTTCGTCAATAATTTCACCAGAATTAGACAAAAAGCACTAAAGAGAAAATGTCTCCAAGGCTTCATCTACCATGTCATCGTTAATTCCTATGTATCTTAAGGTAACCGATGGACTGGAATGTCCAAAAATATATTGCAGCATCGCTACATCCTTAAAACGTTGATAAAAATGATAACCGAATGTTTACGTAATGTATGAGTTCCTATAGCTCCTTCAACATTACATGCTTTTGCAGCATCATGAATAATTTGCCATGCCTGTACTCGATGTATAGGTTTCCCTCCTTTTCTGGAGGGAAACAAATAATCTGAATCTGCAAGGTTTTTCGTGTATTTTTCAATTTCTTTTCTTAAAGCGTTTGTAATAATAATTTTCCTTGAATTTCCGGTTTTCTTTTCTCTTACTTTTAAATGCTTGGTATATACCACATCCAAAACTTTTAAAGGGAGTATATCGCTTATTCTTAACCCGGAATTAATTCGAAAACAAATAAGAAATAATCGCGATAAGATCGTGGTAGCAAATAATTTTTAATTTCTTGAATTTTGTCCAAATCACGTATTGGTTCAACTGCATTTGCTCCATGTCTTGCTGCCATTTTTTTATACACCTCAAAATTATGCTTAGATATAATGTTAAATTCAATAAGTTCGATTAAAATCCTTCCTTATTTATTCTTATTACGAAATATAAGTTTAATATAAGGGTTTTAGTTTCATTTGAGATCATATTTAAACATAACAAAATGATACTTTTGTTCTGTTCGAAAGGGTTGGGATGTCCAATTTAGTAGTGTGAAATACCAAGGGAAGTAGATCTCCTTTCAGGATTTTATCCATGAATTCATGAAAAGTATAGTTTGTGGAACTGTGATGTTGGCGATCGCATTAAATAGCCAATCTCCTGGATGATAGATTCTCGAAACGAGAATATCCCGATTACCTCAAGGCATTTGTGTATACAGACGCTATGAATATGCCCTTTTCGAAGTTTCAGGATAATAGCTCTAAAAGTGACATTCTTTTTTGATCCTCCTCTAAAGATGATTGAACTCATTATTAAAATCATATCGTCGTTTTCCCTGTCAAGAAGAACCGGGAATGATACATTACTCGCAAAGTGGGTTGATTATGTGGAGGAAATTTATGTTAAATTTTTATTCGAATTATTATCAAAGGATTTAGAAACATACCATCATTCCTTGCGCGTTGGGAATATGGCTAATATATTTGCTGATCAACTTAACTTTAGTAATGAACAAAAACAAAAATTAATAATCGGTTGCTGTCTTCATGACTGCGGAAAAATTTTGATTTCGAATGAAGTGTTAAATAAAGAAGGATCATTGACCCCGAAGGAATGGGAGGTAATGAAATGTCATCCCATTATGGGAATGAGGTTATTGTTGGCGGAAGGAGACATCGACGAAGAGATCATCGACATTGTGAAGTTTCATCATGAACGGCTAGATGGGTTGGGATATCCGTTTGGAATGAAAGGGGAAGAAATCCCTATTCATGCTAGGATTTGCACAATCATTGACGCTTACGACAGTATGCTGTCAAATCGAGCATACCGTAAGGGAATCTCTCCTTTAAAGGCAAGGGAAGAACTTTTGAAACATTGCACTACACAATTTGATGAATTTTATGTTCGGGAATTTTTAAGTATCCCCGAACACTTACTTGAAACTAGAGAAATAGGGTGTGAACTAAAAGACTATTACTCTATAAACACATTACAGACGAGAGGGTGATCTTCTCAGTACTTGGGAGTTTAGCGATAAAGAAGTGCAATGCTTTGGTAACAAATGTGCCAACAAAATGACGCAGAGGTGAAATTCAAATGTTGAACTCTGTAAATCCTGTTGGAGGTGATTTCGGTCATTTTGGTGTTATTGATTGTCTCTTGGATTTATACGATTTAGACCTGTTTTCTTAAAATGTCCTATTTGAATCTCTGAGAGTCTAATTCCCGGCAGCTTGCTTCGGAGAGCTTCATTTATGTGGCAGGCGAACTTTGTCAAACACGTGGCTTTTCAGTAAAAGACAGTGTGTTTCATGACAGTTTGAAAGATTGTTTTCATAAACCGAAAAATCAAAAACGAGGGCTACAAATGCAACAGATTACCGACGAGGAATTATTAAAGTTATTAAAGAACATGGAAAGCGAATTCTATACATTAGCTGAAATTCATAAATCCTTAGTCCAAAGCAATATACAAACGACTATAGAGGAACTGCGTAAAAGGATTTATTTATTATTTCGTGATGGATACTTGGGGAATGAACCGACGGGAGATGGTGTTAATGTGTACTTTATCATCTATTGTCCCGATTACTAAAGCCATACAGTACATAAAATCCGCATCGCTTATTCGTTAAATTATTAAGGCCAGTACTTACTCTGCGATGCTTAGACGATTATTAGCTTAGCAGCAATGAATATACTGAGCCTAATAATAAACTGAAATTACTTATACCTTGGGAGGCGTATCGTTTTATGGAAAAGAAGCTTGCAAGACCGGCGGTTAATCCAAACGACAGGAACGGAGGACAGCTTTCGGGTCAGTCCGATGACCTGGAACGGAAGAGAGCGCTTGCGAAAAAGCAGGCTCAGGATAAAGTCAGGGCAAGGACACTAGCCAAACAGCAACAGCTCGCAGAGCGGATTGCAACGGCAACCGAGCAGCTCGCTTCCGGCATTGAAGAAGCCAGCAGCGCGGCGGAAGAGCTTGGCTCAACAACGGAACAAATCGCTAAAGGCGCGAATGAAGCTTCTTCGGCAGCGGAAGAATCAAGAGCTGCTATTAACCAGATTGAGAAGGCATCCGTTATTGCGGACAAAAATGCCAAGGAATCGCTGGAACGCGTAGATTTGGCGAAAGAATTAATCGAGAACACTTCCAGCGAAATTGAAAACATGATAGCAGGAATCCAATCTGCGGCAGAGGTCAATCTTGAGTCGGTCAAACTGGTTGGGGAGCTTGAAAAGCAGTCGGATGAAATCGGCAACATTGTGCAGGCTGTCGTGAGAATTGCCGATCAAACTAATCTGCTCGCCTTAAATGCGGCTATCGAGGCAGCAAGAGCGGGCGAGCATGGAAGAGGATTTGCCGTGGTTGCCGACGAGGTCAGAAACCTGGCCGAGATTTCGGAGAAGTCCGCCAGAAATATCAGGGAAATGGTTACGGAGATTCAAAGCAATGTGAAGATCGTCGTCGCGGATATTGAAAATGCCGGAAAGGCTGCCAACGAAGAGGTTGAGAAAGCGAAGAGAACGACGGCCGACCTTGTAAAAATTGCCCAAGATGTCGTCATTGTGCAGCGCGGCGTTGCCGAAATATCGCAAAACGCGATTGATGCAAGCAAGGGGGCAGCCGAATTTCTGGCTCTCGCCGAGCAAATTGCCGCAGCGGCCGAACAGCAGAGCAGCAGCTCCGAGGAAATCGAAAAATCGTTGCAGATGCAGAATAAAGCGTTCAGCGAGTTGAACGCAGCAGCATCCGATCTAGCCCAGATGGCGGAGGATCTGAAAGTATCGACAGACGCCCAGAAATCATCCGAGGCGCTTGCCGCTGCGGCGGAAGAATTATCCGCCAACGTGGAGGAGGGAAATTCCACTGCCGCTGAGATATTGAAGGCGATGCAGCAGATTTCCGCCGGCGCCCAGGCGCAAGCCGAGCTCACGGATAAGTCCGCGCAGCTTGCGGAAAAGCTCGCTGTCGCATCCAAGCAAATGAACGAACGGGCGGCTTTCTCCACGGAAAAACTGACAGAACTGCAAAAACTGCTTGAAAACAATAAGACTGCGGTAGAGGATATGATTTCCGGAATTTCAACTTCCGCTGAAGCGAGCCTGGTTTCCGCCAAAAACATTAAAAGTCTGGAAGAAACCATTCGACAAATCGATAAGATCGTCGATGCGATTGTCAATGTAACGATTCAGACCAATATGCTGGCTGTGAATGGTTCGATCGAAGCGGCAAGGGCAGGGGAGTTTGGAAGAGGTTTCTCGGTGGTAGCCGGCGACATCCGCTCACTTGCCAATGAATCCGCCGAGAATACCGATAAAATCAAGGATCTGGTCAGAGGTATCCAGAGCCAGATTCAACGTGTTGCTGCCGATATCGATTCTTCCAGCAAGACTGCGTTTGCCGAAGCGGAAAAGGCGAAGAAGATTACACATAACCTGAATGTCATTGAAGAAAGTATGGTCAAGGTCGTTGCGGGAACGACAGAAGTACTGAAAAACACAGAGGAATCGATGGTCGCGCTGGAACAGGCCAGAAAAGGCGTCGAGCAAATTGCCGCTGCCGCCCAGGAAGCCAGCCGGGGCGCAGCGGAAGCAGCGGTCGCCGCAGCCGAGCAGGCGAAAGGCATGCAAGACCTGGCTGAAGCGATTGAGGAAATATCCGGACTTGCCGACGAGCTTCAAAATATGTAACGGGATGGGGGCGATGATATGGCGGCTATTGATAATCAAATGAATTTTGCCGAACGTCAGTTGGTCACTTTCCATCTTGGAGATGATGAATTCGGGGCGGACATTATGAATGTGAAGGAAATCGTCAGAGTTCCGGAAATTACGAAAGTTCCGAATGCCCCGGATTACATTGAGGGAGCCTGCAACTTGCGAGGTCATGTTCTGCCCATTATTGATGGGCGAGCCAGACTTAACATAGCAAAGAAGGAGAAGGATGAAAACAGCAGAGTTCTGGTTATCGATGTGAACGGCTCGGCAACCGGAGTTGTCGTTGACAGGGTGTCTGAAGTGCTGCGCGTCAGCACGCAAGACATCGAGGAACCGCCGCAAATCGTTACAAATATGAGTTCCGACTATTTGCAAGGAGTTGTCAAGTTGGAGGGCGGAAACAGACTCATTATGTTGCTTGACGTCATCAAGGCGGTTAAAGGCAGCGAAGCGACACTGCAAACCCATGAACAACAGATCGCAAGAGTTGCCAGCGATGATTCGAAGCAGGAATCCGATGCCGGCGATGACGATCAGTTGGTGTCGTTTCTGCTTGGCCACGAGGAGTATGCGATCGGGATTATGCAGGTCAAAGAAATCATTCGCGTGCCTGAAATCATGAAAGTGCCGAATTGTGAAGTTTATGTGGAAGGCGTTGTGTCCATTCGCAACGATCTGCTGCCCATTATTAATTTGCGAACCTACTTCGGTATGGAGTACAAGGAGATTACGGATCAAACAAGAGTTCTTGTCGTAGATATGGGAGACTTTACGGCTGGAATTATGGTTGACAAGGTGTTGGAGGTCTTAAGGATACATGCCAATATCATCCAGCCTCTCCCTAAGTTTTCGATGCAAGTCGGCGAACAACTTGCGGGTGTTGCCAAGCTGAACGACGGGAAACGTTTGATTATGCTGCTTGAGCCCAAGAACATGATCTCTGTCGATCAGTACCATAGGATTAGCGGCTTAAAGGATGCTATACAGGAAGGTGACGAGGTGAAAACCATCGAAAGGCAGATTATGGATGAAGAACACCTGGTTACTTTTAAAATCGGGACCGAAGAATATGGCATAAAAATAAAAGAAGTGCAGGAAATCAACCGTATGACCGAAGTAACGAAGATTCCTCGCGCACCGTACTATATCGACGGTATTGTGAATTTGCGGGGGAATATTATCCCTGCATTGGATTTAAGAAAGTTCTTCGGATTAACTGAAAAAGAGATGACCGATGCTACCCGAATCATCATTGTAGACTACGGCGGCGTGAAAACAGGGATCGTAGTTGACGCTGTCTCGGAGGTGTTGCGATTCGAAAGGGCTTTGATTGAGATTCCTCCGGATATATTGAGCAATGGCGTCGAAAGCGATTATGTGGAAGGTGTCGGCAAGCTTAATGACGGGAAAAGAATGATCTTGATCCTGAACCTGGATAAAATATTAAAAATCCAAAAAATACCAGCTTAAGTTGGTTTGCCCTAGGCCGAATGCAGGATTGGTCTGGGGTAATTTCCAATTTTTTTGATTGCAGGTGGTTGTGATGAGGAATCGGATTAAGGTATTGATCGTGGATGATTCCGCGTTGATGAGAAAAGCATTAAGAGACATTGTACTGACGGATGGCGCTCTTGAGGTGGTCGGTACGGCAAGAGACGGACAGGATGCAATCGACAAAGTCAAGGAATTAAAACCGGATGTCATCACGATGGACATCAATATGCCGGTCATGGACGGATTGACTTCCATGCAGCACATATTGAACGATTATCCGGAAATCCCGATCATCATTATCAGTTCATTATCGACGGAGGGAGCGCTGACGACCTTTGAGGCGTTGGCTTTGGGAGCTTTCGATTATGTAGCCAAACCTTCCGGAACGGTTTCTTCAGATATCCATGTAGTGGGAAGGGAAATTATTGAAAAAGTGAAATTGGCTTATAAAAGCGCTAACAGAAAGAACCTGAGCAACAGAATAAGGGCCAGGAGTACAACAGCGCCAAGAAAAACAGCCGCTTATTCCAGAAAATCGCGAATGGTTCAGAGCAACGATTTGTCAGCCATTGTCGTCATAGGCGTCTCCACGGGAGGACCGGGAACATTGATGGAAGTGCTTCCTCAGCTTCCTTCCGACCTGAAGGCCGCAGTCCTGGTTGTACAACACATGCCTCCTACATTCACCTCTTCTTTTGCCAGAAGGATGGCGGAGGCGTGTGCAATTTCCTTCAAAGAAGCGGAAGCCGGCGATGTGCTGGCTAATGGAAGGGGATATCTTGCTCCGGGAGGGTATCAGCTGCTCGTACACAGAGATGGCAGGCTGCTGCGTCTCTCCTCCAGTCCGGTGACGCAGTTTATGCCTAGCGTGAATGTCACGATGGAATCGGTGCTCGAGCGGTGTGGAGGGGAAAAAGTGGTTGGCGTCATTATGACCGGAATGGGTGATGACGGCGCTGATGCAATGGTGAAAATCAGAAAGTCGGGAGGGATTACCATTGCAGAGGATGAATCGACGGCAATTGTTTTCGGAATGCCGCAAGAAGCGATCAACCGTGGGGGAGCGGAGATTGTTGTTCCTTCATACAAAGTCGCAGATGAAATTATTAAAGCTGTTAACAGGATTCAGAACGTGCAGAAGATATAAGCTTATGTTTATCTTTGGCGTCTTAGTTGAGGTGGAACTGTAATGGATCCAATGTATATTACCTATTTTGAAGAAACGGAAGAGCTCCTTCAGAAAGCCGAGGAATGTTTGATCCGACTGGAGATCGGTTATTCGTCAGACGACGTCAACGAATTGTTCCGAATTGCTCATTCGATTAAAGGCTCTTCCCAGATGATCGGCTATGATCAAATCGGCAATTTGACACACAAGATTGAAGACTTGCTGGACTTCGTCAGAAAAGGGCGGGTCAGGCTTGATAGTCAAGTATTGCGGTTGTGTTTTGAAGGTCTGGACTATGTAAAAAAATTGTTTGAGTCCAAAAAAACGATGATTGATGAACAAAACGACAAGGATGTCATTCAGGCATCCGAAAAGCTTGAGGGAGAAATAGATCAAATCCTGAAAGGACACTCTGAAGAGAAGAGCAAGCGTGAAAAAACAGCGCCAACAGGCGGGATTGTCAGTACCTTAAAAGAAACGAAGAGTATTGCGAAGAATCGCGTTTATATATCCATTTTTTTCAGCGACGATGCGCCTATGATACAAGCCCTCCTTTTTATGATTTTTAATAATATTAAGGAGATCGGCTCGCTTATATACTCGAATATATCGGATGATGATATATTCGCCACATTGGCAGACCGTCAAATATCATCCTGCGTGATGATTCTGAATACAGATATGGAAGCGTCCGAGCTGTACCCCTATTTTGAAATGATGTACGTCGAAAAGGTATCAATTGTAGATATTTCGGATTGCAGATTGCTAGACCAAGCGGTACCTAATGATAAAAGAAGTCTTGCATTTTTCGAGTTGTTTTTTGATCAGTACAAAAAAATGCATCCTCTCCTGTTCGATAATCAGAATATGGACAGTGTGGAGTTGGGCAAATCATCCGGGAACAGTCGGTTAAAATCCATAATGAAGCGAATCTTGTTCCTTTTAATGCCATGCTGCAGGAAATTGTACAATTTTATGATCTATGTCTGTTCTTGTTAGCCGGAAAAATAAAACTCGACCATGAGTTAACAAGCATTCTCCGCAGAGAATATATGAGACTGTTTGAAAAGGTTTACGGTTATGTCAGGGGAAAAATCCTATTTAAAATTGTAAAGGCAAGAGACCGTCATTTCTTAAAAAGGCTGAACGAGATTGTGGAACGAATGGATAGAACACTCGTCCGAAAATTATTCATTGATGTAAGCAGTTTGAAAACATTGGATGAGAATGAACTGAGAAACTTGATGGAGTTAAAAAGACAATTGAACGAGCGAGGAATCTCGATCAGCATTATTGCAGGCATTCCCTTGAACAAGAGGATCGTTAATATTTTTGATTCGATTAAAACGATGGAGTATTTCGGGGTGTACGGTACGGAATTGGACGCGGTGCTGAGTGATTCATAGACAATGAAGGTCAGATTTTGTGGGAGGTACAGCGGAATGAACGACTATAACATCATGATTTTGGACGACGAAGAGGCAGTAACGGCGCTTTTAAAGACAAATCTTGAATTGGCCGGGTTGAACCGCATCGACATTTTTACCGACCCTGTACAAGCGATTGCCATGTTCAGAAACAAGAAGTACCACATCTTGTTGACGGATATGGACATGCCGGAGATGGATGGGATAGACGTTCTAAAAAAAGTGAAGCAATATGATCCAATGACCCAGGTAATCATGACGACAGAGAAGTCTACGATTGACAAAACATTGGCCTGTTTGGAGCTTGGAGCCAATGACTATGTGCTGAAACCGTTTAAGAGCGTTGAATATATTCTGGAAGTAGTTGAGTATTCGATAAAAAAATTGGAAAGATGGAAGGAAGCAATTAAAGGAACGGTATTAAAACAGAACGAAGCATCAGCATTGCCAAAGAAACTTGAAAGAATCAGGTGATGGAATGATATTGTCCGATGAATTATACACCAAATTTATTAGCCTGGTTTATCAAAGAACAGGCATCGCTTATGAAAACAATAAAAAGTATTACGTACAGAAGAGAATCGAAAAGCAGGTAGAAAGACTTCAAGTGAATAGCTTTAACGAGTATTACCAGTTGCTGAAATTTTCCGAGAATACAGCGGAATTTGATCGTTTGATGAACGATCTTACCGTGAATGAAACTTATTTTTTCCGGGATTTCCCTCAGTTAAGAAATTTCGCAGAAGAAGTGCTGCAACAGGTTGTCAAGGAAAAGCAAAAAAACAACGATTATAAAATCAAAATTTGGAGCGCTGCATGCTCGACGGGAGAAGAACCCTATACATTAGCGATTATTTTACAGGAAATGCTTGATGAACCTGAGAAGTGGGATTTGCACATTATCGCTTCAGATATCAATACGAATGTGCTTCAAAGCGCCAAAATCGGTTTGTATGATTACAGGTCAATCAGGGATGTGCCTCCTGAATATCTGGAGAAATATTTTACTTTAAGGAATGAGAAGTATTCGATTAATGCCTCCCTCAGAAGAAGCATTAACTTCAGAAAGATTAATCTGATGGATTCCAAAGCAATCCGTGATGTAACGGGCTGCGACTTTATCTTTTGCAGAAATGTCCTCATCTATTTTGATGATCGATCAAGAGAAAAAGTGTTGGAGGATTTTTATAACAGCTTAAATCCCGGGGGATTTTTATTTCTGGGGCATTCCGAGTCTGTTGGAAGAATATCATCCGCTTATAAATCACAGAGAATCGGCGATACGATTGTTTATTCAACACATAAATAAAGGAAGATGCGGCAAGCGGATTGGGAGAGTGTAGAAGATGCATGTTTCGATTGATCCCCAAAACATGGATTTATGGAGAATGCTTCTGAAAGACTGGACGAAATGTCAGGAAGGTCTTGAGAAACAGATTTTAAAGCTCGAGGTTCAATGCAATGATCAGGAATTGATCGACGACCTGTATAGAAGGATTCATCATATGAAACGGGGAGCCTCCTATGCCGGACTGACTGTAATCACCATGATTACCCATGAGATTGAGGTTGCTTTACATACAATCCGGGAGAGAGAAATTGAAGTTCATTCGGATCTTATTGATTATTTGCTGTCAGCTGTCGAAGTTCTAAACGATTGCATTCAACAATTCAGCGATAAACTCAAAGATCATGGTTCGTTAAATGAAGGCAACGAATTATTGATTGAGTTTGATGTTGAAAAGAATTGGAATGAAATTGTTCAAAAATTGCATGATATTTTTGTGGATAAGGAAAGAAAAGAACCGATAGAACCAGCCCATGAAACTGGAGGAATGGAAATCCTTCAGTCTGAATTCCCGGATAAAACAAAGGAGCAGTTCTTGTTTGAAGTCTATGAGCATATTGACCGGATGATGAACGATTATTTCATAAGACTCGATCAAGAAGAGAATGATCGCGACGCATTCAACGCTCTCTTGCTGGCTGTACATAGCATAAAGAAAAGCATAGATGATTTTCGCTCCATTCTTTCAACGGAAAGCCTTAATATGACGGTATTACATGAGCTTTCAAACGTTGTACATCAGTTTGAAAGTCTGCTTGCGCTCATCAGAGATAGAAAGCAAGCTTTCAAGAAAGATTTCTTAAACCTGGGTTATGAGATTGCAGACTATTTGAAGGCGACAATGGAATCGGTGGCGCTGGAGAATGGGGCTTCAATCCTGCATGCGGATATTTTAGATAAGATTGATAACGAGATCTTATATTTGACATCCGTTCAAGAAACAGAAAACGAAAGCGAAATGCAATTCAAGGTTTCCAATAAAGACCATGTTCCCGAACCGATGCAAAAAGCTTCGCTGCCGCAGAGCATACGGGTAAGTCAGGACAAGCTTGATAAGATGATGAATATGATTTCCGAATTGCTGATTGCCAAGAACGCGTTTATGCATTTATCCGCAAAATTGAATGTGGAGTATGATCTTCCGGAGTTGTCCAAGGAAGTGAAGGAGGTAGGCTTTTCCGTCAATCGGATATCGGATGAGCTGCAAAATGCCATCATGTCCATACGAATGGTCGAAGTGAAGACGGTGTTTCAAAAAATGCCGAGAATTATTCGTGATGTTGCACAGCTAACAGGAAAGAAAATGGAACTCGTAATGATTGGAGAAAATACAGAAATTGATAAGACGATTGTTGAGCAAATTAGCGATCCCATCGTTCATTTGATCAGAAATGCAGCCGACCACGGCATCGAACCTGCAGACGAGCGGCTTAGAAAAGGGAAAAGTGAGACAGGAAAGATTACGCTCAGGGCATACAATAAAGACAAGCATGTATACATTGAAATTGAAGATGACGGCAAGGGCATTGATGCATCGGTTTTGAAGCAGAAAGCTCTTGAAAGAGGCTTTATTACTTCGGAAAATGCGGAAAAGATGACGAAAAATCAATTGATCAATCTGATCTTCTTGCCGGGCTTCAGCACTGCCGGTCAAATAACCGAAGTGTCGGGCCGCGGAGTGGGCATGGACATTGTAAAGAGCAATATCGAAAAAATCAACGGCAGTATCTCCATCGATAGTGAAATTGACAAAGGTACGAAGATGGTGATTCATTTGCCGCTTACGATTGCGATTTCCAGGGGGCTTGTAGTCGACGTTTCACATGAGACGTACATCTTTCCAATCGATCATATTTCGGAGACGGTTAAGATGAACGCGAGAGATATTCATGAATTCGACGGAAAGTATTTTGCATCCCATAAACGTGAAGTGATTGGCATCGAATGGTTGAGCAAGTTGTTTTTGCTTGGCGACAGGGACTATAAAAACGATGAGGAGCTTAATACAGTAATCATCTCCAATGGTGCGGAGAAGTTTGGTTTGATCGTGGATAAACTCAAGAATGAACAGGAGTTTGTCATTAAACCTTTGAATGGCCATCTCGCGGGAATCCCCGGTATATCCGGCTCAACTCTGCTTGGAAACGGTCAGGTTGTGTTAATTATTAATCCAATTGATCTTATACAGCTTGCAAAAAGCTGATTGATTGCAGAGGAGGGCCATATGGGAAATAAGTTTATGAAATATGCTGTGTTTAACAACAAGGGGGGAGTCGGAAAAAGCACCCTAGCTGTCCATATTGCGCACGGTCTTGCTCTTGAAGGGTATAAGGTATTATTGCTTGATATGGACGGACAGAACGATGCCAGTCTTTTTCTTGGTTTTACTTCTGAGGATTACAAAAAGACACTGTATGATGTGATATCCAGCAGGCAAAGAGTCGAACTTCAGGAATGTATTATCCATGCCAGGGATAATCTGGATCTGTTGCCCTCCACTCAAGTCGATTTAATAAACCTGGAATTTTTCAGAGAGGCCCGAATTGATCTGATTTTGAAAGAGAAGCTGAAACCTCTAGAAGAGCTTGGTTATCATTTTGTTATTATCGATTGCGGACCTCAGCGCACCAAAGTCAATGACGCGGTTTTATGTTATGCAGACGGACTGATCGTGCCTGTGCAAATGCAAGCTGCATCCGTTAGAGCGGTTGGAAATATTTACGAGTACCTCTCCGATATGAGGCTGGACGCAGGCATGATCAAGCTTGTCGTGCCCAATATGTTTGATCAAAGGATCAACGACTCTAAAGAAAATATGGAATTGTTGGAGGAATTTATTGCGAATGATGATTTGCTGGCCCCGCCCATATTCCGCAGAACAAAGATTGCGGAGGCGGGGAAATTAGGGAAAACCGTTTATGAGCATGACAGCGAATCTGCCCGGCAATTTGAAAGCATTGTGAAAAAGGTGATATCCCATGTCCAGAGGGAATAAAAACAGGAAAGACCTGTCCAATTTGGAAAAAATGAAAAGCGAGATGAAAAGAAAGAAGCAAAAGGCAGAAGCATTATCAAGGGGAATGGACGATTTGGAGATGACGGGGATGGCCGAGGAAGGTCCCCCCGTAGTCGAAGAACACGAGGTCCCGGTTGCCCCGGTACTTTCGACTGCGACGAGCAGCGCCATTATCGTTGCAGAAGAACATGAGGTGTCGGTTGCCGTTGCGTCTGACCATAAGATAGAGCTTGTTGTTTTCCAAGTGGGAACAGAACAATTTGCGTTCAGACTGATGAATGTACGGGAAATTGTAAGGGTTAACGGTTTGAGGACAATTCCCAATGCTCCCGAGCATGTTGCCGGGTTAAGCAGCTTAAGAGGCAGTGTTTTGCCTGTAATAGACCTACGCAAATGTTTTCATATGCCTATTAGAGAGTATGACGACGACAGCAGAATGATTGTTGCTGATATACACGGGAGACAAGTGGGAATGATTACAGACCGGATTTCGGAAGTGGCAAGCATTGAGGTTTCCGCTATGACTGAACCGCCTTCCAATATAAGAAATTTGAAAGAGGGGTACGTTAGCGGCATTGTCGTTAAGGATCCGGGTAAAGGCATCATTATGGTTCTGGATGCAGAGAAAATCATAAACATTCAGCAACTGGATGATACATTCGCGAAAACAAAAACAAATGGTGCGGGAGAGCATGAGGATCCGTCGTCGCACACTAGCGGTATAGAAGAGTTGGTTGTTTTGAACGTAGGCAATGAGAATTATGCATTAAACATAAAGCATGTAAAAGAAATCTTGCGCTATGGCGAGCTGCTGAATGTTCCGAATTCCCATTATTATGTTGAAGGAGTTCTGTCCGTAAGGAACCGCCTGCTTGCAGTTATAAACCCGGGAAAGATTTTTGGAATTCCGCATTGCCAGGTTCATGAATCTACCCGGATTGTTGTTGTGGATGCAGGGGCTTTTTCTTATGGTATTGTTGTTGACCATGTATCGGAAGTGGCCAGTGTTCCGAGAAATCAATTTTACAATCCGATTCGAATCGCAAACAACGCCGAATTGGATTGCATAAGCGAATTTGCGAAGCTGAACAATGGTCAAAAAATGGTTATGGTTTTGGATCCATACAAGCTGGTTTCCTTAACTGATTTGAGAGATATTTATTCCGGATTGAAGGAAGATCATCATGGAATCGAACCGATGGGTCATGAGCTTTCGAAGGAACAAGTGCATCTGGAAAAAATTGTAGTCTTTAGAATAGATGATGGAGAGTATGGAATAGGAATTGATTACGTTCGCGAAATTAACAATCTTGATCGAATCGTCAGTATACCGGGAACTCCTGATTTTATTTCTGGAATGGTTAGTTTAAGAGGAGAAATTATCCCTCTGATGAATCTGAGGGTATTGTTTGGGATAGCCGAAAATAGAAAGCTTCCTCCTTCCAAGTTTTTGGTTGTCGAGCACAAAAAAGAACGGATCGGTATACTTATTGATTCGGCGTCTGAAGTCCTCAGCCTGAATAAAGAACTCTTTGAAGATACTCCTCGTCTACTGGAGGCAGACAATCAAAAGAAATATGTTCATCAGATTTGCAAATTGAATAAAGGGAAAAGGACCGTTATGATGGTTGATTTGACCACAGTCTTTGATTATACGCCTTAGCGGGTTTATCACTAATATGATAGGAGGCTCTAAAATGGGGGAAGAAAAAGAAATTCTCACACCGGAGGAAATCGAGGAAATTCTCCGCCAATTGAAAGTTATGTACCCCGAGTTGGAAGATCAAAGACAAACCGAGGAATTAGACAAGACGGAAGAAGAGTGATTGAACTCATTAAAAAACACCATTAAAGCGGATTATTGACAGAATGTTGGTGGCTTGCAGATGGAACTAGCTATGCTTGGTTAGATAGGAGAAGCAGTTTGAATAGTATCGATTTGACGACCTGGTCTTTATTGCAGCCAGTGACGATTGTCGATGTAACGTTGAAGACTGTGCGAAGATTTTATCGTAATGTCCAGAAAAAAGGGGCAAATCAATGACTAGAATCTCAGAAACGATAACAGACGAGAAGTTGATTTTTTTCTATAAGCGAGGAAATCAAGATGCTTTTAATATCCTTTTAAAAAAATATACATCTATGATTCACATTTACTGCAACATATATTTCGCTAAGGGCTTGCTAAAGGAGGATTTGTTTCAGG
Source organism: Gordoniibacillus kamchatkensis (assembly GCF_000829455.1). Taxonomy (GTDB): domain Bacteria; phylum Bacillota; class Bacilli; order Paenibacillales; family NBRC-103111; genus Gordoniibacillus; species Gordoniibacillus kamchatkensis. The sequence continues at coordinate 21,754 of NZ_JXAK01000024.1, forward strand.
AAGGATGTATTGGCTTATATGTCGCTCTAACTAAATTCCAAGGGAATAAAGGAACGTTCAAGGCATTTGCAAAGGTACATATTAAGAATCATATTATAAACGCCGTGAAGTCAGCGACAAGAAAAAAACAACAGGTTTTAAGTAATTCCAAGTCATTTTTCTCTAAAATTGATAAAAACCACTCTGGTGAGAACTGTTTTATGGATATATTAGCTTCTACTTCGCCAACGCCTGAGGAAATATATTTGAAAAACGAAGAAACAAAAGAAAAGCAACGTGACCTTAACCAATTTTTGAGTACAATGACCCGAATCGAACAACTCGTCTTTATAGAAATTATTAATGGTAAGACTTATAGGGGAGCCGCAGAAAAAATCGGTTTAAGACAAAAATCTATTGATAACGCGATCAGCAGGATCAAGAAAAAGGCGAAGAAAAGTAATTTAAATCTCTGTATGAAAGAAAGAAGAGCTAATTAGATTAAGCCCCACGCTATGAGTGGGAGAACGGAATAGGAAGAGCCGATGCCTATGATGAAAAGCCTTCCTCTGCCATGCCGACAAAGGTTTCGCAGGCCAAAGTCAGTAGCAGAGGGCATCCATAGACAATTCGAGTCTATCACATACGAAATGGGATTGCACATACCGTATCGTATTCATACCCAAGTACAGACGAAAAGTGATGTACGGGCAATTGAGAAACGACATCAGGGAAATCATCAAAAAACTGTGCGAATATAAAGAAGTGGCGATTGTCGAAGGAAGTGTTTGTGTGTATCCATCTGTGTGTGAAAATCCCGTTGAAGCGGAGCTCCGAAAGTACATCCAGAATCAAGTAGAAGCGGATCAACTCGAAGACAAAGAGCAATCGTAAAAGACCCCTTTAGGGGTGGCAAGAGACAATGGATTGTGGAACCACGCCTTTAGGCGTTGCCAGCAACAGGCCCCTTATAGGGGCGATATCAAGCTCCCCGTTGAACGGGTGGTCGCGTGACTTGCACGTGAAAATTAAGGTTAAATTAAGTTTATCCCGTATGACTAAACCTGTACGGGTTGTACTGTTCCATAAGATGCATGGACACGTAAGAATGATTAATCTGTTTCCCATCTAAAAGCAATATAACAAGGGAGTGTAAACCCGTGAGAATGATTTCTATCTCTCAATACGATGATAGGACCATGAAGTTAGCCAAACCGGTATATGATAGTAATCGCCGTATGCTTCTTTCGGCGAACCATACTATTCATCCCAAATATTTGGAAAGGTTAGTTCAAATCGGTATCCGAAATCTTATTGTGGAAGACGCTGAATCCAATGGCATCACCTTGGAAGAAATGATCGGTATTCCATCATGGTTGGACATCGTACAATCGGTTCAAGAAGCGTTTAACGCTATTAAAATGAAGAAGCCGTTCCCGATTAGAAATTTGCTTCAGGGAGCAGGGAGTCTTATCATGGAAATTCAAAGTCGCCCCCTTGTATTACCCGTGCCCTCTTCAACATTGGCATTGGAGCTCAAAACGTATGCCCATGCGGTAAATGTGGCCATTCTATCCTTGCAGGTGGGTAAACTTCTTGGCTATAACGAAATAATGCTTAGGGATCTAGCCATAGGATGTTTGCTTCATGATATCGGGAAAACGGCGACGGAAGAGGATAAGAAGCATCCGGAAGCTGGGTTTGCCATTTTACGCAGCATTCGTGAAATCAGTTTATTATCTGCGCATGTTGCTTTCCAGCATCATGAAACCTTCGATGGACAAGGATACCCCAGATCGATTCGGGGAAGTGCTTTTCACGAATACGCGCAAATATGCGGAGTATGCAATATGTACGAAAATCAAATTGAGAATGTTCCTCCACATGAGGTGATGGAAATGATAATGGCTTTAAACGGTAACACCTATTCTGACAATGTTGTGCAAGCATTTGTGAAATCAGTTCCCGCCTATCCCCCTGGAACTAAAGTTCGCTTACTTAGTGGGGAAGAGGCAATCGTTACCAAGATCACGAGCCATATACAAAGACCTGTTGTTCGTTTTCTTTCAACAGGGGAGGAAATCTCTCTTGCGGATAATCCAACAGTCATGATAGCCGGTTGTTTATAACGAAATTGGCAGAGGAAGGTTTACACGATACTTCTGAGGTTGTCTCCAGAAGCAATTTGGGGCCAATCTATCCCGCGTGCTTTCTGAAAAAGCAATGGTGCACCTGTTCGCTAAAATCCGTCTGATCGGGTTCGCAACTATAATGTTCAAAGACCTCCGCAAACACTTACCTCCGTGAAGTGCATTGGCCCCGTATTCGCGGCAGGCATCCTAGGGAAAGTATGGCGGTATTGATCGCTTTGTAAATCACGCCAATCTAGCCCAATATGTCGGTCTCGTATGGAACCAGAACCAGTCTGGTGTATTCGAGGAAAAAGAAACTTCTCGTATGCGCACCGGCAATAAATATCTCCGTTACTATCTCGTCCAAGTTGCGGACTCCGTCCGCAAGCACGATGCTGAGTACGGAGAGTTTTACCAGAAGAAATACGACGAAGTCCCGAAGCATAAGAACAAAAGAGCCCTCGTCCTTTCCGCAAGAAAATTGGTACGGTTGGTATTTATGGGCGATACGGGACGCAAGAACGATACTGGAGTCGTTCGGGCAATTCCTTTGTCCGGCTTCAAATGCATCCGCCATCCTCTTATCGTCTGCCTCATTGCCTTGCACGCCTTGTTGCTTACCGCTGGCGTTGGCCATTTCTACAAATCGCAATTATATCCCGTTCTACGCCATATGAATGATGCGCTTGTCGTGTGGGCCCGCAGGAAATACAAGAAGCTGGCGAAACACAAGACACGGGCCATTCGGTGGTTGGGACGACTAGCGAAGAACCTTCCTCATCTGTTTGCACATTGGCAAATGGGTATTGTGCCTGCGACTGGATAATGGGAGCCGGATGAGCCGAGAGGTTCACGTCCGGTTCTGAGAGGGCCTGATGGTGCGATTCCATCGGGCTACTCACCACGTGTGCTGTTTTCAATTTCAATACAAGGACGATACAGATCGATCTACGAAGCGTTAATTAAGCGACTGTCCAAATTCGACCTGCAATTGCAGAAGAAAAGACGAAAATCCTGGAATTTGGACGCTTCACCGCAGAAAATCGGAAGCGAAAAGGACTGGGAAAGCCCAAGACGTTTGACTTCTTAGGTAACTCACTACTGCAGTAAAAGCAGCAAGGGTAAATTCAGAGTAAAGAGGAAAACAAGCGGAAAGAAGTTTAAGGCAAAAGTGAAAGCATTCAAAGAATGGCTGAAAGCAGAACGCCATCAAGACGTGAAGGAGTTAATGAAAACAATACGGGCCAAACTGATAGGACATTACCGCTATTATGGGATACCCGACAATAGCCGAGCGCTGTCCGTATACAAATTTCAGATTACCAAAGCGTTGTTTAAATGGCTAAATCGCAGAAGCTAGAGAAGAAGCTTCACGTATGACAAGTTCAATCTCTTTCTGAAACGTAACCCTTTGCCTGAACCCAAAATTTATGTGAATATCTATGGCTGATCATTGCAACTTTGTAAAGGATGGTATGAGGAGCCATATGCCTTAATTGGGCACGTACGGATCTGTGAGGGACGTTGGCCGTGAGGCTCACGTCTACTCGACCAGAGCAAAAATCGTCTTAAATGCTTATAAATATTGGGATTTTGTAGGATCAATCTTGCAATCAGTTCTGATACATCGTCAACTCCAGCAATGGATTTCTGCTTTGCCCATTACATCAAAGCTTGTTTACCGATTTCATGCTGCGAAAGTTGAGCTATTTATAAATTCGGAAACTTGAAATGTTTTTATACCAAGGAAAGATTCGAAGTGGTGGGAAAATGGTCCTTATCTTACAGCCAGGAACTGCTTTTCTATGACTTTGGGGGATGAGTTTTTCTATAGTTTATACTCTTGGCACTTAAAATGATCCGTATATCATTCAATTTCGGAACAGCTATGTTTACTTAACACTGTTTCTACCGATGAGTCAATGTTGAGAATGAAAATCAAAAATTCGTCCTGTTCACGGTTGTCGGACACAAGTTTGTTCGACAAATTTTTTAATTACGAATTTTCTGTATTGCAACAAATTTCTTGTAAATATTCTAATCTTCATTACTATCGTATGACAGCACCAACATAAAAACAGATTGGCTTTCTTCTCGCAGCGGTGTTGCCATGTGAGGATGGAGCTGATATTTATGTTCGCCCTGTTGTTTGCAATGTCAAACCGCGATCTTTTTATGTGTCTGTTCTACGATTTTTAACACGATCACTTTCAGACTTAGCCGCAATGGAGTATTGCCATGCTCTGCGGCAAGGTCTTTTTTGTTTTTTTCAGCTATTGCACAAATGCATAAACAGTAGCACTGGATGTCGTTCTCCCCCCTCTGTTTTGGTTTGCCAACAAACCAAAATGGAGGGACTTGAATGAAAAAGATGAATTTGCGGGATATGTATCCTTTTTTTAAGACGGATGTATGGGTTGATGTGGATGAAGAAGTTGCCCATGAAATCCGCCGCTTCGACTTGGAAGAAAGCGCCTACAGGCTGCGAACGTATCGCCATCGGGCCTATTATTCGCTTGATCGCAACGACGGGATTGAGCAGCATGTTTTATTTCTTTCGATATCACCGGAGGAGTATTACGAACGCAAACTTTCACGGCAGCAACTTTATGAAGCTATGTGCCAATTGCCGGTGAAATCCGCCAGACGGATTTATGCCCATTATTTCTTGGGCATGAGCAAAGTCGCTATTGCCAGAGCCGAGCATGTTGATGAGCGGGCGGTCCGCAAATCTATCCAAAGAGGCTTGAAACAAATGGAATACTTGCTCAAAAACATGTAATCGTTTCGTCGGAGGGTCCGATTTTCCTGCCAAAATGAACTGTTATATAGAGGACCATGTTCAGACAGCGGCTGGTTGCAACCAGCCGCTCATTTTCCATGAGAGGGGTTTGTAGCGATGCATCCGATTCGATTTCGAGATGAGGAACACGAGAGATTTTATGTTCAGATGTTGGATGAAAGGAAATGCAACGACGGCTACCATCGAGCACTTTTCTATACATTGGGCATTTCCCGGGAAACCAGAAGTCATATCCGCGATTTGTATGATTTTCCTAATGGCGGCATTAAGCCCGAAGGCCTTTCGGCCCTTGGCAAACTGGCAGTACCATTCGAGTATGCCGGCTCGCCTTTAATTTATGGAACGGCTGGACCGAAGCAGGCGGCGAACGTTACTCCACTCCCCACGAATTATTCGATTGCAGCTATGCCCTTTACTTTTTTGAAGCGATTCGTCTTCGTTATCCCGAATATTGCCGAAGTCACGAGAGAACGATCAAACGGCTGGCCGAACAAACCCGCTGAATGGCTGCCAACATTGGGAGTGGAATGGGACGATGAAGGAAATTAAAACGAGGATTGTTGTGAAAGACATCAAACGTTTGTACCGATTCCAAAACATGTTGCATCGTGTAAAGCGTTCAAGCGCTCGTGCCAAGCGGCAGGTTGATCATGACAAGACGACTTCCCAATCTCCGGTTGAATATGCGCAGCGCCATTCCGCAGCGGCTATGAAAAAAACGATACGTGTCCAAATGGGGATGACTCTGCGTATCAACAAGAGATTGATCCGGCACATTTTAAAAAGGAAGCCGTTGCCAGATGGTGATTCTGTCACAAGTCAGAGCCCAATTGATGTTAATGCGGAGTCTTCGATTGCGCGTACACCGCGACTTGCCCGTAGCATACGTCTCCGTAAGCCGGTTGATGGAAAATACGTCTTGTCTTCTGGCTCGCATTCAGGAAAACAACGATTTATACGGAGCCGGGTCAATGCCCGGCTTCTGCATCGTTCTCGAACAGTCAGCTTTCCTGAGCGGATGCAGAAAAGGGATATCGGCCCTCTAAAACCGGTCGGGAAGAAGGAAACATTCTCCGCCGCGGTATCTCGTTCAGCAAATGGACGCGTGAAACCGTTGACCCGAGTCCCCTCTGCTATATCAAAACAATCAGGTCATACGATCAAACGGAAAGTACGAAATTTCAAGACATTATCGCCATTTGTAAAAAATGGGCATCGGCTAGAGCACGCTAACAATCATTCGGATGCTCAAACTGAAGGGAAAATGAATGCCGTCAAGGAAGCACAGCGGGCTACGCAGATGGCGATGTCTGCCCGCCGGTCCGTTCAAACCGCGCGAGCTGCCGCGAGATTGAATCGCCTTATCGTTAAAATGGTTGTAAGAGCCACCGCCCTGCTTGTCAAGGGATTGACGGCGCTTTTGGGGATCAGCGGTTCGGTAATTGTAGTTTTGTGCATTGTCATGGCGAGTGCCGCCGTCATTTCCTCTCCTTTCGGTATCTTTGTGTCCGGTGAAAATACGGATGCCGATGTAAAGCCGCTTACCCGAATCGTTCAGGAAATAGAGGATGAATTTGCCGCCCGACTGGTAGATATACAGCAATCCGCTGGCAATGTAGACCGGGTGGAATATCATTATCCCGGCAGCGCGGACAATACGCGAATCGATAACTGGATGGACATTATCGCCGTCTTTGCCGTGAAAACCGTCACGGATGCGGAAAACGGAATGGATGTGGCTACGCTTGATGCAACAAGAATCGGTATCATTCGATCGGTATTTTGGGATATGAATTCGCTGGAATCTCGTGTTGAAACGATAGAACATAAGGAAACGGTTACGGTCGAACATGAGGACAGGAGTACCAGCGAAGAGACGATTACCCGATATGAGCGCATCTTGCATATTACGGTCACTAGCCATACTGCGGAGCAACAGGCAGATATATACCGCTTTACAAATGAACAGATGGAATTAATGAAGGAGATGCTGTCCGAGGAGTTCCGCCCGCTTATGTTTGCGATACTTGGTAAAGATGCGGATATTGCTTGACGCCGGAGCAGCTTGATTTGGTTCAACAGCAATTGCCCGAAGGCGAACGGGGCAGTGAAGCCGTCAAGTTGGCGCTGACTCGTCTGGGAGATCCGTACAGCCAACCGAAGGCCGGTCAGGACCACTATACGGATTGCAGCTATCTCGTCCAATGGGTTTATCGTCAGCTGGGCATCAGCTTGCCGCGAACCGCCGCGGAGCAGGCCAGGTTTTGCGCGGAAAATGGCCTGACCGTAAGCGCGGCGGATTTGGTTCCGGGCGACCTTGTGTTTTGGAGCTACGAGAGTAATGGCAGATTTATGGATATTACTCATGTTGGGATTTATGCGGGTGATGGCAAAGTTGTAGATGCTTCCTCCACTCGGGGACAAGTGGTATACCGGAATCTGTTCGACACGGATAAGCAGGTGCTTTTTGGCAGACCTGCGATTCAAGTGTAGCGAATATATCATGGTGTACTCACAGAAATTTTAGATAATCTGCTAAATAGATGGATAATTGCGGCTATGAGGTGCAGCTTGCACAGAAGTAGACAATATTGTAAAACCTAATATCACTCTCATTATTTGGTTTGTTGATTTTTGAAGTGATTGAGAAGGATTAGATAATTATTTGTCGAATTTCGAATAACAAAGACGTTGTCCTACACTTAGATGGGAAGTAGATTACCCCAAAAACGTGTAACAAACTAAACGTGACGGTAAAATCGACACATTCTTGCGATATTTTTTTACTGTTACTAATGTCGCAGTTACATAAGTTACAGTTTTATTCGTTACCATGCTTAAATGAAAGACGGTGAGCAAATCGGATGAAAGAGGTTGTTATCGAAGTTGTTAAAAATGTTCAAAAGGATCAGACAATATTTATAGGGTATTTAACCAAAGAGCAGGCACGACAACTCACATTTTCTGATCATTTTCCACCGCAAGAAGGTAGAATCGGATACCAACGTCCCGCCGACATGAAACGAGCGAAGGCCTTTGCAAAATATGTTAGTGAAAAGCCTACAGGATTTGTTACTCCCATTTTGTTGAATGCACGGGATGACTGTTCTTTCATTCCACATAACGATTTTGGATATGGAAGGCTCCACTTGCCTGTAAAATCCTGCCTTTCCATTATAGATGGACAACATCGTGTTCTTGGTTTGATGGATTGTCAGTATACGAACTTACCGATTCCATTTATGCTATTCCAAAATCTCGACCTAGATGCAGAACAGGAATTGTTCATCACAATTAATAGAGAACAAAAGAAAGTCAATATGAGCCATGTCTGGTTTAATGATCGTAAAAATGATGAACTCTCACAACTGGTTGTTAAGTTGGAATCGGAGGTTGGTAGTCCGTGGTATCAGAAAGTGAATCTTAATGGTGTCCGTGGGGCTAAAAGAGCAGTAAGCTTAGATTCCCTAAGAGGTTCCTTAATTGAGTTATTTCAATCAGGTGAAATTAAAGCCCTGAGTTTTAACCAAAAGTATGAGATTGCTACAGGGTATTGGAATATTGTATCTGAGGTATGGCCAGATGCTTGGCAAGCAACTAAAAATTCGCTAATCAAAAAAACGATGGGTACCCTTGCATTAAGCAAACTAGGCGGCTTCTTAGTTGTAGAATGTCTTAACCGTAAAACTAAGGAACTTGATCTAGTTAAATTAAAAAACTTGTTATCACGCGCCAGCCACATCAATTGGATGAGTAATGGAGAGTTCAGTGGGATCTCCGGGCGCAAAGGTGCCGATGTAGTCAAAAATAAACTAGATGAAATCATATTCTCTAAAGTTGAGGCCACCTCATGAAGTTTAAACGAATTTGGAGAGGGATGTTCCCAAAGTACTGGGATGTAACCATGTGGGCTATCTTGCTGCAGCAGCATGTAGTATTTTGCCATCGAAACGAAAATACGAATCGTCGTATAATCATGAAGATAGAAATTGACAGTGGAGAGACAACAACTGTTCAAACCATATATAACAGCATTCTTGGTTCGAGAAATAATATTGTATTTTTAGCGCGTATTTCTGACGCACGATCCCATTTGAAAATTGATCGCATCGGGGCGTTTGACGTTAATTACATGAGTTTTCGTTGGGAGATAGATGAGGCTGTTATAGTTGAAAAATACAAGGTTCCAACAATTAATGAGTTTACAGGTGACTGGTGTACCATAGGGAACAAAAAAATTTATTTGAATGATGGTCGCTTATTGATAAATAGGAAATTGACGGATTGTTATTGGCCTGTTGATGAAAATCTGTCGTTGGTTCAAAAAAATGATGTATTAGCTTGTGTGGATTCGAACGGGATTACAATATGGGAATATCAAGGTTACTTTGGAAGCCACTTTCAAGGGACATTCGGAGAGCAACTGATTTTCTTTACACCGCTGAATGAACTGGTTATTTTGAACAAATTAACTGGGGGGAAAATCGAAGAAATCTGTTTACTGCAAGCGCGGCTGACAACACGACGTATATTCGGAAATTTTGAAGTGTTCAATTCGCACTCATTCGAGAACACTACAATTGCAGATGGCGTAGTGAATGAGAACATTGTAGCGTGGATTGATGAAAATTATGCGTTCAATATAACAAACAGACAGACAAAAACAGTTAAAACCTTCTCGTATCCTAATTCATCTATTCCATATTTATCACAAATAAACAAAGAAGAATTGTTGATATTTGAGTTAGAGAACGAGGATTATGGAAGTTTAGTGATCGGCACATTGGAGGAATAATGTATGGAGCAAGTTGTATTAGATCAAAACAATATGAAGGCTTTAAGATTTGGCGGAATAAGTCCGGATGTTTTACGAGAACTTTCGGGTGTGTATCAACCATTTGTAAAAGCTGTAAAAGAAATAATATCCAATTCGTATGATGCTGATGCAGAAGTAGTTGAACTTGAGTTTGGGACTGATTTTGAATCTTTAACGATTACGGATGATGGTAATGGTATGGGACCAATTGAGTTTATTCGAGATTATATTCGAATTGGAAAAAGCTATCGGAAGAGCGAACTTACAGCTATAAAAGGTAGGCCAAGAATTGGCGGAAAAGGGATCGGTTTTCTTGCTCCTGCTCGTTATTGTGAAATGATAGAAGTGAAGACAAAAAAGAAAGCAACCTATGAAGACAAAGTTCAATTTGAGCTGAGCGGAGTTAAAGAGATTGATGTTGAGCATATATTTCTGTACGGTCATGAGAATGAAGCTGTTCTAAATTGTATTGAAATAAAAAGGGTAACGGATGAGTATGGGAACGAAGTTCCAACGCAAATTGATGGATTCAAAATTAAATTCGAACAACTAACTTATCATAAATGTGATATTTGGTATGTTTATGATGCTTCTGATTTTGAACTTACTGCAAAAATTAATTTCAATAAACTGTTTTCATTAGAACCAAGTAAGAGTCTAGAGCAGATAGACAACTTTTGCGAAATAACGATTGAAACTGTAACTGGGCAGAAGAAGCATCAATCTTACACACAAATTAAACTCCATAACATAAAGGAGTTTGTACGAAATGATCTTAAGGACGAGGGAAAAAAGGGGGCTCGGAATGTAGCAAGTCTAAGTGGCTTTGACCAGTTTGAATGGAATCTTAGCAGAATTATTCCAGTTAATGCAAAGATACATGAGAACATACCGTCCGAGTTAAGAGATTATATTCGAGATGAAATAGACAGAGCTAAAGATTCAATTCCCATTAATATCTTTATAAAAAATGATGAAAGTAAAGAAGCACTTGAACGACGTATCATTAAACCCGTTACAAAGCTCGATTTCCAGCATGATAAAGATATTGTGAAAAAATTAGAGCTTTTCGATGAAAATAACAAGATGTTTGCCAAAGGTTTTTTAGTGGGGCAATCTTCTCTTATTTTGCCAGCGGAATTAAGAGGAATACTAATCCGGGTTAAAGGAGTTGCCGTTGGAGAGCCTACCTTTTTTGGTTTTGATCAAATATTATCCGGGTCTTCGAAAGTGGCACTTACACAGATTTCGGGTGAGATTAATATTTTTACTGGGATAGATGCGGTTGAGGATATCAATCCTGGCAGAGATGGTTTTTATAAAGAAAGTAAAGTGTACAATCTGGTGAAAAAGCAAGTTGTCGGTGAATATCCGGATCGTGTAACGGGAGTTATAAAGGAACTAATTGACGCCATTATAGCACGAAGCGATATCAATGCAAGCTTAGTAAATTTTCAGAAGAAGTATCAGTCATACCGGGATACGATATTAGAAGCGAGTCAAGTAATTGCCAATCTTGCTATAGAGAATCCAGAAGTGGAAGATGCCTTCTATGAGTCAACAGATATGAGTGACTTAAAACTCTGTCCTTCTGTACTCCCGAAGGCAGAAGGTAAATTGTCTTCCTTCTCTGTTTATGAAGTAGAAGACCTAGAGGATGGGGAAAACGGTTATAAAGTAAATTACGAAACCAAAGAGTTGTTTCTTGATAAGAACGCTGATATATGGAAGCGAAACATCAATATAGGTCGACAAAATTTCGATATCGAATTAAAACAAGGGAATAAGAAAAATGTTAAGATGTTTTGTCAAGTGAATCCCACTACACGAAAAATTTATATCAATTGGGATCATCCTATTCGAACTTCAATGGGGGACACTCAATTTATTAAACACTGTTTGGCAACCATTGCTTCTAATTTACCGCAAGATCAATTAGATACTTACGTCAGCTTAATGACGAGCAAAGTATAAAGGTGTGTCGTCAATGGAATGTATCCCATCCCAATCATGGTTACAAAAAATTACAAGTGAAGATAAGGTGTTACTAATTAACCCGCCAATTCAAGAGGTACGGTATGCTTGGATTCGCTGGAATCAGCCAACTGACTTATTAATATTAAGTTCCAAGCTTAAAAATGAGGCAGGATGTAAGGTGGAGTTGCTCGACTTTATGTTACCTACGGAGTCGGGCAGAGTTCCTATGCGTGATTTGGCAAAAGCAAAAGAAGTTCGTACTAAAAATATTAAAACAACATATAAAGCACGAACTTATGGTTTACCATTAGAAGAAGCAACACAACAATTGACGTCCATCCTTCCTAATTGGACACCAACACATATTGTTATTACAACCATGACAACTTATTGGTTTGAAACGCTTCGCCCGGTTATATCATATATGAAAACGATCTGCCCTTCAGCGCAAGTGAGTATTATGGGAGCTTACCCTGTATATGAAACTGATCACGCGATGCGAATGAATGCAGATTATTTAATTACCGATTACTTTGATACAGCAGAGTACTGTCCTGATTTCGAAGTGTACTCTGGGGAAATCACAAAGTTCTTACACAATGGGCGAACATTGCTATTTGGCGGATTGAGATTGAGCGACAATTCAGCAAATGCCATTGAACAAATCAAGTCGTTAAGAAGACAAAATATAAGAGATTTCGTTTTTTTTGAAAGCAACATTTTCAGAGAAGATTGTAAGCCGCTGCTTGAAATGCTGACTGCGCTTGAGAAAGAAAAGCTGTCTATTAATTTGCACGGCCTTTGTGGACTGGAAATTAGGAATGCCACAGAAGGGATTTATACTAAGATGCTGCAAGCGGGCTACCGTTCATTTTTTCTAGAATACGATTTAGATAATACTGAGCTTAACAAAGATAGCTATCGAAGAGCCTATCTGGAACTAGTTAAACATAACAGTGGACGAATATCCTCAGGGAACTTGGCGGGCTTTATTATGATTGGCACTGCTGAAGATGAACTAGAAAGGCTGTTCAGGCACACCTTGAATTTGCTTGAGATGTGTGGGTCGATAATCCCCAAGCCCTTCACTCCTACGATAAACAGTGAGAAGTATATAGAAGTAAAACAAAAGCATGGCCTAGACAAATTAACTCCGCATGTTTTCCCTCTCGCTGTAGATAATGGAATCACACGCGAAGAGTATATGGAGTTTTATCAGCATACCAGCTTTTTGAACGAAAAACGATTAGGGCAGTCATTTGATTTTTTTGATAATCATTACTGCTCAGTTGCCTTAAAAAGAAGTTTGGGAAAAAAGGGGATGATGATATGACTATTAGTCGAAACAAATTGGCTATTCTCATCAACCCGCCAATATATGACACACAATATTGGGCTAGATGGAGTATGCCTCACGGGTTGTTAAAAATCGCCACATGGTTACGATATGAAGGATATGACTTAAAACTCTATGATTGTTTGAACCCTTATGGTGAGGGAAGTGGGATTCCAGAACGTGTGGCAGATTTCGAAAGTTATGATGCCGTTCGCAAGCAGAAAAAAAGTGTAGTTGTTTTGGCTTCAACTGAGGAACGAGAAGAACAGATGTCTTATAAGTTGAAGCCTAACGAGAAGTGGAAATATATATTTGGCTTGCCTCCACACGAGCTAGAAGACCAGTTAACTAATTACAAAAACAGCATCGCAAGAAAGAAATACAAAAGCGTAGAGTTTTGGATTACTTCCATCATGACATATTGGTGGGAGAGTACACGAGATGTAATTGAGCTGGCTCTAAGAGTTTTTCCAGAGGCAAAAATTCGATTGGGAGGTATATATCCGACTTTGGCTCCGTGGCACGCGGAAAAAAAACTGGGAATTGATCCTCTCTTGATGAAAGGGGATAAACTTGATCTAAACGATGAAGCTCAAATGGACCGTCATCTTGTAATCTATAATGAAGTGCCAGCCGCGTCCAATCTAGACCTTGCTACAGACCTGTATGATGATAAAGAGAGGCCACCATATACTATTCTGACGACTTCTAGGGGTTGTCCTCATATTTGCTCGTATTGTGCCTCCAACGTATTAAATGATGGAACAAAGGTCCGGACACGTACATTTGAAGATGTGATCGCGGAGATAAAAGATAAATTCAGAAAAAACACAAGAGTATTTTGTTTTTATGAAGATAATCTTTTAATGAAGATGCAAGAGTTTAAGCGGATTTTGAAGGCAGTATTAGCAGATAAATCTTTACAGGGCATAAAGATTTATGCACCAGAAGGTATTGAAATTGGTGTTGCACTCAGTGATCGGAAAAGATATCTCTTAAAAATGCGATCTGATAAAAGTATTTTAGCTACATTATCGATTGAAACGGTAGAAGAACAAGATACATCAAGTGCCATCGATATTTATGAAGCTTTTAAGGAGAGTAAAAGACGAACCAAGAGAACGTTTATCAAGTTCGAGGAAGACTTAACGCACGGTGCTGTGGTGATAAAAGAGCAGACAGATGATCACATTGTATTAGTTGTAGGGGACGACGATAAGGTTGTTTTAAGAAAAGCAATAAAAGAAAATGGCCGAACCGACCTTATTTATGAAAACGAAGAACAAAGCTCATTAGGGTTGTACTTAGTGGGAGTGCCGGAAATCGTATATTTAATGCGGTTAGCTGGCTTTGAAAAAATTTATTTACCGCTTGAGACGATTAAGAAGGAAACAAACGCTAGATGGAATCGCTCTTGGAATAGTAACTTGTCTCGTTTTGAATCCTTGCTGGCTGCTCTTGAGGAAGTTGGATTCGATACCCGTAAGCAAAACATCAATGCTTTCGTTATGTTCGGATTGCCTGGTGAAGATCTCGAAGAAATATATGATACAGCCCTTTATGCATCTGAACGTGTAGGCTCTGTTATACCTATGTTGTTTACACCCGTGCCTTCTACAGATGTATATGAACAGTACAGGCCGTATATAGAGGAACATCGTTTCGATTTGCACCACTTGAATGGAAAATTGTTTCCATTCTTTCCGATGCTGCGGGATCAAATGAAAATGAAGTATCCTGAGTACGAGATAGAGATTGCGGACTATGTCCGAGTAGAAAGTTTTATGCAACGGATTAATTCAAAAATTAATGGACAATCGGTTAATATTTATGCGGATACTAAAGTTGCATCAACTTTCAGACAGACATATAGTGAATATGAATCGTTTATTAAAGAATGGGTTTAAAGGCTCATCGTGCCACTGTTTTACAGTGGGCGATGAGCCTTTAATATTTAGACTGGAGGATTTTGCATATTGTTGTCGAAGTGAAGTAATGTAAGGTATACGACATTGAACCACACTATGCATAGTCGCTTAGCCAAGGCGCTTTTGAGGAATATACTCTATATGGTGGCACAAGAAGTCAAGACAATTTTTTCAATTTTCAAGGTGCGAAATGCTTCACGAATTGTTTTGATGATGTACTTCTGGAGGGGCGCCTCCACTGTCTTTAGTCATCAGAAATTACTCCCAAAAATCGTCCTGCACTAAGGCTGAGAATTTCCAGCAGTGTAGATGCGGTTTACATAGAGTGGCGGGCATTATAGGCTTAATAGCCTCTGCGAAGCCCGTGGTTTCGCCCTTCGCAGTGAATCAGTCCATGTCAACCGCATTGTCGTTTTCCAGCTGCAGGCGATTTTTATGGATAACCTAACTTGATTTTTTGGGTAATTTCACTTGATAAAATACATGCCCTCACCGAGAACTGGAAAATGAACGGTGTATGACGCTTAATGGAGTAGTCCACTGGTAGAGGACATAGCCCGAGCGAAGGCGCGGAAGTTTATCCTCATGTTGACCGCACCATGCGGTATATACGGGATGCTGGTGTCCGATAATCCAAAGACTGATGTAGCCGATAATGATTGTAGAATTCGAAGTACCAATGTGCCGCGGCGCGCTGAAAAAGTCTCTCAAAAGATGATATTGATGCTTTAAGGCATACCTGAATCATCGTATAGACTGAAAGGAGGAGTTCTTATGACGGCTGTAGAGAGTGTTAATAAAAGAAAAAAGATAACGCAAATTCTTGAAGAGGAGACTGGCGGCAAGAGTTATAAAGCACATAAATACAGTCTCGATTCAGAGCGGTCCTCTTTGGAATATAACGAGGCTGAAGACCGTACTTTCGTGTGGAAGATGCGTGGTGAAACCGAACCGCCTACTACCAAATATAAGTCGCTTGAGTCATTGGCACGACTTTTGGCAGAGCGAGACGAACAAGTGTTGACGTACTTTCTTGATGCTCACGCCACGTTTATAAAGTAGATGATATGGCATATGCTCAGTCTGGCGATAGAAGTGTAATCTACCCAACGATAGCCGGACAAGTTGGGGTAGGTATTTGCAAACGTGAAAATAAAAAAATGATGCCTGAGGCACTGGCGCGTGAAATTATTCTCTCTATCCCAAGCGTTGCTGACCCGAGTGGTAAGGGGGGGTTCTTTGAGTCGCTGTCTGTCAAACTAAACGAAAGCAATGAATTAGCGCGAATACAACAGTGCGGATGGCAATTTGTAACCCCGATTCCATACGACATTAAACATGATGACCGCAAGTTTGAAGACAGAGGAACATCTCGCATTCAAGAAGCGATGATTGAAAGAGAAAAGGAAATGGTCAAGAAACTTGTTCGGGAAGGAAAGCTAAATCAGGATAACTACCTTGTAAAAGATGGCTCTTTGGAATATCGGTTGACCAAAACCGACAAAGATGACGAAAAGAGCTTTCAGACTTTCAAACAAAATTATAACTGGGTTATTGGATTGTCTAAGTCGTTCAATCCAGAAGCGTGTTTCGATAAGGGAAAAGCAAACCCAGGCTTTATTGCTGACTTGCCGTTATATCATCGGACGCCGGTTGCTTATTTCGGAAGTGAAAAAGAGCCGCTTGCTTTCGCTGTATGGTATGTGAGGCTACGAGACAAAAGTAAAACGAGAACACCATTTGACGGAATTCTTAAGGTTGAAAAGATTCTTGTGCGTGAGGATGAACTTAAAAATGGGATGGAAACAGAAACTGTTGACAGACTTAGCGCACTAATAATAAATGAACGAAATCCTACGTGCTATGGAATGGATACTCGCTGGGCAAATCATATCTATCCGATTTACCTGACGGAACGATTTGTAAAATCGCAGTACCTAAGCACCGAGAGTTTCCTGCACCTATTTTAAGGAGGAGTCATAATGGCTAAAAATAAACTCATCGGCAGAGTTCTTGCCACTGAAAAGAGTCCGACAACCATAGACGAATTTTATTTCTGGACAAACTCAGATACAAAGCTCAACGCTTTTGACATCGTTAAGGTAGAGCGTGAGGATGGTACGGACACTTTTGGCGTTATTGAAAGTATCTCACACATTACTGATGCGACGAGCTTTCTTACAAACTTCATCTCGAGCGATTTTGGTGATGTTAATATCACCGAACCAACTTTTCGTGTTGGGATGAACTTTGCTCTTGCGAAGGTATCCTATAACACCAAGGGCGACTATACCCCTGTACACAATAACTCAAAGGTGTATCTTGCAAGTCCAGAGGAGATTACTTTTGCGCTCGGCTTAGATAAAGTCGAAAACCCGCTTGTGTGTGGTTCTTTGAAGATGTATGAAGGTACTGCGGATGAGGTTACTCTGCCTGTAAAACTAAACGCAAAGTTCTTACTTGGTTCAGAGGGGGCACACCTCAATATTTCAGGCATCTCGGGTCTTGCTGCAAAAACCTCTTATGCCATGTTTCTTATGAAGTCGATCCAAGACACATACGCCACTAAATTAGAAGAAGATGATAGTGTCGCGTTTGTGCTTTTTAATGTTAAGGGTCGAGATTTGATGGCAATCGACCGCCAAAATGAAGACTTGGATGACGAGACTGTTGAAGAGTATAGAAAGCTCGGATTATCACAAAAACCATTCAAGCAAGCAAAATACTATATTCCCTACTTTGATAGTAAGTCTGCAAAGCAAAGTACCTATTTGTCACGCGACGATGTTTCCAGTTACATCGACAGTAGGAAATTAAAGAAATTCAAATATGTGTATGAGGATGACAAAGAAAGCATTGAGATGATGTTTGCCAATGTGGAAGACCCCAATCAAACAATGGAGGCAATAGTTAGTAAGATTATCGACGAGCGTGATGCTGATTTCGGTGGTCTTAAGACTTGGGGCGAATTTTTAGACACCGTCAGCGAAAATTCGCAAAAGGGTTCAAGTGGTTCAAAAGGCGAGATTTCTGTATTAAGCTGGCGAAAATTTAAACGCATTGTCAACAAGGCTATTAAGAATGACGATATGTTTGCTAACAGGGTAATGCCTGAGCAAAGCGAATGCCGTCTGGCTGATGAGTTAAAGAATATTAAGAAAAACGAAGTTCATGTCATTGATATCGCTAAGCTTCCCGAGGACAAGCAAGCGTTTGTTTTCGGCGATGCCGTAAAAACCATCTACAACCTAAAATTGGGTGAGTATGATAATGAAAGCGGAATCGCCCCGCCTTCTCGCATCGTTATCTTCATTGATGAGCTTAATAAATATGCTTCAAGTGATGTCCCGAAGAGCTCACCCATTCTCAGACAGATTTTGGATGTAACAGAGCGTGGGCGCTCTCTGGGCGTTGTTCTGTTTGGTGCTGAGCAGTTTAGGTCTGCAATCCACAAACGCGTGACAGGGAACTGTGCAACTCACGCATATGGAAGAACAAACTCAATTGAAACTTCTACTAGTGATTACAAAAGCCTACCCGACACGTACCGAAATATGCTGACAAGATTGTCACAAGGCGAATACTTGATTCAAAATCCTGTGTTCCGCTCACTGTTGAAAATCAAATTTCCGAAACCGATATACAAACAATTCAAGTAGGAGTACAGGCTATGGCAGAATACGCTTTCGGCGCTAACATTATTGAGAATTTAACCACAGGGATGTACCAAGACTCTAAGGTCATCTATCGTGAGTACATTCAAAATGCTTGCGATCAAATTGACAAAGCAGAGCAACTTGGGATTTTACAGCCTCGCAATCCCAACAGCAAATATCCCGATTTAGGTCAGGGTGTTGTTAATATTTGGATAAAACCCGAAGAGCGGTACATAGTGATTGAAGATAATGCCACAGGGATTAAGGCTGAAGAGTTCCAAAGAACACTCGGCAATATTGCGATTCCGACAAAGTCATGGGGCAAGATAAAGGTTTTCGAGGAATCGGAAGGCTCTGCGGTTTGGCTTACTGTAAACGCCTTGTATTCACTTCGCGATGGGCTGGTGAAGATATCGTTTCCATCATGACCTGTGATGCGCTTAAGATGCGCAAAATGATAAATGAAGCGAATACAAAGGTGCAGAAACATTCAGCAAACGATGTTCTCAATGCAATGATTGAGTTCAGCACGCGCCCTGTTGATAAAAAAGATCCGGAACATTTTTTTAGAGTTGAACTGATTGATATAAATGACGAGAATGAGGAACTGTTTGGTGGCAATGACGAGAATAACCATGAGCAGTTAACGAATTATCTTTCCTTCGTTGCGCCTGTTCCTTACCAGGGAAATTTCATATATCGCTCAGAGATTTATGATCATGCAAGGAAATTAAACGTTCGAATTGACGAGTATAACATCAAGATTAATGGCGCGCAGATTTTTAAGAAGTACAAAACACATCTAAAGACTGGCAATGGGCCAGACGATGTTTTTGGAGTCGAATTTTATGATTTTTTTGCTGCTGATGAATCTCTCATTGGCTGGATGTGGTTTGGCAAGACATCCTTCAAAGCTGCTATAAAAGAGGACGAAATAAGTCGTGGGCTGCGACTGCGCAAAGAAAACATTCAAATTGGCGATAACGATACTTTGAGGGATATGTTTACCCGTGAAAAGCGCGGTAATAATTATTTTATTGGAGAAATTTTTGCTATGTCGCGAGAGTTAATTCCAAACTCCCAACGTGCTTATTTTAACGAGAATCCCGCTCGAATAGATTTTGAACACAAGCTCAAAGACTATTTTAATAATACACTATACTATATTTATCGTGAAGGTTCGGATATAAACAGCAGCATTAAGAAAATAAATTCTTATCATGACAAAGTTTCGGAGTTCGAAATGAAAGTAGCACAAGGTGGATTTTTGACCACAGAAGAGCGCGAACGCGAAGAGCATGACCTTAAAGCAAAAGAACAAGAAGCGGAAAAGGCAAGGAAGTACCTTGAGAAAAAGCGTGAAGGCGGACTTTCTATATTTACACCACAGATTATAGAACGACGAACCAAAGAAATAGGAACAATTAATGATAGCAAAAAGACCGACAAATCTTCAGTCGAGCCTCCAAAAGAAAGTGATGACCGTTCTTACGCGGAAAGCGAACCTACGACAAACAAATCTCAGAAAAAGTTTCTGGTCGACACAATGTTTCCGCGTGCCAGTAGAAGTGAACGCAAACTTCTATCAGAAACGCTTGACAAGATATTTGCCATTATTCAGAAATCAACTGACAAGAAGACTTCTGAAAAACTTATAAATAAAATTAAGGAAGAACTGAAGTGAGCCCACGGATGATTTTGCTCTTAGAGCCCTATTATAAGAACAATCGGAAATGGAAAAGCCGGCCGATGAGGGAAAAGCTCCTTATATCTTTTTGTCTTAGCGCAAACAGAAGATGCTTGGAATAAATGTGTAATTGTGTTATCCATTCCTCCGGTTCTCTCTCGTTACCGTCAATTTGATCATTTCAAAATTGCATTTGGAGCTGACAAAAAGCGGTGATCAGGGAAATTTCCTGCACCGTCTTTTTTGTTTTCCTCCCCCTACCATTCCCCTCTTATTTCGTCACGAAAAATTTTTCCCCGAAATCTCGCAAAACAGGTTCCGATTTTGCATCAAAAATGAAATGAATAATAGAGGGACATGTTCCGTTCCTCTCAATGAACTTTGACAACCGAATACAATCTTATCCGGTACGTTCCCCGCATGGCCGGGAAGGATAGCCAAAATTGCAGGCGCGCCAAGACCATTTTGCCGATTCTTATTTTCACATGCTTTTTCAACAGAAGCGGTAAAGTGCGAGCGATTTTGCCCATGCAATCCATAAATGGTGGTTCCATTTAAGGCGATGACCCATGCGGAGGGATAATGATACTTCCGTCCAGCCACAGTTCATCGCAATGGGGGCGGCTTGCAGCGATCCTGGGAGAGGTTTGAAGCCTATGAGGACGGCTAACCACTGTCCGCCGGATAGGATTATTGGAAGAGAAGCAACCAAAACAGAGGCGGAAACAGAGATGCGCACACGCGGTTATGTTTGTTGCGCATCTCTGTTTTTCAGCTTTGCTGGAATAATAGGAGGCAATTATGAACCATAAACTCATCCGGTACAGCATGCAAATCGCAATGATAAGACAACTGCTTACATTATCTTTGATTACCGAAAACGAATTTCATTTGATAAAGAACAAAACGATGCGGGATTACGGCATCATTTCGGACCTTACTTCTTGATTCGCACATTTGTCGGTCCGCCCATCTCTTATTAAACTGATGGCAAGTAAATAAGAATGGAGGACAACATCATGGCTCTTGAAGTGCAAGTGATTAAAGCAAGTCGGAAAATATCGGATCGCAACGCCGGAAAGTTATCGGATGTTCTTCGCGTCGCCCCTTATGCCCGCGTAAGTACCGACACTGAGGAGCAATTGAACAGCTACAAATCGCAAGTCGCCTATTATACCGATCTCGTAAGCAAACGCAGCGACTGGGTGCTGGTCGATATTTATGCGGATGAAGCCATAACCGGTACACAGGTAACGAAGCGCGAGGATTTTCAACGCATGATTAACGATTGTATGGATGGGAAAATTGATATGATCATCACGAAGTCTATCTCCAGGTTTGCAAGAAACACGCTGGATACGTTGAAATACGTCCGAATGTTGAAGGAAAAGAACATCGCCGTATTTTTTGAAGACGAAAATATCAATACGCTGACCATGGACGGCGAATTGTTGCTTGTCATTCTAAGTTCTGTAGCGCAGCAGGAAGTGGAGAACATCTCCGCCAACGTGAAAAAAGGTTTGAAAATGAAAATGAAGCGCGGCGAACTGGTGGGCTTTCAAAGTTGTTTGGGATACGATTACGATGTGAATACGAAAAAGATAACCGTTAATCAAGAAGAAGCCGAAATCGTCCGCTATATTTTTGAACGATATACATCGGGGATCGGCGCTTACGTTATTGCAAAGGAACTGACTGAGGCGGGACATAAAACCAAGTACGGAAGAGTCGAATGGCAGGACACAACCGTTCTTGGTATCATAAAGAATGAGAAGTACAAAGGCGATTTGTTGCAAGGAAAGACATTTACCGTCGATCCAATTTCCAAGAGAAGATTGGACAATTACGGCGAGGAAGATCAGTTTTATGTCAAAAATCATCACGAGCCGATTGTCAGCGAGGAAGTTTTTGAAAAGGCGCAGGACATATTGCATCGAAGAGGCGAGAATCGCCGCCGCGGCGCGAAAGGCAAGCGGGACAAGTACAGCAGGAAATTTGGCTTTCAGCAGTAAGTTGGAATGTGCTTTCTGCGGAAGCAACCTCTCGCGGCGGAACTGGCACAGCGGAACCCCGCATGAAAAGGTGATTTGGCAGTGCGTGACAGCCACGAAGAAAGGGAAGAAATACTGCTCTCACAGCAAAGCTTTGGAGGAAAAGCTGATTGAGGGTGCTTTTGTCGAATCGTACAAATTGGTGTGCCGTAACAATTCGGATGTGCTGGATGAGCTTATGAAAAGAATGGAGTCCGTGTTTAGCGACCAGAATAATCAAAAGCGACTGAACAAAATTATCAGCGATATTCAGGCTACGGAGCAAAAACGTTGCAAACTGATTGATTTGTGCCTGGATGAGAAAATAGACAGGGCTACTTACGAACAGAAGTATGCGGAGCTCGATACTTCGCTTACTAAATTTCTCGAAGAAAGGGAACAGTTGGAGCAATCCGCGCAGGAAGAAATTGATTTGGGAAAACGGCTTGAACATTTTCGCAAAGTGCTTCATACGAATGAGGTTCTGACCGCATTCGACCGGAACGTGTTTGAAAGCATTGTCGATAAAGTGATTATTGGGGAGAACCCCAATCAGGAAAGTCCCGAGCCATACAAACTAACCTTCGTTTATAAAACCGGCTTTCATAACAGCATTCAAAGCAAGATGCATAAGCAAAAAAAGCCCTTGCGAAGTGAAAGGGGGAAAGTGCCTTCCTATTCCGAGAACAACACACGTAGAATCGGTGGCTTTGTTGGTGAGGAATGGTACAGAGGGTTGAGAATGCAGTAGTGGAGCGGGTTTGGGGAGTAGTACAGGTGGAACGAAGTAGTGAAACAGAGGCAAGAAAATAGTAGAGTTGACTGATTGTTGACGAATTCGGTAGGTTAGGTTTAATAAATTTAATGTTAATACTGTGATGTAGGAAAGGTACACCCCTCAAAAAATGAGGAGGTAGTACCTTTTTCTTGTATAATGAAACCATCACGAGGAGCAGGTGAGCCAATTGATTCAATAACTGCAATAAAAAATAAGTACACATATTGAATTATATAACATGTTGCTAAAGCTAATATGTTGGGACAAATCAATCACTCATTGGTTTGTCCTTAGTGGAGGAGTACCTAAAGCAAGAATACTTTCTGGATAATGCAGTTGGCCCGATCAGGATGTTCAAATATTTACTGCACAAAATCATTATTGAGTTGAACGACGCCGACAAATACGATGTCGTTCAAGTAATAAGGGGGAACTTATTTTGTCAATGGAACCATTGTTGCATCCAGAAAATTATACTATCGAAAAATGTAGTGTTGACTTATTAAACTTTCTTAGGCAGTTTAAAATAGAAGATGTATTTCGACTTATTGGTTACTCCTACATACGTTTAAATCATGAAGCAGCTACCTCTAGTGGATATAAGATTTCACCTAAATTAATGGTTCACTTACCGTTCATGTATGCTGAAAACGCATACAACGGTGTGAACAGAATTAATGACTATGATTCTTCTTTTAACCATTTAGTAGATCTGCTAGAAGATATTTATTACTGTCACTACAACGTGGCAACTACAGGAGCAAGTTCAAATCATTTGCATGAAGACATGGCTTCAAATATGTATATGAATTTTCACTTTAACTTCCCTGATATTTCTATAAGGCAATACTTGGATTTTTTCTATAAACACGTTGACATACTTGAACATTATTTTAATATGGTTGAATTATCCGGAGATCAGATTATCAGAGGCCTCTTAATAGTGCTGAATTACGAAAGAGCATGTAAAAAATCTTTAATGTTAAGGATGCAAAAAAGGTGGCAAGAAATAACAGACAGCCACTGTTTTGTTGATATACGATCTGATACACCAATCAGCAATAAGGTACGAACACATTTTACTACAGATTGCATTCGTATGTTATTAAATAAATTCGATATTCCGGCAAACATATTTATTGATGCGATGTTCTTTAATGTGCATCAACAAGATGTAATTTCCTTTGAGTATCCAACAAATATATATAAAAAGTACAGAAGTTATTTTGGAATAAAATATCATGAGAAGATCTTACTACCAAGAAATCATTATATTTTAGATCGTTTGTTTAATATTATCGAGGACAGTGAACTGTATATTGATAAAAGGAAAGGAGATTACCTAGAAAATAGAGCTTACGAAATTATTAGTAAATTTTTTGGGGGAGAGAACGTTTATAAAAATTTGTTCGATGAGAACGGAGATGACCAAGATATAATTGTTTTATATAACGGATATCTTCTATCCATTGAATGTAAAGCAACTAAGTTAAAGGAACCTTTTATTAACAAAGAGAAATCAGAAACAAGATTACAGCGAAACTTTAAGCCTTCATTGCAAAAGGCCTATGAACAGTCTGAAAGAATTGCTATACACATGAATAAGGGTACTGCGAAGTTTTACAATTCTCGTAATAGAGAAAAAAGAGAATTAGTTATAGACTTATCAGCAATCAAAGTTACTTCAATTAGAAGCATAGCCGTAACTCTGACTCCTTACCTAAATCTCGGTACAGATATTCATTTAATGCTAAAAAAAGAAGGTGTAATAAAGGAACCTTGGTCGATTGATATATTTTCTTTAGAACAGATACTATTAAAATGCATGCACAATTATAATATAGATTTTTTTATGGGTTTTCTTGAAAATCGTTTGGACCTATATGGTTCCGTTTTTTCAGTATCAGGTGATGAATTAAGTCATTTTGGAACTTACATTAGATATCGTGAGCTATTTAACCAGCGTATTGAAGGGGTTACTACTCATTTAGGACCTGGATATAGGAGTTTTGCAAACGACTTTATAGATTTAGACAACTACATGGTTTTTCGTGACTACTTAGGCATTTAAGCAAGTAACCCTCTCTTTTTCAGCGAACTAGTATTATATCACGGAGGTGCCTCTATTGAACGATATAACTTTTTCTTGGAAGAGATTCTGGTGTCCTCGAACAGGTACAATTAATTTATCCGATGATGGCTACCTGTACAATCCTGAATCTGAGTATGGACATATAATTAATAAACATGTTGTTCCTTTCGATAAAATAGCAGGGATTCCTTGCTTAATATTATTAGGAGAACCAGGTATAGGTAAAACAGAGGCTTTACGAAATGTTATTAATTCGGAAGAAACCCCTACTCTCAGGATTGACCTTCGTTCCTATGGAACAGAAGCGCGGTTAATCCAAAACGTATTTGAAAATCCTTTGTTTGAAGCATGTCTGAAAGGAGAGCACATTTTACATCTCTTTTTGGATAGTTTGGATGAATGCTTATTGCGAATAGATTATGTGGCAGTTTTGTTGGCAGAAGAAATT
Organism: Gordoniibacillus kamchatkensis; assembly: GCF_000829455.1. Lineage (GTDB taxonomy): Bacteria > Bacillota > Bacilli > Paenibacillales > NBRC-103111 > Gordoniibacillus > Gordoniibacillus kamchatkensis. The sequence continues at coordinate 47,416 of NZ_JXAK01000024.1, forward strand.
AAAAAATATAGAACCAACCCGAACCTAAAAAATCTTTTTCTAAGAATCGCTTGTCGAACCGCCGATTGGCCAAGTCTACTTGAGCGAGAGTTAATGGAGATATGGGGAAATAATAACATTCTGATCATGGAGTTGGCACCATTACGAAGAATGGATGTTTATAGCGCTGCAGTCGAGCTTGGTATCGATGCTGATAGGTTCATTGATGAAATACGAGCAAAAGAAGTAACCCCACTTGCAATTAAGCCGATCACACTAAAGTTTCTTTTTAATCTTTATATACGACATGGCAACTTTCCATCAACACAAAAGGAGCTTTATTTGCAAGGCTGTGAGCTTCTCTGTGAAGAAACAAATGAGAGCAGAATTGTATCTCGGAATATAGGGGATTTGAGTGCTAAGGATCGTTTGAAAGTAGCTTCGCGTATTGCGGCATTAATGGTTTTTTCCAATAAATACGCTGTGTGGCGTGGAATTAATTTTGGAGATGTTCCTGAGGAGGATATCACCCTAAGAGATATTTCGGGCGAGCATCCGCGTCAAAGAGATGTATCATTAATAATTCCCGAATCTGAGATTGATGAAACCCTATCGACAGGCCTATTTTCTTCAAGAGGTTTGAATCGTTTCGGATGGGCCCATCAAACGTATGCGGAGTTTTTGGCAGCGTTATACATCACTCAAAATGAACTATCTCCGGTGCAAATTATGAGCATTATTGAGCATCCTCTTGATTCAGAACGAAAGATAATTCCGCAACTTCAAGAAGTTTCAGCTTGGATGGCAACAATGAATATAGAAGTGTTCCGTCACATCATCAAGTGTGATCCGCAGGTACTTCTTCGAAGTGACGTGGCAAGTGTAGATGTTGAAGATAGAAAGTCTTTGGTTAATGGTCTGATGGAGTTATATAGCGCGGAAAGAATTAAGGACTGGGATTTCGATGAATATTTCTATAAATTGTATAACCCATTTCTTGATAAACAAATTAAACCATATGTATCTGATAAGCAACATAGTTATGTGGCGCGGCGTGCCGCCATTCGAATAGCAAGAGCATGTAAACTAGGTGTACTGCAGGATGATTTACTTGAGGTAGCATTAAATAAGGATGAGGAGTATCAAGTTCGAGTTCAAGCAGCTTACGCACTTTGTGAATTGGCAGATGAACAAACTAAAAGGAAGATGCTTCCGTTAGCAAAGTCCGAGTCAGGAGAAGATGCTGATGATGAACTAAAAGGTGCATCACTCCGCACATTGTGGCCTCAGTATTTATCTGGAGAAGAACTATTTTCGCTGCTAACTATTCCTAATCGTAGAAATTTCACCGGACTGTACAGAATGTTTTTGAACTATGAAATTGTCGATAAGTTACAAGTTAGAGACTTACCAGCTGCACTACGATGGGTTTTAAAGCATGCTGATAATTACCATTTTGATCATCAAATTGATGATTTAATTTATGGAATCATGAACAAGGCAGGCGGGTATTTAGGTGAACCTTTAGTTCTCAAAGCTTTCACTGATGTTATACGAGTAAGATTAGTTCATCATGATACCTTTAATTATATTACTGATTTGATTCTGGATAAAAATACGCGCCGAGCAATCCTATCTTCGTTAATGTATACAACTTGCGAATATGAAGAAGTGTTTAATGCATCTGTATTTTACTGTTTTATTAAATCCGAGGATTTATCATGGATGATTGAACATCTACAGAGAGAGTCTGTACCAAAATTTAAACATAAGTGGGCTGTTTTGATAAAATATACGTTTAATGACTCTAATCCTGAAGATGTGGAACTTGTTTATAGTGCCATTCAGAACAACGAAATGCTGGCTGAACAATGTGGACAGTTTTTTATTAGTATTCCGATAGATTCTGAACAGGCTCGCGAGCTCAAAGATAGTTACATGCGAAGGGTAAAATGGCTGGAGCCGAGAAAAGAGTATCCTCCTATTCACCCATCTATTGATGAAAGAATAGGCTTGCGTTTAAATGAATTCGAAGCTGGGGATTTAGATGCTTGGTGGCGTTTAAATTGGGATTTAGGAATTAAAGAAGAAAATAGGCGCGTGGAAGAATTTGAGCCTAATATAAAATCACTACCCAATTGGAGTAAGGTAAGTATTTGCGATGAAGAGCGTATGTTATCTGCTGCACGAAAATATTTAGTGGAGAAAAATATTGATGCTACTGACTGGTTTGGTACAAACACTCTTCATAGACCAGCTATGGCTGGATATAGGGCTCTAAGGATGGTTTACGAACAAGACTTTAGGTTTTTACTATCGCTGACTTCACCCCATTGGGAAAACTGGTCTCCGGTTATCTTAACACAATGGGTATCGTCAGAACGTGAAGAAGAATTGATACGTAATCAATTAGTTAAGTTAGCCTATAACAACACACCTGATAGAGTAATTTCACATTTATTACAACTTATAGATAAAGAAAACGAGCTGCATTCTAATGTATTTATAATTAAGTCTATGAAAGAATGCTGGGATGCTAGACTAGGAGAAGTGGTCTTAAATAAGTTAAAGAATCAAGGGCTAATGCCGGAATCTATGAAGTGCTTACTTGATGAACTATTAAAAAATCAAGTTGATGGAGCAGAGGAATATGCCAAATCTCTAATTGCGCATCAATTCTTAGGTGATGAAGATTTTCGAAAGAAAGCTATGATTGCTGCTGTTGTGCTGCTGAATAACTCCGGAAGAGTTGGCTGGGAAACTATTTGGCCACTTAAAGAAGCTTATCCTGATTTTGTCCAAGACATTGTTTTTTCTTTTTCAAGCGGATTCGAAGGAAGCAAATTATTCCAAGACTTGCCTGAGACAGCGCTTGCCGATTTTTATATCTGGTTGGTACAGAGATTCCCTCATAAAGAAGACCCGAATCATGATGATGAAGAGATGGCCCATTTTGTTGGACCTCGGGAAGAAGTAGCTGATTTAAGGGATGGGATTTTACGCTATTTGACTAACAAAGGGACATTAGAATCTTGCAACCAGATTGATCGGTTAATCTCAGAACTTCCAGAACTTCCGTGGTTAAAGTGGACACTGATAGAGGCACAAGGAGTCACTCGTCGAAATACTTGGTCTCCACTTCTCCCTATAGAAATTATCCAGTTAATAGGGAATAGAAATAGCAGGCTTGTTCAAAGTGAGGAACAATTATTGGAGGTGCTAGTTGAATCTCTTAACAGGCTTGAGCAAAAACTGCACGGAATTACACCGGAAGTCATGTGGCTTTGGAATGAAATCGATAGACGAAAATATAGGCCTAGAACTGAAAATGAATTTTCCGACTATGTAAAGCAACACCTAGTAGAAGATCTTCAAGGTAGGGGGATCATTGTTAACCGAGAAGTCGAAATACGAAGAAGTGCTGGATCGTTGCCTGGGGAGCGAACAGATATTCATGTTAATGCAGTATTATCAGGCGGTGTAAGAGAATCTCTTGAGATAATTACAGTTATTATCGAGGTTAAAGGAAATTGGCATCGAGAACTTTTTCAAGCTATGGAGACACAATTAGTAAATAGATATCTTAAAGAGGGCAAGTGTAAGAACGGCTTATATTTGACTGGTTGGTTTGCAAGTTCGAGTTGGGATGCAACTGATAATCGTAATTCTGCAATTCCATCATGTGGACTTGAAGATGCCAAGGTTATTTTGAAAGATCAGGCTGCAATTTTGTCTAAACAAGGAGTTAATGTTAGATCATTTGTAATGGATTTAAGTCTGTAAGTTACATGAAATGATATGTTTTAAAGAGACAATCCTTTTCATTTGGGATAAAAATTGAACATAGAAATAGACCTAAGTTTATAAGAGTTTGATGTGAGATTCATACGGGTTCGTTGGGGAGATTTTTGAAATCTACATCGACTCTTCTGCTGCCTTTAGTAGTAAAATATTACTTTCTACGAGACGGCTTTAATGTTAAAAGATTAAATTCATTTATTAGATAGGTTAGTTTTCCCACCTCGTAATACTTTCACCCTGTTCGTTTTCTTATAAGTAAGCGAAAATACGATCAGAAGGCAATCGCCTAATGGTAAGGCCGAGATCATCGAGGCGCATGAACGGGTTACTTCGCCTGGTAAGCGACGTGTCGTTGGTTCGAATCCAACTTTCGCTGATGAGCGGAATAGCTCAGTGGTAGAGCAGTCTGTACCTATTCGACATCTTTCCTCGATGATCTCTTTCTAAAGTATGGACATGTAGTGGTGCCGATAAAGGTATCTCATAAGGTTCCCAAATTGTAATTTTAGGAGTAGATTGAGATGGCAATCGTCCAAGTTAGATCCACTAATCCGCAGTTTTCGTTTTTGATCAAGAAAAATCCGAACTCCGGCATGATGCTTCGCTCAATCCGCAGGGGTATGGCGTACGGCTGGTACACGGATCAGCAGACTTTTAATGTGTATTTTAAAGATGCGGACAATGAGATTTCCTATAAGCAGCACGAAAATGAGAACTTCGAATATCTGAACGTATCGAGATACAACACGCCCTTATTTTCGCTGAATGCGATTAACGAATTTTTCTCTGCGCCGCTTAAGGCGCAAGACGATCGGGACGTTGAAGGCTACGAGCATACGTTTTTCATCAATATGATACATATCGAGCTGGTTCGGTACATCGAGTTTTTCGAGAAGCACTTAAAGGATTTCACTTTCGAAATTACCCACCAAGCTCATAAGAGCTATTCTCTTACCATTACGACACAGAAGAGTCTGTACCAGCTGCTTCATGCCGTAAGTGTATTATGCTTGTTCCTCTCGATGTTCGGAAACGAATATATCGATATCTCGGACAGCATTCTGGATAAGTACATCAAGAGCATGAATGTGATTGATGCACCGTTTTATATTCGCAGCCTCTTTGTGCGGAATTTCCTGTCTACGAGGGACCGGTTCCAAAAATACAAAGCGGAGCTCGAGAAGACGGACCGCTATGATATTCAATTCGCCTACGGAGGTACGGCTCTCCAGCGGAGAAATTATATCGGTAGCGCGTTAGCTTTTGATAAGTCGATCTTGGATGTGGGGTGCGGAGAAGGGTTTATGCACTTCCTTTTGCCGGAAAAATCGAGGGCAGCTACTATGCGGTCGACATCAATGAAGAGCTGTTGGAGAAAGTGCAACGTAAAGCGGAGGCAAGAGAGATCGATAACATCGTTACATTCACATCGATCGATCAGTTCCTTGAAAGCTACAATGGGGAGCAGGTTGATGTGATTTTGACAGAGGTCATTGAACATATGAGTCAGGACGAGGCCAAGCAGCTGATTCATCAAATCTGTGCGCATGTCGATTTTGACAACTTCATCATTACAACGCCCAACGCCGACTTTAACCGCTACTACGAGCTGAGCGATTTCCGGCATGACGACCACAAGTGGGAGATGGGCGAAGAATCTTTTAAACAATGGATGCGCGATGTGATTAAGGAAACGAATCTGCATGCTGAATTTGTTGCTGTCGGAGACGGCGTCAACAATATCCAAACTACGTAGGGCGTCATTCTTAAGAAAAGGGGGGCCTGACATATGGAGATTCAAACGAGGGTCCACACGATTTTCATGCTGGTCGGGTCTACGGAATGCGGTAAAACGACGTTTGCCAAGGAAGTGCTGATTCCGGGGCTGCGTTTTGAGGATACCAGCCGTAATGTCAGGGCCAACATCCAATATTTGTCCTCTGACCAGATCCGCCAAGAGGTACTTGGATATGAATACGACAAGTATGATCAGGTGATGCTCGAGTCTAGCGAGCAAGCTTTTCACCTGCTGTTTGAAAGACTGAAGATGGTGACGTCTTTTCCGGTCAATGCGGAGTTTGTGGTCGTTGATACAACCGGGTTGTCCGAGGATTTTCGGGCAAAGGTGAAGGAGATTGCGTTTCAAAACAATTACAATCTCGAGGTCATCGTCTTCGATTACCGGAAGCGGGAAGATTACTACGCGTCGGAGCGTTCGAAGAAGCTGATCACGAACCACATTAACCGGCTGAAAAAAGAGGTTCTCGGTTCGCTGCCCCGCGAGGGATACGGTAAGATTCATAAAGTGCGTGCTAAAGACTTTTATGTGGCCGAAGAGAGAAGGGCGAATCCGGAGTACCAAATCATCTTTGAAGATTTGGATGCATACTTGGCGACGATTCTCCCTCAAGAACAGCAGTACATCATCATTGGCGACGTTCATGAATGTGTGGACGATTTGAAGGGGCTGCTGCTTGACCACGGATACAAGATCGAAGCGGGAAAGCTGGTTGTGTGCGATAAGCTGAAGCAAACCAAGCTGGTTTTGGTTGGAGACTGGATTGACAAAGGTAAGCAAACGAAGGACATCGTTGAGTTTCTGTACGATAACCGGGAGCATTTTTTACTTCGTACTTGGAAATCACGAGAATTTCGTCGATAAGTATATCAAAGGTGAAATTGGTGGCGTTGATCAGGAGCTGCTCCATACGTATTTTGACTCGACATAGGTATTATTGAACGATTCGGAACTGCTGGGGAAATTCCAGCACCTGGTCTCGATTTCGAAGCCATTTTATCGGTATGTAGGTGCCAGGGGGCCGTCCTTCTTTGTCACTCACGCCCCGTGCCGGAATAAATACATCGGCAAGCTGGATACGAATTCTGTCCGGCATCAAAGGAATTTTCGAATCGATCGGGAAGCGCCGCTGGAGGGGCAGCTTGCTTTTTTGCAGGAGGAAGCGATCAAAAATCATCCATACCACGTGTTCGGGCACGTCACGGCCAAGCAGTCTTTCCGGATCGGTAATAAGATTCATATCGACACGGGAAGCGTACATGGCAACATGTTGACCTCCGTCAGTATCTCGTATAAACCGTTTATGAAGTCCCGGAAGTCCCGCCAATCGGTGATCACCGAGGAACTGCAAACCTTATTCAAAGTGGAACGTAAGGTTTCCGTTCAAGACCTTGGCGAGGATGACATTCGCAGACTCCATTATTGCTCGCGAAATAAAATCAACTTCATCTCAGGTACGATGTCACCAGCTGACAAGAATGAAGAGACGAATGAACTGGAATCGTTGAAACGCGGTCTCGAATATTTCAGGGAACGCGGTGTTCAACAAGTCGTCCTGCAGCCCAAATATATGGGCTCGAGATGCAACGTTTATTTGAATAAGGATCTGGAGCAGTGCTTTGCGGTCAGCCGCAACGGTTACAAGATCAATCACGTGGATTTAACGGAGATTTACGGCAAGCTGCTGCAGAAATTCGGCAACTTTATGGAAGAGCGGAAAATTGCCATGCTGATTCTGGATGGAGAGCTTCTCCCGTGGAAGGCGCTGGGAGAGGGGCTGATCGAAAGACAGTTCAAGCCCATTGAAAAAGCGTTGGAGACAGAGCTTACGTTCCTGAAGCAAAACGGTTTTGAGGAAGTCTTTAGTAAGCTCATTGCCGAATATGGGCGAGCGGTTTTGAAAAAGACCAGCATCATACCGCGAAGTCCGCTTTAAGTGAAAAGTATGGTCCCAGTGTGTACCAAAACTACAAGTATGTCCATGAAATCAGAGATACTTATGTCCCGCTAACTGAGCACGTGGAGTCTTATCAGACGTACAGAAGGCAGCTGGAGCTGTATGCGGAAGACGAAGCCATGGAGTATAAGCCGTTTGCCGTTCTAAAAATTGTGTATGAAGACGGTAAGGAAGAAATCCCGGAATGGAAGACTTCCGAGATGTATGGTTTTCTGTCGGAGGATGAGGCACTTATGATGGACTTGTCCGAACCAGACTGCCTAGAGAATGCGGGGCGTTACTTCTCCAAACTTACGACGGAGAACCATATGGAGGGCATTGTGATTAAGCCCGAGCTGTGGAACGGAAAAACGGTGCCTTATATGAAGGTGCGAAATCCCGATTATTTGTCCATCATTTACGGGTATGATTACAAGTTTCCGCATAAATACCGAAAGCTGCTCAAGCAAAAGAATGTGAATCAAAAGCTTCGCACCTCACTCAATGAGTACCAGCTTGGGATGCGAATGCTGGCGGTACCATTTGAAGAGATTGCGCCTGAGCATGAGGCATATAAAGAGATCGCGGCCAATTTGCTGTTTGAAGTTGCGCAGGAGCGGGAGATCGATCCGCGTTTATAATCATGATATGGTGTCTGAACCATTCAGTGGATTCGGGCACTTTTTTTATACATGGAAATCTCGGAGCGTTTAGGTCTAACCAAATATTCCCGTTCCCTGAGGATTTGAAAAGGTTATAATGCGATTAATGGGAGTAGGCACAGGAGCTATTAGGAAGTGAAGTGGAAGCGATGTTAAATCAAGCAATGGAAAAAAGCTTAAGTAAAATGATGACGAAGATTCTTCGGCACACCCCCGAGGATTTTGGCGTTGTCTTAGATCCAGTGACGGTTCGTGTACGTTAAGCACTTTGCTGGAAGCCATTCAAGCCCAGCCGAAATGGGCGTTGGTGAGGCAGGAAGATATCGAGCAGGTTGTACGCAACTCGGATAAGCAGCGTTTTAAAATCGAAGTCGGTCGCATAAGAGCACGGTACGGTCACAGTCATGATAAAGTTCAATATACACCGGGAGAACCTCCAGCCATTCTATACCATGGGACAAACAAGATAGCTCTCCAATCGATCTTGAAAGAGGGCCTAAGTCCGATGAGCCGGCAGTATGTTCATTTGTCGGAAGGCACCCATTTTGCAACGCTCGCGGGAAGTCGTAGAGGAGAGCTGGTGATACTCAAGGTAGACACGTTGGGCTTCTATATCGGGATCACCGGCTGGATATGTGATGAACGAAGAGGTAAGCATCTGAAGGACCTTGTACGAATGATTCCGCTAGACCGGCTTATGATCGAGACAGACGCACCGTTCTTGACTCCACGGGACGTAAAAGAAAAGCCAACGGATGGACGGAACGAGCCTGGATTCCTGCCGCATATCCTGCAAGCCGTAGCACGATGTATCGGAAGACCTGCTGAAGAGGTAGCTAAGGCAACAACTGAGACAGCGGCTGAGTTTTTTGGAATTTGATGATGTCGAAAAGAAAGTTTGCAGGAGGACATGAGTGCTTTTAAAACAATTTCGTTATGATTTGGCTTGTGGGTTAGGGAGCATCATTCTTTACTTGAAGCAGTCCCCCAAACTTACTAACAAGTACATTGATGCCATATATAATGCCTGTATAAAGAACACCGCATATGATCCCCAATGTGATATAAGTAGGGAAGATTACCTTTGGGAGATCATTCAGCTTTCCCAAGAATCTGAATCCCTTCAAGAGCGAATTCTTAGTGCTTTGGAGAGCAGTATAGACGGATGGGATCTATGTCAGGTATATCGGTTAGCGAAGATTTTTGCCCTAAACGGTAATTCAACAGCATTATCAGCCATGATGAGAGGGTTCCGTTACCACGAAGAATGGAACAGTTTCATTGGCGGAGAAGAAATCATACAAGCAGAAGGTGAGCAAGGCTTCTTGTTTGTAGCAAGCCGAATTGGAGAGCAAATATTGTCCTCTGACTATGAGGAGGATAAATTTCTATTGGAGTTTGCTAAAGAGCAATTAGGGGAAGAAAAAGTAGCTGCTCTACTCGAAAATCAGTGCGATACGAATATTCGGGCATTCATGCAATCAGCCGGCCATCATCGCTGGGAAACCCAATCGAAACCAATTCATTCAGTAACTTATGATGAATTGAAAACGTCCATCGGGTCTGCTCCCGGAGCCTTATATCGTTATATCAGATGGGGGATGCGTGCTTCAAAAGAAGACTTGTTAAGGGCAGCTAACGACCTGCTAGAAGAGAAAAATTCAAAAAAGTTAATTGCCTATCTGTATATCTTCGGAAAAACGGCTTTCCCGCTTGATCCACAAAAAATGATCGATTTAGCCCATTCGAAAAATAGACGTTTGCGTTCAGCGGCTGTTGCTGCCCTTAGTAATATAAAGGAGGAGCGTATACACCAAATTGGAATCCAGCTAATTACTAAGCGGTCTACTGAAATCGACGCGCTTGATCTATTCATTCATAATTACTCCGAAGATGACTTGCACTTATTGGAAGGCATTGTTTTCGGAAATCACAATAAGGATTCGTTTCATGATGTCGGGTTCAGTATTTTGAAGATTTTCGCTAATAATCCAACTCCATCTTGTTGTAAGATACTGGCCGAACTTTATAAAAAGGGGCTCTGCACCCATTGCCGAATGCGTTGTATAGAAATAATGATGTACAATCACATACTGCCTACTTCCATTCGAAATGAGATCAGGTATGATTGCAATCCAGATATCCGAGAACTATGGATAAAGAACTCAAGCGTCGGGCTTCCCTGACCGATGCTTAAGCCGAGGCTCGGAGCTTATTGGCAGTATTGTGATTCGCGAGTTTATTCAACTGGAGCAGCTCGCCAATCATCGTGGCCAACGGCAGAGCATTATTTTCAAGCCATGAAGTTTGCAGGTACAGAACATGAAGAGTTCATTCGATTAGCACCGACCGCTATGGAAGCAGCTAAAATGGGCAGAGATCGAACACGGCCGCTTAGAAGGGACTGGGAAGATTGCAAGGTCAATATAATGAAAGAAGCGGTTCGAGCTAAGGTTCAACAGCAACAGGAAGTTAAACAAATCTTGATGTCTACGGGCAATTGTATTTTGGTTGAGCATACTTCCAATAATTCTTTCTGGGGTGACAATGGGGATGGAACCGGACGTAATATGCTCGGCCAGATTTTGATGGTAGTTCGCAACGAACAGGAGGGTTATTCACCAGAGTTCTTTCTGCCACAATGGTTGGTCTATCCTGAGCACCATCCCTATAACATGTTTTGGAGGATGGGAACAGGAGAGACTTATCTTATGTACTTATGGGAATGGCGAAAAGGCTTGAGTAAAGAAGCATTACAAGAATATGACGCTTACTTTGTCCCTCCGGCAGACTGGAAGAGGGATGAAGAATAATCGAGTTCGAGAAGTGCATTAGGATGATTCAAAAGGGAGAATCAAGGTGTTGCATGGGGTTTTAATCAAAAGCAGAAGGAGCTTAAACGTGGTGGGTACGACAAAGTTTCATCGTTCCAAACCACACAATTAATAGAAAGGAACTTTTATTATGTGGTCAAAATTAAGGGTGAAATTAAAGAGTTTTATTACCGAAGAGCTAAGGAATAGAATTGATATTCATTTAACTCGATATCATGATGCACATGACGGTTATGGCGAGATATGGATAACATTAGACGAAAAAAAGATTTTTGGTGGCGGATATTACCATTGGTATATGACACCTGTTCCCGATGAATTATTAAACTCATTTCAACTTAAACATGGATTTCACAAAGATTTCTATAAAGTAAATATTGAATCCAAAAATGTTGAAGAAATAATGCGATATGGGGTTCACGAAACAAGTCATATACTCATCAATCTGGATAACTATATTAATACATCATTTTCAGAAAGTCTGACTTCTAATAATCCCATATATAAAGCATTTTCATTAATAGATAGAAGGTTAGGGAGACGCAGATTTGAAGGAATAACCCTAAGTGATGATGAACATCCATTAGTAAAGATTTTCTATAAACTTAGACAAGATTGTTTTAAGTAAAATTAATAAAGAATTACTGATCACGCTTGTACTCCGACGCGGTAAAGGTCAGCAGTGTTGTCTGCATGAATACAGTTCTCCGAGATACCCCGGGAAGACCAGAGCTTTTTAATCGATCAATTCCTATCAATCTCAAGGGCAGAAATTGCGTACTGAATAATGTTTTTGCGAATTTCCTCTAGCAAATTTGTTGTCCCATGCATAAGTGCATACTCACTTACACTTACTTCTTTACCATCTTGTTGTAACTTCTTGACCAACGAAGATAATGTATCTAACGGATTTATCGGCGCGCGTAAAAGCGATGAGGTTATTTCAACCAGTATTTCATTTGGATTTATATCTTGAAAATGAAGTCGACCAGCAGTTTTTTGGATTTGTACTTCATATTGATCATTATGTTCGAGAATTTCCCAATCGGGCCACAGCTCTTTCATTCTCTGAATGATATTTGAAAACGTATCCGCATGCCATATGTCGATTTGCTTGTTGTTGAAGTCCAGATGAACTCCGGAAGACGGAAAATCCCCTATCCAGTCTCCAATATGAAATTCTTTATAGCCAAAGGATCTATTGCAACTCTGTAAGAGCTTCGGGCCATGCAGCAAAAATCCTTCGATGCCACCATATAGCGGGAAAATCAGTGTTTCCTCGTCATCAAAAGTAATACTAACAATAGTATCAACCCAACCCTTTTCCTCAGGTGGAGCTAAACTTATTCCAGCTAAATCATCATCTTTGCGGGATAAAACAACTTCTCTAGGAACTCCAACATATCCTGCAATATCGACGATACCCTCATTTGCCCACTGGAGCTCCCAATCCCCCCATACTTTTTGCATTAACCTTAGGAAGATTCTTCTGTATGGAATGCTCCATAGTTCTTCTTCACCGCCAAAAAATAAAAGCAGTTTTTTCTCTGCATCAATGACAACTCCGCCTTCAGCCCAAATATCGTCTAACCAACCTGTCTCATCTATCTTAGATTGTGCCTCAACAAATGAAATCGCATGTTGGGGTCCCCAAAACAATTCTCGGGGAAGAGTGTTGGCGCACCAGTGATTATAGTAAAGATCATATCGATCTTGATGAACGATAACCAGATTAGCTCGTTGCCCCATTGATCGCTCTCCTTATTCCGCAACTTCACTTCAAAATCGAATTGGCTTGAAATCATTCTGATCATCAACAAGAATCACTGGCTCTCTTGTAATGACTTTGTTAGCATGTCTTTGACCTCCAACAGCAAAATTCATGACCAGCTACGAAGATAGCTCCTCATCGGCCGCAATGACCACGTAACGTTCCAAAGCTTTCGTCGATGATTCGAGCATCCGTCTTTTCAAATAATCGCCTTTAACCACCCGAACCCGCTTCCCCAGAAAACGGATCTTGGAAAGTAAATACTCCATTTCATCTCCAAGAAGAGAAACACGGACTCGAAAGGTATCGTTCTCCGTATCGTACTCCACATTTTTTTCAAAGCTGGAGAAGGCGTACAGGATGCGAGACAACTCAGCGTTATAAACTCGAACAATTTCAATGACCGCTTCGCTTTTACGCGATTCAAGAGTTTTTCCAATCTTCTTAATAATGCTTTCCGCTGCAAACGGATCGATAGGTTCTGGCGTGACAGAATGGATCTTCTTCAGCCTAGTGCTCATGAAGGCATGATGACGGATGTGATACCAGAGCAAATACCACTCTCTTTTGACCATGGAGTATTCCAGTTTGTAAGGAAAGCCCGAATGATCTGTGTTCACACGGCCCCCCTTAATCTCATAGGTAATACGTATGCCTGTCTTATTCATGATGTGCCGGCGCAAAGGCCGCAGGAGCGGGTGGTAGACCTGCTTTTCCATTGTATGGGCTTTTTCAATCAAGTGTTGGGATATATCCATCACCTGATCCGTTTCGAGGGCTGAATGCAGCTTGTCTAACGTATCCGCAGTGAAAGCGTCAGCTGCCGCGGGATGTTCCAGCATTGTCTTCAGCCATGCCCGTTCGTGCGAAGTGACCATGAAGGTACCGGAATCCTCTAGCCGGGAGATGATCTGGTGATTGAATATTTTCTCAAACAGATTCATAGTAAGACTGAATCTCCTTCCATTCGGCAATCATTTCCCGGCGAAGCTGAGCAGGCTCAAGAACCTCACAGCTGGAACCGAAACTCCGCAGCCACGGCTTGATTTCGGTAATCCCGTTCACGGTAATCTCGTAGATAAACGAATGTTCATCTTCAAACACAATCTGTCCCCACTGTCCCTGCAGCATGACCCGCTCTTTGACGAAGTTAGGTTCAGAACCTTCAGGATTATAAAATCGGGCGCGCACTGTCACCGGCCGTCCAGTATCGATCAGCCAACTGTAGCGTATTTTCTCAGTAAGCTCGCTTTTCTTTTCCTCATACCAAACCTCGTCAACGGATTCGTCCTCTTCAATTTGCGTGATACCTTCCATACGGTATTTCCGAATCCCCTCTCGGCCGTGGGAAAGCAGATACCATCTTCCGTATTGATGATCATAGACAATCTTAAGCGGCAGCGTCTTTTCAGCTTTGCCCTCCGAATCCCGTTCAAACAGGGGATTGGTGTTTTTAGAGGCGTAGCTTTTTTCAGACTTAGGTGAGAAGTACAGAAACCGGACTTTGCGGCGGTGACGGATGGCATGGAGGAGCGTGAACAGATGTGCCTCATCCAAGATCCTCGAGTAGTAGTGATATTTATATAAAAATGGTTCTACGGCATACTGCCGGGCTTGATTGCGTAAAAGATGTTTCTTCAGTCCATCACGCAGTAGATAGCCTTGAACGGAAGGAACCTGTGTGTTCGCCATCACATCCACAAAATCGTACAAATCGAGAAGCTCCTCATCCGATAAGCTGCGAACCAAGTCGTCTTGAATGCAATACCGGAAGGGTCGAGGCCCAGGCTCCCTCTTGATGACTCCGACCTCCTCCAGGTACTTGAGATCTGATCGAATCGTTTTTTCGTCAGGCAAAGGAAGATCGGAAGGTAGGCCGCTGCAGCACATATCTAAGAGTTCCATCGCGGTCAAAGCCTGTTCATTCATCGCTGCCAAAAGCAGCGAGATTCTTTGGCTTTCGGATTCCTTAACGGATTTGGCGCGAAACAGAAACAAGAGCAGCGGGTCGGTGGAGTCATAATAGCTGAACCGAAGGGATTCAGAAAATTCTTTGCTCTGTTCCTGTGATAAGTTCTGGTGCACGGAGTTGACGACCTCTTTGAGCCGCCTGATCGTTTTATCAAAAGTGTGGACGGAAATGCCCAATCTTTCTGCGAATTGTTGCCTGCTGAACGCTCCACTTGTCAGCACCAACATACGCAGGAATTGAATTTCTTTATCGAAGCTTTCCTTCGCCAAAGGTATCCCCCGTTCAAATGAAACATCTTCTTCCATTGTAGCAGGGGAGGGAACTGGATGAAATGGAAAACTTTATGCCCAGTCGTAATACTTTCGCCATGTTCGTTATTCCAAAAATAAGCGAATATAGATACAGAAGCCGATGCGATAATGCGGCGGCTAAAAAGATCATCGAGGCGCATGGAAGGGTTACTTCGACTTCTAATCGGCTTGTCGTTGGTTCGAGTCCAACTTTCTCCAATGGAGGAATAGCTCAGTTGGTAGAGCAGCATGTACCTTTCCGACCAACTTCCTCGATGATCATTAATAATGGAATAGCGAAGCGAGGCGCCAGAAAGGGTTCCTTCGACTTATATGGGGTAAGTATTGATGGTGTCTGTCTTGGCACTAACGGCCTTTTCAATCATTTCCTCGCTTCGTTAAGAAATAACTTAAGCAGCCGGTGAGGCGCTGGGATGGGTTACTTCGAGCTTAATCGACCCATGTTTTACCCGGGCAATACGGCAGGTTCGACTCCTGCAGCAAACCTATCCCGTCTTTTCCTCACCATTGCTACAAAGCATATGCTTACGATGCCAGTTTTCTTCGAAAACTTTGAGGAGGTCAATCCAGTATGAGTATGGCAAAAAAACTGTTCGGTTCGTTTAGACCAAATACATTCAATAAAGATCATTACCCAGCATTCTCAAGATCCCTGGAGGAGCAGTTCTTACAGACATTACTGACCAATACCATGAGTAATACCTTTTACGCAGATCAAAATGAACTGCTATCCGATGCAGAACAGCTTCATCAAGAGATGGCGAACATTAATCCGAATTTTATGGCTAAGGCAATTTTATTTGCTCGGAACGAGGGCTTTATGAGACTGCAGCCGTTGTTTGGCTTGGCGGTTCTCTCGATTTATCGGCCGGATTTGTTTGCGAAGATCTTCCTGCTCGTGGTTCGGATTCCTTCCGATTTGTCCGACTTCCTAATGATATTGAAAGGTATGGGGCGTGGAGAGGGCGGACGTGCCGTCAAGCGGCAGGTAAACCGTTTCTTGTCCGGAGTGTCTGAATATTGGGCTATAAAATATAACGGACGTGGACGCGGCTACAGTCTGGGTGATGCCATTGCAACCGCTCATCCGAAACCGGAAGACTTGAAACAGCAGGCATTGTTCCGATATTTGCGGGGACTGAAGGCAAACCTTGCCTTGCTGCCTCAAGTCGAGGCTCTGGAGAATCTGAAGCTCGCCTCAACCGAGGAGGAGCAGATCGCGTGGATTGAACGTGGTAAGCTTCCTTATGAAACGGTTACGGGTGCAATCAAGCCGTCCAAAGCCGTTTGGGAAGCGCTGCTTTACCAGATGCCGACATTTGCGCTGCTCCGGCATATGAATGCTTTGCAGCGAGCCGGGGTTTTGGAGGATAAACGCAACTTGGACTATGTGGTGAACCGTATAACCGATGAACAGGCACTGAAGAAGGCCAAAATCATGCCCTTCCGTTTAGCGACGGCTTTCCGCCAGGTGGATCAACCGGAGTTACGGGACGCTTTGCGAGAAGCTGCCGAGCTACGTTCAATAACCTACCTGAATTCGGAGAAAAGACGGCAATTTTCCTTGATATCTCCGGCTCGATGAACGGCCAGTACTTAGAGATCGGTTCGGTGTTTGCATTGGCACTGTATAAGAAGACGCAGGGCAGTTCGTTGTTCTGGCTGTTTGATACAGAGGTTGTGGATGCTCGGCCTTCCCGCAAAGACAGTATCTTAACACAGGCGGCGCAAATCCATGCTCGTGGAGGAACCGATACAGGCGCGCCCGTTCGGAAGCTGATCCAAGAGCGGCGGAAGGTAGATCAAATCATCATCATCACGGATGAGCAGCAAAACAGCGGCAGTCCGTTTTATGAGCAGCTGAAACTATACCGTTCGAAAGTAAACCGGGACGTGAAGGCATTTATTGTGGATATTGCCCCGTATCGGCATGCAATGGTACCGGATCAAGATCCTCAGACCTTCTACATTTATGGTTGGAGTGATACTGTGCTTTCTTATATCGCGCAGTCCGTTAAAGGCTATTCTTCGCTGGTGGAGAGGGTAGAGGGAGTAAGTTTAGAGGATTTGAACAAATTGGTTTGAGCAATAATCTTGGATTTTGTTGACTCTCTCACATTGGTTAGTAAGGTAACGTTATACTATATGATTCAATTTTGGAGGTAACTCATGAGTAGATATTTTAGCGGTTTCTTCTTAAGAACAAATAACGTCTTAGGGTGGTTATATTCTGATGGGTTATTTGGAATGAAGAAAGCAGGCAATATATTATCCTTACTATTTTTGCTTGTAGGTTTGACCGTAAAGATATTTAGCAGTATTGAATATCTGAACAGGATTATGGCCGGTATAATGATGCTATTTGTGTTGTTCCTCTTTTTTATTGCTGGATTTAGAGTTTATGTGATTAAACCCCCAAAGTTAATCCGTGGAAGCAGTAAAACCCCGTCTGAACTTTTTAACACTTTTTCACACGGAGCTTACATATATGGGATTATTATTTTTTCTTTTATATCCTCATACTTTACTGGAGGAATTGTTCTCGTGGTTTCAAGATTTTTCTTGAATAATGACTTTAACCTTTCAAGAGTGTTTTACTATTTATTTTTTTTCTACATCTGCAATATTTACAGTTTTATATTTTATGTACCATATCGTAATGAAAAAGGTATCCACAAAGATTGTTAAGGCTAGAATTTCTTTATATTTAGCAATTACAGCTACACTTGCTACGGGAGTGTTTGGACTTCAAATTAAGGAAATCTTAACCCCAATGATAACTTTCTTAGGTTTAGGATTTGCTTGGTTAAAGTATTTCGTGGATAAAGTCGATTGTGAAAGTACGTAGAATACAGACTAATGATGCAAATTTTAGGTGCGAAAAGCGCATTAATTTATTTATAGATCTTTTCGTTCAATTAATCCAGAGAGGGGAGCCCGCCATGTCGGATGTTAAACAGCAAGTACTAGAGGAGCTAAGAAAAATTGAAAAGGAAGAGAACGTTCGAATCCTGTATGCTTGCGAATCGGGCAGCCGCGCATGGGGGTTCCCGTCCAAGGACAGCGACTACGACGTTAGATTTCTCTATGTTAGACCGGTGGACTGGTACTTATCGATCTTCGAGAAGCGGGATGTCATCGAGCGTCCGATCAGCGAGATGCTGGACATCAATGGCTGGGATCTGCGAAAGGCATTGAACTTGTTCCGCAAATCCAATCCTCCGCTGCTCGAGTGGCTTCAGTCTCCGATCGTCTATATGGAGAATCATGCGATAGCGGAGCAAATCCGCTGGATTTCACCTTTCACGTTTTCCCCGAAGTCCTGTATGTTTCACTATTTGCACATGGCAAAGGGGAACTACCGGGAGTATCTGCAAGGGGATCAGGTGAAAATCAAAAAGTATTTTTATGTTCTCCGCCCGATTTTGGCATGTGAGTGGATCGAGAAGCATAATACCATGCCACCTATAGAATTTGATCGGCTGGTTGATGCAGTTGTGCCTAGGGGAAGCGAGCTTAAAACGATTATCGACGGTTTGATTATCCACAAAAAGGCGGGCGATGAAATGGATTACGAACCAAGGATCAACCCCATCAACGAGTATTTGGAAGCAAAAATAGAGTATTACGAACGGATGGCATCGGGGATGAAAACCTCCGGTGAAGGCCAGGAACAGCGGCTTGACGATTTGTTCCGATCGGTGCTGAAGGAAGTTTGGGAAGAGGTGAAGTGAACGATGGTTATTTTCTTCGATAGAGCTAAACGGCCACTTTGGGAGGGCAAGTCCTCCATTTATTCCTATATTCAGGGACAAGGGGAATCCGTGGACGGATCGCTGCCGGATGACGAGGAATTTTGGTCCGGCAGTAAAATCAGATGGGTAGCTGGCGGTATGGATGGAGCATTTGGACATCATGCCGGACCTGCTAAGATGACGGATGAGGCACGAGAGCTGGTTCACCTACTAGCGAAGCAATCCAGAAAGCCTAAGAATTCAACAAGAAAGGAACTATATGCTAAGCTTGTGAAGACAGATATGGGTGGCATGATTGATGCCGTTTTAGATGAAGTACGCAAGCAGCCCGGTATACAGCCGGGTGCCTTATTCCTTGAGGCAAAATGGTTCGCGGAAAATGCGGCTCATCGAAATGTCGTCAAATTCGGAATTGCAATGCTGGGCCTTTTTCAGAACGAGCAAGTAAAGGAACTGCTTCTAACGCTGGGGAGTCACGAGGAATTTACGCTATATGCCGCGGTTGCGATTCATAATGGAATGGAAGATAGCAACCAAGCTCTATTTGAATTGGCTCAACGTGTTCATGGCTGGGGGAAAATACATATCGTCGAGAGGCTTGAGCCGGCTAATCAGGAGATAAAAGATTGGCTGCTGCGGCAAGGGTGCCACAACAGCGTCATGAACGAATATTTAGCCTGTATTTGTGCGAGAAATGGTGGTTTGCAGGAGGCGCTCTCGGCTGATCGGGTAGATAGCGCATTGTTTGATGGGGCGACCGATATCATTGAAGCATTATTGAATGGCGGGCCGGCTGAAGACATTGATGATTATGAGCATGCTCCGCAGGTGTTGTTTGAATACGTGAGGCTGACCCGGGAGATAGGGGCAGCCGTCAAGCATCTGTCAGCTATATTTATCATTTACGACTTCTTGGCTCAGGATGAGGAGAAGTGGGCCGTTCGGATGTCGGCGGGGTGGAGCGAGCAGTTAAGAACTGATATTAGCGATGCTTGCCAATCGATTATAGCCGACACCAAGTGGGCGGGCATCGTTATGGAGGCTGTTGGCAGCGGTGATTCGTCGGACCGTTACTATGGCGTAGCTTGTGCCGAAAAGCTTGGCATGGATATTTGGGACACTCTCTTTGATCAGCTTGCCGAAAACCCGCTGCAGGATTTTCATTTTATACAGCTCATGAAATCGAATGATCCAAACCGAATTCGGAAGTTTGTTCAATTCGCCACCGAACATCTTCCCTTGCAGCAAATCGCCTCTGGCCCCGGGAATGAGATGGGATTTGGCAAAGAATATGCAACACATAGGAATTTGGGCGCTATTTTGCAGAGCTTGGATCGATTCGAGGGGATTGGTACGGAATTGATTTTCACTGGCCTGAACAGTCCAGTGATCTCAAATCGGAACATGGCAATCAAGGCATTAGAGGGCTGGAACTTTGCTTCTTGGGGTGAGCGGCTTGTTGAAGCGGTCACTCACTTATCAGAAGTGGAACCTGAAGACTCGGTAAAAGAACGACTTCACAAACTCCGTGAGGCAAAAGGTTTGTAAGTACGGGAGTAGCATTCATTATATAGGAGTTGAATGGTTGTATGGCTTATCAAAATATAGACGGCGTGCGGGTCTGGGGTAACCCAGACAGCGGAGCGCTGGCTCAAGCGAAAACGTGCGCGGAAACCGGTCATGTGGTGCAAACCTTGCTCATGGCAGATCATCATAAGGGCTACAGCCAGCCGATCGGTGGGGTGGTTGTATACGACGGGCAAATCTCTCCCTCGGGCGTTGGTTATGATATTGCGTGCGGAAATAAAGCAATACGAACCAGCTTGTTTGCCCATGACATAAAGTCTGGTTTGAAGAACATTATGGATGAGGTCGCTCGCAAAATCTCCTTCGGGGTAGGTCGTGTCAATAATGAAAAGGTCGACCATGACCTTTTCGACGATCCGGATTGGGCCGTTTACAGGGTGGTAGGGAAGCAGGAGCACGACAAACTGAAAGCATTGGCACAGAGTCAGCTCGGCACGGTCGGCAGCGGCAACCACTTCGTAGACTTGTTTGAAGAAACGGGAACCGGCCGTTTGTGGATTGCGAATCATTTCGGAAGCAGGGGGTTCGGGCATAAAACGGCGAGCGGTTTTATCAACCTAGCTGCTGGCAGAGAGTTTCTCGCAAACGCCCCCGGTGAGAAGATGGATCAGCCGCCAGTACTGCTGGATTTGAACAGCGAACTGGGCGATATGTATTACAGAGCGATGAAGCTGGCTGGACGTTACGCCTATGCCGGACGGGATTATGTGATCCGGCAAGTATTAGCCATTCTGGGAACGGAAGCGGACATTGAAGTGCATAACCATCATAACTATGCATGGAAAGAGACGCACAATGGAAAAGAGGTTATCGTCGTCCGAAAAGGGGCAACCCCGTCTGCACCTGGTCAGGTTGGTTTTATCGGCGGCAGTATGGGGGATATATCCGTTATCGTAAAGGGGAAGGACAGTACAGAGAACCGGGATTCGTATTACAGCACCGTTCACGGAGCGGGACGCATCATGAGCCGGACCCAAGCGGCAGGCAAAATGAACTGGAAAACCCGCACCCGAAGCGGCGGTCAAATAACTACGGAGCAAATGATGGAGGCTGTTCGGGATTTCGGTGTGGAACTGCGCGGCGCAGGCACGGATGAAAGTCCTTTTGTTTACCGGAAGCTTCAAGAGGTGCTGGATGCGCATGCGGAAACGATCGAGGTTATGCACGTGCTGAAACCGATTGGTGTTTGCATGGCTGGAGCGGATGAGTTTGATCCGTATAAGGATTGAGGCATTTCCAAAAGCTCATCAATTTGAGGTGATTATATTGTTGGTTCAAGTTAGTAGTTTCATCATGCCCGGCCTGTAAGGGATGACATAAATTCCCTTGGCTCCTTTGCAGGCTGGGCCTTTTCCCAAGGGGCGTGATGGAATGAAAAACAAATCTAGAATTCGAACGCGTGCGTATTACCGGCATCATCGAAAAAGGGTGATCCAGCGTAAAAGCAAGATTGCTAGGCAGTTCGGATGGCATGTGAAGTTTGCCGGGAAGTTTGCAATGGGTAAGATTCATTGTTCCTGCTTCTATTGCAGGAGAAAGACAAGGGAACTGGGATTGCCTAAGTCCGATTTTGTAAGGCTTGAACGTATGGATGATTTTTATGATTTGGAAGAATAGTATATTATCTTTTCGAAACGGGAACCTGCCGTAGATGTAATGTCTACGGCCGTTTATATTTACGGAATAAGAATAAGGGGCCCTGACATTCACTAATGAATTACGTATAGTCCAAATGCATTAAGATTATTTCATCACATTGCAAGAAATGTGAAGCAGAATGGCCCAGTAAGGTTAACAGCATATGGTCAGGATCGACTCTCGCGTGAAGGAAAATATGAATTTGTTGTTTTTGGTGCAGATCGATTCTTTATAGAGAATATGAGTTTACTTGGCCTAGCCCCTTTTTATACTACAAATTCATAGATGGACATATTTGAAGCCCAAGAAGCTAATTGGGTTTTTTTGTCGCTATGAGTTAACTAAGCATACTAATATCATCATATGTGACAAATAAGTATGGTACAATTTAACTAATCGACTGCTTAAGGAGCCAACTTATGAAAAGCACAAATGAGGTGAAACCATGATTGTATATGAAGCAACGAAGAACGAATTTATCACGGATGTGTTCATGGATAATCTAGTTGAACATATTAGCACGAATTTTAAAGAGAAGATCGGCAATGTAAATATTGGAGAAGTTAGGGCGTGGGACCGGTCCATGCAATACATGTATCGAGTTCTGGTAGATCCGGAAATTCCTGCAAATGCCGGAGTGGCTATTGAGTTTAAAGTTCCCTACACGTCGAAGCGGATTGACTTTCTTATCTCCGGCAGGAATGATCGTTCCGATTCTGTCATGGTCGTTGAATTGAAACAGTGGGATTCTCTTGAAAAGGTAGAAGGTAAAGAAGCGATTGTCAAGACTTTTCTAAACAAAGGGGTAAAGGAGACGCCTCATCCTTCTTATCAAGTATGGTCCTACTCGGCCCTAATTGAGGATTATAATGAAAATGTTCAGAACGAGGGGATTAAGCTCTACCCCTGCGCGTATCTACACAATTATTTGATTTCAAATTTAAATGATCCTTTGGTCGATCCTATATACCGTCCATATATTGAGCAAGCCCCTGTTTTCGCTAAAGGGGATGCGGAAAAACTAAGAAATTTTATCAAGACCTATATTAAATATGGTGATGATAAAGAGAATCTATATCGTATTGAGAGGGGGCGTATTAGGCCCTCGAAGTCGTTGCAAGATTCACTTACCAGTATGTTAAAAGGCATTAGTGAATTTAAAATGATCGACGAACAGAAAGTGGTCTATGAAACTGCATTAGTACTTGCTAACAAGGCTCAGCGGTCAGGCCAGAAGCAGGTTCTGATTGTTGAAGGTGGTCCTGGAACCGGAAAATCGGTACTAGCAATTAATCTTTTGGTTCAATTAACGAAATCAGGTCTGGTTGCCCAATATGTAACACGAAACTCGGCTCCACGGAATGTATATGCGGCAATGCTTTCTGGGGATTTCCGTAAAACTCGGATAGACAATCTTTTTAAAGGATCAGGCAGTTATTATGAAACTCCACCTAATGAGTTTGATGTCCTTCTCATCGATGAAGCTCACCGATTGAATGAAAAGTCGGGTATGTTTCAGAACTTGGGTGAGAATCAAGTAAAAGAAGTGATTCAAGCCGCAAGGTTTGCAGTATTTTTCATTGATGAGAGACAACGAGTGACTCTGAAAGATATCGGTAATATCGATCTAATTGAGAAATTTGCCACGGAATATGGAGCAACGGTAACGAAAGCAGAGCTCACTTCACAATTTCGTTGTGACGGCTCGGATGGTTATATAGCTTGGCTCGAAGATGTTTTGCAGATTCGAGAGACGGCTAACGCAAGTGATTTTGGGATGGATTATGAATTTCGAGTCTTTTCCGACCCTCACGAAATGAAAGCACAGATCGAGAAGTTGAACGCACAGAAAAATAAATCAAGAATCGTCGCAGGGTACTGCTGGGATTGGTCGAGTGATCATCGAGATGATACTACACATCTTGATATCTACATACCGGAACATGATTTTGGGATGAGCTGGAACTTGAATAATACGGCTACCTGGGCTATTGATGCCAATTCCGTTCATGAAGCTGGTTGTATTCATACCTGCCAAGGCCTTGAGTTCGACTACGTCGGTGTCATTATTGGAGATGATCTTCAATACAGAGATGGTCAGTTGATTACGGATTATAAGAAAAGGGCAAGAACAGACCAGTCACTTAAAGGGCTTTCTAAGATTCTGAAGGAAGACAAGGCTCGAGGTGAAAAGCTAGCTGATGATATCATTCGGAACACCTATCGTACATTAATGACTAGAGGGCAAAAGGGTTGCTTTATCTATTGTACGGATAAGGGACTTGAGCGTTATTTTAATGAGAGATTACATAGGATGAAGAAATAGTGTAAGAAAGCAATGGATTATTAATTTGCAGATGTTTGAAAATAATAGAGTTGATTGATTATTGACGAAATCAACAGATTTGTTAGTGAAAATGCTTTGGTGAAATAAATGGATAGTAGTGCTCTTATTTCGCAATTTGCCTATTGGATATTTAGAAGTAAGAAACTTTTTAGTAAAGAGGTTCGATTTTCTTCTTGTTCAGCTCCTTGAATTTTTGATGCTCATACTTCGAAATATCTTGTTAAGTATGAAGAGTTACCCAATCTAAGAGAAGGCCACTTTCATAAGTTTAGCTAATGATAATCAATAATATGGAAAACAAAATAAACTTTAGATTCGGATGATAAATGTGATTAAGAAAATATAAAATTTTACGAAGTATTCGATTTTTAAATCTTTCTTGATTATCTTCACCCCACCATATAAGTAATGTAAAGATTTGAATACCAATATTAAAGAGTAGACTACCTGTCATGAAAATGACTCCAATAAATTGATAAATCAAGTATATAAATCCGTCAAATCCGCCACTAAATAGTCCTTTACCTTCTTTAATATTTTGTTCAGTAATTAGTGCCTGCTCAGAAGTATAGATTGGGTGATACAATAAATGAATAGAGAATATTACATAAGCCCATAAAAAGCTTGTCCAACCCAACAAAAATTTCATGTTTTGATTACTTGGATGCTTTATTTCTCTGCATAATGCCACTAAATTAAACATTAATCCAAATAAAGCAACACTTCTTTTTTCCTAAAGAAAAACACTGTGAAGAGAACCAATGCTACTAACGCAACTATTAATATCTCGTTGCCACTCTTATGATCACTCTGATCTTTATATTTGATAATAACCTTTACTTTTTCTCTTCTAAAATCAGGGTCAATATTGATTGAAAGTTTGTTACTGATTTTCTTCATTTCTTCCTGACTTATAAATCCCCTTCTCTTTTGCCTCCATTCATCTAACAAAAAATTAAATAGATATGCGATGGGGAGGAATAATATTGCAACAAGTATGTTTGTTAAGAGACTATCTCTATTAATTTCTATCCAATGACTCAACTAATTTCACCTATATTCTATTATTTAATGGTTCTTTTTCTATCTCATCAATGTAATATATAATAATATTTAGACTTATAAATTAATTATTCGTACCGCAGTTGATGTAATGTTTGGGCTAGGAACTGTACCAATATTCGAAAACAATATATTGAAAGTATTCCCTTTAGTAAGGTCCCAACAAGAAACATCGTTAATAGGTGGTATAATGTATAAGGAAGAAAATGAAGTGAGAAGAGTTTTAAAAATAGGTAACCACATTGTAGCGTCATCAAGTTTCCCGTATTCTAAAAAGATAATTCTTTGAATCTTAGGATCATACAAGTAATTACAAGTAACATCTAATTTTTTCTTATTTGAGAGTTGAGATTTAGGCAAAATAAATTTATTTCTTGTGTACTGCAAAGAAGTTAAGGCATCACTATATTCATCAGTTGCCAGTCCCCAAAAAGTTCTTAAAAAACCAATAGCTAACTGCCTCGACCATTTTTCGTCTCTATAATTCAAAATAGGAGAGTCGATTTTCAACAAGAATGCAGAATTAATTCTTTCTTCCGTATCCCAATAGCTCTCGCAAAATGAACATTTCCTTTCGTAAAATCCCCAATGTAAGCTCTATAAAATTTATACAGCGTAACCTTCACAGTGGCCACACTCCTAAAATTATTTTTATATCGCTATTATCAGGTTGGCAAATTGATGAAAGAGATGTTAAGGGTAATCAATATAAGGTCGGTTTGAAAACGGATGGCAATCATTTATTCTCAGGATAGTTTTCTTTGTTGCAACAAAAAATGTATATTTTTTGTATGCCATAATTGCATAATTTGAACATGAAGGGTAATGCAGACATTTCGGGTTCTTTCGTTTAACAGTTATTTGATATAACCTTATGAATAAAATACATATCCAATTCATAGTTATTTCAGCTCTTCTATAATTTCTGAATAAACTTGTCTTATTTCGTATCCCTTTTCTTTAGTTGGGATTGGAATTTTTACAGTACCCCCAGATGAACTTATTCGTAGTTGAAATACTTTCGCACCGCTACATCCACACCCTGTTGATTCTTGCGCCTCCGATACTTCAACGAATGAAATTTTCTCTAAAGGTAGTATTCCATCTTTTTCGACATACTGATTTTTTTCCTCTTGAATTTTCGTCTTTGTAAATAACCCGTTTATTAGTAAGCGCTATCCAGTAATTTTCTCTAGAACCCGAACCAAGCATCCGCCTTTTAAACTAATGTATGAAAAATAAAATACTTGTTCCTGTGTCATAATTTGGCTTGTCAGTTCTGTAGGTAAGCCGTCTCTTATTGGGACCAGAGTCATAGTATTCGACCTCCGATTCATTGTGCTATCTATTTTTATTCAACATTTTATTCCATATTCCTTTACTAATTTGTAAGTTTTATATTATTTGTGGATCTAGAATTTATAGATTTGCAGGAACCATTTCCCACCTTGGCGAATGATTAGGAATATTGTCGTATTCCTACAACATATTGCTAAGGTGGGTTTCCTTTATGTCTTTACCTAACGCACTATCCGGCATCTTTACCCACAAACAAAAATCTTACAAAATGATCCTAATCCTCGCGCTGCTGAATGAAATGAACGCTACTGGCAAGCGTGAAGCCTCTTTAAACAACTTAAAACAACGCTTCCTTTCCATATTTCAAGACAGAGAAGCCCAAGGCAAGCCAGTAGATGCACCCATCAACAACGCTAGAAGATGGGCTGATGTAACCATCAGCCAAATCTCCCAAATCATAACCACTCCCATATCAGCACTTAGCGACATTTTGGAACAGAACCACCAGATCCAAACCATCGGGTTTAAACAGCATCTGTACGAAACCTGGGATGAAGACGTGCTCATCGAGCTTCATGATTATGCCAGTAAAGAGCTCGAACTTTACCATCAGCAACGACAATACACTTCATTCTCGCTACGCGAAGCTCTAAATCACGTCTTGTCCAAATACCTTCCGGCCAAAAGAGAGCCATTCAGCAACAACGCCTTAGGCATTTTTGTGCGTAGACAAATCCCCTCAGGACTTAGCGGCCTGCCATTCATTCATGACAATCTCAAAATAACCGCCTCGGTTGGTCAAGGAGTATGGGCAAATATTCCTTGGATCGCTATCATGGATCGGCATATTACGGAATCTACGCAACACGGGGAGTATATCGTATATCTGTTTGCCGAGGATATGAGCTCCGTCTACCTGACTCTAGCCCAAGGGGTAACAGAACCTAATAAACGCGGCAAAGTAGAAGGATACAAGTATCTGCGTCAAAAAGTTCAAGAAATGAGGGCGATACTTCCGCTTGAAGGGCTCCGCAAAGATGAGGAGATTCACCTTACTTCAGGTGGGCTGGGGCGCGATTATCAGGTGTCTACGGTTGCTTATTATAGATACGATCGAGATCAGCTCCCAGACGAGCAGCAATTAATCACCGACCTAGAGAATCTCGTGAACAATTACAACCAGTATGTAGAGACCGTCCTTAATCCTAACGAACAGGAGCAACCACCTGTGCCCGAGCATACCGTGAGCGAGCGGCTCCAAGCCGTGAAAGCCTACATCCATCAAAAAGGCTTTGCCTATCCTGACCATCTCATCGAAAACTTCTACCTCTCACTAAAGTCCAGGCCTTTCGTCATCCTTGCAGGAGTATCGGGCACAGGCAAAACCAAGCTGGTCAAGCTATTCGCCGAAGCTCTAGGAGCTACGAGCGAAAACGGCCAGTTCACACTCATTCCAGTACGGCCAGATTGGAGCGATCCGTCGGACCTACTGGGCTACAAAGACCTTAACCATATCTTTCGGCTAGGACCACTAACGGAAGTGTTGATCGAAGCGGCGAAGCCGGCAAACCAACATAAGCCTTATTTTATTTGCATTGACGAGATGAATTTGGCGCGGGTTGAGCATTATTTTAGCGATATGTTAAGTGTGCTTGAGACTCAGGAACGACGCGGTGACCGCATTGTAACCGACCCGCTTATTCGTACGTCTGCGCTCGTGAGCGAAGAAGACAAGCAACGTTACGGTAACTTAATCCTACCTGATAATGTGTACTTGATCGGCACGGTTAATATGGACGAGACGACGCATCCCTTCAGCAAAAAGGTACTGGACCGAGCCAATACGATTGAATTTAATTACATAAACCTTGATCAGTTTCCTTCATCGCAGACAATCAGCGGGGGCTCTCAGCCTATCGCGGCATCGAATGCTTTTCTACGCTCGGACTATCTCCAGCTAGTGGATGTGTATCACAGCGAGTACAAGCAACTTATCGAACAGACGACGGACAAGCTGGTGCAGATTAACGATATTTTGGAATCGATTCATTCCCATGTCGGCTTCCGGATTCGGGATGCGATCTGCTTCTATCTCATCTACAACCAACAAGCGCAACTGCTTACGCAAGAAGCGGCTTTTGACCTCCAGCTTCTGCAGAAAATCTTGCCGAGAATTCAAGGGAGCAGCGCCTCTGTGCGCCGAGTTCTGCTTCAGCTTTTGGAAATTACGCTAGGTAAAAAGCTTAACAAATCCGAGCTGGAAGAAGATGCGGCGGAGCTTTGGAAAGATACTGTCAAGACTGTGGAGTCGGCTTCATACCCGCAAAGCGCTAGAAAAATCATCTTCATGCTACGGAGGTTAGATGAAGATGGCTTCACGTCGTACTGGCTTTCTTAATCCCCCGGTTGAGCTGCTCCACATTGATACGAACCAGTTCAACCTGTATTTGCAAGGCAAGCCGTTTCATCCGACAGTCGAATCGCTCCGGTTACATCGCCGCGACGATGCCACTTGGGAGGATGCGCACGTACAGGTACAGCTGCTCACCTCGGGTCTAGAGATTCGCTCCATCAAGCTGTTTTCCCCGGAACTGCAGGATCTCGTACCTTGGCAGCCGGGGGAGGCGTGTCCGCCGCTTTTTTTCGAGACGCAATCGTACGAACTGGTGGTGGAGATGGAGCCTGGTGCTCCGCTCACCTTTTACCATGACAACGTAAGTCTTCGCGAAGCTGTGTTGCCCAAGGGGAGTCGGCTGCTGTCAGGGCTGCTCAATTTTCAAAATGAAGTCGGATACACGGAGCTCGAACTAAGACAGCATGGGGAGCCGGTGTTCCGACTGCAACTGGAGATTTTCCCGTCCAAAATGGATTACAAAAAGGATTACCAAGCAATTCTTCACGAGGTGAACGAGCAAATTTACAATTTGTCGTTCGACTTTTTACGGAAGACGTACCACCTGACGGGGCTCAAAGAGACGCGGCATCAGAGCTTGACGGAGTTCTTCACGATTGTTCAGCATGTGTTCCGGCAGCTCGTGCAGACGGTGGAACGTATACAAAGTGCCCCGCACCACAAACTGCGAGTGGAAAACCGCCTTGTCGATGCAGCCCGTGTCAAAAAAGCCGGCCGCGAAAATGTCGCGTTCCTCACGAAGCGCCCCTACCTGCTCGCCAAGGACGAGCGGCAAGGGCTGCTCCGGATCGGCGACATGGCGTACACGCCAACGCATGTGCTGGAAACGAGGCGGCATGTGGATTTTGATACGATGGAGAATCGTTTTGTCCGGTGGGTTCTTGTACGAGTTCAGCAGAAGCTGCGGAGTTTGAAGGTGCTGCTTGGAAAGAAGGAGCGGCAACCCGATCCGGTGCTGATAAATAAGCTGGGCCGGATGCAAGCGGAGTTGCAACGACTGCTTAGGCTGGATTATCTCCAGGTTGGCGAAATGCGCCAGATGACGATGTCGCTTGTGCTGCAAATGGCGCCGGGATATCGGGAGGTGTACCGGTATTACCTGATGTTGATGAAGGGGCTTTCTATTCAGAGCGATTTGTTCCGATTGTCGATGAAGGATCTCGCGCAGTTATACGAGTATTGGTGCTTCCTGAAGATTCATGAGCTACTGAGCC
Organism: Gordoniibacillus kamchatkensis; assembly: GCF_000829455.1. Classification (GTDB taxonomy): domain Bacteria; phylum Bacillota; class Bacilli; order Paenibacillales; family NBRC-103111; genus Gordoniibacillus; species Gordoniibacillus kamchatkensis. The sequence goes on from NZ_JXAK01000024.1 coordinate 77,795, forward strand.
GGAAATATGAGCTTGTCAGGCAGGATGTTGTGAAGGTGAATCGTGGCGGCTTGTTTGTGACGTTGGATCGTTCGAAGAATGCGCGGATGGTGTATCGAAACCCGAGGAACGATGAGATTTTCACGTTGTATTATAATTCTTTGCCGTTGGGGGATCGAAGCGAGACGGTGGCTCAGCGGCCGGACAATGTGCTGACGCTGAAAAAGCAGGAGTCGTCGGTAGAATACAAGTATGTGTTCGACGCTAAATATCGGATCAACCCTGCTTATGAGGGGACGTCATATCGGGAGCAGTACGGTACGCCGGGTCCGCAGGAAGACGATATCAATACGATGCACCGGTATAGGGATGCCATCGTGTATAAGTCCACTGTTGAGGACGTCGGCGCTGGACAGAGGGAGCTTGAGCGGACAATGTTTGGAGCGTATGTATTGTTTCCTTATCCAAACGAGGAGGAGTATCGACGGCATACTTTCTACCGCAGCATTGAGCTTGTAAATGTAGGGGCGTTCCCGTTCCTGCCGAATGCGACGACGTTGGTGGAGGAGTTTTTGGACGAGCTCATCATGGATAGCCCGGAGAAGGCTTATGAGCGCTCGACCAGGCCGCGTGGAACAAAGCAATACTATGCGGATAAGCTCGCTGGAAAAACGGTGCTAGTCGGGGCGCTTAGCCATATGGATCAATTGCGGGATGCGAAGAGACACAGGTTCTACCATGTTCCTCTGAAGCATTTTGCCAATCATCAAGCTCTGTCGCAGTTGGAATATGTGGCGATCTACCAGTCGAAGCGGTTGTTTGGCGAAGAACGGGCGGGCATTACGCTGTATGGTCGGGTGAAGGAGTGGCAGGTGTTGCCGCGGGCCGACATTCGCGAGATTCCGTCGCGTCGCGGTGCTTCGAGCGAGCTGTATGTGAAGCTGACGGTGGAGGAATGGCTGGAGCGGGCTACATCAATCGTGCCGGGTGGGCATGGCGTGCAAAGTGTGTTGCTAACGTCGAAATATATGTTCGACCGAGCGTATGAGGTGGCGGAGCTACGGCTGGAGACGGAGGAGCAGCTGCGCGACTGGCGGGAGAAGCGGCGCCGGGGGAAGGTCAATGTAACATGGGACGAGTACCATATTGATCGGGCAACAAGGCTTGAGGGATTGGACATTGGGGAGTAGAGAGGGGACAGGTGCATTTGTTTAACGAGGCGCGAGACTTGGAGTGAACGAAAATTTTGTGCAACCGGTTGGTTTCATTGTTCTATGTTGTATAATATTTATATTTGGTGGAGCTTTGCTCTATTATCGTCTTCTGCGTTGGCTTCCGGAAATATTGATGAGGCTGATCGCATTTGCAGGTATTGGAGTCATTATAGTGTTGGTTACTGACCATATAGAGAAAGTGAACGCTCTTATTGCCTTTGTGGGATTTGGAAAGCTTGTGATTTGTTGTGTCATCATCATTGCATTATTAGCTGCTCTAATAACCGCGGGGACTCAGCGAACCAGCCGAAGAACTCGTTCGAAGCCGAAGGTAAAACATTCCTCTGGATCTAATAGAACGGTTTCTCGCAAGGAGCATCAGCAACGGCGGTCTGACGAAACGATTCTAACCACTTCGTTGGACGACTTGTCCGGGGCTGAATTTGAGCGCCTACTCGCGCTCTATTTTACTGATCAGGGGTTCGAGGTGAAGGAGGTAGGTATCGGCGGCAAGGACGGCGGGGTAGATTTAGTTATAACGGATCGCCGCGGAGAGAAAACAGCTGTTCAAGCTAAGTGCTATGCTCCGAAAAATCTAGTTGGCGTTCAAATCGTTCGGGAATTAGTCGGAGCCAAGCGAAATCACGATTGTATTCTATCTTTGCTGGTTACTACCTCCGATCTAACCGAACCGGCTAAACAGGAAGCGGAAAAATTCAAGGTAGATTACTGGCACGGAGCCCTTGTCGAACAGAAACTTAGATCCTGGGGGAAATGGCAGCCTGTAACCGGAAAGAACAAGAGGAAAGCAACAACCGATAATGTTAAATCGGCACGCTTCCAAGTGGCCGCAACTACGGAAGTACAATGTTCCTGCGGTTCAGCCATGGTGCTTAGAAAGAGTAAGGAAGGAAAATCTTTTTGGGGATGCTCGCGTTTCCCGACATGCCGGAATACGAGATCGGTTTAATTTTGTGGAAATAAAGATAAGTCTGTACTAGAAACCGGATGTCTTCAACAACAAGCCATACGAGGATTACGTGAAGTTGAGGGAGTGCTTCCGTTTCGAGGAACTAACTTAGGTGGATTTTAACATACAAGTTAGTGACATACAAGGAAATAGATTGAGTTTTCGAGCTGAGGTTTGTCCCCTTCACGATTATACAAAATTTGTAAGTAGCCAATACTGATGGACTATACCCTTAAGACAATAACAATTATTGAAACTACAGACGGTATGTTATAATGGATTAACCAAGTACGACAACGGAGGGATAAAAATCATGATCCCCAAAAAAATTGATCAACAAACTGCCAGCGCGCTCAAGTCCATTCTTCAAAAACTCAATATAAATAATTCGCGTGTTTTGATTGACCTTGAGAAGCAGACTGTAGAAGCTCAAGAGGATGACTATTCGATTGATGATCTTCTGGAAGCAGCCGGGGCATTATCTCCTGAACGTGGCAAGGAACTTCTTGATGAAGTAAAAAGATCGCGCGAGGAATGGGATTCATGAGCAAGGGGTAATTGTTGGATGCGAACATTGCGATTGCAATTCTTATCAATGAAGGTACAGTTATTGATTTTGCTCAGCAAGCCTCACGTGACAAAATGCCGATTTACTTTTCTACAATTACGGAATGCGAAGTTTTTGCCGGGTTACGACCCGAAGAACGACTTCGTGCAGAAAAGTTGTTTACAACAAAAAGATGCGTAGATGTTACCTCTGACATTGCGAAACTGGCTGGATCTATTCGGAAGGATCAGAAAAGCAAGGGACGAAAAGTGAAAACACCGGATGCTCTTATTATTGCGACAACCTTGGTTTATGATTTCACATTAGTATCTAGAGATTCTGATATGAGTTTTGTCCAGAGCGAACTTGAAATTACACACTTAAAAATATAATCAATTTAAGCGAAGCCGTCTCTTCCAATTTATGTTGGGAAGACGGCTTTTCCATATATTCAAAAGATCCTATGATAGAATAGGCATACGAACAATTCTTATTATATTCCGGAGGAATTATGAGAAATGACGTGGAGCAGCAACTTGCCCGGGCTTTGAATGAAATAGAAGCTCTTAAAGATGAGAATCGTTTGCTGAAGCTCCAATTATCAAAATATATAGATCTTGAAGATTCGACGTCTCTGGTACCCTCTCTTTCCCAAATCGCGAACGAGAAAGAACAAGCGCCGGTAGGCCAAGTGCATCTAAAATCTAGTTCAGAAGAAAAAATAGCTTTATTCCGTTCTCTCTTCCGTGGGAGAGAGGATGTTTATCCAGTGCGATGGATGAACAAAGCCGGAAAATCAGGGTACTCTCCCGCTTGTCAGAATGAATGGACGTATGTTTGCAAAAAGCCGCAAATCAAATGCTCGGAATGTACCCATCAAGCATTTGAACCAGTGACAGATGAAATTATCGCCCGACATCTCGATGGCAAGACGAATCGCACTATCGGCGTCTACCCAATGCTTGAAAATGAAACCTGTTGGTTTCTCGCCATGGATTTCGATAAGAAGAATTGGCAGCAAGATGCCGCCGCGGTACTGGCAACTTGTAAGGAATGGAAAATTCCTGCTGCACTTGAACGTTCCCGATCGGGGAACGGCGGGCATATTTGGTTCTTTTTTGACCAACCCTTAGATGCGGCTATCGCAAGGAAGCTGGGGTGTGCCATTCTAACAAAGACCATGGAGCATCGGTACCAGATTTCATTAGACTCGTATGATCGATTGTTTCCGAACCAAGATACTCTCCCTAAGGGCGGTTTTGGGAATTTGATTGCACTTCCTCTGCAGGGAATTCCGCGTCGCGAAGGAAATAGCGTTTTCGTAGATGTGTCTTTTCGTCCCTATGTTGATCAATGGAGCTATCTTTCGGGATTGGAAAAGCTTTCAATAGACCGGGTTCAGAGCTTAATTTATGAATTAACGAAAGGAGGCTCTTTGCTTAGTGTCGGTTCTTGGAATGATGCAGAAGAAGATGAGCGGCCTTGGATCAAAACCGGATCTGGACATTCCTCGGTTATATCAGGCGCATTGCCATCTAAAGTTAACGTCGTTTATTCCAATATGATTTATATCGATAAAAGAGATTTGCCGCCGGCCTTCCTCCATCGTCTTCAAAGTTTGGCTACCTTTCAAAATCCGGATTTTTATAAGACACAAGCAATGCGGCTTCCCACTTATGGCAAGCCAAGGGTTATCGGTTGCTTCGAGGATTATCCTAAATACATTGCCTTACCTAGAGGCTGTTTTGAGATGATGATGGATTTGATGAGTTCTTATCAAATTGAAGCTATTATTTCGGATGAACGCAATTCCGGAAATGGAATTGAGGCTGCATTTAACGGAGCTCTTTCTATGTTGCAAGATGGTGCAGCCAGGTCCATGTTAGCCCATAATACTGGAATTTTATCGGCAACAACGGCCTTTGGAAAAACGGTGGTAGCCGCTTCCATCATTGCTTCCAGAAAGGTAAACACTTTGGTACTGGTTCATCGAAGGGAACTAATGGATCAATGGAGGGAGCGGCTCAGCACATTTTTGAACCTCGAGAAGAAGAATATCGGCATCATTGGCGGCGGAAAGGAAAAGCGAAGCGAGATCGTGGATATTGCGATTATACAAAGTTTAAATCAAAAGGGCATCGTCAAGGAATACGTCGAAGAGTACGGTCAAATTATCGTGGATGAATGCCACCATGTTTCGGCGTTTAGCTTCGAACAAGTGCTGAAAAAAGCGAAGGCCAAATATGTCTTAGGGTTGACCGCAACTCCCACGCGGCAAGATGGACATCAACCGATTGTCTTGATGCAATGCGGTCCGATTCGAATTAAAATCGAGCTAAGTCGCAAGCGCAGGCTCGGGGAATTGAACATAAAGTCGTTCCGCGTTACACGAATTTCCGTCTTCCGGCAAATGTGAGCTCACTCGGTATTCAAGATATTTATCAATACTTAGTGCAAGACGAGGAACGGAACAATATGATTTTTGATGATTTGCTTAAAGCATTAGACCAGGGACGTTCGCCTATCTTGCTAACCGAACGGACTGCGCATGTCGAGTATTTTGAGAATCGATTAAAGCATTTTGCCAAGAACGTGATCGTTCTGCGTGGGGGGATGGGAAAAAAGCAGCGTGAAGCGTTGCGGGAGCAGATCGCTGGTATCCCCGATTCAGAGGAGCGGGTATTTATAGCGACAGGCAAATTAATCGGTGAGGGCTTTGACGATGCGCGGCTGGATACATTGTTTTTGGTACACCCCATCTCTTGGAAAGGGACGCTCCAACAATATGCAGGCCGGCTCCATCGTGTTCATCATAGCAAACAAAACGTTCAGATTTATGACTATGTGGATTTGCAAGTGCCCATGCTGATGAACATGTATAAGAAAAGGGTAAGGGGCTATCAAGCGATGGGGTATCACGGAATGAATTTATAATAATTGGATGGAGAATTATTACGGTGTAGATTTCGGGAGTAATTGATTAGACGTATTTGCCTTTGTGGTATAATGGTAACAGTGATCGAAGGGAGGGTTATCCATGAGCGTAAATCGTGAAGAGTTGAAACGATTGATTGATCACATCCCTGAACAAGATGCGGCCCAAGTTCTTGACTTTATTGGTTACTTAAACATGAAGCGGGAACGCGAAGCTGCTCAGCAATTGGATATAGAGGCGCTCTCTGAAGATGCAGATCTCATTCGTCAGGTTCAAAGAAGCCGCGAAGATCGGTTAGCTGGACGAGTGTATGGCGAACAAGAGGGGCTTGATTATCTCCGAGTTAAAGTGAAGGAATTTGAGCGTGGACAAAGTTTATAAAGTATTTTGGTCGCAAACCGCTCTTGATGAACTTGCCGGCATATTGGCTTATCCTCCGGAAGTGAAGGAACGAATTTATTCTGACTCTTTCACGCGACTCGCTTATACAATCCTTACTGCCAAACAGATACCCACTGGCAAATTGAAGGGTTACTGGACAAGGCTGGGTCTGTACCAAGTCATTCTTGTGTTTGAAGTGGATGAGAAGGAGCTAGTTATCTGGGTAGATGGAATCAAACATAAGCGTGAAGATGTCTATTGGAAGAAGTAAAATATAAGCAATTGAACCTCCCCAATTCAATTGGTGGAGGCTTTTGCACATGGAATGCCGATTCGCAAAGTATAGAATATGTAGGATCGACCTGTTCGCATTAAGACTACTTATTTTTGGAGCTAAATTGGGGATAATCTGATGAAAAACCTCAACACCAAGTGCCCAAAACCACCTAATTAGAACAAAATGCGAACGCGAAAAACCCAGGCATATCAAGGGTTTTCGGCCACTTTAACAGATTCCAGCAGACCCGAATCCGAATCCGCATACGGTGCATGTGGAGTCGGTGGCATTACTGGTCCGGCACTAATTGTAAAAAGCAATTTGAGTCAACTCAAAGCCTAAATAGTCGTATCAAAGCCTAAAAAGTCGTATTGCCAAGCCGAGCGAAACTCAGGTATCCACTCCTGTTTTTCCTCGGCTTTTTGTTTTGAAAAGACAGGGGAAAGGCTTAGGAGGGCTTTCGAGGGCCACCAATCCCGTTCCGCTGCGATAGGGAAAATGCAGGCGGGGCAAGGGGGAGGAAGCATCCTTCCAGTTGATCACCAATTTCTTCTCTGATTTTCACTCTGTAATTGCCGCGAACAAATCTTGTCCCTGTCTCCAATTTGATTCCTATCGCCGCACGACTTTAATTGTTTTTTTGGCGGGCCTTCCCCCTTGGTTTTACCTCGATTTTACCAGTTCCCTAACACGACTATAATTGCAATGGAAAATTTTGGTAAGAGAGCGAAAGGGAGCGGGAAGCCTTGTGGCTGTTGGAGAAAAAGGGGATTGGGAAAAGTGACATGGGCGAGATGACTATTTAGGATTTGGACAATTAAATGAGATGCGGCAGTATTGCTCAATCGACAGAAGTTCTCCTAGACAAAAACCCGCTTTTTGAGTTGTCTTTGAAAATGTTCAATTGGTAAAAGCTGACTGCGGTTAACTGCTTAGCTACTTTCGTATTGTAACGCTCAGCTTTGGGGGAGATAGCCGTCCACCAACCGGTCGCCGGATCGTTCAGCCGCTACGCGCGGGAGTATATCAAACCTGTGTATGGCTATTTGACGGGCAACATGCACATAACAACATGGGCAAGTGAAAGATAAGATGACAGCTTAATTGGAGATCAGTTTGTTCGTCTTTAAGTCAATATAAAGCGCCACTTTCTGATCCATGTTTTTTAAATCGATATCTCCGATCTCGGCGATGCGGGCAAGACGGTAATTCATTGTATTCGTATGAATATGAAGTGCGGCGGCAGCGTCCTTGGCGTTACTGTCGCTGTTTAGAAATACTTCCAGCGTCTCGACCAAATTCGTATGATGACCTCTGTCGTACTCGCTTAAGCGCTGCAAATGCGGGTTTACCATCCGGTGGGTTTGCTTGTATTCGTAAATGGGAGGGAGAAAGCGGTAAAATCCCAGATCTTCATAGTGATCAACGCCTGCTTGAGCCGGAAAAACCTTCTTCTGTCGAAGTAAGGTTAACGCCTCGCGATAGCTTGTTTCCACCCGGCTGTAATCCTCTAACAAGGATCCGCAAGCCCCTGTGACGGATGAGACCCGCAAACGGTTGTTCATCTGTTTGGTGAAGCTGCCAATGAAGGCAGCCCCATGTTCTTTCCAGGAGGCGAATGCCGCCGGGGAAGCAAGCAGGATGAAATAGCGGTGATCCACGGCATGACATACCACCGAAATGCGCTGCGTGTCTGACATGGAGTAGCGAATGTGCTGAAGCTGCCGATCATCGATCGGTTCAGGGAATTCGAACACCATGACATAAAAAGCGGGAGGCAGCGAGAGATGAATTTACTCGGCTTTTTCCTTGATAGCATCCGAACTGGTCAAATGACCGAATAACAGCTGCCAGAAAAATTCGCGAAAACCTTCTTCTTGTTTGCGTTTGCGATTTTGAATTTGAAGCAGCTTTTGCTTTGCGATTTGCTCGGCTTTCTTCAGAAGCTCCAGACCGGTCGAATCCAAGCGGTTGTTGATCTCAATAGCCCAAATATATCCAAGAACCTCACCGTCTTTGCGGATCGATATCGCTACGCGATCGTTGAGGCCGATTTCGGTAATCGAGAAGATATGCAGCGGTTCGTCCGATTTCATCAGCTGTGGGATAATCCCTTGCCACCACAAGCTCTGCACTACTTTCTCCGGGACGCGTCGACAGACCGTCGCCTTGTTTAATTGGCCATTGGGAGCTGCGCTATCCTTGCTGCTTCTTGTTATTTCAACGGTAATTGTAAGTTTTTATCAGAAAATATCCAAGCAACAGGGAAAGGAGCTTTGCCGTAAATGCGTTCTTCAAAAATGATTACCGCCATCGGATGGGCCATTCTTCTATTTATTGTCGCCCCCGTACTGATCGTTATTCCGATATCCTTGACGGACATCGGTTTTATGGACTTCCCGAAGCACGGCTTATCTCTTCAGTGGTATGAAAAGCTGCTGCGCCGTGCCGAATGGTCGGAATCGCTCTGGTTAAGCCTACGGTTGGGATTGACCGTCTCGTTGCTCTCAACTTCACTCGGTACGCTCATCGCGCTAGCTTTATTTCGCCGCCGGCATATGTTCAGCGATGCATTAAGCGTCTTTTTTCTTCTGCCCATTGACCAATTATGAGTAATTTACGCTTCATTCAGATGGGGGGGGGCCTCGGCACCTCTATTGTTATTTCTACTGGAATCTTCATCTGCTTCGATGTTGAGTATCGACCATCTAACGGTTTAATTACGAGAGGCCTTTCCCAATCGTGCACTCGTTCTTGCTTAAGATCATGCTTGAAGGGGATGTAAGAACGAGATATACTTTTCAAAAGATTATTTATCTGCGCATCGAAATGGATGGAGATGCTTTTTGAAATCGGTCAGTCTACGTACGAAACTAATTTTCTCATCGTTAATTTTGATCTTGATACCCATCTTTAGCGTCGGTATTTATACTTACAGCTCCTTTGAAAGCGTTCTCAGCAAACAAACCCTTGCTACTGCTCTGGACCGCCTTCACCAAGTCAACATCAATATCGAACGGGAAATGCGGGCGATGATGAATGCATCCAGCTCCGTCGTTTTGGATGACCGCATTCGCGATGTGCTCGATCATCCTCCGAGTACGGATCGGCAAACTATTGACAGCGTGGATCAAATCGACAGAAAGGTTTTGGAGATTTCCACGGCGATCATCACTGATCCGGTATACATTACAATAATGGACAATTATGGAAATATGTATACAAATTGGTCTCAACAGGTCGGAGCCTATGAACGAATCCGCGGCTCGGATTTTTACAAAAAAGCGTTGCAGCAAAACGGCTATATGACTTGGACCTTAAACCATCCTAACTATATCAGTACGGAGCTCGAAAATATGGTAACCCTCGCGATGGCGATCAAAGGGAAATCGGCCTCGCAAAACATCGGCATGTTAATCATCAGTGAACCGGTAAGTCATTATGCAGACATATTACAGGTTAAAAACTTGCCTTACCGGAATATCGGGTTCATGATGGACGCGAACGGCCACATACTCGCGGAAGATCCTCAATGGGTAAATAGCGCATACCCCGCTTTTTTGCCGGATTTACAGCTAAAGCACAGCTCCTTCACGGCTGAAATCAACGGGGAAAAGGTGGATGTCGTCAACGATTTTATTCCCCTGTCGGATTGGTTTGTCGTCCAGGTGGTTCATCATAAAGATGTATTCAACCAAATTCAACAAATTCGCAATATTGCCATTAGCACGCTTTTACTAAGCGTTGCGATATTTATCACCATCCTGATTCTGCTCTCCAATATGTTTACGTCATCCATCAGAAAGCTACAAAGCATGATGAAACAAGTAGAGAGCGGCAATCTGGATGTCTCGGTGGATATCCGCTCCCTCGATGAGGTCGGGTGGCTCAGCAAAAACTTCAATCGGATGGTCAAACGGCTCAGACATTACATCGAGAGGGAAATCGAACTGGAGCGGGTCAAGGAAAATGCTAAATTGGAGGCGCTTCAGGCACAGATTAATCCTCATTTTTTGCACAATACCATAAATACCATTAAGTGGATGTCCATCATGGCCGGCACGAAAAACATTACCGAGATGCTGCTGTCATTAGGGCATCTGCTTAATATGAGTATCCATAGGGGGCAAGAGGAAATTACGGTTCGCGAGGAAATAGACAACGTCCGTTATTTCCTGACGATACAGAAATATCGTTTCGGGGATACCATTCAAGTGGTGGAGGATATCGATCCGGAAACGATGGATGCTTTTGTACCGAAGCTGTCGATTCAGCCCTTGGTGGAAAATGTATACCAGCACGGCCTCTTCATTGAAGGGGGAAAGTTGATCATCCGCACGCGCAAAATAGAGGATGAAGTCGTTCTTGAGGTGATCGACAATGGAACCGGGTTGACCTCCGAGCGGAGAAAAGAATTAGAGGAGCATTTGTCGGGGGAAGGCCGTAAAGGGGAATTTTCCGGAATCGGGCTAAAAAACGTGCACAACCGTATTCAAATTATGTACGGATCTTCGTACGGATTGCGAATCGGACAAGGTGAGGGTGACTTGAACATGTGCTTTTCCATACATTTTCCATACCGGAGGGATCAGCATGAACTTGCGTCTGGTCGTCGTTGACGATGAAGTTCTGGTTCGGAAAGGGATCGTTTCAAGTGTTGATTGGCAGCGATACGGTATCGAGGTTGCAGGGGAAGCCACGGACGGTAAAAGTGCTTTGGAATTAATAAGAAGAACGAAGCCGCACATTGTTCTAACGGACATCAGGATGCCGCACATGGACGGTTTAGATATGATCCGTCGCATCCGTGAAGAGTTGCCTGATACGAAAATATTCATTTTAAGCGTGTTGGATGATTTTCAAACGGTTCGTGAAGCGCTTCGGTTGGGCGTAATCGATTACATATCAAAGCTGTCCATGACGCCCGAAGAGCTGTTGCAGGTTGTGCTGAGTGTGAAAGGGAAAATCACGGCGACGGAGGATGTCATTGCAACAGAGTATGCTGTGAATCGCGTAAATCTAAAGCCAGGGAACGTATCCGAGCAGCTAACCGGGCATCCCTCCGAAATATGCTGTGATTGCATAGATGACGGAGCGCTTTATCGCATCGTAAAAATAAAAGCGGAGGCTCGGATAACACCGGAAGGGCATTCGGTTACATGGCAAAAAGAAAGCGTGCTGGAAAGGTTGACCGGCGTTTTGGACGAATCTCAACGACTGCACACTCATGTATGGTACGGGGAGGATAACTATTTTTGGATGTTGGTTGCAGATGGAGCGGACAATCTGATTGAAACCATATTGTCCTGGAGATTAAAGCTGGGACCGGAGCTGCTTATTACCGTTGGTATTAGCGGGTTGGCGCAAGGACGCTCCGACCTGGATCAGGCCACCCGCCAGGCACAGCAGGCGTTCGGCAGGAGCTTTTACAACGGTTGGGACAGAGCATATGCGTGGGATGAACACGGGGAATCCCGGGAGGATGGCATTATCGATATATCCAAGGAAGTAACGGACGCTTATTTTACTGCTATGGATGCCGACTCTGTGGAAACGGCCGATCAAGTATTCCACCGGATGTTCCCTGCTCAAATTTCTAAACAATTGCCGCAGACGGTCGTTCGGGATGAAGTGTATCATTGGGTTTCCACCGTGAGCTTATATGTTAAAGAACGCGGCGGCAATCTGCATAGCGCATTGCAGGGAGTATCCCCCTTTGACGAACTAAGCCGGTTGGAAACTTATCCGGATATTCGGGAGTGGTGCCGCCGGCTGCATGATGTTCTGAAATCGATGCTGCCCGTACTCCGCAATGCCCATCGCAGAGAAATCACCAAGGCTATCGATTATGCCAAAATGAATTACATGCTGCCGATTCGTGTCAAAGAAATTGCCCGATGGGTCCATCTGAGCGAAAACTACTTCAGCAATGTATTTACCAAAGAGACAGGCAAGACATTTAGCCATTTTTTGCAAGAAATCCGGGTGGAGCAAGCAAAGCGGCTGCTGAAGGAAGAGGAGATGGACTGGATTCAGATCGGTGAAAAGGTCGGCTTCGAGAACCCAAAATATTTTACAAAAGTATTTAAAAAGCTTACGGGCCTAACCCCTAAGCAATTCAGCAGAACGAGGAACTGAGTACGCTTTCAAAGAATTTGTGACCTTTTCGTAGAGGAGGAGACTGTTTGCGGTACCTCATCCGAAACATCTAATGATGGATGCCCAATTCAAAGGAATGGGCATTTTTTTCTTTAGTGCGCTTCTTTACGATAGAGGATAGGAGGGGACGGAATGAAATTAAAACATCAACAAGCGGAAACGCTTTCCGGATGGCTGTTTATTCTTCCAAGCGTTGTTGGCTTCAGCATTCTAACCATACTTCCCATTTTGTTTTCGATGGTTATCAGCTTTACGGAATGGAACTTTCTTAAGGGGTTAAGCGGGTTCCGCTTTGTCGGTCTGGGTAATTTCCTCAAGATGTGGAGCGACCGATGGTTTACGGATAGTCTTAAAAATAATGTGTTGTTTACGGCCGTAACCGTTCCTTTCACGATGGTTTTATCCCTCTTGACGGCAATTGGACTAAACCGGGGCGTTTTTTTCAAAAACCCGATTCGGCTTATGATTTTCATGCCCTATATCTCAAGTATCGTTGCGATCTCGATCGTATGGGGCGTTTTGTACAATCCGTCACAGGGGCCGATTAACGGTTTTTTGCATGGGATCGGCATAAGCGATCCTCCGAAGTGGCTGGCGAGCTCTACCTGGGCGCTCCCCTCGATCATCATCATGAGCATTTGGGCCAACATCGGTTACAATATGATCATTTATTTGGCGGGACTGCAAAATATCCCGAAGGATTTGTATGAAGCGGCAAAAATCGATGGAGCGGGTCCGGCAGCATGCTTTTTCAACGTTACGCTGCCCATGCTGTCGCCGACCTCCTTCTTCGTGCTGATCACGAGTATCATTCATTCCTTTCAAGTGTTTGGTGCCGTGTTTATTATGACCCAGGGAGGTCCGGGCTCTTCCACAAGCGTTCTGACTTATTATATTTATCAAGTCGGATTCAGCTTTTATGACATGGGTTACGCATCGGCAATGGCATGGATTTTATTCCTCATCATTTTGTCGGTTACCCTTTTACAATGGCAGGGACAGAAAAAATGGGTGAACTATTAGAGGGAGGGGGGAGCGGCAGTGGAAGCTCGAGTACAGACATCGAAACGGGAGCGAATAAAGCCGAAAGAAGCAATGTCTCCCCGGAGCATGCAAGATTTTGTTTGGAAACTGATACTGACCGTCATATTGCTTGCGTTTGCCATCAGTATGGTCTTGCCTTTTTTATGGATGATTTCGACCTCTTTAAAGAAGCCTATCGAGGTTTTTGCCTATCCGATTCAGTGGATACCTCACACGTTTCAATGGGACAACTACAAGGAGGTTTGGAGCGGACCCCGGTCATTCTGGATTTATTATTGGAATTCAATCAAGGTAACCGGATTAACGGTGATTGGTACTGTGATGGTGAGCTCTGCCGCCGCCTATGGATTTTCACGCATTCGCTTCAAAGGCAGGGATACAGTGTTTATGATTTTTTTAGCCACCATGATGGTGCCGGACCAAGTGACGTTGATTCCCAGGTTTATTTTATTTAACTACCTCGGCATCTACAATACGCATCTGTCGCTTATTATTCCGGGTATTTTTACCGCGTTCGGCACGTTCTTGATGCGGCAATTCTATATGACGGTTCCGAACGAATTATCGGAGGCAGCCAGGATGGAAGGGGCGAATCATTTTCGGATTTGGCTCAAGATTCTGGTTCCGTTGTCGAAGCCGACCTTGGTTTCGCTGGTCATCTTAAGCTTTACATGGAACTGGAACGAGTTCGTGAATCCCCTCGTGTTTTTGAATAAGAAAGAACTGTTTACAGTTCCGCTCGGGCTAACGAATTTCATCGATGAAGCGGGCACCGAATATTCGCTTATGATGACAGCTGCCGTGAGCTCCATTTTGCCGGTAATCGTGTTGTTTTTGGCCTGTCAAAGGTGGTTTATCGAAGGTGTCGTATCCAGCGGCGTGAAAGGTTAACGGTTCTACAGTTTACTCTATAAAACAATTAAGGGGTGTACATGGATGAACTACAAAGCAATGAGTTGGGTGTTGACGGGTTCGCTATTAATGGCCATGCTCACAGGCTGCTCCGGCGGCCAACCGCAAGCTGACAAGGGAAAGGGCGCTCCGGCGGCTTCCCCGGCAGAGGGAGGAAACAAGCCTCAAGAACCCGTTACGATAAACTTCTGGGGCGCTATTCCGGAAGAGTCGGGCCCGGCGAAGGTAGTGGAAAATTGGAATAAAGCCAACCCTGACATCAAGGTCAATTATAAACGGTTTGTTAACGACGAGGCCGGCAATACGAAGCTCGAAACGGCGTTGCTTGCCAACGGAGAAGTGGATGTGTTTATCAGCTATAGAGCGGATAAAGTAATGAAGCGCATCGATTCCGGGATGGCGGAACCGCTCGACGCTTATATCCAGAAAGATAATTTTAACGTCGAGGAGAACTTCGGCAAGCAATCCATAGTCAAGGTGAAAAATCAAACGTATTACATCCCGGCTATCATTTTGAACGATTTCGTCACATTGAATAAAAAGTATCTCGATGACGCCAAGCTGCCTATCCCCAAAGATTGGACTTGGGAGGACTATAAAGACTATGCCCAAAAATTAAGCAAGGGAGAAGGGGCCAACAAAATCTGGGGCTCTATGGTCGGGAACGTTCCGAAAGTTTATGAGTGGATGGATAAGGCGGTCAAAATGCCGATTGGGCCGGACGCATTTTATACAAGCGACGGCAAGAGCAACTTCGAGCATCCGGCTTTCAAGAAGTATCTCGACGATCAGATTGATTTGCAAAACAAATTGAAGGTGCAGCCCAATTTCGCGGAGGCGAAGGCGACCAAAATGGACGGCAACCAGATGTTTCTTTCGGGTAAAGCGGCCATGTTTTGGCAAGGGACGGCAGTCCTTCGCAATATTAAGAACCTGAAGGATTACCCGCACGATTTTGTAACTGCCTTTGCTCCTGTACCGAAGCAAAATAAGGACGATAAATATGTAACGGCCGGGACGGGTTACTTGGATTTCGTTTCCATCAACTCGCGTTCGAAAGTAAAGGACGCGGCATGGAAGTTTGTGAAATGGTACGTTACCGAAGGCAACGAGCCGATGATTCAAGGCGGACGCGTGCCTGCATGGAAAAAGGCGGATCCGGATAAAGTCGTTAGCCTGATACTCGGGGACAACCCGGAAAAACTGTTCGACGTGCCTTCCTTCAAATCTGCTCTCATGTTGGATAAAGAATTTATCGTGGACACCAAATTTAACAGCTCGCCGGAAATTCAGAAAATCGTAGAGGAAGAAGGCGAGCGTGCTTTTATCGGAGAGCAGAGCTCGGAGCAAGCCGTTAAAAATATGAAAAAGCGTGCCGACGAAGTTCTGGCAAAAAATAAATAAGTTGGAGGGTTATCCTATGAGCTCGGAATTGCATTATGAAGTGGCGGTTATTGGCGGCGGGCCGGCGGGCGTAGCAGCCGCCATAGCAGCTGCGCGTACGGGAGCCAAAACGGTGTTGGTGGAGCCGAATTCATTTCTCGGAGGAGCAGGAACTGCCAGTATGGTCGGCCCTTGGATGACGAACTATTTTCAGGATACTCAGGTCATTCGCGGAGTGTTTCAGGATGTTGTCGATGAATTGGTGCATTACGAAGGCTCAACCGGAACGTTAAAATGCCCGTACGATAATCCCGGAGAAACGAAAGGAACGGGAGGCACATTACTCCGTTCGATGCGGAAATCCTTAAGTTCGTACTGAATAAATTAGTTTTGCAAGCGGGCTGCACTTTAAAGCTGAATACCTTTGTCGATGAAGTGGAACATGTTAACGGAAAAGTGGTTTCCGTAGGGCTCAAGACAAAATCGACACGAACCAAACTAATCGCCAATATGTTTATCGATGCTACCGGGGACGGAGATATTGCCGTCGCGGCTGGAGCCAAGTATGAAATGGGCCGCAAATCGGACGGATTGACGCAACCCGTGTCGGCATTATTTAAAATGAGCTATATCGATATGGATGCTTTCATTGATTATACGCAAAAGAACCGAAACGAATTTATCTGGGTATCGTATCCGATCCTGCCCCCTAATTTGCCGGCTTTTTTTGCCGATCGGATGGTCTGCCTGAGCGGATTCAATAATCTGATCGCGCAAGGACAGCAAAGCGGCGAACTGTATCTTGGCCGGGAACGTATCACCTTATTCTCGGATTACCGTAAGGGAGATATGTTGTTTAATGCTACACGTCTTAACCGGATTGACGCCACAAGCAACGAAGACTTAATCCGCGCGGAAATCGATTTGCGAGAGCAGGTCATATCTCTGGTTGCCTTTGCTCGGAAATATTTGCCCGGGTTTTCACAAGCTTCGCTTTCCAGTGCGGCGTCCCGAGTAGGCGTTAGAGAGACGCGCAGAATTATGGGCGACTATGTGCTGAATCAGGAAGACGTGCTGCGTGGCCGCAAGTTTGACGACGGCATTGCAAAAGGATGTTTCCCGGTCGATATTCACAGCCCCCACGACAAAACCAATGTGTGGGTGGAGCTCAACGATGCGTATGATATCCCTTACCGTTGCCTATTGCCGATTGGTCTTGATAACGTTCTGTTGGCCGGGCGGAACATGTCCGCAACGCATGAAGCACTGGCATCCTCGAGGGTACAATCCCATTGCATGGCTATGGGACAGGCGGCAGGCTTAGCTGCCGCCATGGCCTCGCAGGAAAAGGTGGGCACGCGGGAGATTAGCGTTGCTTCGCTGCAAAATAACTTACGGGCGCAACGTGCGATTGTCGCCGGTGATTTGTAATCCTAAGTGAGATCGCAATCATGTATGATTCATCAGACTGGCCGGGCCTCTAAACTACAGGAGCGCCTCGGCTAGTTTTTTTTCTAATTTGTCCTTAAGGAAACTAAAGCCGTACATATGCCGTAAATATGAAGTAGTCCCTGCAGCTGATGCTGTGGGGATTTTGATTTTAGCTCCAAATGTATAATAGATATAATAAATTTTTCTCTGACACACCGTTTAAACACATGATACGATGAAAGCAGGCATTTACCTGAGAGAACTTAGCTGGTCAACATAAATGTTGTGGTTTTCCTCATTGAAATATACAAAGTAAATACGTTCAAATGCTTCGTGCCCGAAGGATGGGGACTTCTGCTGCTGACTATCGATACGGTGAAAGCGCGGGGATTAGGTGTAACGTTTTATTTCGCGGGCAATGAAGTTTGGCTATCGGAGTTTGTCTCCGCTTCATGCTGCTTAATAAATCAATGGCCGGAAAGGAGCCAATAGAATGAACCACCAAATCATTGATATCGGAGTCAATTTAATGCATCGATCGTTCCATCCAGATCGTGAACAGGTGGTCATGAGGGCGGAAGCTAATGGTGTATGGCCATTAGTAATTACGGGGACTAGTCTAAGAAACAGTGTAGAGGCAGCGCATTATGCGGGGAAGGCGCCAAGGAAGTTATATTCAACTGCAGGAATTCACCCCCATGACGCGAAGAACTGCAATAGAGAAACCTTGACGAAACTAAAGGAGCTGGCAGTTCTGCCTCAAGTAGTTGCCATAGGCGAGTGCGGTCTGGATTATAACCGTGACTTCTCGCCGCGCGACGTTCAAAGGAAGTGGTTCACTGAACAGGTAAATTTATCAGTTGAGCTGAACATGCCGCTATTTTTGCATGAAAGAGAAGCTTTTTCGGATTTCGCCGCAATATTAAAAGAGTTCGATATTAAAAAGGCGGTTGTACACTGTTTTACAGGCAGTGAAAATGAACTGAAATCATATTTGGAAATGGACTTGTATATCGGCATTACCGGTTGGATTTGTGACGAACGACGGGGAAAGCATCTGCGGGAGCTTGTCAAACTAATACCGTTGGATCGTCTTATGATCGAGACAGATGCCCCATTTTTGACACCGCGTGATTTGCCAGTTAAGCCATCGGACGGAAGAAATGAATCTGCATTTCTGCCGCGTATATTACAAACAGTAGCCGCATGCATCGGCAAATCCCCGGACGATTTAGCTCAAGCGACCACAAATACCGCGAAACGATTTTTCGGCATTGGTTTGGAATAACATTTTTCTATCATTGAAAAGCTTCCTCTCGGTCAAATGCAATTAGCTGTGGATGTTATGTCCAGACAAGATCTTGTTTTTGTATGCGATACGTACATTCCCTTATTATGATACTTTGGACCGTTCTAGGGATAATCCGATTTTGCCATCAGAGGCTTGATAAATAACTGCGTATTGCATTTTTATCATGAGGTCTTTTTGTTTTCCTTTCAGCTAAAGGCTCCTACTTCTTCTGGCAACGGCATCATGGAGGAAGGGATGGGATAACGAAATAAAATGGAATAAATAAACATTGATTCTGTGTGAAATACCGTGGTAAGATGAACTTCCTGCCTCGAACAGGAAGCTAAGAACAAGCTAAAGATGATCTAAACTTGATGATTCGTTCTTCAAGATTGGAAAAACTTAAGCACTTGAAATGCAGTCGAAAACATGATATATTGTTTCTCGCTGTCGCCAAAACGGCGATTCGAAATTGCTCTTTGAAAACTGAACAACGAGTGAAGAAACAAGCAGTACAACACGCAAGTGTTAGGATTGAGCAATCAGCTCTAAAATAAACATGCTCGGTCTGGGCCTCGGCCTGAACGTAGTATGACCTTTATTGGAGAGTTTGATCCTGGCTCAGGACGAACGCTGGCGGCGTGCCTAATACATGCAAGTCGAGCGGATCCTCGTGCTTCCTTCGGGAAGCACTGGGGTTAGCGGCGGACGGGTGAGTAACACGTAGGCAACCTGCCTGTAAGACCGGGATAACTACCGGAAACGGTAGCTAAGACCGGATAGCTGGTCTTCTCGCA
>NZ_JXAK01000025.1 GCF_000829455.1 Gordoniibacillus kamchatkensis
GAGCGCAAAGAAAGCTAAACAAGCTGACGCCGGCAGAGTACCGACGTCAGCTAGCAGCTTAGGGCTTTTTTCAATGTCCGCTATTTGGGGTCTTGACCACGGCTTATGCCGCGGCGGGGATGCTTTTTTGCATGATCGGGCTTGTTATTGCGATTTCGCTTCGTCCTTCACTTCGCTGCGCATCCCTTCGATGCTGGCGCGGCGGCGCTCGTTCTTCGCCGTGATCGCCGACCGCTCCGTGTCGGAAATTTCCTCCGCGTGCTCATCCAAATAATCTTCAGCTTCGTGCAAATTTTGAATTGTATCCTGGATATGCTCCTGCAGATGCTCGACATTGTCGGCGCGGTTGTCCGGTTTGGCCATCGCAATTGTCCCTCCTTTGCCGGCGGATAGAAAGTTGCTACGAATTATAAAATCCCGTACTGAGCCGGCAATTATACGCCTGTGGCGGAGCGAAAACGTGACCCGTCATACAAAACATTTACAATCCGCAAACGCGAGCTTAATACTTAACCTTTACGCTTAAGGTATACCAACCGAAGGGCGTGAAGGGCGATGAACAGATCCGCTGTCAAGGCATTTAGTCCCGAAACTGCACAACTTGCGCTGAAGCTCGCCGCAGGTGAAGAAGTGGAACAGGCGCTGCGCTTGCGTTACGAGGTGTTTGTCGAAGCAGAGAAAAACATGAAGCTGCGCGCGGAGAGCGGGTTGGAGCACGATGGGTATGACGCTTTTTGCGATCATCTGATCGTGAAAGATGTGGAGACGGACCGCGTTGTCGGAACGTACAGGCTACTCCCTGGAGACCGGGCGGTGCGGCATATCGGCTTCTACTCGGAGACGGAGTTCGATTTGTCCGGCTTCGCTCCTTTTAAGGCAAAGACGCTTGAACTGGGACGCAGCTGCGTCGCGCCGGCATATCGCGGCGGCAAAGCGATCCAGATGCTTTGGGACGGCATCGCGGCTTACGTTACGGAACGGGGCTACGATTATTTGATCGGCTGCGCCAGCATGCATATTGCGTCACTCGATGAGCTGAACCGGATTTACACGATGCTGCGCCGGAAAGAAGTGATTACTGACCGATTCGGAATCGCACCGCTGCCGGCACACCGCATCGCCGGTTTGTCTATGACGGATGAGAAGCTGGACGAGAAGGAGTTGTTCCGCAAATTACCGCCGCTCATGAAAGGCTATCAGCGGCTCGGCGCACATATCGACGGAGATCCGGCTTATGATGACGTGTTTCAGACCGTCGATTTTTTCATTGTTTTGCATAAGGAACAGGTGACAAGGCGTTACCGCAAACATTTTTTTGGACAGATGACGGGAGGATGCGCTTGTACGATCTGATCGGCAAAGCGGCCGGCCAAGAGCGGCTGCACCGCATGCTTGCGAAACTGCTCGGGGCTGTGCCGGAGGAATGGCTGCTGGGCCTTATGCACGGCATCGGATTCGGTTTGTATGTGCTGGCGGGGAAAAAGGGGCGGGGGCATATCGAGCGCAACATGCGTGACGTGCTTGGAATGGACGACGCCCGGCATGTGCGGAGGTTAGGGCGCGAATATTTTATCAACCTCGCCGTAACGCTGTACGAAATCCTGATTGACGTCCACCGTTTGCCGAGGCTGCATGCGGCAGGTCGCCTCGAGCGGCGGTTCGAGGCCGAGGGAGAGCGGCTGCTGGCAGATGCCCTGCGCCTCGGAAGAGGCGCCATCGTCTACACGCCGCATATGGGCAATTTCTTTTATGCGTACTGGTATTTAACGCAGAAATACGATTGTTTGGCGGTTGTTACCGCGCAAAGCCCGGAGCTGCGCCCGATCTATTTAAAATTTCAAGCGATCGGCTGCCGCGGATTGGATTACGACGAGACTCCTCCTCTGCAAATGATACGGAAGCTTCGCAACCATTTGGCCGCAGGCGGTGTCGTGTTTCTGCTCGGCGATTTTTACCGTCCGGCCTTTCCCGAAGCGACGATGTTCGGGCGGCCGACCCGTTCCCCGGATGGGGCCGCTTCGTTCGGGATCGAGCAGCATGCGCCGATCGTGCCGTTGTACACGGTTCGGAAGCGGCCATTTCGGCACCGTCTCGTGTTCGAAACGCCCGTTCTCCTTCACGAACGGTTCGCCAAGCACGAGCGGCGCGCGGCGACGAACGAGCTGAACCGTTTTCTCGAGAGCGCCATTCGAGCTGCTCCGTCGCACTGGTTTTACTGGTTTAACGCCGAAGAGCGGTGGAATGCGGATGACGAACGATTATCAGCACAAGAGCGGGAGGCGCGTAACTGACATGGATACGGGAAGTCATTTGCTGTTTGGGGCAACGCTCGCGGGGCTGGCGGCGCTGCAGCCCGAAGTCGCGCACAGTCCGGTTTTGGCGCATGCGGTTTTAACCGCCACGCTGCTCGGCTCGCACGCGCCGGATTTCGACTCGTTCATCCGCTTGAAGAGCTATGCCGCCTACGTCAGGCACCATCGCGGCTTGACGCATTCGCTGCCGGCGGTTGCTGTATGGCCTTTCGCCTTGGGAGTGCCGATCGCACTGTTGTTCGGAGTATGGGCGCAATTGACGACCGTTGTTCTCTGGGCGATGGCAGCTGTTGTGTTTCATATCGCGCTCGATTGGTTGAACGCGTATGGAGTGCAATGTTTCCGCCCGCTGTCCCGGCGGTGGCACCATCTCGACGTGTTGGCGTTGTTCGAGCCGCCTCTGTTTGCGCTTCACGGCGCCGGTTTGCTGCTGTGGGCTTTCGGCGCGGTCCGCCCGGGACCCGTATTCCTGGCCGTCTACGCTTTGACGTTCGTCTATATCGCCATACGGGGCTGGCAGCATGCTTGCATCGTAAGTAAAGTGAAGCGGTCGCTAGGACAGGACGGAGTATGCCATATCGTGCCTTCGCTTTGGTTGTTCCACTGGCAGTTCTATGAGGCAGAGTATTGTTTTTATAACGGTACGGTGCGAAACGGGCGCGTCGAGGTGCGCGACGTTTTTGCCAAGGAGCGAAATCATCCCGCCATCCAAGCAACACTCGGCACCGACGGCGTCAGAGCGTTTCTTCACTTCGCGCAGCGCGTGCACGTGAAGCTGACGGAGCGACATGACGGATACGTCGTGCAGTGGCGCGACATGCGGTTTTGGTACAATCACAAGCTGCCGTTCGGCGTAGACGTGAAGCTGGACCGCGAGTTGAACGTCGTAAGCGATACGCTGGGGTGGACGAAAAAAGCATGGGATCCGCCATATGTATAGGATCCCACGCTTTGTTTTAAATGGCTCGGCTAGGCGCGCAGCTGCTCGCCGAACCCGCCTTCGAACAGCGACTTCCGCAGCGGGCGCCGTGCGGACGGCTGATCGCTGCGGCTGCGCTCGGACAGCTCGTCCGGGTTGCCGCGATAACGATGTTAGTGGAGATGATGATTCCCTCCGCAACTATCGATTTTTGCGTAACTATTACTATATCGAAAATAAGCGGCGGTTGCACCGTATTGATCACGTATTCACTGGCTACAATAACAGTTATGTAGTACCTTACTCGCCGATACTAGGAGGGAGATGCTCATATGGACTTTACGAGCCAAGACATCGTGATGATTGAAAAAGCGCTTCACACCGCCATTCAGCACGAGACAAGCGAGCATACGCGAAGCGAGCTGCGCGAGGTTCTGAGGAAGCTGCAAACTAGCTCCCAAGCGGCGCTAACCGCAGAAGCGACGTCCGCCGCTCCAATGGACGGCTTCCGTTACGATTACGACGATTCGGCCGACCTGGTTTAGCCGTTACCGACATTGGAAACCCGTCATCCGCACTTCCGGCGACCGCTGGTACGCAGTGTGGGTGTAATTAAATGGGAAATATTTTAATAACCTCGTTGTACTCTTGTTGGGCATCTGTGATTGCAAGCTTAGAATAGACTTCCAAACGACTTGCGGCTTTCGAGGCCGGAATACGGTTGTATGAGCGCGTCATCGATGACCTGCTTTTTAGCCAAGTCTTTTTGATTTTTTTGGGGGGTTGACATCAACAGGTTGATCGGATATAGTTTTTTCATACCAACCGAATGTATGAAAGAAGAGGGCGAATGGCAAGAAATAAATATCCGGAAGAAACAATCAACCAAATCCTAACCGTGGCTCTTAAACTGTTCATTCAAAAAGGATACGAGCAGACCTCCATTCAGGATATCATCAATGAGCTGGGCGGGCTGACCAAAGGGGCTATTTACCATCACTTCAAGTCGAAGGAAGAGATCTTGCAGGCCGTCACCGATCACTTGTTCAAAGGCGTTGACGAGATGCTGGCCGGCGTCCGGGATGACAATGAGCTGAACGGGCTGGAGAAGCTCCGCAAGATTTCCCGCGTCTCTCTCGACAATCCCGCCCAAAACGAACTGGCATCGGCGGCGCCGAATCTCTTACGCAATCCGAAGCTGCTGGCGGCACAGATCGAGAACATCATCGAAAAAGCCGTACCCGTCTATATCCAGCCCATCATCGAACAGGGTATGCGAGACGGCTCGATCCGAACCGACTATCCAAGGGAACTTAGCGAAGCGTTGATGATTCTCACCAACCTGTGGCTCAACCCGGCGGTTATCCAAGCTTCGCCCGAGATGATGTTGCGCAAGGTAAGGTTTTTCGATGAAATATTGAAAGGCTTGGGGCTTGACCTGTTCGATGAGCAAATGTTTCAACGATACGAGGAACTATTTCGTTTGTCAGCTAGAGAAGTCAGCATAGATAATTAAACTGCCGAAAGGCAGCTTATTTTTAAATCTATACATACCATCAGTTGGTATGAATGGGTGATCCGGGTTCAAACGCGTGTTAGAAAACTTACTATAAGGAGATGTGAATGTTTTGAATCAGAAATTGACAATGACCTCCCGCTCACTGGAACGGCAAGTAGTGACAAACTTTCGTGCAAGCAACCTGGCGAAAAGCGATTTTGCAGGCGTTACGGCCCATAAAGGACAGTTTCAAGGCAGCTCGTTGCACGGTTCCGACTTTTCGGGCGCAGATTTGACCGGCAGTACGTTCAAGGGCAGCGATGTACGCGAAGCCAATTTTGACGGCGCGAATCTGACGGACTGCAGCCTATCCGCTCTTGACCTGACAAATGCAAGCTTCAATAAGACGATCCTTGTACGGACCAATTTCAGCAAGTCTGGGCTTGACGGAGCCAAATTCACAGGAGTAAAACTGACCGACGTCGCGTTAACGATGACCAATCTTAGAAAAACGATTTTTGAAGGTTGTTTATTTGACGGGGTTGACTTCAAGCACTCAGATCTGAGCGGGAAGTGTTTTGACGGACAGTCGTTTATCGGCGTCAAGTTTGAGAAAGCTGCATTAACCGACGTTTCGTTCAAGGGCGCTACATTTAAAAATGTTTCTTTCCAGCCGGGGCTTACTTTGACTAAAAAGTACTATCGTATGATCAAAACCATCTGCTTTGACGGCGCAACGATGGATAAATTGACCTTTGCTTTGCTCAAAGGCATGGATGCCGATTTGTCAAAAGTTACAGTCATGTAAGGGAGCTTGTTGAACATAAGAACGGTTTGACCGTTTCAGATCTTTCTACAATGAAAGAATAGAATCGAAGAGAGGGAAACCAAATGCAAAAAATGATGGGACAAAGTAACAGAGGCTTCTCCGAAACAGGGCTGCGC
The DNA here is from genome assembly GCF_000829455.1 of Gordoniibacillus kamchatkensis. Lineage (GTDB taxonomy): Bacteria > Bacillota > Bacilli > Paenibacillales > NBRC-103111 > Gordoniibacillus > Gordoniibacillus kamchatkensis. The sequence goes on from NZ_JXAK01000025.1 coordinate 5,675, forward strand.
AGATTGCGCGACGTGCTGGCGAGGCATGTCGATTCCGGAAAGATTCCGGGGCTCGTCGCCCTAGTCAGCCGAAACGGTGAGATGCACGTCGAAGCAATCGGCACGATGCGCCATGACGGTGGCGCGCCGATGCGCCGGGACACGATCTTCCGGATGGCGTCCACTTCCAAGATGGTCGGGGTCGCGCCGGTGATGATCCTGCTCGACGAGTGCAAGCTGCATCTGGATGACCCAGTAGACAAATGGCTGCCCGAACTCGCCGACCGGCGGGTGCTGAAACGACCCGACGGCCCGCTGGACGAAACCGTGCCGGCGCGGCGGCCGATCACCGTGCGTGACCTGTTGACATCTACGTTCGGGCTCGGAGTGGATCTGACGTTGATGGGCTCCCCGATCCAGAACGCGATCTTCGAAGCGGGGATTTACGACACGCCACAAGAGGTATTGCCCGAGCCGGATGAGTGGATGCGCCGCCTGGGTACTCTCCCACTGAGCTACCAGCCCGGAGAGCGGTGGCAGTACCACGTCAGCAATGAAGTGCTCGGCGTGCTCGTTGCCAGGGTCACGGGCCAGACATTCGAGACGTTCCTGCGCGAACGCATTCTTGATCCGCTGGGGATGAAGGACACTGGCTTCTACGTGCCCGAGGGCAAGATTGACCGGCTGCCGCCCGCCTACATCCCCGATCCGCAGACCGGAAAGTTCATCGTGTGGGATGAGGCCGCAGGCGGACGCTACACTGAGCCTCCGGCGTTCCAAGCAGGCGGCGGTGGGCTGCTCTCAACCGTCGACGACTATCACGCGTTTTTACGGATGCTGCTGAACCAAGGGATGCACGGGACCGAACGGATCCTATCCCGGCCCGCCGTCCAGCTGATGACTACCAACCGCCTCACGCCCGAGCAACAAGCATTCCGAGACGACTTGGCAAAAAACAACGTCCATTTGTCGCATGGCCAAGGGCAGCACGGCGGCTGGGGCTTCGGGATGGCGGTACGCACCTACCGCGGCGACTATGCTTCCATCGGTCAGTTCGGCTGGGACGGCGGAAGCGGCACCTCGGCGTACGCCGACCCGGACAAACAGCTCACCGGTATCCTGCTCACTCAGGTCGGATGTCCACCCCGGATTCGGCGCATCTTATCCAAGACTTCTGGACCACGGTCTATCAGGCAATCGAAGACTAACACCGAGCCCGCGCCTGTTACGCCCGTCCGCAACCCACGTCACCCAACGGTCAGCCCCCTTGGCTGCCGAACCGTCGACGTTTCCGCGAAGCTCAAGAAGAAAATAACCGTGTGATTGCTTCCTTTCCTGTGTAAAAACAGACCGATTCGAAATAGATATCGGTCTGTTTTCCATTTGTTGGTCGAATTAGGGTTCGTCTTCGTTTGCTGGTTTTTCCCCGCTACTTTGCGGGTGGTGTCAGGTTCGCTGGTGCTACCCCGTTGTGGCGGTTTTTTTGCGCTTCGGAACGACCGAACGTATGTTGCCTACCGAACATTCATTCTGTATAATGGAGAGACAACATCGGAGAGCGAGTAGGAGAGCGGTGCGAATGAACAAGTTAACGGGGAAAGTCGGCTCCATGGCGGAGATGATCGAGCTCGTGCGGCGCACGCCGGAAATTATGTCGCAGGTGACGCACTGGCATACGATTCCGCCGCGCGAGGCGCGCTACGCGGAGTTTCCCGCCGGGCTTCACGAGGGGCTGAAGACGGCGCTCCGGGATCGCGGCGTCCATAGTCTGTATACGCATCAGGCGGCGGCGTTCCGTGAGGCCGAGCTGGGCCGCCATGTCGTGACCGTGACGCCGACCGCGTCGGGCAAGACGCTGTGCTACAACCTCCCGGTGCTGCAGCGCATTTTGCACGACGATAGCGCGCGGGCGCTTTATTTGTTTCCGACGAAAGCTTTGGCGCAAGACCAGGTAGCCGAAATGCAGGAGCTCGTCGACAAGATGGGCGCCCGGATCAAAACGCATACATACGACGGCGATACGCCGCCGGCGGTGCGCCAAGTCATCCGCAACGCCGGGCACGTCGTCGTCACGAACCCGGACATGCTGCACGCGGCGATTTTGCCGCATCATACGAAATGGGTCAAGCTGTTTGAGAACCTCAAATATATCGTCATCGACGAGGTGCACGCGTATCGCGGCGTATTCGGCTCGCACGTGGCGAACGTGATCCGCAGGCTGAAGCGGATTTGCCGCTTCTACGGCTCGTCGCCGCAGTTCATCTGCGCTTCGGCGACGATCGACAACCCGCGCGAGCATGCGGAGCGGCTTATCGGCGAAAGCGTGGCGCTCGTTGACGACAACGGAGCGCCGGCGGGCGAAAAGCATTTTGTATTTTACAACCCGCCTGTCGTCAACCAGCAGCTCGGCATCCGCAAAAGCTCGGTGCTGGAGACGCGCAAGCTGGCCGCTCTGCTGCTGAAGCAAGGCATCCAGACGATCGTATTCGCGCGCAGCCGGGTGCGGGTGGAAATTCTTCTTACCTACTTGCAGGAGCTGGTGAAGCACGAGCTCGGCACGAAATCGATTCGCGGCTACCGCGGCGGGTATTTGCCGCAGCTGCGGCGCGAGATCGAACGGGGGCTGCGCAGCGGCGACATCCGCGGCGTCGTATCGACGAACGCGCTCGAGCTCGGCATCGACATCGGGCAGCTGCAGGCGTGCGTGCTGAACGGCTATCCCGGCACGATCGCTTCGACATGGCAGCAGTCGGGACGCGCCGGACGGCGGCAGGAAAGCTCGATCACGTTTATGGTGGCGAGCTCGAATCCGCTCGATCAATATATCGTGCAAAATCCCCGCTATTTTTTCGAACGGCCTCCGGAGCGGGCTTTGATTCATCCCGACAACCTGATCATACTGCTCGACCATGTAAAATGCGCGGCATACGAGCTTCCGTTCGAGCCGGGCGAGACGTTCGGCGGCGAACCGCTGGAGGAGCTGCTCGAATATTTGGCGGAAGAGCGCGTGCTGCACCGCGCCGAAGGGCGCTGGTACTGGATGGAGCAGTCGTTCCCGGCGCAAAACATTTCGCTTCGTTCGGCCGCGCAGGAAAATTTTATCATTATCGATATGACGTCGGGTGCGCGCGTCCTCGGCGAGGTCGACCGTTTCAGCGCGCCGACGCTGCTGCACGAGGAAGCGATTTATATCCACGAAGGCGTGCAATATCAGGTAGAAAAGCTCGATTACGACGAGAAAAAAGCGTACGTCCGCGAAGTGAACGTCGATTATTTCACCGATGCGAACCTGGCTGTCGAGCTGAAGGTGCTGCACGTCAATCGCGAAGACCGCGATGCGGGGCTGGAGCGGCAATTTGGCGACGTCGAAATTTTGTCGAAGCCAACGATTTTTAAAAAAATTCGGCTGAGAAGTCACGAAAATATAGGCTCGGGGCCTATTCATCTGCCGGAGGAGGAGCTGCACACGAGCTCGTATTGGTTCACGTTTGCAGACAGCGTGACGGAGAAGCGCAGCGTGAACGAGATGCAGGTTGCGCTGCTCGGGCTGGCCAATGTGCTTGTACATATTGCGCCGCTGTACCTGATGTGCGACCCGCTCGACATTCGCGTCGTGCCGCAGGTGAAGGCGCCGCATAACAAGAAGCCGACGATCTTTTTCTACGACCGGTATCCGGGCGGAATCGGGCTGAGCGAACGCCTGTACGAAGTGCACCGCGAGCTGCTCGCCGAGGCGAAGCGGCACATTGCCGGCTGTACGTGCCTGAGCGGCTGCCCGGCGTGCGTAGGGCCGATCGAGGAAGTCGGATTGACCGGCAAGCAGCTCGCGCTAGGGCTGCTCGGCGAAGTGGAGGCGTGAAGGAGATGAGCGGGCTAAAGGAACGGTTGCAGCGGCTCAAACGGCCGGCTGCAGAGGGCGGGAGCGGCGGCGGTTTACGCGGTGCAGATGCGGGTGTTGAGGATAGCCGGGCTCCGGGCAAGGAAAGCGGGAATGAGCAGAAAGATGCGGGGCGCGCCAGCAGCGCGGCTGCGGACGAACGGGTGGCACCTCCCGGCTGGGAACGGTTGGGCGGCGTGCGGGTGGAGCGCAACGCCCACGGCGCTTTTTTGCTGCGCGAGCAAGTATATGCCCCGGATTACCGGCACGGAAAAGAGGCGTTGGGCGAGCTGGCGGAGCTCGCCGGCGAGCTCGGTTTGTTGGCTGGCGGCGGCAGCCCGCTGCGCCAAACGCGGCGGCAGCGCGCGCGCACAGTCGCTGCGCGCGGCATTGGAAGCGCGAATACGGACGGAACCACGATGCGTGCTGGTGAGGGGGAAGAAGCGGCGGAGCACGGTATTGAACAGGCGCTGCAGCCCGAGCGGCTGCTGTTTTTCGACACGGAGACGACCGGGCTCGGTGTCGGAGCAGGCAACGTGCCGTTCATGGTCGGGCTCGGCTTCTACGATGCGGACCGCTTCGTCGTGCAGCAATTGTTTATCCGGGGGCCTGCGGAGGAGGCGGCGATGCTCGCTTATTTCGAGCATCTGCTTGCGCGCTTCACCCATATCGTTTCGTATAACGGCCGTTCGTTCGACTGGCCGATCGTGCAAAACCGTTTCGTTCTCGCGCGGCGCAAGCGGCAAGAGGACGTCTGGCGGCAAATCGATTTGCTGTACCCCGCGCGCAGCCTGTGGCGGACGTCGCTGCCCTCGTGCCGGCTGAGCGCCGTGGAATCGGAGAAGCTCGGCTTCCGGCGCGAAGCTGACGTGCCCGGCTCACAGGCGCCGATGCTGTACTTGCAATATTTGGCTGAGCCCGATCCGGGCATTATCGCCGGCGTGTTCGTCCATAACGAGCACGATATCGTCTCGCTTGCGGCGCTGGCGATTCATATGGCGAAGCTGCTGCGCGGCAAGGAGCCGGTAGAGGAGCTCGGCGACGAGGAGCTGCTGCGGCTGAGCCTATGGCTCGACAAGCTCGGCCGCGCGGAGCTTGCGGAGCGGACGCGGGCGCAGCTCGCGCTGCGTCTGCATGGCGGCGGTCCGAGGCCGGGGCGGGACCGCTTGCTGCTTGAGCTGGCGGCGGCATACAAAAAGCTTGGCCGCTACGATAGCGCGGCCGAGCTGTGGCGCCGCTTTGTGGCGGAGCGCGGCGGCAGCTTCGCCTGTCCGGTCGAGCCGTACATCGAGCTGGCGATGCATGGCGAGCACCGCGAGCGGCGCTATGGCGAGGCGCTGGCGTACACCGAGGAAGCGCTGCGCCACGTCTGGAAGCGGATGTCGATGAGCCGCGTCAGTGATCAGCAGCGAGAGCTGGCAGAGGCGCTGCAAAAGCGCATCCGCCGGCTGCGGGACAAACTGCGGCGCGAGCAGACGGCCTCTGCGGCGGAAGCCGCGCCGGGCTCCGGGAAGGCGGCGGATCAGCCGCCCGCTTCCGCCGCCAGCAACGGCATGGGGCAGGAGGCGCGCATCGCAGGCTGGCCCGTGCCGCCGCGCAAAAAGCGAATAAAGCCCGAATACGCCATGGAGAGCCTGATATGAATAATTGCGCTGCGCATTAGTGCAATCTAAGGATAGGGAATATTTGCCACGAGGGGTGTTGGGATTGCCGGAATTGCCGGAGATGGAGCATTACCGCGAAGCTCTTATTCCGCTCGTCGCAGGGAAGACGATTACGGCTGCAGACGTCGAGCGGGAGAGGACGATCAACGTTCCCGTTGGCGTTTTTACCCAGTCTGTCGTTGGACAGCAGATCGTTACGGTGAAGCGGCGGGCGAAGCATTTGCTGTTTCCGCTCGCAAACGGCTATACGCTGCACCTGCACCTCATGCTTGACGGCTCGATGTTTTACGGCACGCCCGAGCAGAAGCAAAACCGCACGGCGCAAGTGACGCTTGCTTTTCAAGACGGGCGGATGCTTTATTTTCACGGGCTGCGGCTCGGCTATTTGCATCTTCAGACGGAAGTGGAGCTGGCTGAGGTGCTTGACACGCTTGCTCCCGATCCGTTCGACCCGCAGCTGACGCCCGGGCTGTTCGCAGACCGGCTGCGCGGAAAGCGCGCGACGCTGAAGGCGGCGCTCACCGACCAAGACGCGGTCGTATCCGGCATTGGCAACTGCTACTCCGATGAAATATGTTTTGCCGCCGGACTGCTGCCGACCCGCCGCACGACCGGGTTGAACGATGAGGAAGCGAACCGTCTGTACGGCGCGATGCGCAGCGTACTGCGCGCGGCGACGGACGGAGGCGGCTATATGGAAATGCCGCTGTACGCCGGCGATACGCTTACAGGCGCCTTTAACGAGCGGTGCGCCGTCTACGACCGCGGCGGCGAGCCGTGCGTGCGATGCGGCAGCCCGATCGTATTTGCGACAGTGAATTCCCGAAAATGCTTTTACTGTACGACGTGCCAGCAGTAGGAGGACAAGGGCATGGGAAAAAATCGACGCGGCAACGTCCCTCCCGGTAACGCCGCTTCGGCCGCCGGCGCCGGTGTCAGCGGCGCCGCTGCCGGCGCTAAGGAGGCTACGGCGCCGCCGATTGCCGCGCGCAGCATAGGCAGCCATGTCAGCATACGCCGCGGTTATGCCGCAGCAGCCAAAACAGCGCTCTCCATAGGCGGAAGCGCATTTCAATATTTTCCGAAAAATCCGCGCAGCCTCGAGCTTAAAATGCCGTACGACCGCAGCGACGCGGCGGCGTGCGCGGCGTTTTGCCGGGAGCACGGTTTGCCCTCGATCGGCCATGCGCCGTATCCGGTCAACCTCGCTATAGACGATCAGGCCAAACGGGAGGCGATTCGCCGGGCGCTGCTCAATGCGTTGGACATTACGGATGCATGCGGTTCGATCGGGCTCGTCGTCCATTTCGGCAAGTTTTCCGGCCCCGACCCGTTGCAAGGCTACAAAAATATAATACAATTAATGAATAGCGTGCTTACCGAGTATGAAGGCAAGGCGCTGTTCCTGCTGGAAAACATGGCCGGCGAAGGGAGCCAGATCGGTACGACGTTCGAAGAACTCGTCCACATGCGGCAGCTGTGCGCCTACCCGCACAAGGTCGGCTTTTGCGTCGATACGTGCCATTTGTTCGCCAGCGGCTACTGGAACGGCGGCAACTGGCCGGAAGTGGAGAGACGGGGGCTGGAGCTCGGGTTTTTCGAGCATGTCCGCGCTGTTCATTTTAACGATTCGGTGTACGGGTCAGGGGAACGCAAAGACCGCCATGCGCGCATCGGCCATGGCCGCATCGGGCTTCCGGCGCTGAGGGCGGCGCTGCAATCGCCGGCGCTTGCCCGCGTACCGTTCGTACTTGAGACAGAACCGGGGGCGGACGGCACGCATCGGGACGAAATCGCTTTCGTGCGCGAGCTGGCAGCGGGGCGATAAAGTCGTGATTGCCGCAAAGCGGACGGGAGTAGGAGGAGTTCGTTTGATTCACGTTTACTTGGACGATGTCCGGCCGTGCCCGCGAGGGTTCGTTGCCGCCCGCACGGCGGAGGAATGCATCCTGCTTCTAGAGCAGTGCGAGGTCGACATTCTTTCGCTCGACTTTGACCTCGGCTGGCACGCTCCGAGCGGCAGCGCGGTGGCGAGCTGGATCGCCCAGAACGGGCGGTTTCCGCGCCGGCTTTATTTTCATACGTCGAGCCCCGCCGGCCGCGAACAGATGGTGCGTTTGCTGCTGCCTGCATTGCCGCCGGACGTCGAGCTTCATAACGGGCCGATGCCCGACGATGTGCTGCAGCAAGCAGCGGCGGGAGGTTGACCGGAATCATACAGGCTGCGCGGGAAAAGCGGTGCTTGTGGATCGGAGAGATGCAAGTTGTGTGCAGCAAAACTCGCATCGTAAGCATCCGTCTTTGAACTTGTGTTGTCAAATACGCGAGAGCACAAGTTCATCAAAGCCGGAGACCCGAATTCAATCCGCAGCATAGCCGTACATTCTCGTGCAGCCAGATACATACCGGTTACAGCGGGGAGAAAAACAGGCATTAGACAAAGGAGCAGGGGAAACCTTATGATCAAGCTGTCGAACGTAAATTTTATCCGCGAAAGCCGTACGATTTTGCAAAACATCAATCTGCATATTCGCGAAGGGGAGCATTGGGTGCTGCTCGGCCGCAACGGCTCGGGCAAGACGACGATTTTGGAAATGGTGAACGGGTACCATTTTCCGAGCTCCGGCTCGGTTGACGTGTTGGGCCACCGGTACGGCACCGTCGACCTGCGCGAGCTGCGGCGCAGCATCGGCTACATCAGCCAGTCGCTGTTCGAGAAGCTGAGCCCCGCCGATCCGGTGTGGGAAGTGGTAGCGACCGGAGCGTATGCGTTTTTGCGCTTTTATCAGACGATCCCGGACGAAGCGCGCGAGAAGGCGCTCGAGCTGCTTGGGCGCATCCAACTGTCCCATCTGCAGAACCAGCCGCTCGGCACGCTGTCCCAAGGTGAAAGAAAAAAAGTGATGCTGGCCCGTTCCCTCATGTCTGAGCCCAAAGTGCTCATTTTGGACGAGCCGTGCTCGGGTCTCGATTTGTACGAGCGCGAGCGGATGCTGCAAAGCGTGCAGGAGCTGAGCGGAGGCGGCAACATGACGGTGCTGTACGTGACTCACCATATCGAGGAAATCGTGCCGATGTTTACGCACGTGGCGCTGCTCGAGCAAGGCGAGCTCATTGCCGCCGGGCCGAAACGCGAAGTGCTGACGCCGGAGCTGCTCAAAAGAGCGTACGACGTGCCGCTGGAGCTGGAATGGTTCCGCGACCGGCCGTGGGCCAAAGTGCTGTGAGAAGAGGATGAACGAGTGGAGAACGTAAAGACCGAACAGCCGGGCGTCAGGCAAAACGCCCCGGACGCCGCAGCCGGCGTCCGCGCCGCAAGCTCGCGCTTTATCGGCACTGCCAACCATGGCTATGCGCAGCAGGCGCAAGAGGAAGTGAGGCGCTTGTTCCCGGGAGCGGCGTTCCGGTATTTGGCGCCGGCCGAAGTGTTTGTGATGGAGTTCCCTGTTGCAAGCGCAGAGGCGGTTACGACGCTGCGCGACAAGGAGCCGATCTTTTTGCGCCATATTCAGCCGGTGGATGCCGAGCTTGAAGCCCATGGCGACGCTGCCGATATAGAGGCGCTGATGAATTGGGCGCAAAGCTTGCCGGCGTCGAGGTTTGCGCCGGGCTTGCCCGTCGCCGTACACGTTCGCAAGCCGGACGGTCTTGCGCTGCCGTACGCGAACGCCGACCTGCGCGCGGCGCTGCAGGAGACGCTGGCGCAGCAGTTTGGCATCGAGCCCGTCGTGCGCGGCGCAGCGCTCATCGTGTCCGTTTATGTGACGGGCGACAAGCTGTATGCCGGCGTGTCGGAGCCGGCGCACAATTTGTCCGATTGGCCGGGCGGCGCCATCCGGTTTCAGCGCGAGGACGAGCAAATTTCCCGGGCGAAATTCAAGCTGCTCGAAGCGGAGCAGCGGTTCGGCCTCGATTTGTCCGATTTCCGCGCAGCGCTCGATATCGGGGCCGCTCCCGGCGGCTGGACGTCGCTGCTGCTGGAACGGGGACTTCGGGTTACCGCTGTCGATCCGGCGGCGCTTCACCCGTCGCTGCTTGGCGACCACAAACTGACTTATTTGCGAAAAAATGCCGGGGACGTCCGCTTCGCGCCGGACAGCTTCGATTTGCTCGTATGCGACATGAGCTGGAATCCGAAGCAAATGGCCAGGCTCGTCGCCGACTTGCTGTATGCGCTTCGGACGAACGGACTTGCCGTTATTACGGTCAAGCTGCTGCACGGCAAAGCGTTTCAAACGGTGCGCGAAGTGACGGCCGCGTTTGCCGGATCGCTCGAACTGCTGCGCGCGAAGCAGTTGTTTCACAACCGCGACGAGCTGACGCTTTTGCTGCGCAGAGTTTAGGGCTTGCGCCGAAGATGAGGGGGAGTATAATGACTGAACCGGTGCACAAGTCGGACCGGGAGCATTGGAATGACGTCTTTAGCGAATTGCAACTTGGCAAACCGGTTTATGATCTGTGGCTGGACAGCTACGGACAGCTGCTGGCGGGTACGAAAGATGACGCGGTTATCGATTTGGGCTGCGGCTATGGTTGCGATACGCTCTACTTGGCGGAGCGCGGCTATCGCGTCATCGCCTGCGACTTGTCGGAAGAGGCGCTGCGCCGCATCCATGAGCATATCCCGGAGGCAGCTACGACGCAGGTCGATATGACGGCAGGCTTGCCGTTCGCGGACGGCAGCGCCGGAGCGGTTGTGGCCGACTTGTCGTTGCATTATTTCGCCTGGGATACGACTGTCCGTATTGTGCGGGAGATCGCCAGGGTGCTGAAGCCGGCGGGGCTTTGCTGGCCCGCTTTAACTCGGTTCGCGACGTTCACTACGGCGCCGGGCTCGGCATTATGGTGGAGCCGAACTATTATGAGCACGAAGGCCGGCGCAAACGGTTTTTCGACGAGGCCGACTTGCGGCGGCTGTTTGCGGATTGGTCGATCGAGGCGCTCGCGGAGACGGAGATGCACCGTTACGGCAAGCCGAAACGATGCTGGGAGCTGGCTGCGGTCAATAAGTGAGGGCAATCCGCTCAAGTCTCGCTCGGCATAAGGGGCAGCGATCAATAAAGTTTACTTTTGCAAAAGAGTATTGTTTTGTAAGGTACATTGCCGTAAGGCGTACAGGTCTATAGGGCGTAATGACTGCAATGTGTATGCTCTGTACAGCGTGATGATGCGCAGGGCGTAATGTGGAGCTGTGTGCCGCTCTGTATGATGTGCCGCTTCGCATTTTACTTCTACGCATGTATTTCCCGCGCAAGATACGGTGCCGAGCAAATTTTGAATCCAAGCATGAACGGCGGGCATCGAAGGAGGGAGCCGCATGAACCGGCGTATTGAATGGCGTCGTTTGCTGCTGTTGCTGCCTTTGGTTTGTCTGATGGCGGCCTGCAGCGCCGGCAAGCCTGCAGCGCTCGGGGCCGGTTCGGTTATTCAAGGTGGCGATGGGGCCTCTGCGGGCAAGCCGGAAGGAGGTCGTGCGGCGACACCGGGTATCGGCCCCGGGCGCCCTGATACGCATAACGAGTTCGAGCATGCCGGCGGCAGCACGGCCGCCGCGTCCGGCTCCACGATCGCCGAGCCGCTGTGCCGCCCTGAGTCTGGCAAGGACGCGGAGGCTTCACCCAGCGTGCGTTATGTGAACGTGAACGTCGCCACCTTGTGGGCGTCGCCCCAAGCGCCCCGCGCCTTGGATGAACCGTCGCTGCGGTTCCCCGCCGATGTGCCCGCTTGGCTCGGTCCAATGACGGTACGCGATAAGCTTGGCCTCGTCGGCAAAACGGAGACGGAAGCGCTATACGGCGAACGGGTCGTGCTGCTTGAGGAGCGCGGCGATTGGGTACGGGTAGCGGTGCCGGAGCAACGTACGCCCAAGCTGGCGCAAGGGTACCCCGGCTGGCTGCCGAAGCGGCAGCTGGCAGAGCGCTCCGAAGCAGCCGCATACGCCGGCTGTCCCGTCGCTGTAATCGGCAAGCGAACGGCTACGCTTTATGCTGACGCGGAGCTGCGGAAGCCGGCACTGCAGCTGAGCTTCGGCACGCGGTTGCCGGTTGTCGCCGCCGCTGCAGGCTTGACGCTGACCGTTGTCACACCCGATGACGGCCGCCGCTATTTGGCGGCCTCGGACGCAATCGTCCGCAAGCCCGATGCCGCCATCGCCCCGCCGTCAGGTACGGAGCTTGTCGAGCTCGGCCGCGGCTTCCTCGGTCTCCCTTACTTGTGGGCCGGGGCTTCCGGCTTCGGATTCGACTGTTCCGGCTTCACGTATGCGCTGTACCGGTATTACGGCATTCTGCTGCCGCGCGACGCGAAGGATCAGGCGAAGGCGGGACGCGCCGTCGACCGTGCCGATTTGCAGCCCGGGGACTTGCTCTTTTTTGCTTACGACAAAGGCAAGGGAGCCGTCCATCACGTAGCGATGTATGCCGGCGACGGCCTTATGCTGCATTCGCCGAAGACGGAGCGTTCCGTCGAACTCATTCCGTTCGATACGCCTGAGTATGCTGCGGAGTTTGCCGGCGCAAGACGTTTTTTGCCCTAGCCGACGTAAAGGTTACACGATTATCGAGACGAACCTGTAAGTCCGAAATTTTCGGGCTGGCAGGTTTTTTGTCGTTTCCATGTAATTTTGATATGGAAATTTGTGGGCCATGTCCTTATACTGGAATAACATGGATATTTATCCGAGGGGGAACGACGATGGACGTACAGGGCGGCTTGCGTCCCGGCGATGTGCTGGAGCACCGTTATCGCTTGCTGCAAGTGCTCGGGCAAGGCGGCATGGGACGAGTGTTCGTCGCCGAAGATTTGCGTCTGGCCGGTAAAAGGTGGGCGATTAAAGAGACGGTGCCGCCTATCGGCGATGCGAGCGGTTTTTTGCGCGAGGCCGAGCTGCTGGCGCGGCTCCAGCACCCGATGCTGCCGCAAATCGTCGACTATTACGGACCGAGCGAACGGAATCGCTGCGCTTATGTGGTGATGGAGCTTATTTCCGGTGTCACGCTGGATGCGGAGTTGCAGCACCGGGGCGGGCGGCTGCCTGCCGCGACAATCGTGCGCATCGGGTCGCAGCTGTGCGAAGCGCTCGTGTATTTGCACGGCCAGAAGCCGGAGCCGATCGTGTTCCGCGATATTAAGCCGTCAAACATTATGCTCGACGAAAAAGGCCGCGTGCGCCTCATCGACTTCGGCATTGCCCGCCGCTTTAAGCCCGAACAGCCCGGAGATACGCTTCCGCTCGGCTCGGTCGGGTTTGCGGCGCCGGAGCAGCTGCGCGGCGAACGGACCGATCCGCGCTCCGACCTGTATTCGCTCGGCGCTGTGCTGTATTTTTTGCTGAGCGGGGGACAATACGCGGCGCTGAGGAGCGGCCCCTTGGCCGTGCATTGCACGCATGCTCCGGAACCGCTTTTGCGCCTCGTCGAACGGCTGCTGGAGCAAGCGCCCGAACACAGGCCGCAGCATGCCGCAGAAGTGTTGGACGCACTGCGCGCGTTGGAGCTGAAGCCGCGGCTCGAAAGTATGGGAGGCGCTGCTGCAGCAGAGATGTCCGTACGGAGTGAACCGAGGCTAATGCTCGTTGGCGGACTTTACCGTGGCGCAGGCGCTACGTTTGCGGCGGTTTGTCTCGCGAAAGCGCTCGCGCAAGCAGGCGTCGACCATGCCGTTGCCGAGCATCCGGTCATTGAGCCGGAACTGTATGCGCTGCTCGACGGCGAGCGCAGGGCCCCGCAAGGCTACGCATTCGCAAATGAGCGCAGTGCGGCCGATATGACGGCGCCGGCAACTGTCTGGATAGAGGGATATACCGAATGGGTGGCGTCGCGGCCGGGAGCGGAGGCAGACGATTGGACTGCCGAACAGACGGAGCGCTGGCTCGGCACGATTCGCCGCTCCGTTGTTATCGTCGACATTGGCGACCGCTGGCGCCATCCGGCCGTAGCGACGATGTGTGATGCCGCCGCCGGGCTGCTTGTCGTCGCCGACCCGTCTCCCTCCAAGCTGAGCCGGTCGCAAGTGCAGGCGCTGCTGCGCGAACTGGACGGACTGGCTCGGCGCGGCGTGCCGGTGACGTGGGTCGCGAACCGCGACGCGCCGTCCCCGCGCCGCGGCGACTGGCTGCGCATGCTGCCGGCCATGCCGGCGATCAGCTTGCCGGCTTTCGCACCGCAGCGCATGCTCGAAGCCCAGTGGCTGGGGGACGTCGTACCAGCCGCAGACGAGGCCGGAAAAGCCGCGGCAGCCGCCTTTGCCGCTTTTGTGCAGCGCGCTTTTCCGCGCGGCATTACGGCGAGCGGGCCGCGCCGCAAAAGCATCTGGCCGCCGATGAGGCGCAGCGGGTCGCGCTGAGCAAGCATTTGCCAAAAGGGTCTTGTCAAATCAGATGGATCTGGTATAATTACCAGTATATACCGAATTCGCATGCGGAAGCACCGCTGACCGGAGACGTTTCTCCGAGTCGGCGCGTGCTTTTTTGTCGTTCGGTAGCAGAGAGGAGGAGCGGCATGTCGCAAAGGATGATGTGGAGGCTGATCGTCTCGATTGCGGCAGTCGGCGGCTGTTGTTTGATCGCCGGGCTTGCCGGATTGGGACGGAATGGAGGACTGTATGGCTAAGCTGGAGCTTATTTTGTTGGATGACGATTTGGACTATGGACACGGCTTGCGTGAATTTTTGCGGGCGGGAGATGCGAGCGGGACGTCGGTGAGGCAGTATACGAAGCAGGAGGCGGCGCTGGAAGCTGTAAAAGCGGCTGGCGGCGGCGCCGTCCTGTTGGTCGGTGAAGGCTATTGGCCGCTTGCCGGAGCGGAGAAGGTGATTGCCGTCCTCTTGCTCGAATCGCTGACGGATACCGGCAGACTGCCGGCGGGAGTGCCGTTCGCTTTTAAGTATGCTCCGCTCGAGCAAGTGCTGCGCGCTGCGGAAAATGCGCTGCGCATCGGTTCGTCGGCGTCGCCGCGCCTGCCCGCATCGCACGGAACGCGCATCGTCAGCTGGTTTTCGGCGGCCGGGGGGAGCGGCAAGAGACGGCGGCGTACAATTTGGCTACTCAGCTGGCAAGGCGCGGCGAAGAAGTATGCTTCGTCAGCTCGAAGCGTTGCCGTCGAGACTGTGGCCGCAGCAGGAAGACCCCGGACACGGTATGGCGGAATGGCTCTACTATGCCAAAATGAAACCGCACGCCGCCGCCGAGCGTGTAGCGGATTTGCTGCGGGCGGGCGATGAACGCGGGCTTAAGCTGGCGGCGCCATTTGCCGCTCCGGCCGATGCCGCCGACATGAACGAAGCGGATGCGGAGCTGCTGCTCGGTTCGCTCGTCAAGCTGAACGCGTTTCGCTGGATCGTCGTTGATTTGGAGGCGGGATGGAGCTTGCGAAGTATCGGAGCGCTATCGGCCAGCGACGCCATTTTTTGGGTTGTGACAGACGATTCGGCGTGCCTCGGCAAAACGGAAGCGCTGCTGCGGCGGTGGACGGAAGAGGCTTCGCCGCACATGTGCGGCAGCGCATTACTTTTGCTGCCGGCAAGTATGTCGGCTTGACGCCGACGGGCTACGACCGGATCGGCATCGAACCTGCGGTAACGCTCCCCTATGTGCCGCAGTGGAAAACGGTGAAGCGTCCGGATGAGCTGCTTAAGGCGACTTTTTATTCGCAGACGCTTTGGGACGGATTTCAGCAGGCGATGCGAAAAGGGGAAAGGAGCGCGAGGCGCATGGATGAATCGGTCCTGACGGAGCTGAAGCGCCGCGTTCACGAAAGGCTCGACTACGGCGGAAGCATGTCGGACGACCAGCTGCGCGATTGCATCGAAGATACGGTGCTGGATGAAGCGCGCCGGCGCGCATGGACGGTGAGGCAGCGGCGCGATGCCGTGTACCGGCTGTTCCACTCGTTCCGCGGGCTCGATGCGCTGCAGCCGCTGCTTGACGACCCGTCGGTAACGGAAATTATGGTCAACGATTATGAAGAAGTATTTATCGAGCGGGCGGGCACGGTGCAGAAAGCCGACGTCCGTTTCGAAAGCCGGGAGCGGCTGGAAGATATTATTCAGGCCATCGTCGGCAAGGTGAATCGGACGGTGAACGAATCGTCGCCGATCGTCGACGCCAGGCTGCCGGACGGCTCGCGCGTGCACGTCGTGCTGCCGCCCGTAGCGCTGAAGGGGCCGACGCTGACGATCCGGCGGTTTCCGGAGCGTCCGTTCACCATGGACGATTTGCTCGCGCGCGGCTCGGTCAGCTCCGCTGCGGCGGACGCTTTGCAGCAGCTCGTAAAAGCGAAGTACAACATTTTCGTCAGCGGCGGAACGGGCTCCGGCAAAACGACGATGCTGAACGCACTGGCCGGCTTTATCCCGGCCGAAGAGCGCATCGTGTCGATCGAAGATTCGGCAGAGCTGCAGCTGCATGCGATTCCTAACTGGGTTGCTCTTGAGACGAGAAACGCCAACGCCGAAGGGAAAGGGGAAATATCGATTCGGGAGCTTATTCGGGCTTCGCTTCGTATGCGCCCGAGCCGGATTATCGTAGGCGAAGTGCGGGGCGGTGAAGCGCTTGATATGCTGCAGGCGATGAACACAGGCCATGAGGGATCGTTGTCGACCGGCCACTCCAATACGAGCCGCGATATGCTGAGCCGTTTGGAGACGATGATTTTGAGCGTTGCGCCGCTGCCGACGGAAGTGATTCGGCGGCAAATTGCGGCAGCGCTCGACATTTTGGTGCATGTGTCGAGATTGCGGGACGGGCGCCGAACCGTAACCGAAATTCACGAGGTGGCAGGGATGAAGGACAGCGAGATCGAGCTGCGCCCGCTATATCGCTTCGTCGAGACCGGTGAACGGAGCGGCGTCGTACAGGGAGAGCTGGAACCTACGGGGCTGCCGCTGCTACATACGGACAAGCTTACGGCTGCCGGAATGCCGGTACCGGCAAGCTTAAGCGGCGGCGAAGCAAGGGGCGTAGCATCGTGAGCATGCTTGTATTGGCGTTTGCCGCCGGTTTGGCATGCTGGACGCTGCTTTCCTGGCGCGATCGCCGCCGGCACAGCCCGGCGAAACGCCAAGCGGAGGTGTCCGAACAAAGTACGCGACTGCCGGACTATAGCGTGTATCAGCTGTCCGCTCGGGAGAAGGTTGCGGCCACTGCAATCGGAGGCTTGACGCTCGCGATCGTTGCCGATTTGTTTTATTCGAGCTGGCTTGTCAGCGCAATTGCTGCTCTTGGCGCTTCGCTTTCCCTAAACCGTACGCCGCTATGCTGCGCGCTCGCCGGCTGCAGACGCTGCACGTGCAATTCAAACAGGCGCTGCAGGCGCTCGCGAGCTCGCTCGGCGCCGGAAAATCGGTTGAACAGGCGTTCGCGGACGCCGTGCACGATATGCGCCTGCTGTACCCGGAAGGCAGCGCGCTCATGATCGAAGAGCTGGAGATCGTGCTTCGCAAGCTGGGCAACGGCGGCACCGCCGAAGCGGCGCTTGCTGATTTCAGCCGCCGCTCGGGACTGGAAGACGCGCTGCAATTTGCCGACGTATTTAAAGTTTGCAAGCGGACCGGCGGAAATGTGATCGAAATCGTGAGGCGAACTTCGACGATAATCGGCGACAAGCTGGAGATCGAGCAAGACATAGCCGTTCTGTTGGCGCAAAAAAAGTTTGAGGCGCGCGTGCTGCTCGCTTCTCCGGTCGCGATAATCGCCGTTTTGAAAATGACCGCAGCCGAATATATGGCCCCGCTCTATGCGGGAACGGGCCGAATCACGATGACGGCGGCGCTCGGTTTGCTTGCCGTATGCTTTTGGTTGACTCTCAAGCTCATGAAAATCCGGATTTAATAGAGAGTAAGGAGGAACGATCCGTGGCATGGTTGCTCGGCGCGGAGTTGGCGGTTTTTACCGTGTTCCATCTGTTGGCGTACCGGTTCTATAAAGCGGAGGCGGCAAGCGGCGGGCATGCCGCGAAGCTGAACCGGCTGATCCCGGCGTTTTTGTGGCTGATCGACCGGTTGCAGCTATGGCGCCGCGCTGCGCCTTGGGCGATCCGTCTTCACCATCTGCATATTGCCCTCTACGGCACTCACAGCTCGATGCTGGAGGCGAAATTGGCCATGGCTCGCACAGGCCTGTACGGCTGCTTGGCGGTAGTGTGCTGTACCTTCTTGGCGCTGCTATCGGATGGTTCGTGGGAATTAATCGCCATTGGCCTGCTCGTTGCCGGCGTGACGCCGCTCCTGCAGCTTCGGCAGTTGAACGAACGTTTGCGCCGCCGCAGGCAAAGGATGCTGCTGGAGCTGCCGGAAACGGTTAACCAGCTGCTGCTGCTGGCGAACGCCGGAGAGACTGTACAGCAAGCGCTGCAAACGATCGTCGAGCGAGGATCCGCCGACATGGACCGCCCGCTTTTGCGGGAGCTAAAGATCGCCGTAGCCGAGTGCCGCATGAACGTTTCCTTAGCCAAGGCGTTGGACGATTTTCAAAAACGGTGCGGTCTGCAGGAGGCAACCGTATTCGTTTCGATCGTGCTGCTGAATTATCGAAGAGGCGGCGACGACCTGGTCGTTGCGCTGCGGACATTCACGCGAGAGCTGTGGGAGAAACGAAAGGCGCTTGCGCGAACGCTCGGTGAGGAAGCGTCCTCGAAGCTCGTGTTTCCGATGGTGCTGGTGTTTCTTGTCGTCCTGATCGTGATTGCTTCGCCGGCGGTCATAATGATGAATGCGAATTAAAGGAGGAAAGCAGGATGAAACGATGGATTACGGTAATCCGCAATGTTTGGCGCGAGGAAGACGGGCTCGGCACGCTGGAAGTGCTGCTTATCGTTGCGGTGCTTGTAGCTATTGCGATCGTATTCCGCAAATGGATTGCGGCATGGTTTCAAGACATTATCGGCAAAGCGAACGGCAATTTGAAAGATAACACGGTGACGACATGCGTACCCGGACCGAATACGGATTGTACGGCTTCTTAAGCAAGGGGGTGCGGCTGAACCCGTTTAGCCGGACAAGCAGGGGCCGCCTTAAGCTGACGGCGGACGAAAGGGGAAGCTTTACGCTGGAGGCATCGCTTACGGCTCCGTTCCTGGTGCTGGCCGTTTTAGCTTTGATCGCGCTATCGCTCTATGTATCGCAATTTGCGGAGCTGCATCGAACGGCTTCCGCAACAGCCGAGCGAACAGCATTCGCATGGAATAAGAGCGATGCTGGACAAGGGCTCTATTGGCGAATCGGCGAAGGGGCGGCGGCATGGTTCGGAATGCTCGGCGGCGGCGGAGACCGGCGGGTTGTGCTGCCGGCCGGAGGTACCGTCCCAGCTGGCACAAGCGGAGTGAAGGCGAAGCTGATGCAAGCAGCGGTCAAGTTGCCCGGCACGATTAACGGCTCTATTTCGCTCGCGGATCGGGTGCTGTTTCGCCGTTTGGATGTGCTCCTGGAGCGGCCGTTTCGCCTGCGGGCGATGTCGCCGTTGGCCGCACTGCCAGCCCGGGAACGCAGCGGTGCGTTGTCGACGATTATCGATCCGGTCGAGCTCGTTCGGCTTGTCGATCTGACCCGAACGTACACGCCGGCCGTTCGCGGCCGTCTTACTCCGGCAGATGCGCGGAATGCCTTGCTGGAACCGGAGCGGGAGGACGGAGGAGCCGTACGCATCCGCTCGGAACGCGAAGCCTCGTCCTATTTGCGCAAGGTGACCGGTGGGCAGCAGCGAACATATCCGATGGAACAAGGCAAAAGCCGTATCATAGACGCTTTGGACAGCGGAGGAATCGCACATCAGGCGTTTTACACCTATACGGAGCCGCAGCTGTTGCAGGATCAGCTGCCGAAAGATGCGAGGCTGCTGCGGGACGGTATCGTAAAGGGGGTCGTTTGGCATTTCTTCGTGAACGGGAAGGTTCCGGAGCCTAGCGCCGCCCTTCGAGCGCAGCTGGAGCGAAGGGGGATTGCGGTCGTTGTTCATCGGTAACGGTAAGAATGATAAAGGTTCGGCATCGGTCTATTTCATGATTGTGCTCGTGCCGATTGTCGCCTTCATGTCGGTGCTGGCCGATTTCGCCCGCATCGGCGCGGCCGACCGCGAAAGCGAGCTGGCGGTAAAAGCCGGACTTCGTTCGGTCATGTCCGCATTCGATGCCAAACTGCACAAATACGGCTTGTTCGGATTGACGCTAACCCCGGAGCAGCGGTATGAGCTGTATCGCAAAACACTTCGGGCGAACGGAACGGAGTCCGAAGGCAGCGCTTCGCTTCGTTATGTCGACACAAGCTTGAAGGGCGGCAGCGAGCTGTTGCAGCCGGTAGTGACGCTCGGCTATCCCGACGTGTTTCGCCGTCAGGCGCTGGAAGAGATGAAGTACCGTGCGCCGCTGGAGTACGTGCTGGAAGTGACGGACAAGCTGAAGAAGACCGGCATGTCGTCGCAAATGGCAAGCGGCCGATCTTATGGAGAAGACGCCGACAAGCTGGAAAAGCTGATCGATAAGCGGGAGGAAGCTCTCGACATCGCATGGGCGAAATTCCGGCGGCTCCACGACAAGTTAAACGGCGATCATGCCGCGTACCGAAGCCGGCTTCAGGAGCTCAATTCGCTTGCCGGCCGGATCGGCTTAAATACAATGGACGGCGTTCGACGTTCGCTCGCGGCGATTGATGATCAAATTGTTTCGCTCCAGGCGGCGGCCGCGGCAGGAGCGGACATAGCCGCTGCGATGCAAGCTTTGCTTGCGCAGAAAAACGCGCTGGAGAAGATGCTCGAGCTGCTGCTGCAGTACACCGCACTCATCGCGGCAACTCAGCTTGATGTGAAGGCGTCGGTGATGGCGGTAACCGATGCGCAAACCGCTATGAACGAAGCGTTAAACGAAGCAAAGCAGGCCAATTCCGAGCTGCGCGCCGAATGGAATCGGGTGAGCGAATCCGCCTCGAGCGGCGCGCCGGTTACGGGGCAATTCGGAGCTGTCCGGGTGATGCCGGACGAATATTTTACGGAGCTGCAGGCGGACGTCGGCACAATAGCGGCGTTGTTCGGGGCATT
The DNA here is from genome assembly GCF_000829455.1 of Gordoniibacillus kamchatkensis. GTDB lineage: Bacteria > Bacillota > Bacilli > Paenibacillales > NBRC-103111 > Gordoniibacillus > Gordoniibacillus kamchatkensis. Next base: position 26,217 of record NZ_JXAK01000025.1, read on the forward strand.
CGCGCGCGAAGTGGCGGATACGCTCAGCTATAACGACCGCCAGACGGAAGCATTGCAGGCGAGAAACGACGCTTATTCCGAAAAAGCGAATGCCGCCTTCGCCAGTCGCGAAACGGCGGAAAGGCAGCGGCAGCAGCGGAACGAAACGGTCAGAGCGAAGAAGCGGCAGCTGTGGTCGGAAATCGGCAGTGTGCTCGATCAAGCCAAACAGGCGATTGGGGGCTGCAAGCTGGGGATTGACGGGGAGACGGACCGCGAATCGTATAACAAATTGAGCGGTTATGCGACCAAATACGCAGCTGGCGAACAATCGCCGGAAGCCGGCGAAGCGATCGTCGAATTGAACGATCCGAAGCGGATCGGACTGAGCGCGCTTTCTTTGGGAGGCATGATATCCGATGCGCTGACCGGCATGCGCGATGCCGTTTTCGTGAATGAATATGCGCTGACCCATTTCAATTACCGAACATTCGGCATGGAAAAGCTGGGCAACGGACAGGCGAAACCGGTGACGACGTTATCCGAACCGGCCGGCCACCCGCTTAGCGGACAAGAGGCGGAATACGTCACTTACGGTTTTTCGTCTTGCCTGTCTAACGTCGGAGCCGCCTATGGCGAAATTTTTGCGATTCGGATGGGCGTTCGAACGTTGGAACGTCTCGGCGATCCGCAAAACGAGGTGCTGCAGCTCGGTTCGCCGCTGCTCGTGCTCCTTGCCGCCGCAGCGCAAGGAGCCGCAGATGCGCTGCAAGATATGAACAAGCTCACTGGCGGCGATGAAGTAGCCTTATCGTCCAAACTTGCCCCTTCCGTCACATTGACGTACAAAGACTATTTGCGCTTGCTGCTGCTCATACATGGCTCGTCGGAACGCAAGCTTAACAGGCTGCAGGCGCTCATAGAGCTCAACACAGGCATCGATTTGACGAACGCGGCGACAGAGCTGCGGGCGCAAGCGAAAACATCGGTTCGGTTGTTGTTTTTGCCAGGCGGCATGAAGCTTCTGGGGCGCGCCGGCATGTCCCCGTGCCGTGTGGAGGGCGGACGCTGCCAGTTAAAGCGCAGCGCCGAATGGAGATATTGAATATGGAGCATGAGATCGGAAGGGAGCCTAAGTTCATGCGGAGCTCTGACGCCGGCGGCATCGTGCTGGAAGCCGCCTTAACGCTGCCGTTTTTCGCGCTGCTGATGCTTGGATTCGTATCGCTCGTACAACTGGCCGTCGCCGATGTGGCGCTTCGAAGCGCCGTATCGGAAACGGTCAAAACGGTTGCTGCCAACATGTACCCGGTCCGGCTTCTGTATAGCGAAGCAAAAGCTCGCGTGGAGTCGACCAAACCTGCGCAAGCATGGAACGCTGTCGCCGGGCGTATTCAGGATGCGCACGGCAACGTGCAGACTGCCGAGCAATTTGTGGAACAATACGCAGCTTACATTCCGGGGCCGATTGTTCAAATTGTGAATGCCGAGAAACAGCTTCGTACCGCGCTTGAGGACGAAGCCCTCGACCGCGTGGATGGAGTCAAGCAGCAAGTATCGCGAACGGTTGCTCGGGAAGCGGTCACACCGATTTTGGCATCGTTCGCCGATACGAGCATTCTGAAACGGGAGCGGCTGCAAGTTACGGACGTCGATTGGCCTGTTCCGGACGATCCGGAGCAGGCGTGGATCGGCATTGAAGCGGCGTATGAGATGCGGCTGGCGCTCCCCTTTTTCACGCGAACGGTCGTCCTGAAGAAAAAGGCTTTAGAGCGGTGCTGGATCGGAAACGGTTGAAGCGCTTAAGTTTCGAATAGAAGGGAGAGCCATTGATGACGTACGCCGGATTATTTGTTTTTTTGGCCGCTGCATTAATCGCGGATTTGCGTTCGATGCGCATACCGAACGTATTGAACGGTGCCGGCGCCATCGCCGGACTTGCGCTGAATGCGGCTAGCGGCGGTTGGAACGGCTTAGCCGGGGCCGGGCTCGGCTTGCTGGCCGGTTTTGGCGTCGTGCTATTGCTGCATCTTGTCGGCGCCGTAGGAGCCGGGGACGTGAAATTGTTCGCAGCAGTGGGCGCGTTTACCGGCGCCGCTTTTGCGCTTTCGGCGTTAGTTTATTCGATCCTGTATGCGGGCTTTATCGGTCTCTTGCTGGCTCTGTTCCGGCGCAAGCTCGCTCCGACGCTGAAAAATGCGGCCGGCTCAACGTTTTTGCTGCTGACGCTGCGCGATCCGACCGCGTTGACTCACTGGCGGAGCGGCGGAGCGCTGCAATTCCCGTTCATGGCCGCAGTTGTGCCCGGCGCGTTGACCGCATACGCCGCCTGGTACTGGTAAGGAGGCGGACGATGCAGCAAATATTCGGCCTGAACTACGATTATGAATATAGAAACGGAACGAATCTTGTTCTGTTCCGGGATGGCGGGATCCGTGAAGAGGAGCTTTCCCGTATTCAAACCAAAATGCTGCAGATCGGCCAGGTTCCCCGTTTGCTGCCTTTTGTCGCGGAGCATGTGGACGGCCATGTGCGGCTCCTGTATGACATCGGCTCGCGCCGGATGTTGCAGCAGGCGCTATGCTCCGAACCGCTCGGCGTTTTGCAGGCGCTGCAGCTGCTCATAACCGTCACGGCGACGCTGGAGGAGTGCCGCAGCTTTATGTTGCGGGAGAGCGGATTCATTATGCGCGAAACGTTCCTGTTCGCCGGTGCCGACTTGACGGACGTTGCCTTCGTATATGTGCCTATTACGGGCGTGGAAACTCCTCCGATAGCGGAAGAACTGGAACGGTTCATCCGGGCAGTGTCGGCGTACGTTCCCGCCGAAGACCGTTCCGTACTGATTTCTTTTGCCGAATATTGCCGGAACGGAGCGTTTCGCGTCAAAGAGCTGAAACGGAAACTGATCGAGCAGTTGACCGTCTCCTCCATGTCCGAACGTTTCATTGACAGCTCGAATAATAAGCCGCAGAACGAAACGTTATGGAGCGATCCGTTGTTCGATTTGGACGAGAAGCCGATAACCGGTGCCGGGGATGCAGCGGATGCTTCGGATGTTCATGGCATAGCGGACATCTCGGCGCTTCCGGACAAGGCAGATGACGAAAGTTCCATATTGCCGGCACCATTCCGCAAAAGGCTTTCCGTGCTCGTTGCCGCTGCAGGCGTTGTATGCTGCGGCTGGCTATGGAATCGCTGGCTTGAACAGCCTTCCGTTCCGCTGCTGCAAATTTCGTTAGGGGCTACACTGCTGGCGCTGGACGGTTGGCTGCTGGTTCGCTTTGCCATTATGCACACTCGGTGGCCAGTTAAAGGATTGAAACGGACAACGCATAAAGAAGTGCAAACAGATCAACCTCGGCAAATGACGGTCCGGCCTATACCTGGCAAACGGCATCTGCACAGCGAATGGTCACCGGCCAGCAAACGGCGAGCGCGCCGCAACCGGCATCCGAACAACGAATGGTCAACGGCCAGCAAACGTCGAGAGCGCCGCAAACAGTATCCGAGCGGCAAATGGCTCCTCATAAGGAAAGAGCGTTCGTACAGCCAACGGCGTCTGCATGGGCAACGTCCGCTGCGCAGCTACCGTCTTCCGCACAGCAAACGGCCGCTGCCCGGCAGAAGGCTGCGCTGCAACAAACCGCTTCCGAGCCGATACCGCAGCCGCAGCCGGATCCGATCGATCCGCAGCAATACTACGCCTCTCTTGCCCAGCATACGACCTTGCTGCGCAAGCCCGCCGACGTGACCGTGCTGCTGAAGCCGGACCCCCGGGATCATTTCTTGAGCGACGTGTACGCGTATTTGGAGGTGACGGACGGCGGACACCCGCTCAAGCGCATTATGCTTCGGCAAGCGCCGCTCGTTATCGGGCGCAGCGGCGAGCATACCGATTACAGGCTGGACGGCGAGGGCGTCTCCCGTCGGCACGTTGAGATCGTATACGACGAAGGAGCTTATTACGCCAAAGATTTAGGTTCGATGAACGGTACGCTATGGAACGGGGAAAGCATGGTTCCATACCGTGCTTATCCGCTGCAGGAAGGCGACTGCCTCACGGTCGCCCGGACCGAGCTGAGGTTCCGCTTCGTTGAAAACATCCGCAAAACGGTGTAGTATCCAAATGAGAGATTACGCCGTACCGGCGTTAAGCGGGAGGTTTTCGAATGAAAACGCAAATCGATCACTCATATATATTGGAGCAGCTGGAGCGGCTGCTGCGGACACCGAGTCCGACCGGCTACACCGGCATCATCATGAACGTGCTGCAAGCTGAAGTGGAACGGCTCGGGTACGCGTTGGAGCGCAGCAACAAAGGCAATGGGCTGATCCGTATGCCCGGTTCCGATCCGAGCCGTACGATTGGCCTGTCTGTTCACGTCGACACGCTCGGTGCGATGGTTCGCTCGATCAAAGACAACGGCAAGCTGCGGTTTACGTCATTAGGCGGCTACATGATGGGCAGCGTGGAGAACGAATACTGCCAAATCCACACCCGCGACGGTCGAGTCTACGATGGAACCATCCTTACCACAAAGCCGTCCGTCCACGTCTTTCCCGATGCGCGCGAGCTGAGGAGGGAAGAAGCGCAGATGGAAATTCGCCTGGACGAGCCGGTCGCCACCAAAGCTGATGTCCAAGCTCTCGGCATTCGCGTCGGCGACATCGTTTCCTTTGACCCGCGCGTACAAATCAAACCGAACGGATATGTGAAGTCGCGCCATCTCGACGACAAAGCGAGCGTGGCCGCCATTCTAGGATTGCTCAAGCTGATGAAAGACCAAGCGATTACCCCAAAGCATAATCTCTGCATGCTGATATCCACCTATGAAGAAGTAGGTCACGGCGCCGCCTCGCTGCCTGCAGGCATACAGGAGCTTATTGCCGTCGACATGGGAGCGATGGGCGACGATTTGTCCGCAAACGAACGGCAAGTGTCGATCTGTGCCAAAGATTCGTCCGGTCCGTATGACTACCTGATGACTTCCAAGCTTATCGAACTTGCCGAGCGCCATAATATCGGCTATGCCGTCGATATTTATCCGCAATACGGCTCAGACGCATCTGCCGCGCTGCGGGGCGGAGCCGACATCCGCGCCGCGCTCGTCGGTCCGACTGTACACGCTTCGCACAGCATGGAGCGGACGCATATAGACGCTATCGCGGGCACGACCGCGCTGCTTGCTGCATATATCGCCGACCCGGCCGCACATTGACTGGAGGGCGGCGGCAATGAACATTATAACCCTGGAGCGGGTATCGAAAAGCTACGGCGACAAGACGCTGTTTGACCAGCTATCGCTGACGATAAATGAGGGCGACCGCATCGGCCTTATCGGCGTAAACGGTACCGGCAAATCGACGCTGCTCAAGCTGCTTGCGGGACTTGAGCAGCCTGATGCAGGCAAGCTGATTCATGCGAACCGGTTCCGTGTCGAATATTTGCCGCAAGAGCCGGAGTTTGACGCCGGTTCGACTGTGCTTGAGCACGTATTTGCCGGGGATTCGCCGCTCATGGTTGCGCTGCGCGATTATGAGGAAGCGCTGCTGGCGCTGGAGCGCGACCCTGCCAACGACAAGCTGCAGCAACGTTTGTTCGCGGCCCAGCAGCAGGTGGAGGCGTTAGGCGCATGGGAGGCAAGCGCGACGGCCAAAACGGTGCTTGGCAAGCTCGGCATTACCGACACCGATCAGCCGGTAGGCCAGCTGTCCGGCGGCCAGCGCAAGCGCGTCGCCATGGCTCGCGCCTTGCTGCAGCCGGCGGACCTCCTTATTTTGGACGAGCCTACAAACCATATCGACAACGAAACGGCCGCATGGCTTGAGCAATATTTGGCCAAATGGAAACGCGCCCTGCTTATCGTTACCCACGATCGCTATTTTCTCGATCGCGTGACGAACCGGATCGTCGAGCTCGACCGCGGCAAGCTGTACAGCTACGACGGCAATTACGCCGTTTTCCTCGAGCAGAAGGCGGATCGTCTCGAGCGTGAAGCTTCCGAGGAGAGCAAGCGGCAAAATTTGCTGCGCCGCGAGCTGGCGTGGCTAAGACGCGGAGCCAAGGCGCGGACGACAAAACAGAAGGCGCGGGTCGAGCGGGCGGAAGAGCTGCTGGACCGGACGACGGTAAAGTCGACGGAAACGATCGATATGGCGATTGGCGGCTCCAGGCTCGGCAAAAAGGTGCTTGAATTGGAGCATGTTTCTCACTCGCTTGGCGGGCGCAAGCTGATCGACGATTTCAGCTGCATCGTACAGCCGGCTGACCGGATCGGTATCATCGGACCGAACGGCAGCGGCAAGTCGACGCTGCTTCATCTTCTGGCCGGGCGGCTAGTGCCGGACGAAGGCAGCATCGCTGTCGGGTCGACAGTCAAAATCGCTTACTATACGCAAGAAAACGCGGAGATGGACGAGAAGCAGCGCGTGATCGATTACATCAAGGATGCGGCTGAACTTGTAACGACGACAGACGGCGAACGGGTAACGGCAGCGCAAATGCTGGAGCGGTTTTTGTTCCCGCCGTCTTTGCAATGGTCGCCGATCGGGCGTTTGTCCGGCGGGGAGAAGCGCCGGCTGTATTTGCTGCGCACCTTGATGGGCGAGCCTAACGTGCTGCTGCTCGACGAACCGACGAACGACCTCGATATTCAGACTTTAACCGTGCTGGAGCATTATTTGGAGCAATTTCCCGGGGCGGTTTTGACCGTATCGCACGACCGGTATTTTCTCGACCGCACTGCCGATAAGCTGTTAGTGTTCGAAGGCTGCGGCCGCCTTCGGCGCTTCGAAGGCAGCTATTCCGACTATTTGGAACAGACGCAGCCGGAGCCGCATGAACAAGATGCAGCCGCGCCAAAATCCGCCGGAGCGAAAACGGCCCAGCCGGCCCACGTTGCCGAAGGCCGAAGTGATTCCGTACCTGCGGTGCCGAAAAAACTGTCGTTCAAGGACCAAAAAGAATGGGAAACGATCGAACTTTATATTGCGGAGCTTGAGGAGAAGCAAGCCGCCGTCAGGGAGCGATTAAACGGGGCAGGCAGCGACTACGAGCTTTTGCAGCGGTTGGCCGCGGAAGAGAAAGATGTGGCGGACGAGCTGGATAGGGCGATGACCCGTTGGGCCGAGCTGTCCGAGCTCGTGGAACGAATCGAGCAGGCTAGGAAAAATTGATTGTTAAAGATTTGTAAAATCAGATGCGCTGCCTCATGCGCCGGAATGTGCTATACTAACTTGATAATAGCAGAATACTAGAGAGATAAGGGGAAATTTCGGAAAGATTGGAGAGTGAAACCGCTGTGAAACGTATCGGCTTACTGGTCGTCGTGACGGGCTCCGTCGCGATCATGTCAGCACTTACCTTCACCACGGTTCACGCCGTGCAACACAACGAATCGCCAAAAGAAGCGTTAGTTCAAGCGCCCAAGGCTGCGGTGGAAGCCGTGAGCCGTTCGCTTCACAAGCTGGCCGCGGAGGTGAAGCCGAGCGGCGCGGACAAGGAACCCGTCTCACTGGAGTTTGCGGTACCGGAAACCTCCAACACTACGACGGTTGACACGAACAGCGAGCCAGACCCGGCGAGTTTAGGAATCGCATATGCGAACGCCAAAATTTTTGAAGTGATGCGCAGCGGCCGTTTGATCAATTCGTTCGATACGTTCGCGGACGCCGTCACGTTCGCCAAAACGCAGCCCGACGCAACGATTGTCTATAAATCGCAAAATGCCGTCGTTTGGACGGCCGGCTCGCACGGCAGCGGCGCAGCGCATATCGATGTGCCGCTCACCCTGCAAATGCCCGAGCTGGAGCGCGGCTGCGAAGTAACGTCGCTGGCGATGCTGCTGGAAGCAGCGGGGGTGCAAGCGGACAAAATGACGCTTGCCCAGCAGGTGAAGAAAGATCCGACGCCGTTCGAAATGAAGGACGGCCAGCGTTATTTCGGTGATCCCAACAACGGCTTCGTCGGCGACATCGAGACTTTTGACAATCCCGGCTACGGCGTGTATCATGGTCCCATTAAGGAACTTGCGGATCAATATTTGCCGGGACGCGCCATTGATTTGACCGGAGCCGATTTTACCGATATGCTCAGTTTCCTTGATCTGGGGAGCCCGATCTGGACGATCGTCAACACGGACTATGAGGCTTTGTCCGACGACGAATTTGAACAATGGATTTCGCCGGACGGCCCGGTCAACATTACGTACAAAGAGCATTCCGTACTGGTCACAGGCTACGATGACGAGTATATTTATATTAACGATCCGTTGAACGAGACCGACAAAGTAGACAAAGATTCGTTCATTGCGGCATGGGAGCAGATGGGCAAGCAAGCCATCTCGTACGTCCCGAAACTAGAATCGAAGGCAGGTAAAACATGATCACAGTATCGAACGTAACGCTCCGTTACGGCAAACGCGCATTGTTCGAGGATGTCAACATCAAATTTACGCCTGGCAACTGCTACGGCCTAATCGGCGCGAACGGCGCGGGCAAGTCCACATTTCTGAAAATATTGTCCGGCGAAATCGAGCCGAGCAAAGGCGAAGTTTCCGTTGCGCCCGGCGAACGGATTGCCGTCTTGAAACAGAACCATTACGAATTCGACGAGTTCGAAGTGCTCAAGACGGTCATCAAAGGCCACGCCCGCCTGTACGAGATTATGGAAGAGAAGGACGCGCTGTACGCCAAGCCGGATTTTTCGGAAGATGACGGCATGCGCGCCGCCGAACTGGAGGGCGAGTTCCAGGAGCTGGACGGCTGGCAGGCGGAATCCGACGCGGCTGAACTGCTGCTCGGTCTCGGCATCCCGACGGATTTGCACAACGCCAAAATGAAAGATCTCGGCGGCAACGAGAAGGTGAGAGTGCTGCTCGCCCAAGCGCTGTTCGGCAATCCGAACATTTTGCTGCTAGACGAGCCGACGAACCATTTGAATCTTGAATCGATCCAATGGCTCGAAAACTTCCTTGCCAAATTCGAAGGCACCGTTATCGTCGTCTCCCACGACCGCCACTTCTTGAATCAGGTATGTACGCATATCGCCGACATCGATTTCGGCAAAATTCAGCTGTACGTCGGCAACTACGACTTCTGGTACGAATCGAGCCAGCTCGCGCTCAAGCTGACGCGCGACGCCAACAAGCGCATCGAAGAAAAGCGCAAGGAGCTGGAGTCGTTCATCGCCCGTTTCAGCGCCAACGCTTCCAAATCGAAGCAGGCGACGTCGCGGAAAAAGCTGCTTGAGAAGCTGACGCTGGAAGATATTAGACCGTCAAACCGCAAATACCCGTTCATCAAATTCCAGCCGGAACGCGAAGCGGGCAAGCAGCTGCTGCAGGTGGAAGGCTTGACCAAAACGATCGACGGCGAAGTTGTGCTGAACAACTTGTCGTTCACGGTCAACAAAGGGGATAAAATCGCCCTTGTCGGTCCGAACGGGCACGCCAAGACGACGCTGATGCGCATTTTGATGGGCGAGCTGGAAGCCGATTCCGGCACATTCTCATGGGGCGTAACGACGTCGCAGGCGTATTTCCCGAAAGATAACTCGGACTATTTTAGCAACGACCTGACCTTGGTCGATTGGCTGCGCCAATATTCCAAAGACCAGGATGAGTCATTCATTCGCGGCTTCCTCGGCCGCATGCTGTTCTCCGGCGAAGAAGCGATGAAGAAGTCAAGCGTCTTGTCCGGCGGCGAGAAAGTGCGCTGCATGCTGGCCAAAATGATGCTGAGCGGATCCAACGTGCTGCTGCTTGACGAGCCGACGAACCATCTTGACCTCGAATCGATTACGGCGCTCAACAACGGCTTGATCGACTTCGACGGCACGATGCTGTTCGTCTCGCACGACCATCAGTTTATTCAGACGATCGCAAACCGCATTTTCGAAATTACGCCAAGCGGCATGATCGATAAAATGACAACGTATGACGAATACTTGGAAAGCGAAGACGTGAAAAAACAGCGCGAGCTGCAGTACGCGTCAGCGTAAACAACTAGACATCTAGCATAAAGGCGCTGGCTGCCCGATTTCGGCACCCGGCGTCTTTCGTCGTATACTCCCGGAAGAGAGAGGCGAATACCGCTTGTTCGATCCGACCATTTACGATAATTTAAAAACGGTGCTGGAAGGCTGCGTATACGACCTCGACCTGGACGGCAGCATTGTCGTTACGAACCGTATCGACCGCATCGATCTGGCCACGATGTCGCGCTGCTGCGCGCTGCGCTTTCGCGAGCTGAAAGCATTTGCCGCTACGGCCGAAATCGGCCTGAGCGCATCGCTGGCCGATCTTGCGGCGGAGCTGCTGCGCCCGCGCGGCGAAGTTCCCGGCTGCGAGCTGGCGATTTCGTTCCAGCTGCGCGTCCTCGATCCGGATGCGGCAGGACCGGAAATCGAGCGGGAGCTGCTGGCGATCTGGGACCGCCGGCCGTCCGTCCGCCAGCGGTATACGTTCGAGCAGCCGGCGCTCGAGGAAGGCTACGAAACGAATATTAGCCTGAACTTCGGACGCAAGCTGGACGAAAGCAATGCGGACGATTTTCCGCGGCTGGTGGAGGTGACGCTGCGCAGCTTGCGCTGGCTGAACCGCTTTGCGGCGGAGCAAGGAGGTCACGGGCGATGAACGTGCCGGCAGACGGGAAAGAACTGACCGGGACAGAACTGAAACAGCTGGCGCAGCAAAGCGAAATGCGGCGGGAGCCGCTGCTTGTCATGTTCGTTACGCCGCTATGCGGAACATGCCGAGTCGCTTTGCGAATGCTGGAAATTGCCGAAGCGACAGACCCGACCGTGCACGTTTACCGCTGCAACATCAATACGGCTCCGGAACTTGCGCAGCGCTGGCGGATTGCCAGCGTCCCCGCATTGGCGAGCATCGTACGGGGCGAAGCGGCACACGTTTTATACCGCATGGAATCCGTGGGCCGGATGTTCAGCTGGCTGCAGCAGCATCGTCAAATCGAGATGGAGGGGAACGAGCATGGAACATGAACCGTTCAAAGCCGGAGATATCGTTGTCGCCGAGTACAAAAGCGGACGCTACATCGGCCGAATCGTCGAATTGACGAGCTCGCGCAAGGCGGCTGTGGAAATTATGGCGGTCGCCCGGCATCCGCAGCAGGGCGACTTGCACCACCCGATGCAGGCCGACGTCGGCTTGTTTCACCAGCGCCGGGCGCTTGCGCACAAGGAAATCGCGCTCATGCTGCTGACAACGATCGAGCCGTATCGCGGCTCCGTACCGGACTACGCGGATTCGCTGCGGCACGCCGTTCAAAGCCATAAGCAAGAGCTGAATCAGTTGCAGCGCTGGGCAGAGCGGGCTTTGGCCGAGATGGAAGCGCTGGAGAAAGATTATTTCCGAAGCTAACTTACACCGGAGGGAAACAGAACATGACCACCAGCAACAAGCTTATCCGCCTCGGCTTTATCGGGGCAGGAAACATTGCCAACGTACATATGGAAATGTTCGGCAAGCTGCCGGACAGCGTCGAACTTGCAGGCGTTACCGATGTGTATGCATCGCTTGCCGAAGCGCGTGCCAAGCAGCACCACATCGCCCGCGTTTATGCGACGAGCGACGAGCTGCTTGCCGATCCGAACATCGATGCCGTCGTGATCGGCGTTTCCAACGAATGGCATGCGCCCATAGCCGTAAAAGCGCTCGAAGCAGGCAAGCACGTGCTGCTCGAGAAGCCGATGGCAATCGATCTGGCTGCGGCGAAGACGATTGTGGAAGCGCACCGCAAAGCCGGCACCGTGCTGATGATCCCGCACCAGCTGCGCTGGGAATCGGTGGCGATGCAAGTGAAGGAGCAGGCGGACAAAGGCTCGCTCGGCCGCATTTACCATGCCAAGGCGGGCTGGCTCCGCCGCAAAGGAATTCCCGGCTGGGGCACATGGTTTACGCAAATGAGCAAATCCGGAGGCGGGCCGCTCATCGACATCGGCGTCCATATGCTGGACTTATCGCTTTATTTGATGGGCAATCCGCGCCCGGTCTCCGTGTTCGGCTCGACGTATGCCGAGTTCGGCCCGCGCAAAAAAGGAATCGGCACATGGGGCAAGCCGGACTGGAACGGAATTTACGACGTGGAAGATTTCGCTACGGCTTTGATCAAGCTGGACAACGGCGCCACGTTGTCGCTGGACGTCAGCTGGGCGGCGCTGATCGAAACCGACAGCCAGCCTTACGTTCATTTGCTCGGAACGGAAGGCGGCGCCGCCTTGCGGGGGACGAGCGGCAAGCTGATGAGCGAACAGTTCGACCGCGAAGCGAATGTCGAGCTTTCCGTGCCGAAAGACGACGAAGGGTCGCGCATCCGCATGAGCCGCCATTTCGTCGAATGCATCCGCGGCAATCGGGAGCCGATTACGTCGGTGATGACCGGCTACACGAACAATCTCATTCTCGATGCGATTTACAAGTCGTCCCGCAGCGGCCGCGAAGTCGTTCTGGACTGGGAGCTGTAGGGTGATGAGCGAATCTTTCCAAGCCATGGCCAAGGTGCCGGCGGAATGGCTGGCGGAACGGCTCGAGACGGTCCGCGAGCTGAAGCGGGACGATCTCGAGCTGTACGAGATTGCGAAAGACCGTGACACCGGCGAGCATTATTTGCACTATGCCTACGTTCACCGCGATTTCACGAGCGGCGCCGGCGCCGAGGAGACGTTTCACCAACTGATGGCGCTCTCCAGCGACGATGTGCTCGGCCTGCTGTTCGAAAACGAGCCGTATTCGTATCCCGATCATTGGCATCGCGCCTTTCTGCGCAACGGTCCGGAAGGATTCTTCGTCTGGTTCGATCCGGTGCCCGCCGCGGAAGAAGCGGAGGCGGATGCGGCCGGCCGGGAGCTGCGCGACAAGCTGCTGCGTTTTAAACAGTCTGGGGTATATGACGAACAAGCCGTACGTAAATTGTTCAAAGAGCTGGACGGCGACGTATGAAAGGCCCCGTCCCAAGGCAATCCTGATATCAGCAACGATTACTTCTTGCAGGAGGACGTTATGGACACGGGATCATATCGCTTTGCGGACTTGAAGCATAACGAACAGCTATTGCAGGACATACGGCAGCTTGAATCGAAATTGGAGCTGCAGCTCGGTACGGAAGTTGCGCTTATCGCTTACGCCAAAGGCACACAGGAGCAAAGCTCAAATCGCCCATAACCGCTGCCACAAAAGAGGAATCGTCCCCGAAAATGGGGGGCGGTTCCTCTTTTTGTTTCCAGCGGGCGTATAATTTAACCGGGAACCTTCATCCTAAGCGTATACATGCATATGAGATGGAGGAAATCCCAGTGACCGATTGGCGATCCACCGCCGTCAAGGCAGCGGCAGCTTTGCTCGTCGTCCTCGCCGCCGCAGGCTGCACAAGCGGCAACGAAAACAAGAGCGCCGCGCCGGATACGGCCGCTACCGACAGAGACCCGCGCAACAACGAGAATAATACGCTCGGGGCGAAGAGCTTGCCGTCCGACCCCGGCGTTTTGCCGCAGCGCGACAGCGTCGATAAAACCGAGTTTCACTACAATTCCCGGTTGGCAATGAACGAAGTGCTCAGCGAGCGGCTTCGCACTCGCGTACCCGAACTGGCCGCGGCATACGTGGCTCTGACCGAAAGCAATGCTTATGCGGCGGTAAAGCTGAAAGGCCCGCATGCCCAAAGTCTCGCGGGTACGGCTGCCGACTCGCAAGAGCCGATGGCAGACGGCAAAAGCGGCGCCGGAATTTTTGGTATGGGACAAGGTGGCAACCTGGACTGGCGCGCGCAGGACGGGATGACGACCGAGCTGCAGTCCAAAATTTCCCGTGTACTGCACGAGCTTGCGCCGGGCAAAGCCAACATTTTCGTATCGTCCAATCCGAATTACGTGCGCCGGATGAAATATTACGCCGAGCAGTCGCGCGCCGGCACGTCGATGGATCATTTTATCAACGAGTTCAACACGATGGCGCATTATGCGTTCCCTTACAACGCGAATGCTGCCAATATCGGCAATCGTTGACCAGGCCGGAGTCGCGAGTAATCCATGCGCCGCATGGCATAATAAACTTCGGCCCGCTATGGGACTACAACTTATAACCGGGAGGCTTTTTGCCATGATGATGCAAAGCTTCAACAGCTCGATTCAGCAGTGCCGGCAAATCGTGCAGCAGCTCATGCAGCAAACGCAGCAATCGAGCCGCATGTACGAGATGATGCTGCAACGCGAAACCCAGAACGAGCAGCAGCTGATGCAGCTCGCCCAGCGCGAACGCCAAGCGGCGCAAGTGATCCAGCAGGCGCTGCAAGGCCATAATACGGCAATGCAAAACATGCAGCAGTGCCTGCAAATCATCGCCCAGCTGGAGCGAGATCTTCATCAGGCGCTGTCGTTTACGGCCTCCGCGGCAATGCAGCAGCAGCCCTTCCAGCAAGGAACGTACCGCCACTAAGCTTCGGGACCCGATCGGCCACGCCAGCAACGGGAAACCGCGCTTCCGGACGAAGGCCGGATGGCGCGGCCCGCTACATACGCAAGCAGGGAGGTAGCGACGATGATCAAGCAATATTTTGCCGACATACGCCTGGAGCCGAACGACTCGCTGAGCGAATCGCTGCAGGACCTTGTCAATGAAGCCGAAGCCGAGTTCGAGACGCCTTTTGTCGAAGTCGCGCAAGTGATTCCGCATACGTCCACGAACTACACCGTTATTCTCAACCTCGATTTCGACGAAAGCGAAGAAGAGGAAGCAAGCTCCAAGGAAGAGTAACGACCGCGGATCACTCTTTTCCGCTAAATGTGCTTCCGACTCCCCGGTTATGGTAAAATTGGGAATGGGACGCACCGCTTGAGGGGAAAGGAAGATCATTCGTGAATGCACATGAAATCGATTATCGCATTATAGGCAACGAACTGCAGTATGTCGAAATTGAGCTGGATCCCGGCGAGAGTGCCGTCGCCGAAGCGGGAGCCTTCATGATGATGGATCAAGGTATCGGCATGGAGACGATATTCGGCGACGGGAGCGCGGCGAGTCAAGGGTTTATGGGCAAGCTGCTCGGGGCCGGCAGACGGCTGTTGACGGGAGAAAGCCTGTTCATGACAGTGTTTACGAACCGCGGCCACGGCAAGCAGAGCGTGTCGTTCGCGGCCCCGTATCCCGGTAAAATACTGCCGATGGACTTGTCGCAGCTGGGCGGCAAGCTCGTTTGCCAAAAAGACTCCTTTCTTTGCGCGGCCAAAGGGGTTTCGATCGGCATCGAGTTTCAGCGCAAGCTGGGGGTTGGCTTTTTCGGCGGCGAAGGCTTTATTATGGAAAAAATTGAAGGCGACGGCCTTGCCTTCGTCCACGCCGGCGGCGCCATAGCCGAGCGCACGCTGCGTCCCGGCGAAGTGCTTCGCGTCGACACCGGCTGCCTGGTGGCAATGACGCGGGAGATCGAATACGACATTGAATTCGTCAAAGGCGTCAAAACGGCGTTATTCGGCGGCGAAGGGTTATTTTTTGCTACGCTGCGCGGGCCCGGTACCGTGTGGGTGCAGTCGCTTCCCTTCAGCCGATTGGCAGACCGCGTGCTGTCAGCCAGCCGCATGGGAGGTCGCCGCGAAGAAGGCAGCGTGCTTGGCGGGCTCGGCAATTTGCTCGACGGAGACTGAACTTATCGATTCAAAAAGAGGCCGTCCCCTCGGACCGGGGGCGGCCTCTTTTTGTCAAAATGGAATTATTCAAACCAATTGACACCAAATTCGACCGGTGCTAATATACTCATCAAGTAAAACATAGTAAATCGATAGGATTAATTTATAAATGTCCACCGGACCACCGGAGACATGAATTTTATAGCATGTACCCGTTCAATTATTGGAAAGGTGGAGCAAAATCATGATGACACACTCATTACGCACACGATTCATTTGGAAGAAGCTCGGGATGGCAACTTTGGCGGCCGCGCTGCTCGGCACGTTTACCGCTTGCGGCGGCGGCGCACAGCAAGCGCAGGCGCCCGCGGCTGCGCCGAAAGGCGACAGCAACTCCGCGGCACCGGCTCCGGCGGCGAAGAAGCCCGTCGAACTGCTCAATGTGTCCTACGATCCGACCCGTGAGCTGTATGAAGCTTATAATCAAGCCTTCGCTAAATATTGGAAAGATAAAACCGGCCAAACCGTGACGATCCAGCAGTCGCACGGCGGCTCCGGCAAGCAGGCCCGGTCTGTGGCCGACGGGCTCGAAGCCGATGTCGTGACGCTGGCTCTCGCTTACGATATCGACTCTCTCGTACCGGGAGGCTCATTCCCGCCGACTGGCAAAAGCGGCTTGACAATAACAGCACGCCTTACACGTCTACCATCGTATTCCTCGTACGCAAAGGCAATCCGAAGGGTATCAAAGACTGGGACGATCTGGTGAAGCCGGGCGTTTCGGTTATTACGCCGAACCCGAAGTCGTCTGGCGGCGCCCGCTGGAACTTCCTTGCCGCTTGGGCCTACGCGCTGCAAAAATATGGCAAAGACGAGGCGAAAGCGAAAGAGTTCGTCGGCCAGCTGTACAAAAACGTCGCCGTCCTCGATTCCGGCGCCCGCGATTCAACAAACACGTTCGTGCAGCGCGGCATCGGCGACGTGCTGATCGCATGGGAGAACGAAGCGTACTTGTCGCTCAAAGAGTTCGGCGGCCAATACGAGATTGTAAGCCCGTCGCTGTCGATTTTGGCGGAGCCGCCCGTATCGGTCGTCGATAAAGTTGCCGACAAGAAAGGGACCCGTGAAGTGGCGGAAGCGTACTTGAAGTACTTATATTCCGACGAAGGCCAGGAAATCGCCGCCAAAAACTTTTATCGTCCGCGCAGCGAAGCGATTGCCCAAAAATACGAAAAGCAGTTCCCTAAGCTCAATCTGGTTAAAGTCGACGATCCGGATTTCGGCGGCTGGACGAAGGTGCAGGACAAATTTTTCAAAGACGGCGGAGTGTTTGACCAAATTTACGTCCCGGCGAAAAAGTAAGGCGCGGCCGTACTTACACCGGTTCCCCCTTTCGAAAGGAGAATCCTTATGCCAACATGGCGCAAATCCCGCAGCGTGCTGCCCGGCTTCGGGCTGTCAATGGGTTACACGCTCGTTTATTTAAGTTTGCTGGTGTTAATTCCGCTGGCCGCGCTTTTCATCAAAGCGTCCGGCCTCGGCTGGGCGGCGTTCTGGCAGACGGTGACAGACGCTAGAGTTGTCGCTGCGTATAAGCTCAGCTTCGGCGCATCGCTTGCGGCCGCGCTCGTGAACGGCGTCTTCGGCTTTCTGGTCGCATGGGTGCTCGTGCGGTACACGTTTCCGGGCAAAAAGCTCGTCGACGCCATCGTCGATCTGCCGTTCGCGCTGCCGACCGCCGTCGCCGGCATCGCGCTGACGACGCTCTACGCCCAAAACGGCTGGATCGGCAAGCTGCTCGTGCCGCTCGGCATCAAATCGGCGTACTCGCCGCTCGGTATTATAATCGCGCTGACGTTCATCGGCATCCCGTTCGTCGTCCGCACCGTGCAGCCTGTGCTGCAGGAGCTCGACCGCGAGACCGAGGAGGCGGCGGTAAGCCTCGGGGCATACCGGACGAGAACGTTCGTCAAGGTGCTGCTGCCGCAAGTGCTCCCGGCGCTCATCACGGGAATGGCGATGGCGTTCGCGCGGGCGATCGGCGAATACGGCTCCGTCGTGTTCATTTCCGGCAATATGCCGTTCAAAACGGAGATCGCGCCGCTGCTCATCATGACGAAGCTGGAGCAGTTCGATTATGCCGGCGCGACGGCGATTGCCGCCGTCATGCTCATTGTTTCGTTCGTGCTGCTGCTCGTGACGAATGTGCTTCAGGCTCGCACGCAGCGCAAGCTGCTGGCGGGATAGGAGGGAGTGCCAATGGCTGGAGCCGTTCCGGCAGTTTCCGCCGCGCGCGGGCAGTGCGCTGCGGTTCATGCCGCCGATCATTTAACGGAACATGCGGCGGTCCGCTGGTTGCTGATCGGCATCGCGCTGCTGTTTCTCGGACTGTTTCTTATCCTGCCGCTCGTCACGGTGTTCGTCGAGGCGTTCCGCAAAGGCGCCGCCCTTTATTTCGCCGCTCTGCGCGAAAAAGAGGCGCTCGCTGCCATCCGCCTGACGCTGACGACGGCGGCCTTCGCCGTCCCCGCCAACCTGATCTTCGGCTTGGCGGCGGCATGGGCGGTCAGCAAATTCCGCTTCCGCGGCAAACAAGTGCTGCTTACGCTGATCGATTTGCCGTTCGCCGTTTCACCGGTCATTTCCGGCCTCGTATTCGTGCTGCTGTTCGGCGCCCGGGGCTGGTTCGGGCCATGGCTGTCCGAACACGATGTCAAAATCATATTCGCCTTGCCGGGCATCGTGCTGGCTACCGTTTTCGTCACGTTTCCGTTCGTCGCCCGCGAGCTTATCCCGCTCATGCAGGCGCAAGGCGTGCAGGAGGAAGAGGCGGCGGCGACGCTCGGAGCAAGCGGGTGGCGTATTTTCTGGAAAGTGACGCTGCCGAACATCAAGTGGGGGCTATTGTATGGCGTCATTTTATGCAATGCGAGAGCGATGGGGGAATTCGGCGCCGTATCGGTCGTCTCCGGTCACGTGCGGGGCAAAACGAATACAATTCCGCTCCATGTGCAAATCTTGTATAACGAATACAAATTTACCGCCGCTTTCGCCGTCGCTTCGCTGCTCGTGCTGCTGGCAGCCGTTACGCTGGGAGTCAAATCGTTCATCGAGTGGAAGCATCATCAGTCCGCCCATACAGGGGCCGAAGAAAGCGGGGATCCGATATGAGCCATATCGAGGTACGGGGCTTGACGAAAAGCTTCGGCGGCCATTTGGCGGCTGACGGCATCAGCTTTGCGATCGGAAAAGGCAGCCTCGTCGGGCTGCTCGGACCGAGCGGCGGCGGCAAAACGACTGTGCTGCGCATGCTGGCGGGGCTGGAGCGGCCGGATAGCGGAGATATTACATTCGAGGGCGTGCGTGTTAACGATATTCCGCCGCAAAAGCGCGGTATCGGCCTTGTTTTTCAAAATTACGCCTTGTTCCGGCATATGAACGTGTTTGACAATATCGCGTTCGGGCTTACCGTGCAGAAACGAAGCAAAACGTACATTCGCGAGCGGGTGGGCGAGCTGCTCGAGCTGACCGGCCTCGCCGGGCTGGCCGAAAGACTGCCGAGCCAGCTGTCGGGCGGGCAGCGCCAGCGCGTCGCCTTCGCTCGCGCCCTGGCGCCGCAGCCGCAGCTGCTCTTGCTCGACGAACCGTTTGCGGCGATCGACGCCAAAGTGCGTAAAGAGCTCCGCCTGTGGCTGCGCGATATGATCGACCGGGTCGGCATTACGACGCTGTTCGTTACGCATGATCAGGAAGAAGCTGTTGAGGTGGCCGACGAGATTATGATCGTTAACCGCGGCCGGCTCGAGCAGAAAGGATCGCCGGAGCATATATACGGAACGCCGCAAACGCCGTTCGTCGCCGGCTTTATCGGCGAATCGAGCCGGGTGGAGGCCGTTAGCGAGCTGCACGGGTTCGAGCATTGTCATGAAGGCGCGAAGGCGATCGTACGGCCGGAATTTATCGAAATCGGTTCGCCGCGCGAGCTGAGGCTGCCTTCGGCTTCCGGACAAGGCATCGTCAAAGCTGTGTTTTTCCGCGGTACGCATTGGCAGGTCGAAGTGGAAGTCGGCACAAACCGTTTGTTCGGATATCGCGATTTGGAGCAGCCCGCGCTGCACCCTGGCGATGCGACGCACGTGCTGGTGCATCGGGCTTACCTGGTCTCCGGTGGCCAAGTCTCGGTTGTGGAAAATCGCTATAAAACGGATCCGATGCCGGTTCATATTTAAATTGACATTCGCAAGTCAGCGTACGGATAAGGAGGGGACGCCAAATGGAACATTCGATCACGATACGTACCGGCGTAAACGAGTTGGCCGCTACGCTGCATTATCCGACGGGCAGTGCGAGAGAAACCGCAGAGCGTTGCGGGCGGTGGCCCGTGCTCATCGTGTGCCACGGCTTTATCGGCAGCCGCATCGGCGTAAACCGTCTGTTTGTCAAAGCCGCCCGCCGCTTCAGCGCGCAAGGTTTTCTGACGCTTCGCTTCGATTACGGCGGCTGCGGCGAAAGTACAGGCGACTACGGGGCGGGAGGGCTCGACGCGCTCATCGACGAGACGCGCAGCGTGCTCGATTATGCGTGCAGCCTCGACTGCGTCGACTTGTCGCGCGTGACGCTGATTGGCCACAGCCTAGGCGGCGCCGTCGCGGCGCTGACGGCGGTACGCGATCACCGGGTCAAATCGCTCGCGCTCTGGTCCGCCGTCGCTCATCCGCATTACGACATCGTACGCATAGTCGGCAAGGAGCAATATGCGCGTGCGAAACCGGGTCAGCCCGTCGATCATCAAGGATACTTGCTGACGAGCGGTTTTTTCGATTCGATGGCGATGCAACACCCGCTTGAGCAGCTGCGCAAATTTACTGGCGACGTCTTGCTCGTCCATGGCAAGGCGGATGAATTCGTTCCGGTCGACTACGCGCCGCTTTACCGTCAGACGCTGTGGCAGCGCAATGGCGGTCAGTGCGACATGGTTCTCGTTGACGACGCGGACCATACGTATTCCAGCGACTCCGCTTGCCGCCACCTGCTGGAGACGACGGCGGATTGGCTTGCGGGCATGGAGAAAAGGAAACGGGACTGGAACGATTGGACGATATAAAGATAAGGCGGCGAAACGATAACGATCGGAGGAGATTGTCATGCCGAAACGGCTTCTGGTTGACGAAGTTTGGCTCGAACGCATTGCCGGCAGCTTGAACGGATTGGAATACGGCACGGTGCAAATCGTCGTGCACGACGGCACGATCATGCAAATCGACCGGACCGAGCGGAGAAGATTCGAACTGCACAGCACGGCCCGGATTGCCGATTTGCCGGCCGCGGAAGGGCGGCGGAAGAGCAAATAGCGCCAAGTATGATCAAGCAAGCGTAACCGCAGCGAAGCCCTCGTCACACTTATGACGAGGGCTTCATTTTGCCTTCATTCGACGTTCATTTCTTGCTTTTGCAGCTTATGGATGGCGTCGTTCGTATGGAGCAGATTTTGCAAGGAAAGGCGAGTGGAATTCAATAGCGCTGTCGGCAGGCTGTTCGCTATAACCGATGCACCGTTCTGCTGTTTGAACTGCATAAGGTTTTTGGTTTGGGTCAGCTGGTCAATCACTTTTTGTTCGCTTGCCATAATATCGAAGATTGTCTGCTTGTCCTTCACCTTTTCCTGCACCTTCAGCGCCATTTGAAACGATTCGTTGTACGTATCGGACAGCTTTTTCAGGTCCAGGTCAAGCAAAGACGTGTTCGTAGTGGAGTCGTCCTGCGCAGCAATTTGCTGCAGCTCTTGTGCAAACATGACCATCGCCGTATCCGTATCCTTCAGCCACTGGTACGCGTTCATCAGCAGCTCGCGCTCCTGTGCGGCGGCGTCAGGCTGCGCCGGCTGCTGCTGTGGCGGCTGCGCGGTGTTCCCGCTGTTCGGCATCGTGACGTTCACGGTATACGTGTCCTGGTTCCAGGCGACATCGGCGCCGAGCTGGCGGAGCAAATAAACCGGCACGACGGTGCGGCCTTTGTAGATCGTGGCCGGGACGTCTTCGACTTTCAGCTCTTTGCCGGCAGTCTGCACTTTGACGATCGGATTGCCTTCAAAATCGCCGTTCACGCTGGCCGCGCCTGCAACACCGAACGTAAGCGAAAACAGCAGAACGATCAATGCGAATTTTTTCATTGGAATCTCTCATCTCCTTATCGTAAAAATGCTGGCATTCTCTAATTCTACCAATTCAAGCGGCAAAAATGAAGCCTCACACCGCTAAGCGGCGCGAGGCTTCATTCAGAAAGGCAGCGTTACAACAGTTTGCGGAATTCCTCGGTCAAGAGCGGCACGACCTCGAACAAGTCGCCGACGATGCCGTAGTCGGCTACTTTGAAGATCGGCGCCTCCGGATCTTTGTTGATGGCGACGATGACGCGCGACGAGCTCATCCCGGCCAAGTGCTGGATCGCGCCGCTGATGCCGCAGGCGATGTACAGCTCCGGCGTGACGACTTTGCCGGTTTGGCCGATTTGCAGCGCGTAGTCGCAGTAGCCGGCGTCGCAGGCGCCGCGGGAAGCGCCGACCGCGCCGCCGAGCACAGCGGCCAGCGCTTCGAGCGGCTTGAAGCCGTCGGCGCTTTTTACGCCGCGCCCGCCGGAGACGATGATTTTGGCCTCGGCTAAATCGATTTTGCCCGACATTTTTTTCACGACGTCTTTCACGACGGAACGGAGGGAGGGTGCAGGGTAATCGACGGTGACGGTTTCGCATGGGGAACCGTCGGCCTCGATAGCTTTAATGTTGTTGGGACGAACGGTCACCACCCACGGGCCTCGCTCGAACGTTTTTTTCTCGAACGCTTTGCCCGCATATAACGGGCGGGTAAAGACGACGCGATCCCCTTTGCGCTCGATAGCCGTAACATCGGAAATTTGGCCGGCGTCAAGAGCGGCGGCAACAGCCGGAGCCAGGTCGCGCCCGATAGCGGTGTGGCCCAAGTAGACGGCATCCGGAGGCACATGCTCGAACACTTTGCGCAAGGCGGCGAGGTACGCGTCCGGCCGGTACGCTTCGAGTGCGGGGTGATCTACGACGTATACGGTGCTTACGCCGGCTGCGGCGAGCTCGCCGGCAAACGCCGATACGCCGGAGCCGAGCAGGACGGCGGCGATCCGGTCGTCCGGCTGCGCCGAGAGGGAGGCGGCTGCCGCCGTTTCCAAAGACACCTGGCGCAGCTTGCCGCCGCGCGTTTCCGCTACTACAACGAAAGTTTGGCTCATCGTCGCACGCTCCTCCTCTTAAATGACTTTCGCTTCGCTGCGCAGCAGCTGCACGAGCTCCGTTGCCTGGGACGCGATGTCGCCCTTCAGCACTTTGCCCGACAGGCGCTGCGGCGGCAGAGACAGGGAAACGCGGCTTACCGCAGGCTGCACGTCGGCGCCGGAAAGCCCAAGATCGCTTAACGCTAGCTGCGCAAACGGCTTTTTCTTCGCTTTCATAATGCCCTGCAGCGATGGGTAGCGCGGCTCGTTCAACCCTTGCTGGGCGGTGAACAGGGCGGGGAGCGGCGTTTCGACGATTTCGACGTCGCCTTCCGCGTCGCGATGCGCAGTCGCCGAGCCGCCGCTGAGCTCCAGCTTCGTAACCGACGATACGTGCGGAATGCCGAGCAGCTGCGCAAGCCGGACCGCCACTTGGCCGGCACCGTTGTCGACGGAGAAGTTGCCTCCCAAGATGAGGTCGTAGCTCCGCTGCCCGGCATATGCGGCGAGCACGCGCGAGATGGCCGACTCGTCTGCGGCCGCAAGACTGTCGTCACTGATGAGCACCGCCTCGTCGGCGCCCATGGCAAGCGCCGTGCGCAGCGCCTCCGCCGCCCGTTCCGGACCGACGGACACGACCGTCACTTTGCCGCCAAGTTCGTCGCGAATTTGGATCGCTTGCTCGATGGCATATTCGTCATAAGGGTTCACAACGAACTTGACACCGTCTTCGGACACGGCACCGTCCTGAAGGACGATTTTCTCCTCCGTATCGAACGTCTGCTTCACGAGCACGATAATGTCCATACGTTCCAGCTCCCTTTATGAAGAAGTGGTTAGTTGCCGATGCCTTGCAGAAAAAATTTCAACGTGCTGTCAACTTGCGCCGAAAGCGAATATTTACGCCCGGAAATGAGCCACGAGGTCACGACCTCGTCCATGGCGCCGAACAGCAGCAGCCGTGTCAGCTTGACGTCGAGATCGGCCCGGAACACGTTCTGTTCGATGCCTTTCAGCAGCAAATCCTCGATCAATTTAATATATGGCTTGACGGCTTCTCCAATTTCTTTGCGCAGCTCCAGATCGCTTTGGCGCAGCTCGATCTGGGTCACATAGGCGAGAGCGACGTTCGCCTCCAGCTCGCTGTAGTGAATCGTGCAGACGCGGCGCAGCGCTTCGCGGGCGTCGGTAACGTTTTCGATGCCGGAAGTGAATTTCTCGATCAGTTCGCCGAGCTTGCTTCGGAACAGTTCGATCAAAATATCTTCCTTGCGCTTGAAATACAGGTAGATCGTGCCGTCGGCGACGCCGGCTGCGCGGGCGATTTTCGACACCTGGCTGCGGTGAAATCCGTGCTCCGCAAACACTTGCAGAGCTCCTTCGAGAATGGCTTCGTATTTTTCATTTTTTCTACTTGTCAAAGCGATCACCCCGGTGTAGAATACGGTTACAAGTGAATGAATACTCATTCATTTTTCTTAGCTCTATCATAGGCCACAGCCTTCGCGATGTCAATGCCAGGTTTGACAGCGGCAGCGGGAACGAAGCGACTAACATGATTTCGGCAAGGCGGGCATAGGAGAGAGTAGATGGCTGCAGAGACGTCAACTAAAGCGGCAATGCAGGGCAACCAGGCGGAAACTATGAAAAGCCGTTTTGTAAGCGCTTCAAAAGCTTGTCCCGACCGCGGCGCAAACGGCCGGTCGCGCGTCGGACTTCATTCGCGACCATGAACGCAACTTGAAGGAGATGGGGCACGTGGCAGGTCAGGCGATTCAATTCGTACTGTTTTTGGCCGCAGTCGGCTGCGGCGCTTATTTGTTCTGGCAAGCCGTCTATCGCCGCTGCTTGTACGTGAAGCTCGGCAAGCAGGCCGACTTGAAAAAGGAGGCGCGGGACCGGCTGCGAACGTTTCTCGTGCAGGTGTTCGGGCAGACGAAGCTGCTCAAGGACAAAAAAAGCGGCATCATGCATATCGTCATTTTTTACGGCTTCATTATCGTCCAGTTCGGCGCGCTCGACCTGATCCTGAAAGGACTAATCGGCCGCGGCTTGCCGCTGCCGGGGTACGCCTGGTTCGGGCTGTCGCAGGAAATCGCCGTTACGCTCGTGCTGCTGGCGATGGCTTACGCGACGTACCGCCGTTACGGCGAGAAGCTGAAGCGGCTAAAGCGCGGCTGGAAGCCGAGCGTCGTCGTCTTGTTCATCTGGGGCTTGATGCTGTCCGTGCTGGTTGCGATCGCTTTCGAGCGGGTGCGGGACGCTCGCCGGCATCGCCTCTCGCTCCGGTATCGTCACTGCTGGCCTCGGCATTTGGCGGCATGGGCGAGACGGCGGCCGCGGTTGGCTTTCTCGTCGCGTGGTGGTGCCATCTTCTCATTTTGCTGGCGTTCGCGGTGTACGTGCCGCAATCGAAACATTTTCACATCATTACGGCTCCGCTCAACATTTTGCTGAAGCGCACGGAACCGCACGGCCGGCTGCGCAAGCTCGATCTCGAGGACGAAAACGCGGACAGCTTCGGCGCCGGCAAAATCGAGGATTTCACGCAGAAGCAGCTGCTCGACCTGTACGCCTGCGTCGAATGCGGGCGCTGCACGAACGTGTGTCCGGCCGCAAACACCGGCAAAATGCTGTCGCCGATGCATCTGATCACGAAGCTCCGCGATCATTTGACGGAGAAGGGGGCGGCGATCACATCCAAATCCCCGTGGGTGCCGGCCTTCGCGTTCGGTGGCAGCGGCGGGATGCCGTCGGCGCATACGGCTGTGGAGCTGAGCGAGCCGCTTGGCGCTTGGCGCGGCGTAGGTGTCACCGACATCGGCCCGACGCTGCAGGCGCAAAAGCTGGCGTGGACGATCGCCGCCAAACCGGCGACCGAAGTCGAGCTTGTCGGCGAGGTGATGACGGAGGATGAGCTGTGGTCGTGCACGACGTGCCGCAACTGCGAGGACCAGTGCCCGGTCGGCAACGAACACGTCGACAAAATCGTCGACATGCGCCGCTATCTCGTGCTGACGCAAGGCAGCATGCCACCGGGCGGGCAGAGAGCGCTGCAAAACATCGAGCGGCAAGGCAATCCGTGGGGCATTTCCAGAAGCGACCGCACCAAATGGGTGAGCGAAGCTGCCGAGGCTGGCGGGCTGAAGGTGCCGACGGTGAAGGAGAACCCGGACTTCGAATACTTGTTATTTGTCGGCTCGATGGGTTCGTACGACAACCGCTCGCGCAAAGTGACGCGCGCGTTCGTGCGGCTATTGAACGAAGCGGGCGTAAACTTCGCCATTCTCGGCAATGAGGAGAAAAACTCCGGCGATACGCCGCGCCGCCTAGGCAACGAATTTTTGTTCCAGCAGCTGGCCGGCGAAAACATCGCGACGTTCGAGAAGTATCGGGTAAAGCGCATCGTTACGGCATGCCCGCATACGTATAACACGCTAAAAAACGAATACCCGGAGTTCGGCCTCGAAGCGGAAGTGCTGCATCACACCGAACTGCTCGCCCGGCTCGTCAAAGAAGGGCGCCTCAAGCCCGTCCATGAAGTGCGCGAACGAATTACGTATCACGACTCCTGCTACCTCGGCAGGTACAACGGCGTTTACGACCAGCCCCGCGATGTCCTGCGCGCCATCCCTGGCGCAGAGCTGGTGGAGATGGAGCGCTCCCGCGACAACGGGATGTGCTGCGGCGCCGGCGGCGGCATGATGTGGATGGAGGAGACGGCCGGCAAGCGCGTCAATCTCGCCCGCACCGAGCAGGCGCTCGCCGTGAAGCCGACCGTCATCTCCTCGGCATGTCCGTACTGCCTCACGATGATGGAAGACGGCACAAAGCTGAAGGAAGTCGAGACGCAAGTGAAAGCCCGCGATGTCGCCGAGCTGCTTGAACAATCCGTCTTCGGTGTCTAGCCACTCTTTACCGGGGGGGCTGTCAATACCAAAGGCATCTTTATCCGAAACGTTTTTCGGCGCAAACCGCCCCTGACCAGGCCCAGCCCCAAGGTTCATAGCCGTTCCGGCCGGCCGGCCGACCCAGCATGAAGCCGCTCCGAACCGGTTCGCCGAACGATAACGAAAAGCCCAGATAAGGAGGACGTTCCTCATGACCACGATTCGCACCGCCGCCGTAATCGGCTCCGGCGTAATGGGTTCGGCGATCGCCGCCCATCTCGCCAACGTAGGCATAAGGTGCCTGCTGCTTGATATGGTACCGGACTCGCTTTCCCCCGAAGAGGAGAAGGCGGGCGTGACGCTGCAGCACCCGAACGTGCGCAACCGCCTCGCGGCAAACGCGATCGCCAAACTGAAGACGACGAATCCGGCGCCGCTGTACAGCGAAGCTTTTGCGCAGCGAATTACGCCCGGCAATCTGGACGATCATTTCGGCCGGCTGGCCGAAGTCGACTGGATCATCGAAGCCGTCGTCGAAAATGCCGCCGTAAAGCAAGCTCTCCTGCAGCGCATCGAAACCGTATGGAAACCGGGAACAGTCGTCTCTTCGAATACGTCGGGCATTTCCATTAACGCGATGGCCGCAGGGTGCGGTCCGGAGCTGCGGAAACATGTTCTGGGGACGCATTTTTTTAACCCGCCGCGCTATATGAAGCTGCTCGAGATCATACCGGGCCGGGACACCGATCCGGCGATTGTGGCGAGCATGGTGCGCTTCGGCGAGAAGACGCTGGGAAAAGGCGTCGTCGTCGCCAAAGATACGCCGAACTTCATCGCCAACCGGATCGGCACGTACGGGCTGCTCGTCACGCTGCAGGAAATGGCGGCGAAAGGATACACGGTCGAAGAAGTCGACGCCGTTACCGGTCCGGCGATGGGCCGGCCGAAAAGCGCGACGTTCCGCACCCTCGACCTCGTCGGCCTCGACACGTTCGTGCATGTGGCGCAAAACGTGTACGACAACGTGACTGGCGAGGCGGAGCGCGCCGCGTTCGAAGTGCCGGAGCTGCTGCGCGGCATGGTGGCGCGCGGCTGGATCGGCGAGAAGAAAGGGCAAGGCTTTTACAAAAAAATAAAAGGTCCCGGCGGCAGCGAAATTCAGGCGCTAAACCTCGCGACGATGGAATACGCCCCGAGCCGCAAAGTGAGCGGCGCAGCGATCGAAGCCGCAAAGGCGGCCAAGGGCGCAGGCGAGAAGCTGAAAGCGCTGCTGGCTGCCGGCGACCGTTATTCCGAGTTGGCGTGGAACGTGCTGAAGCGGGTGCTCGTGTACTCGGCCGAGCGGCTCGGCGACATCGCCGAATCGATCGCCGATATCGACAACGCGATGAAATGGGGCTTCAACTGGGAATTCGGGCCGTTCGAAACGTGGGATTTGATCGGCGTGGCGCGCTCCGTGCAGCGGATGGAAAACGAAGGGCTTACGGTCCCAGCCTGGGTGAAGGAGTGGCTAGCGGCGGGCAACGGGACGTTTTACCGGCGGGCGGAAGGCGCAATCTTCTATGCCAGCGGCGGTTCCTTTGCCGCTCAGGAGACGAGGCCTGAGCGCATCTCGCTCAAAGCGCTGAAGGAGCAGGGCAAAGTCGTGAAAACGAACCCGGGCGCAAGCCTGATCGACATCGGCGACGGTGTCGTATGCCTGGAATTCCATTCGCCGAACAACGCGATCGGCTCCGACATTCTCGCCATGATTCAGCAGAGCGTCGACGAGGTGCGCCGCAACTGGCGCGGTATGGTGATCGCAGGCGAGGGGCGCCATTTCTGCGTCGGCGCGAACTTGATGCTTATGCTGATGGAAGCGCAGGACGAGGAATGGGATACCATCGATTTCATGATCCGCCAGTTCCAAAGCTCGATGATGCTGCTGAAGTCTCTGGAAAAGCCTGTCGTCGCCGCTCCGCACAGCATGACGCTCGGCGGCGGGGTGGAAGCGTGCCTCCCGGCCGACCGGATTGTGTTTTCGGCGGAAACGTATTTCGGCCTCGTCGAGACCGGCGTCGGCCTTATCCCGGCCGGCGGCGGCTGCAAAGAGATGGCATTGCGGCAAAGCAAGCTGCTCGCCGGAGTTCCCGATGCGGATCTGCAGCCTTTGATGAACAAAGTGTTCGAGACGATCGCCATGGCGAAGACTTCGACCAGCGGCCACGATGCTGCGCGTTTAGGTTATATGCGCGAAGCCGATTCCGTCGTCGTCAATCCGGACTTCCGGGTATACGAAGCGAAGCGCCAAGTGCTGGACATGGATGCGGCAGGCTATGTTAAGCCGGCGGAGGAGAAGTTCCGCGTCGTCGGCGACACCGGCAAAGCGGTGCTGCAGATGGCGGCGTATACGATGAAGCGTGGCGGCTACATTAGCGACCATGACTTTTTGATCGCCAGCAAGCTGGCGCATGTGCTGTCGGGCGGCGACGTGCCGGAAGGAACGCTCGTCACCGAGCAATATATGCTCGATCTCGAGCGCGAGGCGTTCCTCAGCCTGTGCGGCGAGCCGAAGACGCAGCAGCGCATGCAGCATATGCTGGCAACAGGCAAGCCGCTTCGCAACTAACTTGTAAAAGGCCCCTGAAAAGTGAGCTGCATATGCTACAGAGCCTAGCCTTACTTTTCGGGGGGGAAGTTTTGGCGCCCCCGAAAAGTAATCGGCGTACGCTACGAAGCTTGGCTTCACTTTTTGGGGAGTACGAACCGAGGTGAACGAGATGAGAGAAGCAGTCATTGTTTCCATCGCGCGTACGGCTGTCGGCAAAGCGAAGAAAGGCAGCCTAGCGCAGACGAGAGCGGAAGACCTTGGCCGCACCGTGCTGAATGCGGCGATCGAACGCGCGCCCGGGCTCGGCAAGGAGGACGTCGAGGATGTCATTATCGGCTGCGCCATGCCGGAAGGCGAGCAGGGACTTAACTTCGCCCGCACGATGTCGCTGTACGCCGGCTTCCCGGTGACGGTTCCGGCGATTACGATCAACCGCTTTTGCTCGTCAGGCCTCCAGGCGATCGCTTTCGCCGCTGAGCGCGTCATGCTGGGGCAGGCGGACGTCGTCATCGGCGGCGGCGTCGAGAGCATGAGCCACGTCCCGATGACAGGATTCAAGCTGTCGCCGCATCCGGGCATTGTAAACGAAATGCCGGAAATATACGTGACGATGGGCCATACGGCGGAAGAAGTGGCGAAACGCTTCGGCGTTTCGCGCGAGGACCAGGACCGGTTCGCTGCTGACAGCCATCGCAAAGCGGCAGCCGCGATCGCGGCCGGCAAATTCCGCGACGAAATCGTGCCGGTGGCGACGAGCGTGCGCGGCGTAGACGACAGCGGCAAAAAGTGGACGAAGCAGGTCGTATTCGACACGGACGAGGGCGTCCGCGCCGAAACGACGCCGGAAGTGCTCGCCGGGCTGAAACCGTCGTTCGCGCTCGGCGGCACGGTGACGGCAGGCAACGCGTCGCAGATGAGCGATGGCGCCGCAGCGGCGGTCGTCATGAACCGGGAGCGCGCCGAGGCGCTCGGGCTTGCGCCGCTCGCGACGTTCCGTTCGTTCGCGCTGGCCGGCGTCGAGCCGGAAATTATGGGCGTCGGTCCGGTAAAGGCGATTCCGAAAGCGCTCAAAATGGCGGGAATTACGCAAGACCAGGTCGATTTGTACGAAATCAACGAAGCGTTCGCTTCGCAGTGCGTGCACATTATTCGCGAGCTCGGACTCGATGAAGGCAAAGTGAACGTGAATGGGGGCGCGATCGCGCTCGGCCACCCGCTCGGCTGCACCGGGGCCAAGCTGACGGCTAGCCTGATTTACGAGCTGCGCCGAAGGGGCGGCGGCTACGGCGTCGTCTCGATGTGCATCGGCGGCGGCATGGGTGCAGCGGCGTGTTCGAAGTGCACGGGGCGTAAACGGTTCAGCGAAGCTTCAACTTCCAGCGCGCCGCGTCCGGAATTGAACATCGGTCAACAACTTGTCCGGGTGCAACCATATCCTATAAAGGAGCGAATCCCTATGACGACAACGCACGGCAAAATTATCGGCGGCAGCTTCATGATTGGCGACCTCGACCCCGCCCGCGTCGCCACGCCGGAGCATTTTAGCGAAGAGCAGCGCATGATCGGCAGTGTGACCCGCGATTTCATCGAAGGCGAAGTCGTGCCTCACGACGAACACATCGAGAAGCTCGACTACGATTTGACCTTGAAGCTGATGCGCAAAGCCGGCGAGCTCGGCCTGCTGGGCGCGGACGTGCCGGAGCAATTCGGAGGCCTCGGGCTGGACAAAGTCAGCTCGACGATCATCAGCGAAACGCTGGCGAAAGGCTCTTCGTTCGCCTTGTCGATCGGCGCCCACGTCGGCATCGGCACGCTGCCGATCGTGTTTTTCGGCACGCCGGAGCAGAAGCAAACCTATTTGCCAAAGCTGGCGACCGGCGAGCTGATCGCAGCTTATTGCCTGACCGAGCCGACTTCCGGCTCCGACGCCCTCGGCGCGAAGACGACGGCCCGGCTCAGCGAAGACGGCAAACATTACATTCTTAACGGCTCCAAGCTGTACATCACGAACGCCGGCTTCGCCGATATTTTCATCGTGTACGCCAAGGTGAACGGCACCGATTTCTCGGCGTTCATCGTTGAAAAAGGACTACCCGGCTTCACCCTCGGCCCGGAGGAGAAGAAAATGGGCATAAAAGGCTCGTCGACGCGCCCGCTCTTTTTCGAAGACGTGCACGTCCCGGCCGAAAACTTGCTCGGCGAAATCGGCAAAGGCCATCTGATCGCCTTCAACATCCTCAACATCGGCCGCTTCAAGCTAGCCGCAGGCTGCGTCGGCGCCGGCAAGGAAGCGATCGGGCTGGCAGCGAAATACGCGGGAACGCGCCAGCAGTTCAATACGCCGATCGCCAAATTTCCGCTGATCGGCAAAAAGCTGGCGGAAATGAATATGATGACGTATGTGATGGAAAGCATGGTATACCGCACGGCCGGCTTGTTCGACGAAGCGCTGCAGGATCTCGACTATAGCGCCCCGGACTCCGGCGCCAAAGCGGCCAAAGCGATCGCCGAATACGCGCTGGAGTGCTCGATCAACAAGGTGTTCGCCTCCGAGGCGCTCAGCTTTGTCGTCGACGAAGGAGTGCAAATTCACGGCGGCTACGGCTACATTCAGGAGTACAAAATCGAGCGCATTTACCGCGACGCGCGCATCAACCGCATTTTCGAAGGGACGAACGAAATCAACCGCCTCCTCATTCCCGGCACGCTGCTGAAAAAAGCGTTGAAGGGCGAGCTTCCTTTGCTGCAAAAAGCCCAAGCGCTGCAAAGCGAGCTGCTGTCGCTTATGCCCGGCCAAGTTTTTGACGGAGTCCTCGCCGAAGAAGCGCACCTGATCGCCATGGCCAAAAACATATTCCTCATGGTCGGCGGCATCGCCGTACAAAAATATCAATTGGACCTCGAAAAAGAGCAGGAAGTGCTCGCGGGCCTCGCCGACATCATGATTCAGGTGTTTGCCGCCGAGAGCGCGCTGCTTCGCACCCGCAAGCTGCTCGCCGAAGCGGGGGAAAGCAAGGCTGCGAACGCGATTGACATGACGCAAGTTTTCGTCCGCCAAGCTTTCGATATCGTGGAATCGCGTGCCAAGGAAGCGCTTGCAGCGATGGAGAGCGGCGATACACTGCGCACCCAGCTGTCCGTGCTGAAGAAGCTCACCCGGCAAAATCCGGTCGATACGGTCGCGGTCAAGCGCCGCATCGCCGCCCGCGTCATTAAGGGGGAGAAGTATATCGTCTAGGCGCAACGGCGGGCATTCTGCAGGGGGGCTCTCAGCCAGCTTAACGCCTAGTCGGCACGCGCGGCATAACAACCTTCGGAAAGGGATGGTAAGGTGATGGCAACCGCTAAACCTTGGCTTCGACATTATCCCGAAGAGGTAGCACCGACGGGCAATTACCCGGAGATGAACGTAGCCTCGATGCTGCTCGCTTCCGCCCGGCGGTATCCGAAGCGGCCGGCGCTATATTTCATGGGAAAAACGATGAGCTACGCGCGGACGGCGCAAGAAGCGGCGCAGTTCGCCGCTGTGCTGCGCTCGCTCGGCGTGCGCAAAGGGGACCGGGTGGCGCTCATGCTGCCCAACTGCCCGCAAATGGTGATTGCCTGCTTCGGCGCGCTGATGGCCGGAGCGGTCGTCGTCATGACGAATCCGCTCTATATGGAAAGAGAGCTCGAGCATCAGCTCGCCGATTCGGGCGCGAAGGCGATCGTCACGCTCGATTTGCTGCATAATCGAATTGCCGGCGTCATGCGCCGTACGAAGCTGGAATACGTGATCGTCACGTCGCTCAAAGACTACTTGCCGTTCCCGAAAAACTTCCTGTACCCGATCAAAATGAAAAAGGACGGCGTGAGCCTCGGCGTCTCCTTCAATAGCGAAGTGCTATCGTGGCGGCGGCTTATGGCAACTCCTTCGGCCGTCCATGAGCTTGAACCCGTCGATCCACATGAGGATCTTGCATTACTGCAATATACGGGCGGTACGACCGGCATTTCCAAAGGTGTTATGCTGACGCATGCGAACTTGATCGCGAACACGATCCAGAACGTGACTTGGGCTTATAAATGCGTGGACGGGGAAGAGCGGTTTTTGGCCGCTTTGCCGTTTTTCCACGTATTCGGGCTTAGCGTCGTCATGCTGCAGGCGGTATATCGGGCGGCGGAAATGCTGCTGCTTCCCCGCTTCGAAACGAAGCCGGTGCTGGAGCTGATCGCGAGGAAGCGGCCGACGCTGTTTCCCGGCGCGCCGACGATGTACGTAGCGCTCCTGAACTACCCCGACATCGGAAAATACGATTTGTCCTCGATTCGGGCCTGCATTAGCGGCTCGGCGCCGCTGCCCCGCGAAGTGCAGCTGAAATTCGAAGACGTGACCGGCGGCCGGCTAATCGAAGGATACGGGCTGACGGAAGCTTCCCCCGTAACGCACGCGAACAATATATGGGAGAAACGGAAGGCCGGCATCGGCATACCGCTGCCGGATACGGACGCGCGCATCGTCGATCCGGAGACGGGCGAAGAGCTGCCGGCCGGGGAAATCGGCGAGCTTGCCGTTAGCGGACCGCAAGTGATGAAGGGCTACTGGAACCGCCCCGACGAGACGGCTAAAGTGCTGCGGGACGGCTGGCTGCATACCGGAGATATGGCGCGTATGGACGAAGACGGCTTTTTTGAAATTGTCGACCGGAAAAAGGACATGATTATCGCCAGCGGGTACAACATTTACCCGCGCGAGATCGAAGAAGTGCTGTTCGAGCATCCGGCAGTGAAAGAGGCGGCCGTGGCCGGCGTGCCCGATCAATACCGCGGCGAGACGGTCAAGGCGTTCGTCGTCGTCAAGGACGGGGCGAGCGTAACCGCCGCGGAGCTCGAGACGTTTTGCCGGGAGCGGCTTGCCGCCTATAAAGTGCCGCGCAAGTTCGAGTTCCGCGCCGCTCTTCCCAAGACGCTCGTCGGCAAAGTGCTGCGCCGCCAGCTGCTGGAGGAGGAGCTGCTGCGCGGAGCGAGCGCCGCCGGCGAAGCGAAGGGCGATAGCAACAAACAAGGGGATAAATAACAGAGCGGCATCGAAGGGAGGGACGACGATGACGGATCCGATGGGAGAAGCAGCAGCCGGCGGAGCCGGTTCGCGGGCGCAGAGTGGGAAGAGCGCATGAACCGCTTAAGCGCGGCCGCCGAGCAGACGTTCTGGGGTTATCTGGGCTGCCGCATCGTGAGTGCCGACGAACGAGCGGGACGCATTGTCATCAGCCTTGACGTGAAGCCGCACCATCTCAACTTGCTCGGCATTATTCACGGCGGCGTACTGTCGTCGTTGCTCGACAATGCCATGGGGCTAGCCGTCATGCTGGCCCGCCCGGAAGAAAAAGCGGTAACAACGAATTTGAACGTCCATTTCGTCTCCTCGCTTCGTGAAGGCACCTTGCTGGTGACAGCCGAGGTCGTCCATCAGTCGCGGCGGATGATTACTTGCACCGGTTCGATTCATGGCGACGGCGGCCAGCTCACGGCGATGGGCACGGGAAGCTTTAGGGTGATCTAGTGGGAGTGAGATGAAACGAAGAATGCGGTACGTTAGGGTATAATTGTATGTTATCCAAAGGCGTAACGGAAGGTGGGATATGGGGGATCTTTTAAACTCGTGTTCCCTCCGCCCAGTCCGAATCCGGGAACACGAGTTTAACGGAACCGGAACCCCATATCCGACCCGAGTGAAGTCCCTTTTATCGATTAACCAAAAATGCAGGTTCTGAAGTCGCAGGACGATTGCTCTATATACACCTTGCAGAAGTCGACTAAAAATTGACATAATATTTGCAGAAAGTCATATATTCGACATCAAAAAACAAAGTTCGATAAATGCAATTTTTACGTGGTCCTATTTGCAAATTAATTTTAGGAAAACCGCTTCACTAAGCGGTTTTTTTGTCTTTCAAGAAGCCCGAAAGTATGTTATGTTGATTGTGATTTTGAATAATCAGAAGGTGACGTGTGGCCTGATGGAAAGACGGGACAGCATGGATAACGAACGCATTAATATTCTTCTCGTCGACGATCGTGCGGATCATTTGGTTGCGCTTGAATCCGCATTGCGTTCGGATCAATATCGTCTGATGACCGCCTTCTCGGGAGAAGAAGCGCTTAAGCTGATTTTGAAGCACGAGTTCGCCGTTATTTTGCTGGATGTGCAAATGCCGGGCATGAACGGCTTCGAAACGGCAAGGCTGATCAAAATGCGGGAAGTTTCCATGCAAATCCCGATCATTTTCATGACCGCGTTCGATAGCACGCACGGAGAATCGTTTCAAGGGCCGTCCGCCGGCGCCATCGATTATATCGTCAAGCCGTTCTCGCCACAGACGCTTAAACAGAAGATCGACCGCTTTGTCAAGCTTCATCAAACCCGCCGCCAGCTATGGCGGCAGAGAGGGCTGAAGCAAAAAGGCGCATTTGAAACCGGACAAATGCCGACAACCTCTGCAAGTGAGCCTTCTTCCTTATCCCCGATGTCTGCTCTTCCCGCCGACGTGTCATATGGGCAAACAATTACGATATTGGAAAGCATTGCCGACGCTTTCGTCGCCGTTGACCGCGATTGGCGTTTCACCTATGCGAATCGGGAAGCCGAACGGAGGCTCGGTATGAGCCGTGCGGAGCTTGTCGGCCGTCTCTTGTGGACCGTTCCGACCCATTTGCAAAAACCCGAGGACGTTTATCGCGCGTTTCGCCAAGCTGCGGCCGAGCAAATTCCCGTTCATGTCGAATGCTGCAGCGAAGATGAGAAAATGTGGTTCGAAATTCGCGCTTACCCTTCGGGGAGCGGGCTTTCGATCTATTTCAGCGAGGTAACGGCCCGCAAGCGGATGGAGCTGGAGCTGCAGCGGTCGCAGCAATATTTTCGCCAAATTTTCAATTCGAGCCCCAGCCTTATGGCGCTGTGCCGTCCCGACGGAAGCTTCCTCGACGTAAATGAAGCTGGGTCCGGTATACCGGCTACAGTTTGGAGCAATTGCGCGGCTGCTCCTTGCAAATGATGGGCATTGAGGCGGACGGGGAGCAGGCGGAAGAGGCGTGGTGGACCACCGTGCAAGGAAACCCCGCCGTCAACCGCAAAATCGTCTACAAGACCAGGAGCGGCGATAAACGAAGCGGCTTGCTATCTACGGATACTCGTCATTCACGAGGAGAAGCATGTGCTGTGCGTCATTAACGACATTACCGAACGCGTCCGGATGGACAAACAAATAGCGAGACTCGGCCAGCTCAACCTGATCGGCGAGATGGCCGCCGGAATCGCTCACGAAATCCGCAATCCGATGACGACGGTGCGGGGCTTCCTGCAGCTGTCCAAAACCGGTGTAAATCGCGAGTTTGCCGACATTATGATTCAAGAGCTCGACCGCGCGAACGCGATTATTACCGAATTTTTGTCGCTCGCCAAAAATACGTACAGCAACCAAAAGCCGCAGCAGCTCAACGGCATTATCGAGTACTTGTTCCCGCTGATGGAGGCGGAAGCGGTGCTGATGGACAAGCGGGTGGAGCTGGAGCTGGGCGACTGCCCGGAGCTCATGCTGGACGAGAAAGAAATCCGGCAGCTCGTTCTGAATATGGTGAACAACGGCCTGGACGCCATGGAGCCCGGCGGTGTCGTGACGCTGCGCACGTACGCCGAACCGAACGCGGGCGTTTTGGAAATTATCGATCAAGGCTCCGGCATACCCGACGATATTTTGGACAAGATCGGCACGCCGTTCTTCACGACGAAAGACAGCGGCACGGGGCTCGGGCTTGCTGTATGCTACAGCATCGCCAACCGCCACAAGGCGATGATCGACGTCCGCACAGGCAAAGGGGGAACTACGTTTACGATCCGCTTCCCGCAAAGACGGGACGAATCTACAAATTTGGGAGGCTAGCACAGGCTATGGCGGAACACATCCATACTGCAGCCGGTCGCGCGGATTTGCAGCAACTGCTCATTAACGCCAAGATCGATTCGGCCGCGAGCGCCGCGGTTTCGGCTCATATTCCCACCGTCTTCGATGGCCGCGCGCTGACGGGGGAATTTTTGCATATGGCGAACTTGATTCATGCGGCGGTTGAGCGGCTCGGCGAACGGGACTGGCTGCAGACGAATCTGGTCAGGCTTGGCAACATGCTGCAGCGGCAGCGGGACACGGCCACGGCGTGCAATCTGATTTTGTCCGAGCTTGCGGCGCTAGTGCCGATGCAGCACGGCCTGTTTTACGTGTGCGAGACGGAGCGGGAAGAGCCGGTGCTGAAGCTGATTGCGAGCCATGGCTATCAGGTGCGAAAAACGCTTGCCAACCGCTTCCGCAGAGGAGAAGGGCTGGTCGGACAATGCCTGCTCGAGAAGCAGCGCATTGTGCTGACGAACGTTCCCGAGGATTATGTCAACATCGGCTCGGGATCGGGCGAGATGGCGCCGCTCAACATCGTTT
Organism: Gordoniibacillus kamchatkensis; assembly: GCF_000829455.1. Taxonomy (GTDB): domain Bacteria; phylum Bacillota; class Bacilli; order Paenibacillales; family NBRC-103111; genus Gordoniibacillus; species Gordoniibacillus kamchatkensis. The sequence goes on from NZ_JXAK01000025.1 coordinate 64,020, forward strand.
TGCTTCCGATCCTGTCCGGCGGACAAGTGCTCGCCGTCATCGAGATCGCCTCGTCCCGGGCGTTCTCTCCTGCCGCTTTGGAGTTCCTCGATCGGCTCGCGGAGAGCATCGGCAACATGCTGGCCACGCTGCAGGCGGGCAACGGTACGGAGGGGCCGATGGCCGAGGAGCTGCGCAAGCAGTGCGAGCAATTGAGGAGAACGAACGAGGAGCTGGAGCAAAAAGTCCGGCTGCTGGAGGAACAGGTGGAGCAGCTCGCGCTCACCTCCAATCATAAGTCGGAGTTTTTGCCCGGCATATCGCACGAGCTGCTCACTCCTCTGCACAGTCTGCTCATTTTGTCCTGGCAGCTCGCGGAAAACGCGGAAGGCAACTTGACCGATACCCAAGTCCGCAATGCGAAAATGATTCACGAGTCCGGCCACGATTTGCTCGCCATGATCAACGATATTCTCGGTTTGTCCAAATTCGAATCGGACGCCGCTAAGCCGGTGTATGAGGAGCTGCCGCCGCCGGACGTGCCGGCAGCATATCCCGCCAAGCCCGATGAGCCGGTCAAAGATGACCGCTATGCCATTGCGGCGGACGACCGGGTGCTGCTGATCGCGGATTACGATCCGCAGTTCGCCGAAACGCTGCTGCAAGCGGCCCGCAAGAAAGGTTTTAAAGGCATCGTGACGTTGAGCGGCGAGAGCGCATTCGAGCTTGCAAGCCGTTATAGGCCGGCCGCGATCGCGATCGATACGTATTTGGAAGACGGCAACGGACTTGTCGTTCTCGATCGGCTCAAACAGAGCGCCGCAACCCGCAACATACCGGTCTGGATCATGTCGATCGGTTCCGAACGATTGTCCTTCCTGCAGCGCGGGGCCGTCGAATGTTTGACGAAGCCGGCCGCGGACGGCGAGCTGAGCAGGAAAGTGGACGACATGATGGAGAGGGCAGTAAGGCCGCAGCGCAGAGTCATCGTCTGGTGCGAAAGCGGGGAGCGGGTGCGCCGGATCGTATCGGCGCTGGAGCTGTTCGACATTAGGGTCACGGAAACCGTTACCGAAGCAGAATTCATTGACACAGTACGAATGCTTCAAGCCGGCTGCATCGTTGTCGATTGGGCAACCGCAGGCGCGAGTGCATCCGGGCTGGATGAAATCATGCGCGGCGCGAAAGCCTACGATGTGCCGCTGCTGTTTTATACGGAACTGCCATGGACGCAGGCAGAGGACGAACGGCTGCACGCGCTGGCCCGCAGCTTTGTCGTGAAAAAGGCGGCTTCGCCGCATGACCTTGCGTTCGAAGCTTCCCTGTACTTGCCGCTCAAAGATGGGGCATCGCTGCAGTCTCTCTTCGACAGCCAACCCGCACGGCCGGTGCGCAGCGCGCAGGGAGGGCGGAAAGTGCTCGTGATCGACGACGATATCCGCAGCGTCTTTGCCATTACGAGCTTGCTCGAACGCCATGCCGTTTCCGTCATCCCCGCGGACAACGGCAAGGAAGCGCTGCAGCTGCTGCAAGAAAACCGTGACATTGACGCGGTACTGGTCGACATCGTGATGCCGGTCTTGGACGGCTACGAAACGATAGCGGCGATCCGCAGCATGCCGGCATTTCGGGAGCTGCCGGTCATCGCGCTGACCGCCAAGGCGATGCCAGGAGAACGCGAGAAATGTCTCGCTGCCGGCGCAACCGATTATTTGGCGAAGCCGGCCGATACGGACGAACTGATAGCCAGCTTGCATAAATGGCTGCCCAACTAGTTTGTCTGTGATGCTCCTGCCGCGCAGCGATGCGGCGGGAGCATTTTTACGGCGTGACGGATGGCGGCGAATCAAGCCATGTAACGGTTCGAACTAATTCCGGAATGTAAGCGAATTCATTGAGGAGGCGTCTTTGATGTGGAATCCGGACGATTATGTAAGGCATGTGATGACGAGCGTACAGCCGGCGGAACGTTTTCAAGCAAGCTCACTGCAAGAATGGAACTTATGGAAGGAACGGCTGCGGCAACGGTTCGTGGAGCTGCTGGGCGGTTTTCCGCAGGAGGTGCCGGATTTGTCGCCGCAGCTGCTGGAATCCGAAGACTGTGGCGATTATATTCGGCAACGAATCCAAATTCAAACGTATCCCCGGCTGTACATGCCGGTATATGTGCTGATTCCGAAGCAAAGCGGCGGACCGCTCGGGGCTGTCATCGCCTGCCACGGCCACGGCTACGGGAGCAAAGATATCGTAGGTCTGACTCCGGAGGGAACGAAAAAGGAAGGGGAGGCCGGCTACCAGAAAAATTTTGCCGCCGAGCTGGCGCGACGGGGCTATCTGACTATCGCACCGGAACTGCTCGGCTTCGGAGACCGCAAGCTCGCCGAAGATTCGCGCAATCCGAACTCCTGCCACCGGCTTTCCACGTTCTTCCTCGCCATGGGCCAGACGATGGCAGGATATCGGGTGTTCGAAACGATGCGCTGCGTCGATTATTTGTTAACGCGGGAAGACGTCGATGCGCGGCGAATCGGTTGCATGGGAATTTCCGGCGGGGGGCTCGTCTGCTCGTTCGCCGCAGCGGTTGACGAGCGAATTTCGGCCGCCGTCGTGAGCGGATACGCGAATACGTTCCAAGCGAGTATTTTGTCCATTCACCATTGCATCGACAATTATGTGCCGGGGCTGTCGCGAGCTGCGGAAATGCCCGATTTGCTGAGCCTCATTGCGCCAAGGCCGCTCCTGTTGGAGGCAGGCACGAAAGACCCGATCTTCCCGGTGCACGCGGCGCTCGAAGCGCATGACAAGGTGCGCGGAGCGTACCGGCTCTTGGGAGCGGAACGTAAGCTGGAGCTCGATCTTTTCGAGGGCGATCACGAAATATCCGGCAGAGTGGCCTATGACTGGTTTCAACGCGTTTGGGAAGGTTGATCGGCGATGAGGGTTACAAAAGGGAAGGCGCCTAACCTAAGCGTTGGCGCTTTCCCTTTTGGGTTTTACTACTGCGCATTTTTTTTGTAATAAATGATTCGCTTATACATCGTTTGATTTTTCAACTGCTTGAAATGGGTCAGCATCGGGTTGGCGTTCGCTTCAATAATCCAGACCTTGCCGTTTTCGTCCAAGCCCATATCGAACCCGAATATGCGTTGCTTCGTCAAATATTTGCAAAGTCTCGAAGCTGCGCTCAGAGCCACTTTTTCAACATTGGAGACAAGGGAAGAGACGGACTTATCGTTTAATGAAGATTTCCGCAGAGCCCCTTTCAACTGCAATACGGTTCCCTTGCTTCTTTCAATATTCGTGACGATGTAGCCTTCTCCCGCTACCTTGACGGCTTTGCCCGTCACTTTCCATGGCTTGGATTTGCTTAAGCGCTGAACGATGACCCGCAAATCGAACATCCGCCCGTTAATCGTGGCCAGAGGTATGCGACGCTGCACCATGTAGGAACGGCTGCCGGCAATTTTTTGAACTTTGCTGTACAGCTTATCTTTACCTTTAATCGATTTTTTCTCGTTCTCATGATGAAGCTCATATGCCGACCGATCTTTGCTTGGCGCGGACACCCGTATCACTCCGAACCCGCGTCCGCCTTCCAGAGGCTTAAGAATAATATCGCCATATTTACCCAAATAGGAATAAAACGAACTCTTCGACAGCTTTCCGGTTTGCGGGACGTGCTGGCTTAAAAGGCCGGAGTTTTTTAAAATTTTATATTTCCTGTATTTATCGCGTCTGAGAGGAACACCCATAGCTCATTCACCCTTTTTCAGGAAATTTATGCTGACGAGATAGTCCCTCAGCAGCTCCAGAAACGCTTCTATATCCTTGCTGGTTATATCGCCGATATTCGCGATTCTGAACGTTTTGAGCTCACCGAGTTTTCCGGGATAGATCGTAAAGCCTCTTTCGTAAAAAAAGTCGTGCATTTCATTAAAGTCGTACAGCTCGCAGTCGGGCTCAACGATGGTGGTCAACAATTTGGAATGATCGCTTTCCTTCACCAGGTGCTTCAAGCCGAAGATGTTCAAGCCGCCGATTAACGTTTCCCATGACTTGCAGTACCTTTCGTACCGCTGAGCGACACCTTCCCGCCGCAATTCTTCGATGGCCTGCTTCAACGCATATATCGTCTGCACCGGCGGAGTGAAGCGCATTTGGCCGTTTGATGAAAAATAATCATACTGGTCATATAAATTCAGGTAATAACTCCTTGGCTTCACCTGACGAAGATCTTCCAACAGCTCCTTATTTGCTATGCAAAAGGAGATCCCCGCCATCCCCTGAAGGTTTTTGTTGGAGCTTGCGGCCAAATAGCCGATATGCATCGATTTCATGGAGATGGGAACGGCCGCGAACGAGCTCATGGCGTCAACGATCATGATGATGCGATATTTGCTGCACAGCTGCCCGATTGCTTCGATGTCGTTTAACAGCCCCGTTGTCGTTTCGTGATGAACTACGGCCAGATGCGAGATGCTGTCGGAACTCGTCCGGATAAACTGCTCCAGGTCGGACAAATTAACGGCCTCATAGGGCGAGCTTTTAAATTCGCGGAATTTTATGCCGTATGTCCGGGCTATATCGCACATTCGTTTGCCGTAAGCGCCGTTATTAATGATGACGACCTCATCGTCGCCGACAGCGGAGCTGATGATCGATTCCACGGCGGCCGTGCCGGAACCGCTGAACAGAACGGCGGCATAACGATCCGTATCGGCCACCAGCCGGGTCAATTCCGCGGCGACGTATTCCATTAATTGGCCGAATTCCTTTTCGCGGGGGCAAATATCCGGTACGACCTGGGCGTATTTCACGCTGTCCGTTGTTGTCGCAGGCCCGGGATTGAGCAAAATATTCCGTCTCACGGGGGGCAACTCGCATCCCTCCTTCAAAAATGGATTGCCGCCAAAAACTTCTGCAGCCGTTCCTTGACTTCATACGGTTTAATGCCGGGACGGCCGAGCGGCCCGTCCGGACTTCGGGATATTTTCATATGAAGGAAGGTCAAACGTTGCGCGCTTTTCCATTCCTTAACGGCTGAAGCGAGCTCGCTCAGATTATGAATATAAATGGACCTCTCGTAGCCGCACGATGCCGCAACCTCTACGAAATCGACATTGTGCGATACCGTGCTCTGCCCGCCCGTCGAATCGTGCGCGTTATTATCCAGCAGGATGTGCAGCATGTTGGAGGGTGGTAGTAACCGTTCGTCGCCAAGCTTCCCAATCGCATCAGAAGGGAGCCGTCGCCGTCGATCACGATCGTTTCCGCATTCGGTTTTCCCAGCGCCATGCCCAGTCCGAAAGAGCCCACGCAGCCCATCGATCCGACCATATACAAATTGTTGCGGGCATCTTCGATTTCGTAGAGCTCCCGGCCGGTTTTGCCTGTCGTGGCCAGTTGGACGGTATTCCCCCCCTTCAAGCCGTTAATGACCTTCAACGCCTCGAGGCGGACAGGCAGCTCATCCTCCGCGTGTTTCCCGATTTTGAGCATGTTTTGATGCGACGAATTTGCTTGATTTTGCAAAGTTTCTTTCTCGAAAGTCCCTTTTTTGACGACGAAGAAAAAGGAACGGTTGTTTTCGATCCATTCATTGGCCTCAAGCAGCTGGCTCTTGGCTTCTTCCATGTCCAAGGACAAATACTTCCACTTGATTTGCATCAATTCCAACAGCTCGGTTGTTATCCGTCCCATAAGCTCATGCTGGGGCTCGTCGGGCAAGCCGGGCTCTCCCCGCAAGCTGACGAACCCGAGGAGCGGAATCCGAAACGTATAGGTTAGGGAAGTGAGCGGAGATACGGCATTCGACAGCCCCGAATTTTGCATGAGCACAACCGATTTTTTTCCTGCTACATAAGCTCCGGATGCAATGGCTATCGCATCCCCCTCGTTCGCCGCTGCGGTATAGACGCATTCGTTGATCGCATAATTGATCAGGTCCTTCAAAAAGGAGCACGGCACTCCGGAGTAGAAATCGAACCCCAGCTTTTTCAATTCGGATCCGAATCGTTTCGTATTGATCATGAGAGATCGCTGCCGGCATTGTTCTTTGCGGGCAAATATTTTTTTTCGGCCTCCTTCAGCTCATCGACCCCCTGCAGCCGGAAGACTTCATTCAAAGAGGCGATGCCGGACTCTGCATTGACCAGATTTTCCTCGCGGTAAATAAGCTTGGAAAGCTTTTGCATCGCCTCGATCGAGGCTCTCAGGTTATGGTTTGCCCAGATCGCTACGCTGATGCCCAGTTCGGCAAATCGCTTCGTCGGCGTTTTGTAATATTGGGTGGGCACGATGACGACAGGAAGTCTTCCGGCCCATTCTTTCATAAACGCCTCGATTTCCGAAGCGTCGGACCGATGGCTGTGAATAAGGACGGCATCCGCGCCTGCCTTCCGATAAGCCTCTCCGCGCAGCAAAGCTTCCTTCAAGCCCAAACCGGCGATTAAAGCTTCGATTCTGGCCACGACCACGAAATCTTCATCACTCTGCGTATCTTTCATCGCCCGGATTTTCCCGCAAAACTCGTCGATATCGGCAAGCGCCTGCGTTTCCCCGTCGATAAAGGAGTTGGTTTTGGGGAAAAGCTTATCCTCGATGCACACCCCTGCGATATTCCGCTGCTCCAGCTTTGCCACCAAACGTCTTGCATTGTTGAAGTTGCCGTAACCCGTATCCCCGTCCAATAAAATCGGAATGGAAGTGGCATCGCTCATAAATTCAAGGACGTCAAGCACCTGAGTCCAAGAAGCTTCATTATTATCTCTGATCCCCATGCCGGCGGATATGGATAGTCCACTGGCCCAAATCCCTTTAAAACCTGCCTCCTCTACAATTTTCGCCGAAAGCCCGTGATGGGCTTCCATTAAAAATTCGAGATTTTGCGAGGTAATCAGTTGTTTTAATTGGGTCGTTTTCTTCATTATCGTATATCTCTCCTTCAGGCGACTCCTCTGCCGGCTTCTAGTGTTGGCGGGAAGACCGGTGCTGCGCTAATATCTTTGCATATTGCAATGGGTTCAAATAAATTTTTTTGACGACATCCGATCCGTAGGCTTTCCTGATAGAGACTTTGGCTGATTGGGCATTGCACTCGATGAACCAAATTTTCCCCTTATCGTCCAAGGCAAAATCGATGCCGATTTCTCCGAATTTCCCGTATTCACTTTCAACCTTTTTATAAACGTTAATCAAAAATTCGTTGATTTCCTGCTTTAAATTTTTGATCTGTATGTCAGAGTAGTCGGGGAGCAATTTCTTCACATAATCGTCGAATTGAAAAGCGTCCCCATGAGTAGTTATGGGGGATTCGCTTTGGCCAACGCGAATGGGAATGGCCACAATCTCGATTTCATCGTTGCCGTTTCGCTGCAGCTCGGCACGGAGATCTACCCGCCTGCTGCCTTTTACCCGAATTAAGTCGATAGCACGCTGCACGATGACTTTCTTATCGGCGAAAAATTTATTCATGACTTTTTTCAACCGGGAAAAATTTTTGACCTCTTTGCTGACCATATCCCCGAGAATCGAGTAGCTGTACCTATAACTGCCGCTGCTGGACTTTTTTACCCGCATGACCTGCTGTCCGCGCCTTCCGTAACATGCTTTGACGTAAACAGTGCCGAGTTTCTTCACGTATTTTTTTATACTGCTGACATCATCGACGTTTTTTCGTAAACGGCAAATGAGGGGAGAGGTTTCCATCTTTTTTTAATACGCTGTAAAGCTCTCCTTTATTGAATTGAGTGATGGGGTTAACTCTGGGAATGCCCAGCTTATCGAAGCGCTTTAGTAACTTGCCTGCAGTAGTACCTGACGCGCCACGGACATAGAGCACATCGGGAAAGGAAAAATATTTATTTTTCCAGCTTTTTTTATCCAAGTCGTAGTACCTTCCTTTTACTCTCTTGCGATCGAAATTTACGTCATGCCTGGAAAAGAAGTAGAGCGTTGTTTTCGCTTTTTTGTTTAACTTGGCCAGCTTGATCATGCCTTTCGTTTTTTTCCTGCTGCTCGCAGTCAGGACACCGATAATCGGTTTAGCGGAACCGGAGGAGTTTGCCATAATATTGCCCCCATCAAAATATTATTCACATTTCGTTCAGCGAGGTAGCTACGGATTTGCGGCGCTTTCCCGTTTTTAACGGCAAATCCGGCAGTTCATTGACGGAGATGACTTCTTGCGTTTTTTTGGCGGGCTTATTCCAGTGCTTTTCGTTACCCGGCAAATCATCGAACCAGGCGGCATCTTTCGGGCAATCAAGAACCATAAATTTGCCGTATCCCCCGTCGCGAGACTGGTGATACTTCAAGTAAGCTTTTCCGTTTTCGATGGCCAAAATTTCGATTTTTCCCGATGTATGGCTCATGCAGAGCTTCACGCGCTTACCGAGGCCCGAGGTTTTGGCTTTTGCTTCCTCCACGATGCGGTACACTTCTTCCAGCGAGAGGACAAATCCACGATTCCCGGCCACAGGCCTGTTTACAAAAAAGTAATACGGCGTAACCCCGGCCCATGACAATTTATCGAGCAATTCCCCCAGTACGGCGGGATCATCGTTAATTCCCCGCAGGATCGGGGTTTGATTTACGACGATCGCTCCGGCATCGTACAGCGCCTTAAAGCACTTCATTGCCTCGGGAGTAATTTCTCTTGGATGATTGACATGAGCCATAATGTAGATTCGTTTTTCCTCGGTGGAATAGGTGCGGAATAGATTGAGCAGCTCCTGATCTTCATAAATTCGCATAGGGTTGAAAACAGGCATCTTCGATCCGATGCGGATAATTTTGACATGATCCATCGTCCGCAGGCTTTGAATGATATTGGACAGCTTTTTCGTTGCCAGAATGAGCGGATCGCCGCCCGTCAGCAGAACGTTATTGATTTCAGGCGTTCTCGCAATGTAATCCAGTCCGTCCTGCACATCGGGCATCGCCTCGTTCACATCGTCCCGAAACAGTCTTTTTCGAAAACAGAACCGGCAATACGAGCCGCAAACCTCGGAAACGAGAAGCAATGCCGTCGTACTGTATTTATGCTGGCATCCCTTTACCACGTAATTCGTAACCTCATCGGATGCATCCCAACGGCCGTACTCCAGCAGCTCGGTTGCGCTTGGTATCACTAGACGCCTGATGGGATCAAGTGGATCGGACCAATCAATCAGCTGCAAATAATAGTCGTTGAGCCGGAAAACGAATTTATCGACTACTTGTTGGAGAGCTGTTTTCTCTTCTTCAGTTAGATGGGGCAGGCTTCCAATATCGGTGATGTATTTTACTTGCACTTGTTTTCCCCTCCACTCATCGATTCTTTCCGTCGTTTCAAATCCATCATCATCCCTTCGCCAGTTATAACTTATTGAATGTAGTAGACGTTGAACAAGTGTTGGCAAGTGCGGAGTAGTCCAATAAAATTAGCGAATATGAGCGATAGCCTGCGGGACATGTATGGCTCAATGATACGAACCTGCATTGGCGCGCTTGAAGCGGTTCGCGGCCATCTACGACCGAAGCTACCCGACAGGACGCGGGAAAGCTGGCTGCGTCTATGCTGCGGTTGCGTGGATTTTGCCTCGGGATTCCTTTATAATGAAAAGAGAAACACTGCGCGAAGGAGGCATCCGAACTTATGGCTAAATGGCGGGAAATTACGACGCTAGACGAGTGGAACGCAATTCTGGAGCAGTCCGGCGAGCAGCCGGCCGTTGTGCTCAAACATAGTACCACGTGCCCAGTCAGCGCCAGCGCACTAGAAGAATTCGATGAATATTTGGCGAAGCAGCCGAACGAGAATGTCGATTATTACCTTGTGAAAGTAATCGAGTCGAGGCCGGTATCGAATCAGATCGCCGAAGATTTGAAGGTCAAGCACCAGTCGCCGCAAATTTTGTATTTCAAGAACAAGGAAGCGATCTGGAACACGTCGCATTGGTCGGTTACGGCCAAGCATATGGCGGCAGTACTCGATTGAAGCTCGCGAACCGCAAAAGCAAAAGCCTGCTGGCACACGGATAGGGCGCCGGCAGGCTTTTTGCGTCGCGCAGATGCAGTGGGAAAAATCGTTACAGCAAAAATGTTGATGTCCGATATAGCCGAGCCGGCCGGAATCCGTTATACTGGTACAAGTCTGCTTGTTTCTCCATCAGAACGTATATACAGTGCCTGTACTTGGCCTGAGGCAGCTTAACGCCAAGGCGTTAAGCCGGAGGGTGAACGGCGAGCAGCGTGCAGGGCGTCACACAGCCAGCTTAACGCCGGGAAAACCCGGGTAAACAGTGCTACACCTCATAGGAGAGAAGATCATGTATTCTACGCCATCGCTGTCCAAACCAAAACCTGCCGTGCCGGTCGCGGCACTCGTTATCGTCGGCATTATCGCCATTTCGTTTTCCGCCATTTTCGTGAAATGGTCGCAAGCTCCGGCTTCGGCGCTCGCCATGAACCGTCTGCTGCTCACTTGCCTGCTCATGACTCCGTGGCTGTGGAAGCACCGCGCCGAGTGGCGGGAGCTGACCGCCCGGACGGCGGGCCGTCTTGCTTTGTCCGGGTTGATGCTTGGGCTGCACTTTTTGCTGTGGATGGAGTCGTTGCGATATACGACGGTGGCCAGTTCAACGGCGCTGCTCACGCTGGAGCCGGTATTCGTGATGCTCGGCTCGCTGCTCGCGTTCCGCCAGCGCACCGCAGCCGGCGCCGTCGTCGGCATGATCATCGCCATCGCCGGAGCGGCGCTTATCGGCTGGGGCGATTTTCGCTTCTCGGGGCCTGCGCTGAAAGGGGATATCTTGTCGGTGCTCGGAACGCTGGCGATGGCGGCCAATATCGTTCTCGGCAAAAGCTTGCGCGGCCACGTCTCCACGTTCGTGTACAGCTACGCCGTATTTCTCGCCGCTGCCGTTTTGCTCGCCGGCTACGCCGCCGTGCTCGGCGTGCCGCTGTTCGCATACGACGCCAAAGAGTGGGGGATCTTCCTGCTGCTGGCGCTCGTGCCGACGCTGCTCGGACATTATGTATTCAACGCGCTACTCAAGTACATGCGGGCTACCTCCGTTTCGATGACCGTACTGGGCGAACCGCTCGGTGCTACTTTGCTCGCTTACGTGCTGCTCGGGGAGACGGTAACGTCGCTTCAGGCCGTGGCGGGGGGCGTACTCTTGCTTGGGGTTTGGCAATTTATGCGTACGATTGAAAGCAAGTAGATATATGCCGATTAATTCTCGGAACGGATGGGCAACCCGGCGGCGGGCAGGGGGAGGACGTTCATGTGGAGTACACCTTAACTGTACGGGAAGTGTTAAAGCGGCCGCTTTTTAGCGGAGCCGAAGTGGTAGCGGGCCACAACGGATTGGATCGGCCCATTCGCTGGGTTCACATCCTGGAAATCATGAATATCGAGCAATTGATTCACGGCCAAGAGCTCATATTGACGACCGGAGTGGCTTTCAAGTCCGACCCCGGTTCGTTTGTGTCTTATTTGGAGCAGTTGGTAAAGCGGAACGTTTCTTGTTTATGCATTGAACTGGGACAGTTCATCGATCATATCCCGCACGAAATGGTACATATGGCGGACTGTTATAACTTTCCTCTTATCGTCTTCCCGCAAACGGTTCGCTTTGTCGACATTACGCAAGACCTGCACGTGCTTATTATTAATAAACATCACAAAATTTTGCAAGATCTTGAAGCTATCTCCAGAGAGTTCCATCGTCTGACCTTGTCGTCGCAAGGAGTTACGAACGTACTGAAGCTTCTCCAATCGAGCACGAAAGCGCAAATCGTCTATATGCCCGTGCAGGGCCAGCCGATCTTTATTCCGCAGCTGCCCCCGGCCGAGCAAACGAAGCTTCAGGAACATATCTTGTCCAAGCAAGCCGAGCTGCCGGAAGCGGTCAATCATGCGGCCCCGCACGTATGGGACGACGCCGGCGGCACCTTGATCATGCAGCCCGTCGGCGCAATGGGCAAAACGTGGGCATATATCGCCATGCACTTAACGCATAAGCCGCAAGAATACGAATTTCTTATCCTCGACTCAGCTTCGCTTTCCATTGCCCAAGATTTGCTTCGTAAACGCTATATTCAGGAGCGCAAACTGTACGCCGAAAATTTATGGGTCGACGATTTGCTGCACAAACGGCTTGCGGACGAAGAGCAAATCAAATCGATGACCGGAAGCAAGTACAAGAAGCTGAATGAATCCGGCTTCCATGTCTGCCTCGTCGAATTCGACACTCCGGAGCAGAAAACGAATTCCGCCGCCGAAGACGACGGTCCGGAATCGATCGGGCTCCACTTGTCCATGATGCTGCGCTCTTTGTTCGAACAGTATGATTTTATGCCGCTTACGACGCTAAAAAACAACAGGCTGATCGTGATCGCTATCGACTTGCAGCCGCTCCAGCCTGGGAAAATAAGGCTTGAGAAAATATTCCACACGTTGCAAAGGATCAACAACGAGCAGAAGATCGGCCCGTCCCAATTGCTGATTGGCATAGGGCGCCGCTGCGTGAATCTGATCAACGCCCATCAAAGTTATCACGAAGCCGTCCAAGCCATATCGCTGTTTCCGTCCGTGAAGCATAATCCGCTCTTTTTTGACGACCTCGGCGTCATGCAGCTGCTGTTCAACATTAACGACCAATCCAAATTGCATGCGTTCGTGACAAACTACATCGGCAAGCTGATCGAGCACGACGAGTCGAAGGGGAGCGATCTGGTCTGGACGTTGAAAGTGTACCTGGACAACGACCAATCCAAACTAATTGCCGCACAGAAGCTTTTTATCGTAAGGCAATCGCTGTACTACCGATTGGAAAAAATCAAAGAGCTGCTCGGCGAAGACTGCCTGCTTCCCGAACACCGCCTAGCGCTGCAAGTCGCTTTGCGGGCTTACCAAATGCTGCATCCGGCGAAATGGAGCGGCAGGTGAGCTCGGCGTCCGTCGATACAGTTGTCATAGAAATCGGCCAAATCTTTTAACTTTTTGTCTATTGAAAACGCTTTCCGATCTACGTGATAATTAGCTCATTACCATCCAAACAGAAGGTGAGTGAGCGCATGTCAACACCAAATTCCTCAGTTTCAACCCCAAATGTGCTGAAACGCAATTTATCGGTGTGGGATGCCGTCGTGATGTCTGCGGCATTCATGGGACCGGCGGTCTCGATGTATTTCAATACAGGCTACGCCGCAGGCTTCGCCGGTGCCGCTATGCCCATCAGCTTCGCGATTTCGCTCGTCATCGCCATCATTTTGGCCAAGACTATCGGCGAATTCAGCAAAGTCGCGCCTAGCGCCGGAGCGTTTTACGTATTTGCCAGCAAAGGGATCGGCCCCCGCAGCGGGTTTTTGTCCGGATGGCTTATGTTCATCGGTTATTCTCTGCTGGAGCCCGCCGAAGAAGCGTTGTTCGGGACAACGGCCAGCTCGCTTTTAAAAAGCGGCCTGGGCATCGATATTCCGTGGTACGTGATTTCTTTGCTCGCTTGGGCGTTCGTCCTCATGCTGTCGTGTATCGGCGCCAAGCAATCGATGAAAATGACGATGATCCTGTTTGCCGGGGAAGTCGGCGTTTTGCTCGTGTTGTGCTGCATCGTTTTGGCCAAAGGCGGCCACGACGGCATCCATTTCGAAGTGTTCAGCCCGGCCATGAGCCCGTCCGGATTTTCGGGAATCGCCCTGGGCATGATCTACGGAATGCTGTCGTTCGTAGGATTCGAGTCGGCGACGACTTTGGCGGAGGAAGTGAAAAATCCGAAGAGAAACGTGTATTATGCGCTGATCGGTTCCACTTTGCTGGTAGGATGCATCTATATTTTCGCCACTTTTACGGTGGTCAACGGGTTCGGTTTGAAAAACATGGATAAATTGGCCAGCGACGCTTCTCCGTTCGTAACGATGGCGACGCAGTTCGGGAATACGACTTTGGTCACGCTTATAGCTTTGGCCGGGTTAAGCAGCATTTTGGCGGTAACGATCGGCGTGAACAACGCGATTGCTCGGGTCATTTATGTCATGGGCCGGGAAAAAGTGCTGCCGTCCGCGCTCGGCAAGCTGAACGCCAGATTCCACACGCCCACGAACGCGATCATGTTCCAGTCCGCAGTCGCGCTCGTGCTCCTGCTCCTGATGGGCTTCGCGGTCGGGCCTTCCAATACTTACGGCTATTTGGGCGCCATTCTTACGCTGGGTATTATCCCGGTGTATATGATGGCTTCCGTCGGCTACGTTCTCTATCAAAAAAGCCAAAGCAACGTACGCAAGCATCCATTCAAAAATTTGATTCTTCCCATTATATCGTCGCTGCTGCTGCTCATTCCGCTGTCGGCTTCGTTCTACCCGGTGCCCGAGTTTCCTTACAACATTTTGCCGTTTATCGTCATCGTGTACGCCATCATCGGGATTATTGTAGCCAAACGGCTTGAACGGGATCCGGAACGATTCAAGCGCGTCGGGGAAATATTGGGGGATGCCGGTTCGGAGGTAAACGCATGACGCTGACAGAGGAAGATGTAAAACGCTCGCTGCAGCTCGCTCTGGACAAAGGGGCGGAGATCGGCATTCCGATCTCGGTCGCCATTACGGATGCCGCCGGACATCTTCTCGGGTTCTCGCGACATGTGGGGGCGGAAATCGTCAGCATCACTTTGGCCCAGGACAAAGCGTATACCGCTGCCGTTAACCGGATCAGCACCGCGGAGCTCGGCAAACTGTGCCAGCCGGGGGCAGAATTGTACGGCTTGCAGCACAATCTCGGCGGCCGCATGGTCATATTCGGCGGCGGAATCCCGATTCGGGGCACGGACGGCGTTCTGATCGGAGCGATCGGCGTAAGCGGCGGGACGGTGGAACAGGATATCGCTTGCGCCCTAGCCGCACTGGACAGCTTGCCTAATTGAAACAAATAGAAAGAACTGCGGTAGCTTCCGGCTGCAGTTCTTTCTTCTTCCGGAGGCGGTTAGACCCGAACGGACGCGTGTAAAAAGATAGCGCATATTTCCTCACATCTTGTCTAATGCAATCCGGCAATTTCGTTTCTATACTTTGGTTAGATCGTGAACATTCCTCTCAGCATAAGGAGGCTGGCAACATGCAGGCTGCGACGACAGCGGCGAAGCTTCAAAATTACATCGGCGGAGAATGGGTCGAGTCAGCGGGCAACCGTTACGAACCTGTGCTGAACCCGGCTACCGGCGAAACGATTGCGCAAGTGCCGTTATCCACGCAAGAAGATGTCGAGCGCGCTGTTCAAGCGGCACGTAAAGCTTTTGACGGCTGGAGAAAGACGGCCGTTCCGCGCAGAGCCCGCATCCTGTTCAGCTATCAGCAGCTGCTGGTTCGGCATTGGGAAGAGCTGGCTCGCCTTATTACGTTGGAGAACGGAAAAAGCTACCAAGAAGCATATGGCGAAGTGCAGCGCGGCATCGAGTGCGTGGAGTTTGCGGCAGGGGCGCCGACACTCCTGATGGGCAGCCAGCTCCCGGATATTGCAACAGGCCTCGAGTCCGGGATGTACCGGTACCCGCTCGGCGTCATCGGCGGCATTACGCCCTTTAACTTCCCGATGATGGTGCCTTGCTGGATGTTCCCTCTGGCGATCGCTTGCGGCAATACGTTTGTGCTTAAGCCATCCGAGCGCACCCCGCTATTGGCAAACCGATTGGCCGAGCTGTTCCGGGAGGCCGGATTGCCGCCGGGCGTACTGAACGTCGTGCACGGCGCCCACGACGTGGTGAACGGCTTGCTGCATCATCCGGACGTTCAAGCCATATCGTTCGTCGGATCGCAGCCGGTTGCCGAGTATGTATACAAAACGGCAGCCGCAGGCGGGAAAAGAGTTCAAGCGCTTGCAGGCGCGAAAAACCATTCGATCGTGATGCCCGATGCGGATCTGGACAACGCGGTGACCAATATTATCAACGCCGCTTTCGGCTCGGCCGGCGAACGGTGCATGGCTTGCTCCGTCGTCGTCGCAGTAGGCGATATCGCCGATCGGCTGATGGAAAAACTCGTGAAAGCGGCGGGCGACCTCAAGATCGGCAGCGGCCTGCAGCCGGACGTATTTCTCGGGCCGGTGATCCGCCAAGAAAACAAAGAACGCACCCTCGGCTACATTGAAGCCGGGCAAGCGGAAGGGGCGCGGCTAGTCCGCGACGGACGCAAGGACGCCGTTCCGGCGGACGGCTTTTTTATCGGACCTACCATCTTCGACGGCGTAACGACCGGCATGAAAATATGGAAAGACGAGCTGTTCGCGCCCGTGCTGTCGGTTATGCGCGCTGCGGATTTGAGCGAGGCGATCGAAATTTCCAACCGCTCGGAGTTCGCCAACGGGGCGTGCATTTATACGGATAGCGCGAAAGCGGTTCGCCAATTCCGCGATGAAATCGATGCCGGCATGTTGGGAGTCAATATCGGTGTGCCTGCGCCGATGGCGTTCTTCCCGTTCTCGGGCTATAAAAAATCGTTTTACGGCGATTTGCACGCAAACGGAAAAGACGGCGTGGAGTTTACACCCGCAAAAAAATGCTGACGGCAAAGTATTAAAGCTTCCGGACTTCCGGAACGAAAAAATATACTGGACGGAGATGACAAAATGGCCGTAAATCAAGAATCGCTGGATGTTATCGCGAAAGACAGGCAATTTTTATGGCACGCGATGTCCCCTTATAACGAAAAAGCGCCGCCGATGGTCGTAACGGGGGGGAGTGGCTCCTGGATCACTGATTTGCAAGGCAATCGATACTTGGACGCGATGTCCGGCCTGTGGTGCGTCAATGTAGGATACGGCAGGGAAGAGCTGGCTAAGGCGGCTTACGACCAATTGCTGGCTATGGCCTATTATCCGTTGTCGCAAAGCCACCTTCCGGCCATCCGCCTTGCCGAGAAGCTGAACGAATGGCTGGAAGACGAGTATGTCGTTTTCTTTTCCAACAGCGGATCGGACGCCAATGAAACCGCCTTTAAAATAGCCAGACAGTATCATCAGCAAAACGGCGAGCCGAGCCGGTACAAATTCATTTCGCGCTACAGGGCTTACCACGGCAGCTCGATGGGAGCGCTGGCGGCAACAGGGCAGGCGCAGCGGAAATATAAATACGAGCCGCTCGGCGGAGGCTTTCTCCACGTTCGCCCGCCGGAAAGCTACCGCCGTCCGGCCGGGATGACCGTAGAGGATTACCATTTGTTCTGCGCGCGCGAAATTGAAGAGATGATCGTATGGGAAGGCGAAGAAACGATCGCCGGCGTCATTATGGAGCCTGCCATTACAGGCGGGGGAATCATCGTTCCGCACCAAATTTACATGGATGAAGTGCAGCGCATTTGCCGCAAACGCAACGTGCTGCTCATTATCGATGAAGTCATATGCGGTTTCGGCCGCTCCGGCCAAAAATTCGGACATTTCAATTACAACGTCAAGCCCGACATCGTGACGATGGCGAAGGGGCTGACGAGCGGATACTTGCCTCTCTCCGCAACGGCCGTTCGCAGGGACATTTACGAAACGTTCAAGCAATCTGCCGAGTACAGCCATTTGCGGCATGTGAACACGTTCGGCGGCACGCCGGCCTCCTGCATGCTGGCGCTTAAAAACCTCGAAATTATGGAGACGGAAAATTTGGTCGAGAGATCGCGTGAGCTCGGTTTCAGGCTCGCCGCCGCGCTGGAGGAACTGCTCGACCATCCGCTCGTCGGAGATATTCGCAGCTTCGGATTTTTGCTTGGCGTCGAAGTTGTGGCGGATAAGCAAACGAAAGAGCCGCTCCCTCTCGCCGCGGTGAACAAGATTATAGCCGATTGCAAAGCGAAAGGCCTCATCATCGGCAAAAACGGCGACACGGTAGCCGGGTTTAACAACGTGCTGACGTTTTCTCCGCCGCTGTCTTCCACCGACGAAGACCTGGATTTTATCATCAATACATTCAAGCAAGTGATGAAAAACCAGTAAGAGGATGCCCGGCGCGGTCGCGCGCACGTCCACGCTCGTTCTGGCAAATGTCACGACGTCTTACGGGCTGCAGCTGGCCGGGAAAAGATACTGCAAAGCGGCGATGGACAACAGCGCTTTGGCCAAAGGCATCAATGTCATTGACGGCAAAGTGACTTACATAGGCGCGGCCGAAGCGCACGGCTGCGAATAAGTAAACATTGATGCGTTTTGGAAAGGCAAATGCTTGGCGTTTAACGACACGAAGCGGGGGAGCGAGGCGCATATGGAGATTAAAAAAATGTATATCGACGGCCAGTGGGTGCTTGGCAGCAGCGGGAAAACCCGCAATATTATAAATCCGGCGACGGAAGAAGTACTGGCCGCCGTGACGGAAGGCAACGCGGATGACGTCAAGCTGGCCGCTCAAGCGGCGAGCAGAGCGTTTTACGACGATGGATGGAGGGAGAGCAAGGCGAGAGTTCGGGCCGAGCTGCTGCTTCGCCTTGCAGACAAACTGGAAGAGAGCGCGGAGGACTTCGCCAGACTGGAAACGTTGAACAACGGGAAACCAATCAGCGAAGCGAGGTACGATGTCGCCGACGCCGTGAACCAGTTCCGGTATTACGCCGGATTGGCGACCAAGCCGCACGGGCAAGTGTTCGACGTGCCGGACGACGTGCAATCCATCGTCGTTACGGAAGCGGTCGGGGTGGCGGCCATTATTACGCCGTGGAACTATCCGCTCGTCATGGCCACGCAAAAAATTGCCGCCGCCATTGCGGCAGGGTGCACGGTCATTGTCAAACCCGCCTCCGTTACACCGCTGACGACGATCCGATTGTTCGAGCTGATCGACGAGCTGGAATTTCCGAAAGGCGTGCTCAATCTTGTCATCGGGCCGGGCTCAGCGATCGGAAACGAGCTGTCCGAAAATCCGCTCATCGATAAAATTTCTTTTACCGGCGGCACCGAGACTGGGGTTGTCATCGCCCAAAAAGCGGCGCCGACCATGAAAAGATTGAGCCTGGAGCTGGGCGGCAAATCCCCGCTCGTCGTTTTTGACGATGCCGATTTCGACGTTGCGGTCGAATACGCGCTGTTCGCCATTTTCGCCAACCAGGGGCAAGTATGCTCCGCCGGTTCCCGCCTCATTTTGCAGGAAACCATGTACGGCCGCTTTGTGGAGGAACTGCTGAAGCAGGTTAAGAAGATCAAGATAGGTCCCGGCATCGAGGAACATACGCTCATGGGACCTCTCGTTTCCGAGGAACAGCGCAAAACCGTGGAAAGCTACGTCGAGATCGGGCTGAACGAAGGGGCGACATTGCTGTGCGGCGGCAAACGGATCGAGGGACGAGGCTATTTCTTTGAGCCGACCATCTTTACCGACACGACGCCTGACATGCGGATCGTTCAGGAGGAGATTTTCGGGCCTGTGCTCGTCATTCAGAAGTTCAGGGCGGAGGAGGAGGCGATCAGGCTCGCCAACGATACGAAGTTCGGCCTAGCCGGCGCCGTCTTCACCGGCGATTCGGCCAGAGCGATGAGAGTAAGCCGCAAAATCAGAGCAGGCATATTCTGGATTAATACTTATCATAATACGTATAACGAGGCGCCCTGGGGCGGTTTCAAAATGAGCGGCATCGGCAGAGATTTGGGCACGTACGGCTTCCAGCAATTTTTGGAGCCGAAGCAAATCAATGTGAAATTGCACGTTTCCCCGGCCGGTTGGCTGCCTCGATAATATGGATTGGTAAAACAGAAGCAGCCGCGCCGGCGGCTGCTTCTGTTTTAACCAGTATGGGCGCTATGCCTTGCGGGATCGCTCGAATTCGCTGCGCACCGCTTGCAGCAGACCGCCATCGGTCAGCACGTCGTAGCCTGTCGCGGCGAGCGTTTTGGCGGCCAAAATCATGCCGTCCAGAGCCATGTCCTGCATCGCCGCATCGCGGAATTCCCGCGTATGCAGCAGCAGCTTGCGGTCCACGACTTTGATGTACGGATGGATGGCCGGGCAGCGCAGAGAGACGTTGCCGAGATCGAGGGAGCCGTGGTCTTTGCCCGTCTCGACTTGCTCGGGCGGAACGCCCAGCGCGGCGAGGTTGCGCTCGAAGGCGGCGGATAGCGTTTCGTTCGTGTTCAGCTCGTCGTACGAATATTCATAGTTCGACGTCTTGAGCGTGCAGCCGGTTTGCAGGGCGGCGCCTTCGGCGCAGCGCAGCACTTTGCGCACGACTTCGTCCGTATGTTTGCGCGAAGCCGACCGCACGTAAAACTGGGCGACGGCGTATTCCGGAATAATGTTGGCCGCCTTGCCGCCTTCGGTAATGATGCCGTGAATGCGTACGTGGCTCTCGAGCTGCTGGCGCAAGGCGCTTATGGAATTGAACAAAAGCAGCACGGCATCGAGCGCATTGATGCCCTCGTGCGGACTTGCCGCGGCATGCGCCGCTTTGCCCGTATATTCGAACTGCAGGGCGTCCATAGCGAGCGATTGGCCGGAGCGTTCGTACGTATAAAACGGATGCGTCATCATCGCCGCATCGACGTCGTCGAACAATCCCGCGGCGGACATCGGCACTTTGGCGCCCTTCGTTTCTTCTGCCGGCGTGCCGTATACGCGCAGCTTGCCGCCGGTTTGATCGAGCACCGATTTGAGGCCGACGGCGGCTCCGATACTCATCATGCAGATCAAATGGTGGCCGCAGGCGTGCCCGACTTCCGGCAGCGCATCGTATTCGGCAAGATAGGCGATCGTCGCGCCGGGTTTGCCGGAATCGTATTCGGCAATGAACGCCGTAGGGATGCCGAGGGTGCCGCGTTCGACGCGGAAGCCGTGCGCTTCAAGCTCTTCCGTCAGGCGGCGGCTGGCCAGCACTTCCTCGTGACCGAGCTCGGGGTTGTCCCCGATAAAGCGGGAGATGGACTTGAACCGCTCGGCGTTCTGATCTATCGTGGCAAATATGGCGGCTTTGGACATCGTCTTGCATGCTCCTTTCGTTTCGCAGCTTACGGCAATTGGACTTAGCTTCTCGTTTTTCTTATCATATCATAGGAGCGGAATGGAAGTCATACGGACCAAGCAGCTGGACAGAGGAGGAGCGTTCATGCGCAAATACGGAGAAGAGCGGTTCGAGCCGCAGCGGTTCACGCTGCGCTGCGCCGAAGTGGAGCGCAGAGGGCAATGGGTGGACGTTTATTTGGACATGCAGCTCGCGGAAGGCGAAATATTGCCGCCAGGGCTCACCGAGCCTAGCGTGCTGGCCATTTGCGTGCCGGAAGGAGACGTCGTTCAAGTCGTGCTGCTCGACGAAGGGCTGGACTGCGAATTTCAGCTCGTGCCGGAGGAAGAAGCGTACGTGCGGGCGTTTGTACGGGACCGTTGCGCTGCGCTTGTGCGCGGGTTATGAATTCGCGGCAGACGGGCGAAGCGAGCCGCGGCGCGAAGCGGAAAAAGACGTTTGCAACTTATGCCCAAATGAACTGCAGATGAATACGATACTATACAACCTTTTCATTTGGGGAGGCTGGAACGTATGAAGGAAGCTTTGCGTTACCTGGCTTTCGGAGACTCGCTTACGGTCGGCTACGGCGCCCCGCCGGGGCAAGGGTTCGTTCCGCTGTATGCCAAATCGCTGGAAACGGCGACGGGCCGCGAAGTGGCGGTCGTCAACGCCGGCGTGAACGGCGCCACGACGCAAAACTTGCTGGATTCGCTGCGCACCGACCCGGAGCTGCGAGAGCGCGTCGAGCGCTCGGACCTGATCACGATTACCGCCGGCGGCAACGATCTCATTCAGGCGGCGCTGCCGTTCGTCTACGAAGGCGATGCCGCCATTTTGCGGTCGGCACTGCAAGCTTACGAGACGAACTACCGCGGCATCGTGGACGCCATTCGGGGCGCGAGGGCGGAAGGAAGCAGCAGCGCACTGCTCGTATTGATCGGCTTGTACAATCCGCTGCCGGTCATGGCTGAAGCCGCCGAGTGGGTGCGGCGCTTCAACGAATATTTGCAAAAGCTGGCGGCGGCTGACGTGCAAGTCGTCGACGTCTACGACGCTTTCGTCGGACGGGAACGCGAGCTGCTTTACTCGGATCATATTCATCCGAATGCCCGGGGCTACGCTGCCATCGCAGAGCAAATTACCCGTTCCGTGCCGAACCGGCTGTATGAAACGATCGCATGAACGTTGCGGAACGCCGGCCTAGCGAAAGCGGCCGGTGCGATCGAACCCCGCCGCCATGCCTTTTATTTAGAAGACGAGCCTGCTTCGCCTCTTCCTGCGGGAGTGGACAGCGGCTGGCGGTTTTTCTATGATAAAGGGGCATGGCGGTTTCTGTTAGGTTCGGTCGATCAACGTTCAGGAGGACTGGTTTGCATGAATTACTTGCCATCATTTCGGCTGGAAGGACGCAAAGCTCTCGTTACCGGCGCCGGCCGCGGCATCGGACGAGCGATTGCGGTCGGGTATGCCGAAGCCGGGGCGGACGTCGCGCTTGTGGCCAGAACGCGCGAACAGCTGGAGGAGACGGCGGCTCTCGTGCGGGCGGCCGGACGCGAGGCGCTGGTCATCCCTGCCGATATCCGCGATGCGGATGCGGTCAGCGCGGCTGTCAAGACTGCGTCGGAATGGGCGGGGCGGGTCGACATTCTGGTCAATAACGCCGGCATGAACATCCGTACGCCGGCGCTGGAAGTAACGGAGGACGAATGGGAGACGATTATGCAGACGAATCTGAAATCGGCGTTTCTGTTCTCCCAGACGGCCGGCCGGCACATGAAGGAGCAGGGAGGCGGACGCATCGTCAGCATAGCATCGGTTGCCGGGCATGTCGCGCTGCGCACCGGCGTCGTCTACGGCGCGACGAAAGCGGCGCTGATGCATATGACGCGGATTTTGGCGCTGGAGTGGGGCAAATACGGCATTAACGTCAACGCCCTCGGCCCGTGGTATTTCAAAACTTCGCTCACCGAGAAGCTGCTCGCGGATCCGGACTTTGTCGGCGACATTGTCGCGCGGACGCCGCTGCGTCGGATAGGCGAGCTTCCCGAGCTCGTCGGGCCGGCGGTGTTTCTCGCTTCCGACGCCGCCGCATACGTGACCGGGCAGACGCTGATGGTCGACGGCGGGATGACGATTTACGGATTTTAGCGTCAGCCGGCTCTTCGGATTCGGCAAACGGAGGCATCGCACGGCAAATGCCGGGCCACTCTTAGTGGCCTGGCATTTTTTTCGCGGCGGCTTTCTCCTGCCAGCAGCGTTTTCGGCATCACAGCCTCCAGCTAGGTGGAACCCCAAGCAAAGCCGCCCGATTCTCAATAAGATGGAGCGAGCGAACTTCGCGCAATGGGGGGATCTTCCTGAAATACGTCGTATTCAGCCGCGAGGACTGGCCTTCGTTTCCATACAAAGCTTATATTCAAAGGCTGCCTGAACGAGAACAAATTTTGTTTTTCGGCGCTGACGGCAAACCGGATGATGACGCGAACGGCATCCGGCCCGTGTCGCTGCTGGACCTCGCCCGTTTGAACAGAGGCGAATACGGAGCGGTCGTCACATCGCCTTATCTGCTCCCTTGCGTTCGCCTTATACAGCCCCGGATCGTCATCGCCATAGCGGAAAGACGCGATGAAGCGGACAGCTCCGAGACACTGCGGAAGTTTCACGGACTGATGGCGGCGCAAGCGGATCTGATCGCGACTTCATCCGAAAAAATCTATTTGGAAATGTGTTTTCGCTACGATCACGTCTTGTATATGCCAAACGATATCGAGGAGAGCGGCACCGTGTGGACCGAGGCGATAAGCGCCAAGCTGCGGGGCGAGTCAACTGATGTATGGATGCATCGCCAGTGGGAAGCGCAAGCCGCTTTTTACCGCAATTGGCACGAGCGCATCGGGGATCACGAGACGATCTGCTATTTGCTCGCGTCGTACCAATATTTGCTCGGGCGATCGTCCGCCAAATCGTATTTGTCGCTGTCGTTCGAGCAAATGATGATCAAAGAATTTACGGATTGCCTGCGTACGCATTACCGTTTCTTTTCCGCAATGGATGCCAAGGAGGGCGATTTGGAGGCGGCCGTTCGGGTGTATGCGATTACGGCGCTGACTGATGAGGAGCGAAGCCGGGTGCGGGTATTGCAGGCTTACTTGGACCAAGGACGAACGGATTTGGCGAAGGCCGAACTGTTCCGTTTGAACGACGATTACCGAAACGCGATTGGGACGCTGCTTCGATCGGACGATCCGGAGGCGGGCTCGCATTTGCTCCGCTGTTACTTGCCGGTATACCGGTATCAAGAAGCCCTGCAGCTGCTGGAGCGAATCCGGAAGCAGACGCCCGAGCGGTATTTGGCCGATCTGCTGCGCGGGACGCTTGATATGCTGAGCGGAAAGCGGCATGAAGCGATTCACGCGTTTCTTCGGGCCGCGGCAAAAGATTGGCTGCTGCTTGGGCACATGGCGGAACTGGAGCGTTGGGAGTTGGAAACCGAATTTGCTCTGGGGAGGCATCGGCATGCGTAACGAAACGGTCCGGAAAGCGCGCGGCAACAGGCTGACGGCGATGCTGCAGGTCCGCAACGAAGCGGATAAGCATCTGGAAGCGGTGCTGCAGGATTTGACCGATTTTGTGGACGAGATCGTCATTGTCGACGATGCGAGCACCGACGGAACCGTCAAGTTGTGCCGTTCTTTCGCCAAAGTTTCCAAACTGATCGAGCTCAAGCAATCCAGCTTTCATCGAGAATGGGAATTGCGCCTTCTGCTTTGGAACGCTGCCTGCGAAACGAAGCCCGGCTGGCTGCTGTCGGTGGACGCCGATGAATTCTATGAAGACAAGGCGAAAGCGTGGATGAGGACGCTGATCGATCAGGACGAATATGATTGGGTCGGATTTCGCTTCTTCGACTTCTGGGGCGGGACGACACATTACCGGGAAGACCGGCTCTGGCAAATTCACCGCAGGCATACGCGCTCTCTCGTCCGTTACATTCCGGGCTATTATTACTTTTTCCCCCGCATGGATCATCACGTCCCCCGGCTGCCGCTCACTTATGCGGCTCTCCCCGGATTCCTGTCGGAATTGCGGGTCAAACATTATGGCTGGGCCGTCTCGCAAGAGGAACTTTACCGGAAATACTTGCGCTATATGGAGCGCGATCCGAACGGGGAGTGGGGAAGCCTGGAGCAGTACCGTTCTATCTTGGACGAGAATCCCAACCTCGTGCCCTGGAAGGAGGAAGCGTGATGCGGGAAATAGGGATTTTGACGCACAGCTTTACGGACGCTTATAACGGTAACACCGACAAAATCTATGGAGGAGGGCTGGAGCGCTACCTGTACGATTTGTCCGGAGTCGTGAAGGAGCTCGGCTGCCGGCCGGTTATTCACCAGCTCTCCGCGAGCGGGTCGTTCCGCACGGAGCTGGAAGGGATTCGGGTCATCGGCTACGATTGCAAGCAGACAAACCTGGTCGAAGCATTCAACAGAATGAGCGCCGAAGCCGGCGACAAGATCGTTTATTCCAGCTTCATCTGGGAACCGATCGACTACAAACAAGGAAGCATCGGCATTTGCCACGGCATTAACTGGGATCATCCGGGGTTTTCCCCCGAGCATAAGTCAAACGTCGCCCGCAACGTGCAGAACGCGTTGTCCCGGTTAAAGCGGATTGTATCTGTGGATTCCCATTTTGTGACGTTTTGCCGGGCGGTATGCTCTTTTGACGATCCGGAGCGAGTCGTGCTGCTCCCGAATGCGGTCGATACGGAGGAATATGTTCCTGCGGACAAGGAGAAATCGGAGCGGGACTGCCTCCGCATCCTGTATCCGCGGCGCATCAGCATCGAGCGCGGCATCGTGCCGATGATGCTGGCCGCCGATCGCTTGCTGGCCAGCTACCCGCACGTCGCGATCGAATTTGCCGGCGAAGTGATTGAAGACAGCCTGCTGACGAAAGCGTTCCGGTTATGGCTTGGCGCCCATCCGCACCGGAATCGGATTCGGCATCAAGCCTATACGTTTGCGCAAATGAAAACGGCGTACCAGCGCGCCGACATTGCCGTTATCCCGACGATTTTCTCGGAAGGGACGTCATTTTCCTGTTTGGAAGCGTTAAGCTGCGGCTTGCCGGTCGTCAGCGCCAATGTCGGCGGATTGAACGATTTGATTATTGACGGCTTCAACGGCTTGCTGGTTTCGCCTACGGAAGACAAAATCTACGAAGCGATCAGCTCGTTGGTTGAAAACGAGCAGCTGCGGCGTTCGCTGGGGCGCGAGGCGCGGGCGACGGCACGTGCGTTCGACAAAGCGATCTGGAAACGGAAGTGGAGAACGATTATCGCCGATTTCATGGAGTCGCCGTAGCCGGTCCGTTCCGCTCGCCTTGCTCGTCCGACCGTGCGGGAAGGACCCTAAAGAGCTGGCGCCAATCGCGATAATCGTCCGGGAGCCTGCCGTAAAAGGCCGCCTTAGCGATCCGATAACAGGCAAGCGCCATATCGGCGCCGAGGCGGTCCGCGCACAGTCTAGCCAAGCCGGCAACGGGGATGTCTGGCTTAATGCCGCAAGATAGCGCGAGAATCGTATACAGAAGCAGCTCGGATGCATGGATCGGGGCTTTCGTTTCCGCTTCCTCGGTGCAGAGAGCTTCATACTGGCGGCACCATTGCCGCCGGTACGCCGCCGGAGCCTGCAGCATGCCGCTCACAATCGAGGGAGGAGCGGTTCCCGGACGAATCGCGCCGTTTGCGTTCCGGTATAACCGGAGAGCCGCGTCCCAGGCGCCGATTTGGACAAGCGCTTGCCACGCGGGCAGCCAATCGAAATCGCCGTCAATTTGATTTTGCCGTTCTTCCAAACAGATCTGTATCCGAAGCAGGCGATCCCCGCCGAACAGCCGGGCAATTTCCCGCGCCTGTTCCGTACGCTGCCGTTTCCACGCTGCGGCCCACCCGTAGCGAACGAGCGCCGGGTCGGCCGGAGCTTCCCGGAGCAAATCGCGCAGCTTGGCGTAAGCGGCATCGTCTTTATCGGCGAGAAAAAGAGCTATAGTTTCGAGCAGCGGAAGCAGGGGAACGCCGTCGAAACGGTTTTTGCATGCGTCATGCAAATAGGAGACGAGCTCTGCCGATCTGGCATTCAAAGCGGACGGAAGGAGGATCGTCATCAGCTCCGGACTCAGCGCTTCGGGGTACGAAGCGAGCAGCGCGATCAGTCGCGACGAACGCTCTTGCAGCAAATGCAGCGGGACGAGCTCCGTCCACGCCGGCAAGTAGCCGGGACGGTACGAGAGCGCCCGCTCGTAATGGCTTGCCGCTTCCGCAAAACGCAGCAACCGGTCCCACACTTGGCCTGCCAGATAATGGGTCCGGTACGTGCCGCACCCGGAGGTGGACGAATATCGTGCGGATACGTCGCCACAGTGCAGCGCCGCTTCCAAAGCCCCTAAAGCTTGGACAAGCTTGCCTTGCCGGATCAGCACAAGGGCGCGGAGCTCGTGCAGATCGCTGAAGTCGGCGTATAGGGACAAACCGCTTTCGATGATTGACAAGGCGCGCTCGTCCTCGCGAAGCATGTAGAGGGAATACGCGCATTTCGCGAAAAGATCCGACAAATACCCCCGGTCCGTACTCGTTTCGGCGAGCAGCGGCAACAACGTACGGACGGCGGCCGGATAGTTTTCGGCCTGGAAGTATTCGGTGCCGAGCGCATAACGCAGCAGCGGATCTCCGGGCGTTTGCCGCAGAGCGGTCCGGATCAAGGCGAGATTGCGCCCCATTTTGTTTTTGCGCTCGATTTCCCGCTGCGTGTAGCCGTAATGCCGAATGATAAGGCGCGAGAAAGCAAGCGGCGAGCCCGGCATTTCTTCGATGCACGACGCCGCTTCCTCGTGGATACTGCCGCGAAAGCGGATGCGCGGGTCGTTTCTGAACAAGCGGCAGACGCTGTCGGTGACGTATTCGCGGCTGTCAGGCTCGCCGACGTAGCTGATCACATGCACATAATAGCCGAAGATGCGGGGATCCGCCAGCAGCGCCGCGACTTCCGCCGGGTCCCATCCGTCCGCCTGTTCGTCGGCATCCAGAACGAGAATCCAGGAGCGGGACGCATGTCGAAGCACAGCGTTGCGGGCTTTGGCAAAATCGTTTTCCCAGACGACCGGAATCACTTGCGCTCCGAAACGAAGAGCAACGTCAACCGTTCCATCGTCAGAGCCCGTATCGCCGACGATGATTTCGCCGGCTAGCCCGCGAACGGACGCGAGGCAGCGCTCCAAATGCTGAACTTCGTTGCGGACGATCATGCACAGGGAGATGTCCAACATGGCGGCCGCATTCCTCCTATCGGTCGAGCATGGGAAACGGCAGCCGGCGCCGGACGCGGCGGTAAACGTCGCTGTAGGGCAGCTCCCGGTCCAAATAGCTCAAATGCGTATCCGCCAAGCCCAGTAAAGTTCTGATTTGGCGGTACGCCTGCTCTTCCTCGGAAGTTTCGTCCGCCGCCGCGGCACGACCGGCACCGGGATAGACCTCGAGCAGAGCCGCCGCTGCCGTATGACAATTTTCTTCTGTCAGAGCCCTAACGACTTTGACAGCGGCTGCTTCCGAATCTGGAAGAAAACGCTCTTTCAGGAGCACGGCCAGCCGGTCTTCCTGCCGGGCGACTTTGCATATCCGGATCAGCTTCAGCAGCGGCGCCGCCCAATTCGGGTTGTGCCGAAACGCTTCTCCGTACCAATGAATGGCGGCGTTGTCCTCGCCCAATTCTTCGCAAATTTGTGCCAGGGCAAAGGCAGACAAATAAGTGCCTGTTCCCGCATCCGTATTATAGTGGACAGGAGGCCTGCCCTTGCTCAAGGCGAGCAGAAACTGCTCCTTGGCTTCCGGCTTCCGCTCTGCAGCGTTCAGCACGGCGCCTTTCATATGGTAAAGATCCGTGTAATCGGGAAACCGCGCGATGCCTCTGTCCAACGCTTCTAAGGCGTCCTCGTACCGGGCCATTTCGAGGAGGCAGCGGCTCTCGTATTTGTGCAGCAAATGGCGGTAGCTCGTATCCGGCCCGGCGAGCGACATGGATTCCCGAAGATGCGCCAGGGCGGAACTCCAATTTGCCATGCGCATGTGCTCGACGGCCACATTGTAATGGGTGAACGGATCGCCGGGATGTTCGCTCAGCTCCTTCTCCAGCAGCTCCACATTTCGGCGGATTTTGTTTTTACCGGTCATCACGCTCCCCGAATATCCGTAGTGGTGGATTTTCACGGTTGTCATATGAAAATGCGCCTGCGGACGCTGCTCCATAATGGACGCCGCGATCTGTTCATGAATGCGGCCGCGGAACCGGTACGACGGGCGGTTCCGAAACATGCGCACGATTGGATTGACGGTTGCCGCGAACGATTCAGCCGTTTCTCCGGAATGGTTGTGCACCTGCAAAAAGAACGCTTCGTATTCCGTATGATTCGTACAAATCCGCAGCTGCTCTTTATCTCCGGCATCCAGCTCTTCATCGGCATCAAGAAACAGGATCCACGTCCCCCGGGCCCGATCGAGACCTGCGTTGCGCGCTGCGGAAAAATCGCCGTTCCATGCCGCGGTGACGACTTTGGCCCCGAAATTTTTCGCGATTTGCACTGTCTCGTCCGTCGAACCGGTATCGACGACAACGATTTCGTCCGCGACGCCGGCTACGCTTCGCAAGCAGCGCGGAAGGGCGACAGCTTCATTCTTGACGATCATGCACAGCGAAATCGCCGGCTGCTTCACGACGGACCCTCCTTCGGAATCCATTCCATTCCGTATGCCAACCTGTACGGTTCAGCATCTCGACATGCTGTTCGATCAGTTTGACATCGTTCTCAAGCATGAGGCAGTCCGGCTGACGGGACAACATGTCTTTTAAGCCCGCAGCGGCGAGGCGGAAATAGGAGAGGGCGGCGCCCGTTCGCGCTCTCGCGTCCTCCGGACTCGTTGCCAGCGAGCTTTCGAACATTTCGGCCGCTTGAGAGTAATGCCCTTTATCGTACAAAATTTCGCCCAGCATAAAAACGCCTTCGTCGTCGATACGCCGCTGGCGCAGCAGTTCGAGGAACAGATCGGCCGCTTGCGGCGTTCGTCCCAACCGATACAGCTCTTTGGCATAGACAAGCTCCCAGCCGGGATCCAATCGCAATAGTGTGCGTGCGGCGTTCCAGCATTGAACTTGGACGGCGAGCACGATAAGCTCCTGCGCCAGCTCGGCAGTGCTCGATGAAGGCGTATCCCGATTCGCGGCAGCTTCATCCTTGGCGGCGATGGTCGCAAAGTCCCTGAGCTCGGCCATCGATTCCCGAAGCGGTGACGGAATCGCATCCAGAAACTGCCCCCGCAAGCTACCGTCGCGCTCCAGCTGGCCAATGCCGCAAAGTAAGATCAACTGTTGCGCCTCGTTCGCGCCGGCCGGCGGAGGGTACTCGCTCCACATTCGCTCCGCGTGGGCGTACAGGCCGCATTGCAGCAGCGCTTTCGTATAAAGAATCCGCAGTTCCGGGTCGGAGAGCAACTCTGCCGGGATCGAATCCTTCGCTTCGCGGAACGCGCCGATCTCGTATAATACGGATGCCAGAGCGGCGTGCTGGCGAACGTCCAGCGGCTGAACGGCCGAACGCAGGAAGGAGGCGATTTCCGGAAGCGGAACGTTCAGCAGCTGAAAAGCTTCCGCTGCCCCGCGCAGAGCGGGTGCGTAATGGCTATGCGATTGCAGCGCCCGGTTGTACTCTCTGGCTGCCTCTTCCCAGCGGCCGAGTTTCAATCCCATCTCGGCCGCTTTCGCAAGAGCCCGATAGCTGCCGGTTCCCGCTTCCGCTACGTAACCGTCGTTGCCGCTTGTCTGTGCGGCTGCGCTGCGGAACGCTTCAAGCGCCGATTCCCAGCGCCCCTGATGTTCCAGGGAAAGCCCCAACAAGTAGGCAAGCTCGGAATAATCCGGATACGACCGCAGCTCCTTGCGCAGAAGCAGTTCGGCCAGACCCGCTTCTTGCAGCTCCAGCATGATTTTGGCAAGATCCCGAATTAAGGTTGGCCGGTAGGGAGCCCGGTCGGCAACGAAGAAGAGCGCCTTGCTCAACAACTCCTTAGCCTCCGCCAGCCGGCCTGCCTGGCAGCATGTAACGCCCATGTTGTACAAGTAAAACGGATCGTTCGGCTGCTCTTTCAACGCTTTAATCAGCAGCGCCTCGTTTCGTTTCGTTTTTTGTTTCCGTTCCATGATTTGCGGCAAATAACCGTAATGGCATATCCGAATCGGGGAGTCGTGTATAGCGGCAGCGCCGAACCGGTCGACAACCGATTGCCCGATATCTTCATGGACCGCCCCTCGAAAATAAAATCCGCGGCCGTTCCGGAATATGCGGACAGCCCGGTGCGTCAGCCGGTCTTCGAGTCGGGGGCCGAGCGCATTGTCGATCAGAACGGCGAGCGCTTCCGCTGCCGTATGCCGCAAATGTTCGCGCAACTCCCGGATGCTGGAGACGAGATGCTCATCCGCATCGAGGCATAAAATCCAGTCGGTCGCCGCATACCGAATCGCCTCGTTTCGCGCTGCGGCAAAAGAGTCCTGCCAAGGGGCGCTTATCACTTTCGCTCCCTGACGCATGGCGATGGCGACTGAATCGTCGTTCGATCCGGTATCGACGACAATGATTTCGTCTGCGCCTTGTATGCTGTCCAAACATTGCGGAAGCAGCTCCGCCTCATCTTTGACGATGATATGAACACCGAGCGTTGGGATCCTCATATCCTGCCTCCTGAAGAAAGAGTACATGGGTGCCCATGTACTCTTGGCGATAACACAGTATATTTGTTGCAGACCGCTTAAGTTCCTTGAGCATTGAAAAGGACGTTGATCGTCGATGCGTTGCCCGCAGCGGCGGACCGATACGACAAGCGCGTATATTTCAGGAAGCGCGCCGGGACCAATACATCGGTTGAGCCTGCGGCGATCGGGTTGTCGCCTGTCGTATCGATAAAATAGTTGGTGCCGTCGGCACTGATTTCCACTTGCGTATCGACCGGGTTGGCTCCCGTGTTCACGACGAAGAAGGAGTAAGTTCCCAGAACGCTGGTAGTGATGGCAGGAAGCGGCGTGAACGTGTCGCCCGTCGTGATGCCGGTCGTCGCCTGCTCGACAAAGCTTTTTTGCGAAATGGAAGTGACGCTGCTCAGCGTACCGGCTGTGATGGTCGCACCAAGCACGCTGGTGATCGTACCGTTCAAGAGATTGGTGACTGTACCGGCGGAAGTCAGCGTACCGGCTGTGATCGTGGCGCCAAGCACGCTGGTGATCGTACCGTTCAAGAGA
>NZ_JXAK01000026.1 GCF_000829455.1 Gordoniibacillus kamchatkensis
GAATGACGGGATAGTCGCGGGAACGATCGCTTCGTAAATGTAACGGCCGACCCCGGGCCATGCGAAAATCGTTTCCGTCAGCACTGCGCCGCCGAGCAGCAAGCCGGTCTGCAGGCCGATGACGGTAAGAACCGGAATGAGGGCGTTTTTGAGCGCGTGCTTATAGATGACGAAAAATTGCGACACCCCTTTGGCGCGGGCTGTCCGAATGAAATCGGAGCGGAGCACTTCGAGCATGCTGGATCTTGTCATGCGCGCGATAATCGCCATCGGGATCGTACCAAGCGCGATGCCCGGCAATATCAAATGTTTGATGACCGTCCACACTTGATCCATGCGCCCGGAAATGAAAGCGTCGATCATGTACAAATTGGTAACGGCCTCGATCGGATCGCGCGCATCTACCCGTCCAATGGACGGCAGCCACTGCAGCTTCAGCGCGAACAGCCACTGCTCCATGAGACCGAGCCAAAAGACGGGCATCGATACGCCGATGAGAGCGATAAGCATGCTGGCAAAATCAAACCACGAATTTTGTCTCCACGCGCTTATGATGCCGGCGTTCACGCCGATGACGACGGCGATGAGCATGCTGACGAAAGTGAGCTCCAGCGTTGCCGCCAAATATGGTTTCATTTCCTTGGCGATCGGTTCTTTGGTGCGAATGGAATTGCCAAGGTCGCCGTGAAGCAGATTGCCCAAGTACGCGAAGTATTGGACAGCTGCAGGACGGTCGAGGCCCAGTTCCAGCCGGAGCGCCTGCTTCGCATCCTCGCTCGCCTTCTCGCCGAGAATCGTTTCGGCCGGATCGCCGGGAATCGCGTGAATGATGGAAAAAACGATGATGGTCATGCCGAGCAGCACGGGCACAAGCTGGAGAAGTCGTCTCATCGTATAGGATACCATACCGGGTTCACCTGCCATTCTGAAGACGGTAAATAGGGAGACAGGCGGCGCCTGCCTCCCCATGAACCGCTATCGAGCTCGCTTTATTACTTGAAGGAGACTTTCTCGTACGATTCGCTTCCGGTCGGGGAAGGAACATACCCGTCAATGTTGGCCTTGCTGGCCAAAATCGGCGTAGAGTGCGCGATCGGTGCCCACGGCGCGTCGGCCTTGATGATTTCTTGCGCCTTTTTGTAGTTCTCGGTGCGCTTGGCCTGATCGGTCATCGCTTGCGCTTCGGAAAGCAGCTTGTGCACCTCTTCGTTCATGTAGAACGACTTGTTGTTGCCGCCGGCGTTGTTTTTGTCAAGCAGCGCATACAGGAAGTTATCCGGGTCGCCGTTGTCGCCGTTCCAGCCGAGCATGTAGATGTCGTCCTTCTCGCCCTTCTTCGTATCGTCGAGGTATGTAGCCCATTCCGGGGATACGATCTTCGTTTTGACGCCGATTTTGGCAAAATCTTGCTGGATCGCTTCAGCCACTTTTTTGCCGTCCGGCATGTACGGACGCGCCACAGGCATAGCGTAGAACGTGTATTCGCCCGGGAGGCCGTTCGGGTAACCGGCGTCGGCCAGCAGCTTCTTGGCCTTTTCCAGATCGTAGTCGTAATCTTTAATGTCGTTGTTGTGGCCCCACAGCGATTTCGGCATCGGGTTCACCGCAGGCTCGGCATTGCCGCCGTAGAACGCCTGAATGATGGCCTTCTTATTGACGGCGTAGTTCAGCGCTACACGAACTTTCGCATCGTCGAACGGCTTATGCTTCAGGTTGAAGCCCACATAGCCGACGTTGAACGACGGACGATTGATCTTTTTCAGGTTTTTGTCCGCTTCGATGTTTTTCACGTCGTCCGGATTCACGCCCTCGATCAGATCGAGCTCGCCGTTCTTCAAAGCGGTCAAACGGGCGGAGTTGTCCGGGATGGAGCGGATGATGATCTTGTTCAGCTTCGGGAAGCCTTGCTTCCAATAGTTCGGATTCTTTTCCAGCGTAATGGAGTCATTGCGCTTCCATTCTTTGAAAATGAATGCGCCGGTACCGACCGGTTCCGATTTGAATTTTTCCTTTTTCTCTTGAATCGCTTTTGGGCTGCCGATGCCGAAGGTAGGCATGGCAATGTTTTGCAGGAACGGCGCTTGCGGCTTGTTCAGCGTAAATTGCACCGTGTTCGGGTCGACCGCCTTGACTTCCTTAATGACGTCGTCCTTCGCGCCGCCGAACTGGGACGTGTAATAGTCGAAGGAGTCGCCTTGGAATTTGTACGGGCTGTTCGGGTCTCTCCAACGGTTGAAGTTGAATACGACCGCATCGGCGTTGAAATCGGTGCCGTCATGAAATTTGACGCCTTTACGAAGATTAAACGTATAAACGAGTCCGTCCGGGGATACTTTCCAGCTCTCGGCAAGGCCCGCCTGTACTTCCGTCGTGCCCTCCTTGTATTCGAGAAGAGTGTCGAAGATTTGATGCGTCGCTTTAAACGACTCGCCGTCCGTGACGATCGACGGATCGAGCGCTGCGGAATCCCCGCCGCGGCCGACAATAAGCGTGTCCTGCACTTTCTTGGCGCCGCTGTCCGGCTTGGCGTCCGTTTTCGGAGCTTCCGTCTTGGGCGGCTCTGCCGTCTTCCCGCCGCCGCTGTTGCCGTTGCCGCTGCATCCCGCCAGCACAAGCGAAGCTGCGAGCACGACTGCAGAGACGCCGGTTACCCATTTCTTCATAAAGCTGCCTCCCTTACATCTTTTTTATATGTCGCTCCACTCCGGATTACGGGTAGAGGTGACACGCAACCTGATGACCTTCCGCCGTACGCTTCAAAACCGGCCTTTCTTGCTTGCAGCGCTCGAACGCGGCAGGACAGCGCGTATGGAACGCGCAGCCTTGGGGCGCATTGGCAGGGCTCGGCACATCGCCTTCCAAAATGATGCGCTCCTTTTGCACGAACGGGTCGGGAACCGGCGCGGCGGACAGAAGCGCTTGCGTGTACGGGTGCTTCGGCTCCCGGTACAGCGGCGCTTTGTCCGCTAGCTCCACGATTCGGCCCAAGTACATGACCGCGACGCGGTCGCAAAAATGTTTGATAACGCTTAAGTCATGCGCGATAAATATGTAGGTGAGTCCGAAATTGCGCTGCAGCTCCTGCATCAGGTTCAAAATTTGCGACTGAATGGACACGTCGAGCGCGGAAACGGGTTCGTCTGCAACAATAAGCTTCGGATTGAGCGCCAAAGCTCTCGCGATGGCGATGCGCTGCCGCTGGCCGCCGGAAAACTGGTGCGGGTAGCGGTCCAGCTGCGAGCCGTTCAGTCCGACGACCTCCATCAGCTCGAGCACCTTGTCCTGCCGTTCCTTCTTGCCCGCGGTGCCGTGCACGACAAACGGTTCCTCCAGTATGCGCCGCACCGAATGGCGCGGGTTCAGCGAAGCGAACGGATCCTGGAACACGATCTGCATATTGCGGCGCATGTCCCGAAGCTGCGAGTCCGTCGCCTCCGTCACGTCCTGGCCGTCAAACACGACCTTCCCTTCGGTCGGCTCGATCAGCCTCAAAATCGATCTTCCCGCCGTCGATTTGCCGCAGCCGCTTTCGCCGACAATCCCGAACGTCTCGCCCTCGCGAACGCTGAAGCTGACGTCGTCGACCGCCTTGACATAGCCTGTTACGCGCTGCCAAAACCCGGTACGGATCGGAAAATACGTCTTCAAATGTTCGACTTCCAGCACATGCTTCGTCATCCCTCAGCGTCTCCTTGCTCCAGCCAGCACCGCGACCTGTGATCGTAATCGGCCAGCTTCAATTCCGGCATCAACTCATGGCATTTGTCCATGGCATGCTCGCATCTCGGGGCAAACCGGCATCCTTGCGTAATCGAACCGGGCGAAGGAACGTTGCCGGGTATGGAATACAGTTGCTTTTGCTCGATGTCCATCCTCGGGATGGAGCGAATGAGCCCTTTCGTATACGGATGACGCGGATCCCGGAAAATGTCCTTCACCGGCCCTTCCTCCACCACTTTGCCCGCATACATGACCGCAACGCGGCTGCACATTTCGGCTACGACGCCAAGGTCGTGCGTGATGAGCATAATGGCCGTTCCCGTCTCCCGATTGAGCTTCTTCATCAGATCGAGAATTTGGGCTTGAATCGTCACGTCGAGCGCCGTCGTCGGCTCGTCGGCGATGAGCAGCTCGGGCTCGCAGCATAAGGCGATCGCGATCATGACGCGCTGCCGCATCCCTCCCGACAAGCGGTGCGGATATTCGTCCACAATCTGTTCGGGACGGGGAATCCCGACTCGGTTGAGCATGTCGATCGTGTACAGCCGCGTGTGCTTGCGGCTTGCTTTGCGATGAAGGCGGTACGCCTCCCCGATCTGCTCCCCCACTGTCAGCAGCGGGTTGAGGGAAGTCATCGGCTCTTGAAAGATCATCGAAATTTCGTTGCCGCGAAGCATTTTCATCCGTTTTTCTTTGGCCGTCGTCAGCTCCTCGTCTTTATAACGAATAGAGCCGCCGGCAATTTTGCCGGGAGGCTGAGGGATGAGCTTCATGATCGAGAGCGACGTAACGCTTTTGCCGCAGCCCGATTCCCCGACGACGCCCAAAATTTCGCCTTTCCGTATGTATAAGTCGACGCCGTCGACGGCGGGTACTTCGCCGCGATCCGTCAAGAAATGTGTCTGGAGATCCCGGATTTCCAGTAACACGTCTTTCACTTTGCTGTCGGTCCCCCTCAATTAACAGATGCCGCTGAAATAGAAATGAAATTAGTGGATGTAAGCGCATTCAGAATTTTTGTTAAACATATTGTGCTTGAAGGGAATGCGGAACGAGTCCGTAATGAAAGAGGCAGCTTCGTGTGGAATTAATTGACAATTGGTTATTTATTATATTGTAAAGCTTTATTTTCCAATTCGTCAACAGAAAAGGTTGAAAAATCTATAAATTCAAAATAGACCTTATTCCGGCAGGCGGAATAAGGTCTATTTTGGTAACAATCATTGCTTGATCAACAAACTTGCGCCGGCGATGCCCGGCTTGGTCATTTCATAAGGATCGAGAATAAGATCGAGCTCGTCCTCCGTCAACACCTGATAAAGCAGGCACAATTCGCGGACGGACTTGCCGGTGGTGATCGCCTCACGGGCGATTCTCGCCGCCGTTTCGTAGCCGAGATGCGGATTGAGGGCGGTGATGATTCCGA
Source organism: Gordoniibacillus kamchatkensis (assembly GCF_000829455.1). Classification (GTDB taxonomy): domain Bacteria; phylum Bacillota; class Bacilli; order Paenibacillales; family NBRC-103111; genus Gordoniibacillus; species Gordoniibacillus kamchatkensis. Next base: position 5,147 of record NZ_JXAK01000026.1, read on the forward strand.
CGCTTTGCTCCACATTGGTCCGGCATGTTTCGACGTTCGCTTCGATCCCGTCCAAGCAATGCGTTCGGAACACTTGGAACACGTTCGTCATCATGCTCAGCGACTGCAGCAAATTGAATACGAGCACCGGCTCCATCACGTTGAGCTCCAGCTGCCCCGCTTCGGACGCGAGACAAATGGTGTGATCGTTGCCGATCACTTGAAACGCCACCTGGTTCACGACTTCGCACATAACCGGATTGACTTTGCCCGGCATGATCGACGAACCCGGCTGACGCGACGGCAGGCTGATTTCTCCCAGTCCCGCGCGCGGACCGGAAGCGAGCAGGCGTAGATCGTTCGCTACTTTGGACATGTTGATCATGCAAATTTTCAGGGCAGCCGACACTTCGGTGTAGGCGTCCGTGTTTTGCGTGGCGTCGACCATATGTTCCGCGCTGCGCAGCGGGTACCCGCTGATCTCGGCCAAGCGCTCCACCGCCTTGCGGATGTAGCGGGGATCGGCGTTGAGGCCGGTCCCCACCGCCGTCGCTCCCATGTTGACCTCGTACAGATGCTCCTTCGTTTGCCGGATCCGCTTGATGTCCCGCTCCAGCGCTTTGCCGTAAGCGGCAAATTCCTGGCCGAGCCGGATCGGCACCGCATCCTGCAAATGCGTCCGGCCCATTTTGATGACGTGGTCGAACTGCTGCGCCTTGGCCCGGAACGACTCGAGCAAAGCTTCCATCGCGATGAGCAGCTTATCGATCAGCATGAGCGAGGCGATATGCACCGCTGTAGGAAACGCATCGTTCGTAGACTGAGCTTTGTTTACGTGCGAATTCGGGCTCAGCAGGAAATAGTCGCCCTTCGCCTCTCCCAGCAGCTCCAGCGCGCGGTTGGCGATCACCTCGTTGGCGTTCATGTTGAGCGACGTGCCCGCTCCGCCCTGGATCGGGTCGACGATAAACTGATCGTGCCATTTGCCGGCGACAATCTCTTCGGCCGCCTTGACGATCACGCCTGCGAGACGCGGATTCAGCTGCTTTACTTCCATGTTGGCCAAAGCGGCAGCCTTCTTCACCATCGCCAAAGCAACGATCAATTCCTCGCGAATCCGGTAGCCGGTAATCGGGAAATTTTCAACCGCCCGCAAAGTTTGAATGCCATAGTACGCATGCGACGGCACTTCTTTCTCGCCCAGAAAATCTTTCTCGGTCCGCACGTTGCCGCTCGTCGCCATGATGGATTACCTGACCTTTCTGGACGTAGCTTTCGCTTGGGTAAAGAGCAGCAAGTAGTCGTGGCCGCCGGCTTTCGAATCCGTGCCGGACATGTTGAATCCGCCGAACGGATGAACCCCGACAAGCGCTCCCGTGCACTTCCGGTTCACATACAGATTGCCGCAATGCATTTCCTCCAGCGCAGCTGCGATCCGGTCTTCGTCCGAAGAGAAGAAGGAACCGGTCAACCCGAACTCCGTATCGTTGTACATCGCAATCGCTTCCCGCCAATCTTTGGCTTTCGCCATCGCCAGCACCGGCCCGAAAATTTCTTCCTGCATGATGCGGGCTTTGCCGTCCACGTCGGCGAATACCGTCGGCTGGATGTAATAGCCGTCGCCGCCGGCCTTCGCTCCGCCGGCAACGAGCCGTCCTTCGCCTTTGCCGATTTCGATGTACTCCAAAATTTTGTCGTACGAGTTTTTGTCAATGACCGGCCCGACGGCATAATTGTGCTCGGGCAGCCCGATCTCCAGCTTTTGCGTAAGCGCGGCGACTTTGCTCACCAATTCGTCGTACACGGGCTCCACCACGATCGCCCGCGAACCGGCCGAGCATTTTTGCCCTTGGAAGCCGAATGCCGAAGCGACGATCGCCGCCGCGGCAGCGTCGAGATCGGCCGTCTCGTCGACGACGATGCCGTCCTTGCCGCCCATTTCCGCGACTACGCGCTTGATCCAAATTTGTCCCGGAGCGGTTTCTGCCGCGAGCCGGTTTATGCGCAGGCCGACTTCTTTCGAGCCGGTGAAGCTGATGAACCGCGTCTTCGGATGCGCCGTCAAATAGTCGCCGATTTCCGCGCCGCTACCGGGGACGAAGTTGATGACGCCGGCGGGAAGCCCGATTTCCTCCATGAGCGCCACGAATTGATAAGCGATTACAGGCGTTGTGGAAGCCGGCTTCAGCACTACGGTGTTGCCGGATACAACGGCTGCCGTCGTCATGCCGACACAAATCGCCAGCGGAAAATTCCACGGCGGAATAACGACCCCGACGCCGAGCGGAATGTAGGTCAGACGGTTGTCCTCGCCGGCGATTTTCGTCAGCGGCTGATGAACGTTCGTCTCGCTCAGGCGGATCATTTCCCTGGCGTAAAACTCCATAAAGTCGATCGCTTCCGCCGTATCCGCATCCGCCTCGGCCCAGTTTTTCCCCGCTTCCAGCACCATCCATGCGGAAAATTCATGCTTGCGCCGGCGCATCAGCTCCGCTGCTTTCAACAAGTATTCGGCGCGCTCTGTTGCCGGCACCTTTTTCCACGTTTCGAACGTCTTCAGCGCCTCTTGCATCGCTTGTTCCGCCAGCTGCTGCGTCGCTTTGCTCATGTTGCCAATCACTTCGCCGGTGTTGCCCGGGTTGATGGAGACGATTTTGGCATCCGTCACGATTTTTTCGGCGCCGATATGAAGCGGATAGTCGCGGCCCAGCTCCTGTTTTACTTTGGCTATTGCCGCTTGCATCGCCTGTTTGTTTTCTTCCTTTGTGAAATCGGTGAACGGTTCGTTTTTGAACGGGCCTACTGTCGTTGTCATCATCTTCTATCACGTCTCCTCTACTTGAACAAATTTTTGAGCACAAACCATACGTTGGCGGGGCGTTCGGCCAAACGTCTCATGAAATAGCCGAACCAGTCGACGCCGTAAGGGACGTACACGCGGACTTTGTATCCTTCCTGCACGAGCCGGCGCTGCAAATCTTCGCGGATGCCGTACAGCATCTGAAATTCGAAGCGGTCGCCAGGAATGCCGCGCTCGCGAATATACCGCTTGGCGTCCTCGATGATCTGCTCGTCGTGACTGGCGATCGCCGTGTAGTTTCCATTGTCCAGATGCAGCTTGATCAGCTTTTTGTAGTTGGCGTCCACATCCGCTTTGTCCGGGAAAGCGACTTCCGCAGGCTCCTTGTACGCCCCTTTCACCAGGCGCAAGTTGGCGCGAATGTCGTTCAAGTCGCGGATGTCTTGTTCCGAACGGTACAAATACGCCTGGATGACGGTTCCAACGTTATCGTATTCCTGGCGCAGCTCGCGGAGTATGTCCAGCGTAACCTGGCAGTGGGAATAGTCCTCCATATCGATGCGGACGAAATTGCCGCGGGACTTCGCACAAGCCAAAATAGAGCGCATATGCTGCATACACAGCTCCTTGCTGATGTCGAGCCCGAGCGAAGTCATTTTCAGCGACAGGTTGGCGTTTACCCCGGCCTCTGCAATCGCTTCCAATGTTTTGATACACATCTCTGCCGCTTCTCTCGCCTCCGCTTCGCTGCTCACGAACTCGCCCAGATGGTCGAGCGTCGCGATTCTGCCGTCGGCGTTCAGCGTCCGCACCGCCTCTATCGCTTGCCGGATCGTCTCGCCCGCGACGAACCGGCCGGCTCCGAAGCGCAAGCCGTACCTTTTCGCCAGCTTGTGCGCGGCGGCATTTTTGCCCAGAGACTGGAACACGTTTCTCATCAATGTTTCCATCTTGATGCCTCCGTCATATTCGGGGTGCAGTATTGTTCATTCCATGAACACTTTTGTATATTGTACGACTAAATTATACAATCGAGAACACATTTTGTATATACCCTGCAAAATAAAAAACGCCCCGTCTGTCGGAAACCCGATCAGGCGGGGCGCTAACATAGCGCATCTTAAACGTCGATGTCGTACTCTTTCATTTTTTTATAGAGCGTTCCCCTGGAAATGCCTAGCAGCTTGGCCGCGGCGCTTTTGTTGCCGTACGCTTTGCGCAGCGCCTCGAGAATGATGGCGTCCTCCTTCTGATTGAAGGAACGCAGCTTCAGCGTGCCCTCTTCCTCGTCGCCTTCGTTATCGCCCGCAGCGGCCGCAGCTACGCCCGGAGGCAAATGGCCGAGCGCGATCGTATCGCCGTCGCACAAAATGACGGTGCGCTCGATGACGTTGCGGAGCTCCCTGACGTTCCCCGGCCAGTCGTAATTCATGAAAGCCGTCATCGCATCCGGATCAATACGCGGCATCGGTTTATGGTACCGGTCGCAAAATTCGCGGATAAACGCCTGCACGAATTCGGGAATATCTTCCGCGCGTTCGCGCAGCGGCGGGATTTCGATGCTCATCGCGTACAGCTGATAAAACAGCTCTTCGAGGAAAAGCCCTTGCTCCATGACCGGCAAAAGCGAAGACTGCGCCGCGGCAATGATTCTGACGTCCGAGGAAATGGGCTCGTTCGCGCCGGTGCGATGAAACGACTTATGCTTCAAATAATGCAGCAGCTTCAGCTGAATATCCGGCGGCATCAGTCCGATTTCCTCAATAAACAACGTTCCGCCGTCCGCGAGCTCCAGCTTTCCCGCCTTCCCGAGGTCTTCTCCTTCCCCGCTGCTGAACGCTCCTCCCGAATACCCGAACAGCTCGCTCTCCAGCAGCCCTCCGGGAATCGCCCCGCAATGCAGAGACAGGAAGGGACCGTTTTGCCGCTTGCCGCTGAAATGGATCGCCTGGGCGATCATCTCTTTGCCGGACCCCGTCTCCCCGATCAGCAGCACGGGCGTACTGAAATCGGCGAATTTGCGGGCGACCTCCAAAGATTGCTTGAAGGCGACCCCCATGCCGATAATGGAGGAAAACGGCTCGTCCTGCCCAGATCTCGGCGGGCCGCGGCGTACAGCTCTTCGTTCAGACGGACGATCCGGGTAATATCCTGTTCGGTGGCGACGCCGCCGATGATCCGGTTGTTGTCGGTGATCGGCGAGGCGCTGATCAGCACATGGGTATTCGGAGCGGGCTGATGGTACGCTTGCCGGACCGTGCGCCCTTCGTCCAAAATTTTATGCAGCATAACCCGCTCGCTGGCAAAATGCTCCCCGATCTTCCTGCCGACGATTTGCTCCTTGCCGATGCCGTACACTTGCTCCGCCGTCTTGTTCCAATAGATGACGCGGCCTTCGCGGTCCACAACCGTTACGGCGTCGTTCACCGTTTCCACCAGCGTATCCAAATAAGAAGTGAGCTGCTTCTTCTCGCTTAGCAGGCAGCGGATCATCGCTTCCGGCGTGACGATGCCGGCGATAGCGTCCGGCTGTTCGCGAATGACGACAGGCCGCCCCCAATCCGCGTCGCTTAGCTCCGCAAGCCGATCCCACCCGCATACGGCGGACGAAGGCCAATCGTTTAGACGAAGCCACGCCTCTGCAGTCATATCCGCATCGGATGAGCTCAGCCGCGCCTGCTCCGTACGGGCGATTACATAGACGAGGTCGCTTTCAACGACAGCAAAACGATGATGCTGGAAACAATCCGTTATTTTAGCCAAAGGCGTATGTGGTTCGAGGCGAATCAACGATGTTTCGACGGCAAGTTGTTCAAAATTGAACATCTTCTGTGTCCTCTCGTGCATGTGTTTCTTTATAAGTTATCATAGTTGAACAACCAAATCCATCGGCAAGACGCAGGCTGCAATCTGTTTCCTTATGCAGGCACGGTCGCCCCTGTCGCGACGTCCGCGGTACTAATAGTTGTTCCCTCGAAGCCCTTCCCTCTTAGCCGAAGAGTCGATTTATTTTTTCAGGCGGATGACGTTCCAGGAAAACTTCGGAAGCCGCGCCGATACGATGCCGTCTCTCGCCTCCGCATCCCCTCTGCTGTGCGGGACTACGCGGTTCGGATCGTCCGCCGTGTTGGCCGCCTTCGGATCGCCGTGCTCCAGCACCAGATGCTCGACTACCTTATAGCCGGCAAAATGGCGCATGTCGCACTCCAGCAGCAGCGGCTGCTCCAGATCGCGGTTGACCGCGAAGATGGTCAGCTCTTCGTCCTCTTCGTTATAAACGCCGATCGCTTCCAAATAAGGGACGTCCGTAAAATCTTTGCTGTCGTATTTCGGGGACGAAATGACCGGGTTCAGCGCCACGCCTCTGCCGTACACGGACGCGTGCATATACGGGTAAAAAATCGTTTGCCGCCAAGCTTCCCCGCCCTTCGCCGTCATGATCGGCGCAATGACGTTGACGAGCTGCGCGAGGCAGGCGATTTTGACGCGGTCGGCATGCCGCAGCAGCGTTATCAGCATGCAGCCGACGACAATCGCATCTTCGAACGTATATACGTCTTCCAGCTGCGGCGGGGCGATTTGCCAAGGCTCGCGCTTGCGGTCCGCTTCGTTGGAGTGATACCATACGTTCCATTCGTCGAACGACAGATGGATCGTTTTGCGGCTCCGTTTTTTCGCTTTCATGTAATCGCAAATAGCGGCGACGGAGCGGATAAAATGGTCCATGTCCAGCGATCTGGCGACAAAATTGGCCGTATCGCCGTCGCGGTTGCCGTAATACGTATGCAGCGAAATATACTCCACATGATCGTATGTATGGTCGAGCACCGTCGCCTCCCAGTCGGCGAACGTGTTCATGGAGCTGCTCGAGCTGCCGCAGGCGACGAGCTCGATCGTCGGTCGACCCATTCATCACCCTGGCCGCCTTCCGTGGCGATGCGCCCGTATTCGGCGGCCGTCTTATGGCCGATTTGCCACGGGCCGTCCATTTCGTTGCCGAGGCACCACGTCTTGAACTTGTGCGGTTCCTTATACCCGTGTGAGGCGCGCAGATCGCTCCAGTACGTTCCAGCCGGGTGATTGCAATACTCGACGAGATTTCTCGCGGCATCGACGCCGCGCGTCCCGAGGTTGACCGCCATGTTCACTTCGGCGCCGGCCTTTCTCGCCCAAGCGGCGAATTCGTTCGTGCCCACTTCGTTCGTTTCGATCGTCCGCCAAGCGAGCTCCAGCCGCCGCGGCCGGCTTTGCTTCGGCCCGATGCCGTCCTCCCAGTTGTAGCCGGACACAAAGTTGCCTCCGGGGTACCGCACGAGCGGAACGTTCAGCTCCTTGACCAGATCGATCACGTCTGTGCGGAACCCTTGCTCGTCGGCGGACGGATGGCCCGGCTCATAGATGCCTTCGTACACCGCCCGACCCAAATGCTCGATGAAAGAACCGTAAATGCGCCGATCGATCGCTGAAATGCGGTAATCTTTGTCCAGAATCATCGTTGCTTTTTTTACGGATGACACGTGATAACAGCTCCTTTGCGGATGATGGTTTGGCAAAAATGCAGTCCTTAGATAAATATGTGAATTGTTTTATATTAATACAAAACGAATATAATTCTAAGCGTTTTCAATGTCAATGTAATTTGATAATATTCCCTGTTCCCTATACTGATTTATAATAATTTAAAACAAACAGGAACGAAAAAACGGAGCATGCGCATTGCTCGCGCAGCTCCGTTTTACCGTTATTGGGCGGAACCAAAAGCAGGGGATCGATCAGTGTTGGGCCAACAAGTACTGGGCATCCCGAAGCAGATAGTTTGCCGCTTGGCTTGAAATATGTTTTCCGCTTTGCGCCTTCACTTCGTTCACAAAATCGGCCACATTGTTCGCTGCCAGTTTAGCTTGCAAGCTGCGCGCTATACCCGCATTATCGATCCAACCGGCACCCGCAAAGCGCGTTACCAATGCCTTCAAGGATTCGATGCTTGCCGTTGTCTGGAAAATTACCGTCTTGCTGCCCACGTTCCCCGCCTGATCGCTTGACGTTACGACCAACGTATGCGAACCGAGCGGCAGCGTATACAGCGGAATTGTCGTCCCTTGCTGCAGCCCGTACACATCCAGCGTTACCGTCGTCTTGCCGCTGTCAACCCCGGACAAGTTATCGTTCACCGTAACGATTGGCGTCATATCCCCGGCGTCGCTAAGCGTTCCGTACACGACTCCGGTAACGGTAATTGTCGGCGCAGTCGCATCCAGATTGAAGCTGACGGTCTTCGCGGCCTCCACATTTCCGGTGTTGTCAGTCGAACGGTAGCTCAATGTATATTTGCCGTCCTGACTGACGGTTACTGCTCCCGTATAGCTTTGCCATGTTGTCCCTCCATCCAGGCTGTACTCCGTTGCAGCCACGCCGGATTCATTGTCAGCCGCCTGGAGACTGACGGTCACCGGGTGCACATACCAGCCGTTCGTTCCGTCCGGCGCAGCCGGAGTCACGCTTGCCGTTGTGACAGGCGGGTTCGTATCCGGAAGACTTTCATCATGCCTGATGTTGATATCGTCGACGTAACCGCGGAAATAACCGCTTTGCCCAGTCGCATTAAAGGAAATGAGGATTTTGTCGACAATTTTCCCGGCAGCGACTTTGCCAATTTGGGCCGAAACCGTGTTCCACGCATCCAACTGAATTTTGCCGCCTTGACCTTGAGCCAGCGGATTCAGTCTGATGCTGTTTTGATCCAATGCATTCAAATCATGCAAATACGTTCCGTCCGTGAACAACAAATCGACTGCAATATAGGCGCTGGTCTTCCTGATTGTCGATGTACTCGATAAGGCGTTCGGTCCTTCAGGGAATATTTTGTACGACAATACCGTTGAAGGCTTAATATCAAAGGCAACATTGAATAATTGATTGTAAGAATAGTTTTCCGACGGATCGGCGGCGTTACCGGAATAGAGCAATGCGTTGGTTTTGTCATAATCCACCACTCCGGGTTTGGATTCCATGCCGCCGATGCTGCAGCAAAATTCGGTTACATTTTTGGAAGCTATTCTGGAGTTGCTCCAATCGGGCGCAAGATCGCCCGGTTCAAAACCGCTGGCGAAATCTGTGCCAGCCGCATATGGCGGTTCGAACTTGGTTAACGCTTTGACGATAACGGTAAACGTTTTAGATTGAGATACGGCGCCTTTGGCCACGGTTGCCGTCAGCGTGACTGCCTTATCGGGATCGCCTGCACGCGGGCGTGCCACCACTTTGCCGGCATTGCTAAGAACAGTTGTATCGGAGCTGCTCCATGCGATCGTAGTTCCCGCCACTCCTGCGGAAGGCAAAGCTACCGCTACCGTTACATTGTTCGTATTGCCCAAATCAAGCGCGGCGATCGCTTTGGCAACAGAGTCCTGATCGCTGATATCGGAACCGAGGAATTCCACTTCCGCTAACGAGGTGGAGGTTCCTCCCCCATTCGCGGTAATTTCCAGTCTATACATTGAGTATTCGGCGTCGCTATTGATTGCGAATGCTCTGGTCTGCTGGCGCCAAGGGAACGTTTCGTTGCTTCTCGTATCCAGCATCGTCCAGCTCTTGCCGTCGTTAGAGCCTTTCACCACCCAGCTCTTCGGATCGGCATTAGAGCTACCCGAAGACGAGGTTAGCGTATACATGCTCACCTTTTCCCTCCCCTTGGTGAATTCATATTGGATCCAAGGAGCGGCGCTGTTGATTGTAGCCGTTGTGCCCGAGTTATTATCAAATAAGCTGTTAAGAGTGGCCGCGGCGGTTCCTTCGCTATCCGTCACTTTCCCTGCGCCTTGCGCGATCAGTTTATCGGTTCTGTCCCGATATGGCCGCGGCACGTCGGTACCTTGCGTAATGGAGATCGGCGCATCGCTGCTGCCGCTTCCCCATGTGGAAGGATTCGGTCCCATATCGAAATCCAAAACGGCTCCGCCCGCAAGATCGGCATGGCTGATGTAGGTTTTGCTGTAACCGATGCCGTTGACTTTCAGGCTTTGCACATATTTATTGTCCATGCTGTTGTTCGGGGCGTTGATGACGATCTTCTTTCCGTTCTCAAGGTTAATCGTCGCTTTCTTGAACAAAGGCGCGCCGATCGCATATTCCGGACTGCCCATTTGCAGCGGATAGAAGCCTAACGAGCTGAAGACGTACCACGCGGACATTTCGCCGTTATCTTCGTCTCCCGAGTAGCCTTGGCCGATTTCGCTGCCGACGTAAAGTCTGGTTAAAGCTTCGCGCACGAGCGCCTGCGTCTTGGAAGGCTTGCCGGCATAATCGTACATATAAATGATGTGATGGGACGGCTGGTTGCTGTGCCCGTAATTCCCCATTCTGACGTCTCTTGCTTCTCTCATTTCATGGATCAAGCCGCCGTACGTTCCCGGGTGCTGCGCCGTTTCCGGCGTGCTGAAAAATTGGTCGAGCTTTTGCGCCAGCTTCTCTTTTCCTCCGTACAAATTGGCCAATCCTTGCCCGTCCTGCGGCGCGTGGAACGCCATGTTCCAGGCGTTTGTTTCCGTATAATCGCCGGAGCCGCCGCCCCAGTCGAGAGGATTGAAATTGCCGGGTGAATTGCGCCATGCGCCGTTCGAATCTTTGCCGTTAAAGAACCCGATATTCGGATTGAACATATTGACGTAGTTTTGCGCACGGTTGATGTAATATTGGTAATCGTTCCTGTAGTTGGCGTTGTAAGGGTCAGTGCTGTCGTTTTTGTCTGCAAGCGCCTTGGCCAAGTTGGCGATGCCGAAGTCGTTGATATATCCGTCCATCGCCCATGACATCGCTTCGCCTAAACCGTTATAGCTCGTGTATCCGTTAAAAACGGACGTGTTCATGCCTTTGCGGCCGACGTTGGCGTTCGGCGGGTTTACCGACGCGTCTTTGATCGCCGCCTGATAAAAGCTTTTGACATCAAAATTGGTGACGCCTTTGAGATAAGCATCCGCAAATGCGACGTCAGCGCTCGTTCCCACCATAATGTTCGCATATCCCGGCGAAGACCATCTGGAGATCCAGCCGCCGTCTTTATACTGCTGCACGAACCCGTCGATCAATTCGCCGGCCATAGCGGGAGTGAGCAAGCTGTATGCCGGCCAGGTCGTCCGGTACGTATCCCAGAAGCCGTTGTTCACGTAAGATTTCCCGTCTACAATTTTCGCGCACGTCTGGACTGCCGTGCTTGTCGAGCAAGTCGTCAGCGGGGTCTGATCCGCATGCTTATAAACCGGAGCCTCGATTGTGCCTGCATTTTCGAACGCCGAGTTCGGCCATAAGAACAGCCGATACATATTCGAGTACAACGTAACAAGCTGATCCTCTGTCGCCCCCTCCACTTGTATGGTGCCAAGCACCTGATCCCACTTGGTTTGGGCCTTCTCTTTGATCGTTTCGAAAGTATCGGCCGGCGAAATTTCCAAGTCCAAATTTTTCTTCGCTTGGTCTACGCCGATCAAAGATGTTGCGATTTTCATCGTTACCGTTTTGTCTGCGGTCGTATCAAACTTGTAATACCGCGATACGTTGGACCCGCCGCCGTTTTTGGACGGATTTCCGCCGGCGGTTGCCGGTTTGTCGAAGGTCGCATAGAAGAACATGCGCGTAGCGCCGTTGGAGTTGCCGCTCTTCTGGTCGGAATACCCTTGGATGGAACCGTCGGCGTTCAATGTAATGCCGCCGCTGTTGCTTTGATTGTCAAAGATCAGATTGGACTCATTGCCCGTAAACGTAAATCTGAACATGGCGGCGTGATCCGTAGGAACGAACTCCGTTTTCATGCCGTTTTCGAAAGTGACGCCGTAGTAGTACGGTTTGGCGATTTCATTGGCATGCTTGAATTCCAACTGACGATCCGTACGGTTCGCGCTGGGGACTCCCGCCGTGTTCGACGGCATCACCTGAAACGTCTGGCGGTCTCCCATCCACGGGCTCGGCTCGTGATTCAAGGCAAATGCCTGGATCGCGGGAAGATTGTTTGCGGTATTTTTTTCGTTATACGTATAGATCCATGAGCTGGAACCCGCGTCGGTCATCGGCGTCCAGAAGTTGAATCCGTGCGGCACGGCTACGGCCGGGACGTTATTCCCTCTGGAGAAAGCGCCGTTCGATTGAGTGCCCCGCAAAATGTCGGCATAATCGGAAAGTCTCGAATATGCTCTCGGGGCCGGATTCCCGTCAATTTTAATGTCGTCTACGGTGGTTTTGAAGGAAGTGCCTGCTGCAGCGGAGGGGTTATCGTAGGCTAAGAGGATGCGCTTGATTGTTTTGCCTGCGGCGACATCGCCTATTTTGGATTTGATGAAATTCCATTGATTGTTATACAGAGCTTTGGAATTCCCTTGCGCCGCCGGATCAAGCTTGAAGCCGTGCTGATCACGCGCTCCGAGATCGTGCAGGTAAGTTCCGTCCGAAAACGCAAGATCCACGGCCGAATAGGTGCTCGTATAATCGGTTTCCGTCGTGCTCGTAAACTGCGGGGCCAAATAATACGAAAGCTCCGTATTCGGCGTCACGTCGATATTGACGTCGTATATTTTGTTGTAGGAGTAGGCCCTCCCGTTCACCAGGTTCGTTCCCGAGAACGTCATCGCCTTTAATCCGCTCCAGCCCGCCCCGTTTTTCGCCGTATACAAACTTGTCGGCCCGTTCGAAATATTCGATTTCATTTCGGCCGGAGGCGGCGGCGGCAATTCGATGCCGTCGGACAGCTGCACTTCTGCCAACTGAATGATGTTATCTCCATTATTCAAGGTGATATCCAGTTTATAATACAAGTAAGCCGTTGCGTTCTGAAAATCGTAGACGTTCGTGACGAACCGGCCGCTGAACGATTGGTTCGTTCGCGTATCGAGCACAGTCCAATTGGACCCGTCGTTCGAACCTTGAAGCGTCCAGTTTTTCGGGTCCCTCCCCGGCGCGTCGTTCGCCGATGTCAACGCATATTTGACGACGGCTCTCGGCACATCGAACTTGAATTGCGCCCAGCTTGTCTTATTGAAATCGAGCCACTTCGTGTTGTTGTTGGAGTCGGTCAAATTCGTCGCGATTTCGTTCGGCGGATTTTCGCCTCTTGCCGTTATTTGCACGACTTTGCTCGAAATGTTGCCGGGGATTCCGGGGTATGGGGTGTTGCCGTCAACCCCCGAAGCCATTTTATTGCCCGAACTATCCGTCTCCGTCGTATTGACCCACGTCGGCTGAGCGTCTCCGGCCTCGAACGAGGTGAAGAAATTCGTCGGCGCCGGGGCGGCATCGGCCCATGCCGTGCCGGCTACGGGAGCGCCCCACAGTCCGGCGAGCATTGCAGAACATGATACCATCGCCATAGATTTGGTAAGCAGGCTCTTTCTCACCCATGCATTCCTCCAATATCAATTTTCTGATAACGCTGTGCAAAATCCGGATGAAATCGCTTACGGATACATCTTATCGAATCGGTGTGTATGTCCACTACGTGGTAAATCTATTATTTATTCCACTTTTGTGATGAGCCCGGCCTTGCGGCCTGCGGCTAACGTATATCAACCTTTGATGGAGCCGGCCAGAAGCCCGCGGATGAAAAAGCGGCTGAGCGAAACGTAGATCAAGAGCGTCGGCAGCGCTGCGAGCAGCGCTCCCGCCATCTGCACGTTCCATTGCACGATTTGGCTGCCGGACAAATTTTGCAAAGCGACCATGATCGGCTGCTGCTTCTGCGTCGTAAGCGTGACGGCGAACAAAAATTCGTTCCAGACGCTGGTGAACTGCCATATGGCGACGACGACGAATCCCGTCACCGACAAAGGCACAATCACATGACGATAAATGCCGAAAAAGCCGCTGCCGTCAATCTTGGCCGCTTCCAGCACTTCCGGTGGCACTCCTACGTAAAAATTGCGGAACATGAGCGTGCAAATCGGAAGCCCGTAAGCGACATGCACCAGAATCAGGCCGGGAATCGAGTTGTACAAACGGATCGACTGCAAAAATTGGATGAGCGGAATGAGAATGCTTTGGTACGGAATGAACATGCCAAAGAGCATGCACGTAAACAAAACGCGGGAGCCCCTGAACGGCCATTTCGATAAAATATACCCGTTCATCGACCCGAGCAGCGCCGAAAGCAGTGTGGCCGGCACGGCCAGCAGGAAGCTGTTCGTCAAATTGGGGATAAGCTTGCGAAACGCTTCTTTATATCCGTACCAGTCGAGATGGCTGGGCAAAGCCCACATTTTGTCTAGAGTGACTTCGCTCAAGTCTTTCACGCTGGTAACGAGCAGCACGTAGACGGGGATCAGATAGACGATGGCCAGAACGGCTAAAATGACGTAGAGAAGCGCACGATTGAAGCGCCGCAAGGTCATGTCACATCTTCTCCTTTCGCATGCTTGAGACCAAGTAAGGAACGATAAACAAGGACACCATCAGCAGCATAATGACGGAAATGCTCGCGCCTTGGGCATAGTTGTTGCCCCGGAACGTCGTCTCGAACATATACACCCCCGGAACATCCGTCACAAACATGGCGCCTGGCCCGGTCATCGCGTAGATCAAGTCGAAAATTTTGAGCGAAATATGGGCCAAAATAATAATCAAGCTCATGGAAATCGGCCTCAGCTGCGGAATGATCACTTTGCGGATCAATTTCCACTCGCCCGCTCCGTCGACTTTGGCCGCCTCCCGCAAATCGTCGGAGATGCCGCGAAGGCCGGCCAAATACATAGCCATGGCGAAACCGGACATTTGCCAGACCGCGGCGATAGCGACGGCTATGATGGCGACCGGCAGGCCAAACTCAATTTGTCCTAATTGGATGCGGGGGATAATATTCGTGCTTGTATACCACTGGGGAACATCGGCGATGCCGAGCGCCTTCAAAATAAGGTTAACACCTGTCGTCGGATTTAAGATCCACTGCCAGATGACACCCGTGACGATAAACGATAGCGCCATCGGGAAAATAAACACATTGCGGAAAAACGTTTCCCCCCGCACTTTGCGATCCACCATAAGCGCCAAAAATAGGCCGATGACCATCGTTACGGCGATAAACATGATCGTAAACATCAGCGTGTTGCGCATGTCGGACTGGAACCGAAAATCCTGAAACAGCAGCGCATAGTTGCTGAAGCCGACGAGTTTCATGTTTTTCACCATCGACTTCCAGGCGGTGAACGATACGAATCCGGTCCAGGCGATAAAGCCGTAAACAAAAATGCCGATCAACACCAAAGACGGAATCAGCATCAGGACGGGAATCCATCTTTCCGATTTCCGGACGCTGCGTGATGCGTTCATGTATGACCCACACCCCTGAAAATAGGGTCAGATGCCGAGTCCGCCATCTGACCCTATCGCTTATTTTTTAATGCCGTTCGCTTCTGCAGCTTGCTTGAGCGATTTCAACGCTTGATCGACGTTGCCTTGCGTGACAAAAATATTGATGATTTGGTTGGCTTGCGTCGCGAAGCCTTCGATGGCGGCTGAACCGTGCGCCAAGCTTGGAGTCAGCTTGCTTTTCTTGAAGTCTTCGATTGTCGCTTTGCCGTAAACGTCGTATTTGGAAACGTCGGCATCGATACGGGCCGGAATCGAGCCCTTTAACGGATTAAACACGTCTTGCCCTTCGACGGAGCCGAGAACTTTCAGCCATTCTTTGGCGCTCGCCTGGTCCTTGGAATCTTTGGGCAGTGCGAACGTGTCGGTAATGACCATGAAGTCTCCGCCCGTATTCGGTGTCGTTACCCAGCCGAAATCTTCGTTCGGCTTCAGCTTCAGATCGGTCGTGAAGTACCCTTTCGCCCAGTCCCCCATCACGTTCATCGCCGCTTCGCCTTTGGCGACAAGCTGTGCGGCATCTTGCCAGTTGCGGGCGGCATGATCTTTATTGACGTAAGCCAGCGTTTTCTTGAACGTTTCCAAAGCGTCTTTAACCTTGGCGTCATCGAACGCCAGATTGCCGGTCCACAGCTTGTTATAGTCGTCTGGCCCCAGCTTGCCGAGCAGGATGTTTTCAAACAGCATCGTCGCTGCCCAAGGCTCCTTATCCCCAAGCGCCAGTGGCGTTACCCCTTTAGCCTTCAATGCGTCTGCCGCCGCAAAAAATTCATCGAACGTCGCAGGCGCTTTCACACCGTTATTATCGAATATTTTCTTGTTGTAGAAAATCACGTTGCCGCGATGAATGTTGACCGGAACGGAGTAAATATTGCCGTCCTTGCTGACCAGATCAAGCAAATCTTTCGGGAATTTGCTTTTCCAGCCCTGCTGATCGTACAAATCGTTGAGCGGGCTCACTTTGCCGGCAGCCACCCAGCCCGTATTCAGCTCGGCGCCGCCGTGTACTTGGAACGCGGATGGCGGATCTCCGCCCTGCATCCGGCTCGCGAGTACCGCTTTCGCGTTAGTGCCCGCTCCGCCTGCTACCGCTGCGTTGATGACTTCGATGTCGGGATGTTTTTCTTTGAACAGTTTGATGAGGCCTTGCAAGCCCGCTTCTTCGCCGGCACCTGTCCACCAGCTGAAAATTTCCACTTTGCCGCCGCTTGCCGCCGGTTTGGCTGCGGGCGCCGGAGCCGGCTTGTTCTCGGTTGCCGCCGGAGCGGTCGGCGTCTTGTTCTCGCTCGGAGCCTGTGCCGGCGCCTGCCCTCCGCATGCCGACAGCATCAAGCTGGTAACGGTTAAAGCCGAAATGATGACACCGAATTTACGTTTCACTTTGCTTCCCCTTTCGCTTGTTCGAGCTTTGGAATCGCTTTCAATACCAATTGTAAGCGAAAGGAAAATCCGGGTTAACGAGGCAAATCTATCTTTTCTTCCACTTTTTTAACCATCCTGCGCTTTCCATCCGTCAAATGGCGTGGTGTTTGCGATAGTCCCCCCGGCGACATTCCCGTCTGCTTGTGAAACCATTCGCTAAAGTAACGGGGATTCGGATAGCCAACCGCGTCGCCGATCTGATAAATCTTCAACGTACTCGATTTCAACAGCTCCATCGCTTTCTCCATCCGCATATCGGACAAGTAATCGCTGAACGATCTCCCCGTCTCCTGCCGGAACAGCCGGCTTAAATAATTCGGCGTCACGCATAATTCCTCGGCAAGTTCGGAAAGATGAAGTTCATCGGCAAATTTTGAACTCATGACGCTCAGAGCCTTTTTGATCAAATAGGAGGCCGGTTCTCGATTTTGTCCGCGCTTGCCTCTTCCTGCGAGGAAGCTGCCCCGTCTTCCCCGAACGCCTTTGCTTTCGCGAGCGCTGCTTCGATCTCCTCCACATCCGACGGCTTCAGCAAATAGTCGACCGCCCCGAGCCGCAGCGCCTCCTGCGCATACTTGAAATCTCCGAATCCGCTCAAAAAAATGGCTTTGATGCGCGACAGCGGCTTGTGCTCTTTCGCCAGCTCTTTAATGGTCGCCACAAGCTCCAACCCCGTCATGTTCGGCATACGAATGTCCGACAACAAAATGTCCACAGGATTTTCCCTTATATAATCGATCGCCTCGACCCCGTCTTCAAATACTTGGACCAATTGAATGCCGAGACGGTCCCAGCCGATATGTTTGCTCAAACCGTCGCGAATCCAGGCTTCGTCGTCAATAATAATGGCCCGGCAAATCGATGCGTTCATGGATTGTTCCCCATCCTTTCCGGTACTTTCACAGAAATATGCGCCGACAGGTTGCGCAATTCCGCTGCGGCATCTTGAAAAGCGTCCGAAGGGCTGGCAAACAACGTTAAAATTTTGGCCAGCGCATTCTCCTGTACTTCTGCCATCGCCGGATAATAAATAAGCGACGGCTCGCTCCTCGCGATGGTCAAGCTTTTCAGAATCAAGGCAAAATCCGGCCTGCTCTCGCGAAACTCAGGAGCGCTCAAGATGGAACGTCTCGCGGGAATACCGCCGTTTCTGGCATAAATCATTCCGCCTTGTTTGCCGGTGGCGAACTCGACAAATTTCCAGGCACCCAGCTGATTCGTGGAGCTTGCATTAATGGATAGCGTCCAGCCATGTTGAAACGGGATGCGGCGCACCTGCCCGGTTTCATCGCGAACGCCGGGAATGAGCGCAATCCGGATATGGTCTTTGTGCGGCGAGCTGCTTTGCGCAATCATCGGATAGGCGGAATTCCAATAAGGAGCGGCCATCGCCACATCGCCGTTGATCAGCGCATCGCGGGTTCTTGCAAAGTCCCATGACATCAAATCGCCGGGAACAACGCTCTCCCGCATCAATTTTTCCAAATATTCGCCGCTTTGAATCGATTCCTTCGAATCAAACAGCACCTGGCCGTCGTCCCCTATAATGTTGCCGCCGAACGACCATAGAATCGAATCGAAAATTTTTTCGCGCTCCTCCGGCACGACGGCAGGCATGACGAGCCCCCAGCGGGTGGGCGAATTCCGATGAATGCCCGCGGTAAATGTTTTTGCGATCTCATACAGCTCGTCCCACGTTTCCGGCGGTTTCGGAATTAAATCGCTGCGGTAATACAGAAAATGAGTGCTGATATCGGTCGGCAGCGCATAGATGCTCCCGTTGTACCGGTATACGGATAGAAAATCGTCAATGTCAACCGGTTCCCCGGAAGCCGAGCCGCTCATGGCAATGTAACGATCAAGCGGCAAAATGGCTTTGGAAGATGCGAACTGAGCGATCGACGTGCTTGGCATCAAAACGACATCGAACGTATTCGAGCCGGCAAAAAGCTGGGTGCCGACGGCGGTAAAATAGCTGTCTCGGCCTACTTCAATAAATTGGACCTTGATGCCCGTCTCCTGCTCGAAAGGCTGGGCAATTTGCCGCAGAGCGGCAGACTCCGTTCCCGTGCGGATCAGCACTTTGACGACAGCTTCGGCCTTAGGCGCAGTCGAAGCGTCGATCATATCCCGGCTTAGCAGCACGAAGCCTGTCACAGCCCACAGGACCAGGAGGGAAAAAGCCGCCGCCATGAGCGTGTTCAGTTTGAAGCGGTTCATCCTGCGACCTCCGTTCGAAACGGAATATAGACGAGCACAAGCGCCCCTTCCCTCTGGGACGGAGAAAAGCGGATGCCGTATTCGGGGCCAAACGCCATCTTGATTCGTTGGTCCACGTTCCGCATCCCCAAATGCTCGCTGGAATCTGGGCTCTGCAAAAGCTTCTTTGCTTTTTCGATATCGATACCGTTTCCCGTATTGAAGACGGATAAGACGACCCGGTCTCCCTCTTTGGTTACATTAACGGATACTTTGCCGCCTTTGGACATTTTGGCGATGCCGTGCTCCAACGCATTTTCCACCAGCGGCTGCAAAATGAGCGGCATTACCAACGCATTTTTCAGAGAAGGGTCCATTTGAATGTCGTACTCCAGCTTGTCCTTGTAGCGGAACGACTGGATCTGCAAATAATTTTCCACATGATCGAGTTCCTTCTTCATGCTCGTCCATTCTTGGCCGGAATGGAGCGTGAACCGGAAAAAACGCCCCAGCGCCGTGACCAGCTTGCTGATCGAATCGGCCTCGTATTCTTTGGACATCCAATAAATCGTATCCAGCGTGTTGTACAAGAAGTGGGGCTGAATTTGCATTTGCATCGCCTGCAGCAGTGCATCCCGTTTTTCTTTTTGCTGCACTTCGTTATCGCGCAAAAGCTGTTGAATGCGCTCGCGCAAACGGTTGAAGTTCCTCTGCAAAATGCTGATTTCCCGGATGGAGCCGACGTTTTCCCGCATATGCAAATTATCGATCGAAGTCGTCGACATCAACCGTGCCAAATGGATCACCGGCCTGGAAATCGCCATGGCTAGCAGGACGGAGACAATGACAAAGATCAGGGTGCCGAGTCCGGCGATAATGATCAAATACTGCAAAATCCGCTGATTGGGGACGACCAGTTCGCGCAAAGGGACAACGGCCGACATTTGCCAGCCGCTTGTCGAGGACGTATTGTAAGCAAGCAGCCACTTGGAATCCACCACCTGAATGCCTTGGCCTTGCTTGTGCAGCTTGCGGATCGTCTCCTTCATGGCGGGATTTTCAAACAGGGCGGAATCCTGTTGGTAAATGACGTCGCCGCCCGCATCCGAAATCATGAAAGAGCCGGTCGAACCGATGTGCACGTTGCCGACGATTTCGCTAATAAACCGGTCATTGAGCTGCACGAACAAATATGCTCTGAGCTGCGAGGTATTGCTGTCATTCAGCTTGCGAACGGCCGTAACCGACTCCCGGATCGGGGTCTGAAACCCTTCCTGCGAACGAAAGATCGCCCATTTGTCGCTGAACCAGTTCATCTTTAGCGGCTGGTTCTCCAGCTGATCCACAATGTAGCGAAAATGGCCGGACTCGATTTGGTCAAACGAATAAAAGAGCTTGTTGGTCGAAAGCACTTGCTGATTCGCGGTAATTAAATAGATGTCGCGGATGTGGTCGAGCCGGCCGCGAAACAAGTACATGTACATCATATCCCGGAACTTCTGGTTCGCTTGAAACAGCTGATACGCGGATTCAAGCGGACTGTCCAAAAAATCGAGCGATTGCTGATAGAGCAAAGGCCAGGTCAGGCGGTCGATCTCGGCCAGATTGGCATCCAAAGCCCTTTGTGTCTGTTCGACGGTTTGCAGCAAATATTGGCTGACCTGTTTTTGCGATATTTCATTTTCCTTCTTGTAAGTAATAACGGCCACAGTCAACGGAAAGATCATGAGCAGCAAAAAAACGGATAATAGCAACGAGCGGATCGAAATCATCCTATTGAACATGAGGCACAGCATCTCTTCCTCTCGGCAACTTGTATGCGCTTTCGAAAATATATTAACAGTTGTTGGAACTTCGTGGAAGAACCTTTTGTTCCAAAAGCTGGATTTGCGTATCGAAAAAACCTCCCTGCGAAGACAGTATGATAATGGACCCTTTTCCGTGGAATACTAAGGGCCACAGCAACAAACACGGATACGGACTTTCAGACAACGCTCAGGAAACATTCATGTGCGATTAAGGTTAAGCCGTTACACTTGTTTCATTCGCTTGCGAGCAATTCAGAAAGGAGGAAGGTTCGTGAAAAAACTCGGGGCTTTAGGCCCTCTGTTATGGACCGCCTTAACCGCCAATTTGTTAGCCTTATCCATTCAGTATGTTTCATTAAAGCCTTACGGGATCAGCTTATTGTACTGGGTGAACGCGCACAAAGACCTCTATGCCCTCTCGGCCGGCATTTTGTTTTGCATTTTGCTTGGCTTCGGGGCGCTCGTGAACAATTATTATTTCGCCATCATCGTGTTTACGGCGCTTATCGGAGCGCTCGATTTCGGCCAATACCATAAGCTGCGAATTCTCGGAGAGCCTATTTATCCGTGGGACTTGAACCAATTGAAAAATATGAAAGAGATGCTTCAAATCGTCCGCAATATGGTTTCTCCGGGCCTTCTTATCGCCGCCGCTCTGCTCGTCGTCATCGCGCTCGCCGCGACGTTCCGCATCCCGCGGAAGCGGCTCAAGCTCCCGCTGCGCGCGGCGTTTCTGACGATCGCGGTGCTGGTCGTGTTCGCCTGCACCCATTTGCAAAACTCCGCTTTTGCCAAGCCTTTGGAGAAACTCGGCGCGGCCGACTACCATTGGAATCAGCAGCAAAACTATTTGGAAAACGGCTTTATGCTCGCTTTCCTGGACAATCTCGGAGCGAAGATGCAAAATCAGCCTGCCGATTATTCGGAAGCGGCGATGGCGCAAATTGTGCAAAAATACGGGCAAACTACAAATGCGTCTGCGACAGCCAGTGGGACGCAGGAGCAGCCGAACATCGTTTACGTGATGGACGAATCGCTGTTTGACCCGACCCGTCTGACCGGCATAACGTTTAGCGAAGATCCGATGGCGAATTTTCACGAATACCAGAATACGTATGCAACCGGCTACAGCTTGTCGCCGACGTTCGGCGGAGGCACGTCGAATGTTGAATTCGAAGCGCTGACCGGCCTGAACATGTCGTTCATGAACGAGGGCGCCGTCCCTTACCAGCAAATACTGGCCAAAAAGAACTCGTTCCCGTCGCTGGTTAGTATGCTCAAATCGCGCGGGTACGAAACGACAGCCGTGCACCCGTTCGACAAAACGTTTTACAACCGCAATCGCGTCTATCCCGTGCTCGGCTTCGATCAGTTCATCAGCCAGGACGATATCAAATATAAGGACAAACTGAGCCCTAACGGTTACATTTCCGACATGTCCGCCGTGAAGCAAGTCGTCGACGTGCTGAATTCGGGCGATCAGCCCCATTTCGTCCACTTGGTCACGATGCAAAATCATTTGCCGATCGCGGAAGGAATGAACGGCCCCAATACGATTCAAGTGTCCGGGCTGTCCGGCAGCGGCCAAACGGAAATGGAGAGCTATGCGCAAAGCGTCAAGGAGACGGATAAAGCCGTGCAATATTTGGTGGACTCGATCCAGCAGCTGAAAAGGCCGACCATTGTCGTCGTTTTCGGAGATCATCTCCCCGCCTTGCAGGATCAAACGTATGCCGACCATTTGAGCGCCGCGACGCCGGAGCAAAAACAGCAGTTTCTGCACGAGACGCCTCTGCTCATAGCGGCTAATTACCCGCTCCAGGACAAAAATCTCGGCACGATCGCGCCCTCTTTCTTCGGCCCGCTCGTGTTCGAGTTGACCGGCCAGCAGCTGCCGCCTTATTACCAGCTTCTGGACAACGTGCGGAAGCAGCTCCCCGGCATTGGTCCGAACTTGTACGTGGATGCCAATAACGTAGCGTCACTGAGCCTCAATGACGAACAAAAACAGCTGCTCCACGATTACGAACTGGTGCAGTACGATTTGCTGTACGGCCGCGGCTACGCCGCCTCGCTGCTAAAGTGATAAACGGCGCATGAAAAAGAAGCCGAAGGGTGCATGGAGCCCCCTTCGGCTTCTTTTTGCAGCTATTCGTTTATAGCTTTATTCGGTAAATGCGAATCGCCTGTTCGGCTGCTTGCTCCAGCAGCGGCCCCGCTTGCGCCATCGCTTCGTCGAGCGTCATCGGCCTGTTGACGATGCTGAGAACGGCGGACACTCCGTGCTCGTACAAGCTTTCAATTCCTTTGCCGACAGAGCCGGCGAGAATGACGACAGGGACATTGTAGCTTCTGGCGACATGAGCGACTCCGCACGGCGTTTTGCCCCTCGCCGTCTGGAAATCGACCTGGCCCTCGCCGGTAATGACCAGGTCGGCTTTCGCTATGGCCGCTTCCAGTCCCGTCTCCCGGATGACGATCGATACTCCCGATTCCAGCTTGCCGTTCATAAACGCCACGATTCCGCCCGACAACCCGCCCGCGGCGCCGGTGCCCGGCATATTGTGGATCGAGATCCCGCGTGTCTGTTCGATCACATCGGCAAAACGCCGCAGCCCTTCGTCCAGCTCCCGCACCATGTCCGGACTGGCACCCTTTTGCGGACCAAACACTTCCGAAGCGCCGCTCGGGCCGACGAACGGATTGTCCACATCGCACGCGACGACAAAGCTGCTTTCCACAAGCCGCGAATCCAGCCCGGATGTGCGGATATGGGCGAGCCTGCCGAGCTGTCCCCCGCCGAAGCCGAGCGGGTTCCCTTCCTCGTCCAGCAGATCGGCGCCGAGCGCCTGCAGCATGCCGGCGCCGCCGTCGTTCGTCGCGCTGCCGCCCAAACCGAGAATAAACTTGCGGCACCCTTGATCCAGAGCCGCCGCAATGAGCTGGCCGAAGCCGTATGTAGAGGTCAAGAGCGGATTGCGCTCCTGCTTGTCAATTAAGTACAAGCCCGACGACATCGCCACTTCGATAACGCATGTGCTGCCGTCCCCGAGAATGCCGAACCCGGACTTGATATCCCGGCCGAGAGGGTTTTTGACGACGGCTTCGACGAATCGGCCCCCCGTCGCATCAATCAGGCACTGCATCGTGCCTTCCCCGCCGTCCGCCATCGGAATGACGGTGGCAACGCTCTCGGGCAGCGCCCGCTTAACTCCTGCAGCGACCGCCAAGCCGACTTCCTTTGCCGTCAAACTCCCTTTAAACGAATCCGGAGCAATCACGATATTCACAATGGCATCTCTCCTTTTGTGGTACCGGCTTTTGCAATCGCTTCCTATGCAAAACAGCGCCAATCCCGCATAGCCGGGACCAGCGCCGTACACTCCTGATGTTTAATAGGCGAGGGCAAACAAGCCTTTGATGTGCGAAAGGTAACGGGCGTTGCTCGCTTTTTTCATAAGGGAGGCCGGCAAGCCTTTCAATTCGATGCCGCTTTCGCCCACAGAGCCGATGCCGTCTTTGCGGCCAAGGCTGGCAAGCGTTCCGGAGAACACCGGCTCGAACTGTTCCATGCGAGTGCCACGGAAATAGGCGGCAATGTTGGCACCGCTGGTTTCGCCCATCTGCCAAGCGAGCTGCGCCGTCGGAGGATAAGGTCTGCCTTCCGGTCCAAATACGACCGCACAATCTCCTGCGAGAAAGACGTCGGGATGAGAAACGGATTGTAAATACGAGTTGACGGTGGCACGGCCGCGGTTCACTTCGACGCCGGAGTTCGCTACAAGCGAGCTGCCCTGGACGCCGCCTGTCCATACCAAAGTATTCGTATTTATAGTCGTGCCGTCTTTCAGAGTTACGGTCGAGCCGTTCACCTCGGTAATCGGCAACCCGGTCAAGAACCGGACCCCGCGCTTTTCCAGGCTCGCCGTCGCACGCTCGATCAAGTCCGTGGAGAAAATCGGCAAAATGGTCGGCATCGCTTCAACCAAATAAAGCGAGACGTCGGCAAAATCGACGC
Source organism: Gordoniibacillus kamchatkensis (assembly GCF_000829455.1). Classification (GTDB taxonomy): domain Bacteria; phylum Bacillota; class Bacilli; order Paenibacillales; family NBRC-103111; genus Gordoniibacillus; species Gordoniibacillus kamchatkensis. The sequence goes on from NZ_JXAK01000026.1 coordinate 29,715, forward strand.
CGTAGGTGCGGCAAATGCCCGGCAGCTCGTCGGCAAGCTCGCCCACGAGCTCCACGCCGGTCAAACCGCCGCCGCCGATAACGAACGTGGCGTCGGCTTTATTTTTCGTGTTGCTGTATTCGCGAATACGTTCGACGACATGGGCATAAATCTTTTTCGCATCCGCCACCGATTTGAGCGTCAGGCTGTTCTCCTGCAGCCCCGGAATGCCGAAGAAATTCGTTTCGCTGCCCAGAGCAAGGACGAGAGCGTCGTACGTATACGATTCGCCCGACTCCAGCGACACTTTGCGTCCGGCCACGTCGATGTTTTGAACGGAGCCGACTTTTACGTTGATGTTCTGGCCTTTCAGCAATTTGTCGAGCGGCAAAGCCACGGCTTGCTCGGACACGTTCCCGGCAGCGAGACGATGCAGCTCCGTGACGATTTGATGCGATGCCACCCGGTTAATGACAGTAATGCTGGCTTCTTGAACGGATAAATGCGCGCGTGCCGAAATGGCGCTCAGCAAGCCGCCATAACCGCCGCCTAAAATCAAAATTTGTTTGCTCACGTTCGTCCCTCCACTCTCCAAGCTTAATCTTACTGCTTCTTTCTTTCGGCCACGATGTCAAGATACGCCTGGCCGAAACGAAGCATTCTTTGCAGCTCCGGATCTTTGAGCAGCTTCAGCATCCCGAACAGGCCGATCGTCGCTTCGCTCTGTTCGGCCCGGTCATTCGCTTCGATGACAGCGGACGCGATGCCTTTTGCCTTTTCCTCCAGCGGCTTGACCACTTCCTTGAAGCCCCCCACGATGTCCTGGATGAGCACGCGGTCCGAGGCGACTTGCTGCGCCAAGTCATAAGTCTTCGTCAGCAGGCTCATCATTTCGGCAAGCTTCGGCAGTTGCTCCACGAGCTGCGTCAACGCTTCCTGCACTTCCGGCTGCAACAATTGATCCAGCACGTCCGGCTTAATGACCCGTTGTTCAGCGGAGGACTGCTCAGCTGCATTCGGAATAGTTGCTTCTACCATTGTACGTTCCTCCATCCTCAAAATTAGTAACTGCATCGCCAGCAGAGGAGAACCGTCATCGACGCTGCGAATGATTTAGTGAAATTATTCACATAGTTGCTCCTAATCCCATTATACACCTAAATGGCCGTTACACAACATTGAAGTTGCGGAAAATCTCCAGGCTGTCCAAGAAAGTATGGCTGCGCTGCGGACCTATGAATGTGGGTCTCCGGCTTCCTTAAAACTCGAGTTCCCTCGAATTATAAAACTTGGCGGGAACACGAGTGCAAAGGCTGATGCTTACGAAGCGAGTTTTGCTGCGCAAAGCTTGCCGCTCTCCGCCCCGCTTTTCCGTCCTCCGCTCGCCTTTCTCGGGCAGCCTGGAATCTCTCGCTTAATCTTCTAAATTTCCGCGTTTGATAGAGTTATGTTTGTCTTGTACGAAAACGAGATTCATAGAATAGATTATACTAACCAAAACCAAGGAGGTGAGAATCGTATGAGTTTCGACGGATCTCCTCTTATATTCCTGAATGGAGTTTCGATTGGCACGATGGTCACCATTCAATTCGATGGCGGCGGCGTTGCCGGTGTGTGGCGCGGAAGATTTCAAGGCTTTGACGGGCGCGGTAACGCTCTCTTCACACGACTTACTTCCTTTACTACGGGACGGGTATTGCCCGGTATTACGAGAATACCGATCCACAGAATCAACGCTGTCAGCGTCTAATGAACGATAGAGGAAGACGGGGGACCCGGTCTTCCTCTTTTCATAGGAGTGATTATATGAACGACAATTCTGCTCAAACTTCGCCGGTTGCCGCGCTGCGCAGCCTGGAGGCGGGCACTCCGGTGCTGATCAAGTTCGACGACGGGGATTGGCATGGCATCTGGGAAGGCTTCGATAGCGACGGCTGCGTCCTGATAAGAGATTTAAAGGCTGTTCATTCGGACGAAACCGTTTTTATCTCGGGGATTACGCGTATTGTCCCGGATCGGGTACAAGACGTCAGCGCTAACGTGGACAATGACCAATAAGCATTAAAAAGCGCTGGCCGCGAGCCAGCGCTTTCTTCCGAGGCGAAGCTTCAACTCCCGTCGCCCACTACAACGTACACCCCGGTATCGTCGGCTTCCACCGGAAAGCCGCGCAGCTTCGCCTGACTGCCGGCAGCGAGATGTCGGCCGCTTTTCAGGTCGAATTCCCAGCCGTGCCACGGACAGCGAAGCACCTCGTTGTCCATGCCGTACTGATAATCGTATACGGCGGACGGAAGCCTGGTCCCTCTTACAGCCCCGAGGCACACCGGCGCCGCCGCATGCGGGCAAACGTTGCGCCACGCATAATAACGGCCGCCTACCCGAAACAGGCCGATCTCCATCTCCTTCACCTTGACGATGAGCTTGCCGCCTTCGCTTAAGGCATCGGGTTCGGCCACTTTGACCCTCATGCAAGTTCCGCCTCCTTCTGCTCGTCCAGCATCGGGAAGCCGTACAGCTCCGCCGCGTTAAGCCCCAAAATGCGCCGTTTCAATTCGCGGGGCAAGCCGTTCAGCACAACTTTCGGATTGTCGAAGTCCCAGTGCGGATAGTCCGACGAAAACATGGCAATCTTATCGGCATGCATCATCTGAAAAATTTGCAGCAAATGCTCGGGCTTCGCCGGCTCCTCGATCGGCTGCGTCGTAACCCGCACATGATCTACGATATATTCCGACGGCAGCCTCTTCAGCCACGGCGTCGAATCGCGCAGCGCTTTATAGTTTTTGTCCATTCTCCACATCAAATGGGGGAGCCAGGCAATGCCGCCTTCGATCGAGACTAACTTCAGCTTCGGATATTTCTCGAACACGCCTTCGCAAACGAGGCTGTTGATATGGGTCATGAAATTCGCCGGCAAAATGTTGTGCCACTCCATATAGCGGGTCGGATAGCCGGAAGGCGTAGGGGCGCCGGCGATCCCTTTCCCCTCGGTGCCCGGATGGATCGCTACCGGCAGCCCGTTGCGCTCCGCCGCTTCGTAGATCGGGTGATAGAAGCGGTTGCCGTACGGCATCCTCGCGCCGCTGCCCATGACGACCTGCACCATGGCCGGATGCTGTCCCATCCTGTCGATCTCTTTGGCGGCCGCGGCCGGATCGGAATGGTTGATCTGAATCGAGCCTTTGAACTTCGGGCTGACGCCGAGCCAATTGTCGGCCAGCCAATCGTTGAAGGCGGACGCGACCGCATTCGCGTAGTCCGGGTCGGCGTGGAGCGAGATGCCTTGCTCGCCGCCGCCGGTCAATATCGCATAATCGATGCCGTTCGGTTCCATATAATGCTTCAGCACAAAGCGGGGATCGCTTCCGGGTACGCCGCCGCCGTCGGGAACCGCGTCTTGCCGCAGCACGCCTACCGGCGAATAGTACTGGCCGTGCACGCCGATCCCGCTTTCGAGCCACTGCTGATGCCATACTTTCGGCAAATAGGGCAGCAAATCTTTCAGCTTTCCAATGGCATTGTGGACGTCGGTATCGACGATGAACGATTCGGCTCGCATCGTACGCTCTCCTTCCGTTTCAAACTTGCCCTTTATTTCGCGCCGTACGTGCGCTTATAGGCCGTATTGTACATGTTCAGCAATTCGTCGGCGCCGAGCTTTTTCGCCTGGTCCAAAAACTGCTGGTAGTTGGCGTCGGTAATCGGCGTTTTGCCCGTTACGAACTCCGTAATTTTTTGCTCCAAAAACTTGACGAGCGGGGTCAGCTTCGATTTTTCCAGATCGAGCTCTTCCGTCGTCTTCACGATCGGTTTCGGAGCGGGGATGATGAACTGCTCGTAGCTCTTGTTGATCGCCTTGCTCTTCTCGTCCAGGCCCCTCTCCCACACTTCCCGCGACAACGCGTTGTTGAACGAAATGTTGTCGTACCATACGCCGAAATCGCGGCGCAGCGGCACGTAAGGGGCAGCGCCGAACTCTTTCATATACACCGGCTTGCCGCCTTCCATCGTGTACGTCTTGCCTTCAATGCCGAGCGACAAATAGTTGGTGCCTTCTTCGCTGGCAAGGTAGTCCAGAAATTGGACGGCTCTGTCCTTGTCCTTCACTTTGGCCGAAATGGCGTGGCCGGAGCTGCCGACGAGCGCCCGCGAGAACTGGTAGCTCTTGATGCCGTTTGCGGCGAACTCGGGAATGGCGTCCAGGTTGAAATCCGCAGCCCCGCCGGCCTTCTTCGCTTTGTCCATCAGCGGGTTCACTTCCGCTTTCCACCAATACCGTAACGGACGACTTCCCTTTCAAAAACCGCTCTTCCCACTGCGCTCCGGTCAGCAAATAAAACTCGGGATCGAGCAGCTTTTCGCTGTACAGCTTGTTCATATAGACGAGAGCGTCCTTGTAGCCGCTATTGTACGGAGCGAATTCCCACTTCTCACCGTTCGGGCTCTGATTGAAGAAGCCCGTAATGCCCGTGAACATTTTGCCGAATACGGTATACAGCCCAACGTCGCCTGTCGCCGGGGTGTTGACGCTGAGCGGGAACGTGTCCGGCTGCTGCTGCTTCAAAGCTTTCAGGAATTGATAAAATTCCTCCGTGTTGGTCGGCGGCTTCAAGTTGTACTTATCCATCAAATCTTTGCGCACCATCCAAATATAGTTGAAGCCTTTCCCGGCCTTGTCGCCTTCGAGCACGGGAACGTCATATATGCCTCCGTCCGCGCCGGTCGCCACCGCTTTCGCCTCCGGATACGTCTCAAAAAACTTTTTCAGATTGGGCGCTTTGTTCAAATAATCTTTCAAGTTCAGGAACACTTTCTCCGGCCCGTTCTCGCGGGCTTCCTGGTTGCTCGGCTGAATGATGTCGGTGACCGAATTCGTCGCGATCATAATTTGCCGCTTTTCCGTAAACCCTTCCTGGCTGACGACCTGCCAATCGATTTTGACGCCCGTTTTCGCTTCGATTTGCTTGAAAATTTCCCAGTCGGTCTTTACTTTGCCTTCCGGACGGTCGTAGACGAGCCACGTAAACGTAATCGGCTTTTGCGAGCCGGCGCCCGCCCCTTTCGCGTCTTGCGCCCCGCCTTTGCCGCTGCAGCCTGCGACCAAACCGCCAAGCATCACCGAAGCAAGGGTGACGGCCATCGTTCTTTTTCTCACTTGCGTTCCCTCCCTGTAATGGACTTTGCAATTAGAGCTATAGAGATAGATTCCGTTGGAATCTACGACTACCCCTTGATGCCGCCGATCATGGCGCCCTGGACGAAATATTTTTGGACGAACGGATATACGCACAAAATCGGCACTGTCGCAATTGTGATCATGGCGTATTTCAGCGTTTCGATATAGGCCGTGTTGCCTTCGCCTTGCACGTTGGAGCTGGCGATAATAATGTTGCGGACCATAATTTGCAGCGGATACATGCTTCGCTCGTTCAAATAAATCAGGGCGTCGAAGAACGAATTCCACTGGTTAACAGCGGTAAACAAGCCGATCGAGACGAGTACCGGCAGCGAAAGCGGCAGCACAATCCGGATGAGCACCTGCAGCGAGCTGCAGCCGTCGATGGTAGCGGCGTCCTCCAGCTCTTCCGGCAGCGCCTCGAAGAATGTCCGCATAATGAACAGATGCCACGTGCTGACGAGCGACGGCAGGACGATCGCCCAAATCGTGTTCAGCAGCCCCAAATTTTGCACGATGAGAAAAGTCGGGATCATCCCCCCGCTGAACAGAAGCGTGAAGGCCGCCATGAGCAGTATCGTCTTGCGGCCGGGCAGCCATTTTTTCGCCAGCGGATACGCCATGGCGGACGTTACGATAAGCGTTAGCAGCGTGTGGACGGCGGTGTAGCGGATCGTATTCCAGTAGCTGATCCACACGTCCGGATTGCTGAGCAGCCGTTCATAAGCGACGAGCGTGACCGATCTCGGCCATAGGACGACTTGCCCGCTCATCACCATCGCATTGTCGCTGATAGAAGCCGAAAACACATAGATGAGCGGGTACGTCATGACGACGATGAGCACGATCATCAAGCCGATATTGACGGCGTCAAACAGCTTCGAGCCGAAGCTTCCCCTCGTTTTCAACGTGCGGCGCCTCCTTTACCATAGACTCGTATCCGAATATTTTTTGACGACGCGGTTCGCCGTTACGACGAGAATGAAGCCGATTGCCGCCTGGAACAAACCGACCGCCGTGGCGAAGCTGAAGTCGGCCGACAATATGCCGCGGCGATAAACGAACGTATTCAAGACGTCCGCGGTTTCGTATGTCATCGAGTTGTACAGCAAAATGATTTTTTGAAATCCGGTTTCCATAAAATGGCCGAGCGTAAGGACGAACAACACGATCATGACGGGGACCATGCCGACCAGCGTCACGTGGCGCATTTGCTGAAACCGGTTGGCTCCGTCGATTTTGGCCGCCTCGTAGAGCGTCGGATCGACTCCGGCAATAGCCGCAAGATACAGAATCGTCCCCCAGCCGACGGTTTGCCAAATTTCCGAGCTTATATAGATCGTACGGAACCATTCCGGCTTGCCGAGAAACAGGATCCGTTCGAACCCTAACCAGCTGAGCATATGGTTGACAATTCCGGTTTGCTGCGACAAAAAGGTAACCATGATGCCGGCGATCACGACGGTAGACAAAAAGTGCGGCATGTAGCTGACGCTTTGCACGAACCGCTTGAACCGTTTGCTCCGGATTTCGTGAAACAGCAAAGCGAGCACGATCGGCGCCGGAAAACGGAACAGCAGGTCGTACAAGTTCAGCATGACCGTATTGCGGATCAGCTTCCAGGCATCCGGGGTGTTGACGAAAAAATCGACAAAGTGCTTCAGGCCGACAAACTTGCTGCCCATAATGCCGCGCCCGATCGAGAAGTTTTGAAAGGCGATGATGACCCCGTACATCGGCACGTATTTGAAAATGATATAGTACAAAATGCCGGGCAGCATTAACAAATATAAAGCTTTGTGCTTTTTCAGCATGCTTCGCTTCATTGGCAACAGCCTCTCCCCTTGGCAACCGTTTTCGCAAAACGTTCGTCGACCGTCTCGGTTTCGACTATACGGCGCTGCGCGGCAAGCGGTAAAGCATCATGTTTTCGCAGCGTCGCCATTTTTGCATCGCGCGCTTAAACCGCGCCGGACGAAAAAAATGAGACTTCCCAAAAAAAGAAGTCTCACGTTTGATGCATCGTCCGGAACTTGGCCGGGGTCACGCCTTCGTAGCGGCGAAAATTGCGGATGAACGAATTTCTGCCCCAATAGCCGACTTGCCCCGCAATATCGTCGATCTTCATATCCGTTTCGAGCAAAAACTGCTTCGCCTTCTGCATCCGGTATTTGGCGATGTATTCCACGTACTTTTCTCCCACTTCCTCCTTGAACGTGCGGCTGAAATGTCCGACGGACATGTTCATCTGCGCGGCGAACTGTTCGATCGACAGCTCTTCGTTGTAATGGTTTTGAATGTAGGCGACAATCTCCGTAAGCTGCCGTTTCCGGTCCGACGGCTCCATCGTTCGGAACAATACGCCGTGGATGTCCCGGAACGTCTGCCTCATTTCTTCCCACGTCACGCAGCGGCCCACGGAAGCGAAGAGCTCCGAATACAGCGTGATGTCAAAATCGTTTCGTTCGCTCTCGACGGCGCGAATCCACGCGTTCAGCACGTCGGAGCACAAATTTTTCATTTGGTAAGCGTCCGCATTTCCCCGCATCCCGGCGTCCAGCAAGTCGAATACGGACCGGAGCAGGCTCTCGTAATCGCCGGCTTTATACCTGTTGAATATCCGGTTCACTTCCCCGACGGACAAAAAGCTGTCCCCGGACGCGCGCTCGTTCCAAACGCTTTGTTCGCCGCAAATTTCCGCTCCGGCATGCAGGCTTTTGTACTTGAGCATGGAGAGCGCATGGCTGTAGGACATATGAAGGTCGGCGACCGTATGCACCGTCTTCCCGATTCCGATGGAAGCTTTGTAATAAGGCTGCTGCAGCAATATTTTGACGGCATCCGCCGTCTCTTTCGGATCGCAGCGCACCGTTTCGTCGTGATGCAGCACGCACGCCAGCTGATCGGAGCTGGTCTGGCATACCCAGATCGAAGCCGGCGACAGCTTGCGGATGTTCTCCTTCAGCTCGGCCAGTATGAACGATTTGGACGTTTCCGACAGCTGGTCCGTATAAGGCGCATAGTACTGGATTTCGATGCAGAGCACGGTCGCGGTCGTTTTCGGCTTGTACGGGAAATCGATTTCTTTGGCGTAATATTCGATGGATAAGCTGTCGCGGTATTCGCCGCACAATATTTTGGCAATAAAATGCTCCTGCACGATCGGGTACATGCCGCTCACCATCTGCGACAGCTCTTTGTTCTTGGAGATGAGCAAGCCGGAAAACCGTTTGATCACATCAAATTCGTTGCCGCCGTCCGGAACGGACATGTCGCCCAGCCGCTGCGATTCCAGCCCTGCCTTAATATCCCGGATCGGGTTGTACAGCTTGCGGCTCAAATAATAGGAAACGAGGCTGCCCAGGGCGATAAACAGCGCCAGAAATGCGATGGTGATCGCTCGGATCGTTTGCGCCGGCTTGAGCAAGGTAGGCAGGTCGATCACGCTCACGTAGTACCAGGAGTCGTTGAACCGGGATTTGACATAAGAAAGCGCTTTCTGACCGGATTTTACAAACAGAGAATGTTCCGGACTCGAGCGGATCATCGCCAGGAACGAGTCGTTCCGGAGCTCGGACGACCCGTTCCTGATCAGGACGGCCCCCGACGGATCGACCAGCATCGTGTCCGTCACCCATTTTTGCTGAATCCCGAGCTGCTCGCGCATTTTGTCCAGGTCAACATTGACGGCCAAATAGACGTCGGGGCTGTTGCTGTTGAAAGGATAGCTGAGCAGCGCGGCGATGTTGGAATGAGACGAGACGATGTCCGAAGTGAAAGGCGGCTTTTCATATACGGTATGAGGCCCGGTAAAAACCATTGATTGCTTGCCTCTGTAATTGGCCAAGTAAGCAAGCTTATCCGCGTCTTTGATCGGGTATTGCTCGCGGAAATATTCGTCTTTGCCGGTGTACGTATTGCCGTCGATGACGAGATCTTCGTTTGCGAAGTACAGGAACGCTTTGTATACGAGACTTCCCGAGTCCAGCTTGTTCATTTGCTGCATCAGCGAGTGGATCAATTCAAAACGCTGGGCGATATCGGACGTATCGCCGGACGTTTTCAGAAACGTTTTGACGTTGGAGGTCGTCAGCATGTTCACCATTTCGGTCTCGAGCGCCGCGAAGGTGGCGTCGGTCTGCTCCGAGAAATGCTGCATGATCGTATTGTTTAATTTTTCCGCATCTTGCTCGATGAGCCGCACGACAAAAAAATTGGTTAATACGCTCGCGACGAGGACCGGAATGAGAATGAGCGCAAAATAGTTCGCGAAAAACCGCCAAAACAGCGCAGTGCGATGCGTATGCAGGACGCGCCTCAAAATGATGCCCTCCTCGGTACGATTTGATGTCGAATATACTTTGGCCTCCCAAGAAAGTAGGGCTGCGCTGCGGACCTAAGAGTGCGGGTCTCCCCTTTCTCCGGCAGCCTGAACAGCATCACGAAAACGTTTTGGTAAAATACAAATTCAAATCGTCGTCAACCCTAGTCTCGCTGCCCGGGACTACCGGCTGTTGGTTGTACATCAGCCCCCGGCCATCCGGTATGTACCCTCTTTTGGCGTATAACCGCTGCACACTTCCGTAGCTGTCATAAAGCCCGACGCCAATGCCCACAATTCCGTATTGCTGTTTGGCGATATTCTCTGCGGCTTCCATGAGCGCATTGCCGATTCCAAGCTTCCTGAGCGGAGGGATCACGTTAAAATCGTTGATTTCCGGTATGCCGCGTTCCGCAAAGTAAGGATAGTGAGAAGTGGCCAGCAGATGCAAGCTTCCCGCAAACTGCCCGTTGTAAAACGCTGCCAGCGTTATTCGCTCCCCGGTTACGTTCTCTTCCCAACACTTCAGGACGTAGTCCATCGATTTGTTAATCTGATGTTCGCTGAAAACCCGATGCACTAATTCCACATCTTCTCTCGTCATTTGCCGAATATCGATCGAATCCGTCAAGCCCATACAACGATGCCCCTTATCCATTAGTTTTCATCCTGATTTTACCATACGGCGGCGCATTGGCATACAACAGGAATGCAACTCCTTCTCCAGACCGAGCATATTTAAATCCTGCGCCTGATCCTGAATTTGCCAGATGAATCTATACTTGAAACGTGATCGCCCCAGTGAAGCATCGATGGAGCTGCGGCCAATCTCAACCTATATTCGTAAAGTGCAGGTGGATTCCATGAAAAAGGAAGAAAACAACAAAACACTCATTGTGATCGGTTTGCTGCTTGGTCTCGTCTTTTCGGAGCTGGATCAAACGGTGGTCTCGACCGCGTTGCCGACGATTATTCGCGATCTTCACGGTTTGGCGCTGTTCGGCTGGGTGGCGGGCATTTATATGCTTTCGATTACGATCTTTATGCCGATCTTCGGCAAGCTGGCCGATCTGTACGGCCGCAAGCGGATTTATTTGATCTGCGTCGCCATGTTCATGATCGGATCGATCGTATGCGGCTTCGCGGATTCCATGACGGTGCTGCTGATCGGCAGAGGCATCCAGGGCGTCGGCGCCGGCGGTCTCATGCCGCTGGCCATGACCATTATCGGAGATACGTTTCCTCTCGAGCAGCGGGCCAGGCTGCAGAGCCTTGTCGGTCCGATGATGATTTTGCCGCAGCTGCTCGGGCCGACGATCGGGGGCTATTTTGTCAGCCACTTGAACTGGCATTGGATATTCCTGATCAACATTCCGGTCGGTCTCATCGCGGCGTTCATCGTATCCAAAGGCTTGCGCGAAAAGGTCAGCACCGAGAAGAAAACGATCGATTGGGCCGGCGCCTTCACGCTCGTTCTCTCCATGCTTTCGCTGCTGCTGGCTCCGGTGCTGATCGACGTCGCCGGCTATACGTGGTCATCGCCCATTGTGCTCGGCTTGCTGGCATTGTCGGCAGCGCTTATTGTTCTTTTCATCCGGATCGAGTATACCGCCGTGGAGCCGATCATTCCGCTTCGCTTATTCAAGCAGCGCTCGGTCGTCGTCTTGTCGCTGATCGTCTTCGTTACGATGCTCGGCATTATGGGCGGCATGTCCGGCTTCCCCTTCTTCGCCCAGAACGTGATGGGGATGTCGCCTACCGCGTCCGGCTATTTGTCGCTCGCTTTCATGGCCGGCGCCATCCCGGCGAGCATTGTTTGCGGCTTCCTGATTACGAAGATCGCTTACAAGTACCTCTTTATCGTCTCGTTTGTGTTTCCCGTCGCCGGCTACATCGTGCTGTCGCAAATCGGCGTCAATACGACTGTATTGTACGTGATAGTGGCGTTCTTCATTTTGGGGCTCGGCATTGGCGTGCTGTTCGGCAGCGACAATCTGATCGTGCAGGAAACGGTGGACAAAGAGCATACCGGAGTCGGCATAGCGACCGTACAGCTGTTCCAATCGCTCGGAGCTACGCTTGGTTTCAGCATTTTCGGCAGCCTGCTCTCGAGAAATATTCACAGCGGCATCTCCGCGCTGTCCGACCGGTTTCCGCCGGGAACATCGGAAGCCATCGTCAATGGCGCCCTGCCGCAAGGATTATCGCCGGACCTCTTGCTGCAGATCAAAACGGTGTTCGCCGAGGCGTTTCAGCAAATGTTCTGGATCGGGGCCATTTTCGGTATCGCAATGTTTATCATCTGCCTGTTTATGAAGAAAGAGCTGCTGACACCTAAACAGGAAGCAAGCCAGCCACAAGTAGAAGCAGTTACCCAATAAGGAATCGTCAGCATGCAACGCTAATAGCCGGAACCCGCTGCTACCGCGGGCTCCGGCTTTTTGACGCGCTCAATCGGACAACGCCCGATTGTTCAGCAATAACCTTTTTACGAAGACGGCAAAAATCAAAAGCGACACCGCAACAGAGACACTGCTTACCGTAAACAGTACCTGGAATCCCGTGAATTGTGAGACCCAGCCGAGTATAATCGAGCCGAGCCCGATTCCGAGGTCGAATGCCGTCATGAAGGAAGCGTTGGCTACCCCTTTTCTGTCCGGGCGAGCCAGGCGCAAGGTCGCCGCTTGAAGGGCCGGCTGCGCCGAGCCGAAACCGATCCCGTACAGAACGGCCGCGGTAACGACGCCGATTAAGCCGCTGGCGAAGCTTAACACGAGTAAAGCTGCGATCGTGACGAACAGAGCCGGAACGATCACGTTCGCTTCTCCCAGCTAGCTATTACTTGGACGATCGTTTTTGTTTTTGGAAATTGGCTATTGCCACCAGCGGCCAAATCCAACGGTAGCTGTGGTAATGGATGTAGAACCCGCCAGGCAAGCCGGCGCCGGTCGGATAATGAAGCTTCCAATCATTTGGGCTATGCTCCGAGAACGCGATTAGGCGCTGCAGCGCTTTTTCCGTTTCCGGCGTTGCCCCAAGGCCTGCGGACAGCAAAGCATCGGCAGCCCAGGCGGTCTGGGAAGGTGTGCTGTGCCCGAGCGGAACGTATTGCCTGACCGCATCGCTGCGGCATGACTCACCGAATCCGCCGTCGTCGTTTTGGATGCTCCTGATCCAGCGAACCGCTTTCCGCATAGCCGGATGATCCGCCGGCAAGCCTACGGCGCGCAATCCGGTCACTGCCGCCCACGTGCCGTACATGTAACAAATCCCCCAGCGGCCGTACCAAGAGCCGTCCTTTTCCTGAGCCCGCAGCAGCCACGAAACCGCCCGATCGACGAGCGGAACTCCCCTTTGGAGTCCGGCTTTGTTTCCTAAAAACTCCAGAACTCTGCCGGTAATATCCGCCGATGGCGGGTCCACCAGCGCATCCTGCGCATTTTCGAACGGCAGCCTGGACAGCAGCCGGGAACTCGCACCTTTTTCAAATGCCGCCCAGCCGCCGTTATCGTTCTGCATGGACAATAACCAGTTCAATCCCCGTTTATATGACACCGCATAATCCGGAGGCGCGGCACCGAGCAAAGCGCTTATGACTCTCAAGGCAGCCGACGTATCGTCGACATCGGCTATTTTCAGATTGATATCCGAGAACCCCCACCCGCCGGGTCTCGCGAGCGGATTGTTTACTTTCCAATCTCCGCATTCGGCATGCTGCCGGCTGATCAAATATTGTCCGGCTTTCAAGATGGCGGGATTTGCTGCGGAAATCCCCGACTCCAGAAGCGCATGGCCGATTAACGCCGTATCCCACACGGTTGAAGTAAAATTTTGCACAAATACGGGGCCGCCTTCGGAGCGGGAAACCAATCGCTTCATTCCGTCGACCGCCTTCGCGATAACCGGATGCTCGTTCTCGTAACCTAGAGCAAGCAAAGCGTAAATCATCAGGAAGGTAGAGCTGAAGTAGCTGCCCAGCGTCCCGTCCGGTTCGATTCGTTCCAGCATGAAACGTTCGGCGTCTCGCAGCGCATCGGGCATCGATTTCGGATCAAGCGCCGCCGTCCCGCCTCCCGGGGCAGCTTCAAAACCGCGCGCAGGAAGAACAAGATCTGAAATATCTGGAGTATCCGGCTGAACCAAGGCGTACCGGAAATGGGCGGCCGTCAAAACCGGTACCAGATGCACGCGCGCGTAAACCGAAAACCGATAAAAGCGGATCGGATAACGGGACGGATGCCGAATCATGTCCAGCGGCAGCAGAAGTGGCTTGCACCACGGATATTGACCGTTCATCGCCAGCATGACTTTGGTCATCGGCCCGCATTTTGCGAGTCCTCCGCGATGCAAAATCCATTGTTTCGCCCGCCTCATGCGCGGATCCGCTGCGCCGACATGTCCCGAATACAGCAACGCGAAATAGGCCTCGACCGTTGACGACAAATTGCCGTCAGCTTCATCGCGGTACAAGCTCCACCCGCCGTCATGCCGCTGCATGGTTAGCAGCCGTTCCGCCAAAAGCCCGACAAGCTTGTCTTCCTTCAGACCGAGCGCTCTCACGATTACGATCATGTAGCATCCGTCAGCGGACCGCTCTCAACGCCGAAACGCCACGCCCCATCCTCCGATTGCCGGAGCAGAAGCTCATGCTGCAATCGCTCAATCGCCCGGTCTGCCCGATCCGACAACTCCATTGCCATCATCCTTGCATACAAACGTTCATATCACTTTGTATGCGGACAAAGGCGACGCGGACTGGGTTTAGCTTTGCCGGGGGGGGGGACATGCCCTCGAATGGCTGTCATGTTATAATGGACGCAGTCAGGCTATCACACTGCGCGAAAGAAGGCTGCTAGTCGGATGAACGAAGCGAAGCGAGCGAACATTAGGCTGAAACGCATTTACGACCCGCCCGTCCCCGAGGACGGCGTCCGCATCTTGGTTGACCGGCTTTGGCCGCGCGGTATCAGCAAAGAACGGGCCGCAATCGGCGAGTGGATGAAAGAAATCGCCCCGAGCCCCGAACTCCGCGAATGGTTTTGTCACAAGCCGGAGCTGTTTGCACAATTTCGCGAACAATACGAAGAGGAACTGAAGGAAGATCCGATCCGCAGCGGACTCGTCGACCGGATCTGCAAAATGGCGGAGGAATCCAGCGTCACGCTCGTGTACGCCGCGAAAGATCCCGTGCACAACCATGCCGTCGTTCTGCAGCATTGGCTGAACAGCAGCTCTCCGTAACGCAAAAAAAGGCAGTCTGGAAAAGTAGCCGCTTTTCCAGACTGCCTTTTTTGGCTCAATCGATAATGGGTCAATTCATAATATATTGATTCAAGAAGTCGTTGCGGAACTTTCCTTCGGGGTCGCAGCGAACGAGCAGTTGCCTGAAGTCGGGCAGCTTCTCGTAGAGCGATTGCAGCCGGGCAGGCGGCATGGCAAACAGCTTGCCCCAATGCGGACGAGCCTGGAACGGGGCAAGCTGCTTTTCGATAAGCGGCAGCACTTGCCGGACTGCTCCCCAATCGGCCTTCCACGTAAAGTGGATCCCGACCGAGTTTTGCTTGTAACACGGACTCATCCACAGCTCATCTGCCGCAATCGTGCGAACCTCGGAAACATAAAGGAGCGGCGATATATGTTCCCGTATCCGGTCCAGCGCGCACAATGCCTGATAGGCGTCATGGCGAGGAACGAAATATTCGCTTTGCAGCTCTTCTCCGGCGCTTGGGGTAAAATTCATGCGAAAGTGCGGCAGCCGTTCGTACCACGGTCCCGGAACGCCCATCTGTTCGCTGCAATTGTCAGCCGGGTAACCCGGCACCGGGTGCCGATGCGCGGCGGCTCGCGCCGCCCCGAAAAAGTCGGTCTCCGTATCGGGCGAACCTTGCTCGGGTACTTTCCGCTTCAGCCACACTTGGTTGAACGCCGCTTGCTTCCAATCCGTGAACAGACTGACGCTGTAAGCGCTGGAGAAAATATCGTCAAAATGCTCGTCCAGACGCTCCAGAGGCAAGTTGTCGTACACATGCTGACTTATCTGAAAGGCCGGGACCACATCCAGCGTCAGCCTCGTAACGACGCCCAATCCCCCGAGTCCCACTGCCGCTCCGGCGATTGCCCCGTCCTGTTGGTCGCGGGAGAACACGGCCAACTCCCCATCCGATTTGACGACCTCCAGGGAATGCACCGCTGTAGCCAGATTGCCGTTCAGGTCGCCGGAACCGTGCGTTGCCGTCGCGCATGCGCCGGCAACGGTAATGTGCGGCAGCGACGCCAAATTGTGCAGCGCATAGCCGCGGTTGTGAAGATATTGGCACAGCTCACCGTACCGGATGCCGGCTTCGACCGTTACTGTATGGCGCGTTTGGTCCAAGGCGAGCACTCGGTTCAGCCTTTGAAGCGAGAGCAGGCTTCCGGTGCAATCGGCGATCCCATTAAACGAGTGGCGCGTGCCAAGCACCTTGATTCGGCTGCTGCGAGCCACCAACCGTTGGATTTGCTCCACGTTTTCGGGGATATGAAGCTCCGAGGCGCTGTATCTGTAGTTGCCCGCCCAGTTTCGATCATGATCCACATCTTCACGCTCCTTGCCGGAATCGGAATTATCATTGTTTATATTACCAAAATAACGCAAGGCCGTGAATCAATAAACGGAGCCGCCGGCTCATGATCACGGATAGGTCATCAGTCCTCCCCCATAAGGAAACGCGGTGCCTCGATTCCACACTGCCCGAACCGAATCACGGAACCCGATATATTGCAATCGGTGCGGAATGCGTCGACACTTACATCCAAGCGGAATTGCGATTTGAATAAATTTCGCTATAATACGATATTTTTTTATGCATTATCCAATATTTTGTATTCAAATCGAATAATTTTGTAGTATAATAAAAAAAACCGAAAAACGGTGATGCCGCATGTATTATTGCTTGCAATGTAAAGTCGTTCATTACAACATATCGAACCAAGTGATCGTTTTTAAATCGGGATTCCGCTATATCAATAAGGTTCGATTGCCTGTAGGTCTTTGTTCCTTTATGAAAGTAGTACCTCCGATTGACAACACAAAATTTTTATGATATTTTCATTTGGTGCAATTTGATGTTTGAGGAGCAGAAGTGCGTTTGCATCTTCGGAATCAGCATTGTTTTGCGGCAAGGAGCGTGACCAGTGTCGATAACTGAACGCCTTAGAAATGCCAGGAAGAGCAAGAAAATAACTCTCCGGGAAATGTCCGAAAAACTCGGCATTGCCAAAAGCACATATGCAGCCTACGAATCAGGTTTCCGAACCCCCTCCCTTGACACCTTAATTTCCATTTCCAAAATATTGGGAGTCACCAGTGATTACTTGCTCGGCCTAACCGAATCTGCGGATTATGATGCAAGCAATGCGAAACAGTATTTGCAAAATGCCAAGTTCCACTGGGATGGAGTTCCCTTAACCGATGAGGATCTCGAGCTCATTAATCTTTTGTTGGAACGAATCATTCGCGACCGAAAAAAGCCTCTGGAATAACAATACATAGACGGTGTTTGCCGCCCTCCTGGAAGACAATGGGAAAACTTCGGTTTTTCTTTGAATTCTAAGGGGGTTTTTTTGTGGAAAAAAGGGGGAAAATATATGTTTTCTTTTTTGTTAAAAAGTGGGATAATGAAAGAAATCAAGGTCTTTGGAACTATTTCCTTCTTGGCACTCACTGCCGATATAGGTCTAAGGGTTTAGTTGACGGGAGGCAGATACGATGGACAGAGCGTTGAAGCTGATGCATCTGAATGTTTTATATAATCGTCTTGAATTTAATTTAAAACGTCTGAATTACGTGTCTTCTGTTCCAGGCAGTCTCGACCTCAAGCAACTGCTGCAAGCTAAGCGTGAAATATCCGAGGAAGCCGAGTTTCGCCTGTTGGACCGCAGAATCGCTATTTCCAAATGCTTGCTTCGTATACAAGAACATGTCGAGGGCTCTACGGTCAGTTTATTTCTGGTCGACCGGTCGGCCGGGCAATTCATACACTGCTCAACGCCGGCTTCTCCGGTCGTTCTTCCCTGTACGGCCACGTTAACGGAAATAAGCGATATGCCGTTCCCACCCTCTAAGGCGGGAAACATCACCTTCTATTCTGATGTTCAACGCGATCCTTTGTTTCAACGAATGATCAATCCCGCCTTTTTGAAACAGTTTCAATCGTGTTTCGTTCTTTCTATGCCTCTTGATGACTCGCTATATTTTTGCATTCATCACTACTTTAAGACATATGACAAAGAACCTTCCTTTCAAATTCAACACAACATTGCATGCGCCGGTGAACGCGCCTTCCCTTTGTTAAAAGAGTGGTATGAATATAATTTCGCTGCATATTATGCGGGCAAAAAGAATAGAAATAAGTGATGCACCGATAACGACAGCTAAAACGCTATTTTCGGTTATTCATACAACTTTCCCCTATCAAAGCCCGGTTGTTGGTATATTCGCTATAGAAAGCAAATAGCGTCCATTGACCAAGTTGTCCGGCGGGAAGGGGTAATTTTATGATTAGCAGCAATGACATCATGAATGGGCGATATGCTCGTAACCATTTTTCGCAATGTCCGAGAAAAATTCCGGGCTGCAACAGCCAGCCGCACAATTGCGATTACTGTCGCGCCCGCGCTTACCGGCCAATTGGCGGCGCTCCTAACGTGGCCAAATCCATCATGTTCCCGGGTGGTTACAAGTGCTCAAAACATCAAAAATAAAGAGAAAACGATATTTGCAACTCTCGGCAATGATCATCGTCCTGTTCGCAGCGATGATCATCCTATTTTTTTACGTTCCCCCTTTCTTTCAAGGACAATCCGCCAAAGCTGCCGTAAACCGGTTCTATCAATATGAAACAGCGGGCAATTTCGGCAACTCGTGGGAGCTGTTTCATCCGCAAATGCAAAAGATGTTCTCCAAAGATGCTTATATTCAAAGAAGAGCCCACGTATTTATGCAAGATTTCGGTGTAAGCACTTTTCGCTTTGAACTTGGGCAGCCCAAACAATTGTCCAGGTGGCGCATGAGCAAAGATGTCCCCGAATTGGCTCACGTTTTTGTCGTCCCGGTCGTTCAACATTTTCAAAGCGCATTCGGCAATTTCTCTATCCGCCAGGATGTATACGCAGTCAAGGATAATAACCAGTGGCGGATTCTTTGGGCGTATGACGAAAGGTAAGATGCCGACAGGTCAATTGGGGCTAACCTGCGTTTTTCCGGCGCCGAATGCAGTGCTCGATCACGCCTTGCAGCCATTCCAGCTGCTCTATGCTGGCCACCTTTAACAAATACCGCATAATCCTTCGGGTCTGCAGAGGAGATAATGGTTTCATATTGGGCACACCTTCTAAGCGTTTAATCAGTCAAGTTATTCGCTTGCCACCGCCAGGCGTCTTCGCACATTACGCCGATATCCCGTTTTGCCACCCACCCCAACTTTTCCCTCGCCTTGTCGGGAGCGGCAATACTCACATCTACATCGCCGGGCCTGCGGGTCGTGTAGGTAACGGGAATTGTTTTGCCTGTTGCTTTTCTAAAAGCGTCAACAACCTCGAGAACGCTATATCCCTTGCCCGTGCCGAGATTGAAAGCTTCGATCCCCGCCTCTGTCAGTACCTTATCAAGAGCTTTGAGATGCCCGTCGGCCAAATCCATAACGTGGATGTAGTCCCTGATCCCGGTCCCGTCGGGTGTGCAATAATCGCCTCCGAAGATGGAAAGCTCCTTTAATTTTCCGGCCGCCACCTGGCTCACGTAGGGCACTAAATTGTTCGGTATTCCCCTTGGATCTTCCCCGATTTTGCCGCTCGGATGAGCCCCGATCGGATTAAAATAGCGGAGCAGGGCGATGCTCCATTCCGTATCCGACAGCCACAAATCATAAAGAATTTGTTCCAGCATCAGCTTTGTACGCCCATACGGATTCGTTGCCCCGAGAGCGGCCTCCTCCGTTATCGGCACCTGCTCAGGCACCCCGTATACGGTTGCCGACGAGCTGAACACCAGTTTCTTGACTCCGTGCTTCTGCATAACTTCGCATAGATTAAGAGTTCCCGTGATATTGTTGTGATAATAATGCAACGGTATTCGAGCCGATTCTCCCACCGATTTTAAGCCGGCAAAGTGAATGACCGCTTCGATGCGATGGCTCGAAAATATGTTCCTTAAAGTTTCCCGATCGAGCAAATCTGCCTGATAAAACGTAAAATCGCGGTCCGTAATTTCCCGGACCCGTTGCAAAGTAGAGAACTTGCTGTTGGATAAGTTGTCGATAACGACGATATCATACCCTGCGTTCAACAATTGAACAGAAGTATGGCTGCCGATATAACCTGCGCCTCCTGTAACCAAGATGGCCACTGTCATCATTCCTTCTTCTAAAAATGATTTAACGGCTTCGGTTTAAAATACCGTTAATCGGGTTATAGTCGAGCATAGCAATCCAAGGCCGCGAAGCTATTTCGTTTTGGCCGCGCTTGTCTTGCTGCTGCCGGTACGTCATGAACAGCCAAATATCCGCTTCCGGAACGAGGGTGGCAGTCTTTCGCGATTGTCGTAAAAAAGGAATCGCTTCGCTATAGTTCCCCGCTAACGCAAGAGCTTGCCCTGCACGCAAATCCAGCAGCGGCGAGCTGTCCCGATAAGTTGCAAGCACATAGTTTTTGAACCGGTTCGCCGACTGTTGATAACGAACCATCTGTTCTACGATGAGCGCATTCGATGCGATCTCGCCGTCCTTCGAAGCTTTGCCCTTCAAGAAGCTGTCGATGGCGGCCTGCACCCCGTAATCCAGCGTGCTTTCGTAGTAATCGAGCATGGCCGGCTGCAGACGCAATGCTTTTTCCGACTCTCGATACGCGTCTTCCCATTTCTTGTAATATCCGAGTGCCAGCGACAGTTCATGCGGCCATTCCGCATTGTAGGGATCCAGCCTTTGCGCGAGCAGCAATTGCGAGAGCTGCTCGTTCGTCCCTATTTTGGCTCTGGCCAGCTGGACATGAGGCTGCGGATCCAGCGGAAGAAGCGCAGCTGCCCGGGCCAAATGAGCCGCTGCCTCATCACTTTGGCCTTGCTCCAGCTCGCTACTCCCAGCCTGCAAATAATAATCGCCCACTGCCTGTGGGATGGTTGCCAGAATAAGACATCCGGCAACACCAGCCCCCAGAGCTTGAAAGCGAGTCGTGGACCAGCGAAGCGGCGGCATTTGGGCGGAAACGATGCCGGCGATCATGAGGACCAGCAGCAGCATCGAGTAGAAATTCAGGTCAAAATCGATGAAAGAATGAAGCCCGATAACAATTGCGGCGACGCCCAGTACGCGCGCCAATGAAGGAGGATCTGCTTTTCGCAAGCAAGTAGCCAAGCTCCACCAGAACAGAACAAAAAGCGCCAAGCCGACAAGCCCCAGCTCTACCGCTATTTGCAAATAATGATTATGGGTCAAATTGGCAATGTAATAGAAACGCTGATATTGGTGGTACATCCGCGACCAACCGTCTCCCCCGCTCCCCACAACGGGATGGTCGCGGATCATTTTAAGCGCGTCGCGGTCAAATTCTAGACGAAGAAAAGCGTTTGTTTCGTTCAAGCTCATATTTGTTAGGCGCTGCAGCTTCTGTGATGACAGTTTGATTGCTGCTTGACTCAAAGACGAAGAATGAAGCACTCCCATTGCCACCAGCCCTGCAGCGATAACTGCCGCCACATTCAAACGCCGGCTTTTCTGTTGAATCATCAATGCGGCAGTCGCCAACCCGATAACCGCCCCCGCGGCCCCTCCTCCCATCAGCCAGCTCCAGGCGCCGTTCCAATCCGCCGACGAGGCATGACCGTCTGCGCCTTTCACCGTCAATAGTCCCGCCGTCATCGTGCCTATAAAAAATGCGGCACCTGCCAACCGCTGGCCCCTGGGCAAGGCGACAACTAACCCGATCATCGCCGCCGGCACGGCCAACAACGCCCCTCTTGAAGCCGCCAGCAGAAAGGTCAAGCTGTACAGGAAGCAAACGATGCCGGCAACAGGCAGCATCAGCCATTTACTTTTCCCGGAAAAAGCCGCTCCGATCGTAACAAGCCACATAGCCAAAACGTATATCGCATACGTGTTTGCATATTGAAAAGTCGATGCAAACCGGTTTTTTTCGCTCATCAAATTATTGGCATCGTTCAGCCCGACATGTCCGCCCATATATATGGCGAGACCGATCGACACTACACCTAAACTTGCCGCAATAAGAACCCATGACAGCCACAGCCCCCAGCGAGGCTCGATTTTGCATTCTTCGCGCATGGCATATAAAACCAAAAGTCCGCCGGCCCATTGCAGGACGACATTGGCGTGCCCCTGAGGAAACAGGGCCGTAAAGGAAGTAAGCAAATACAGAAGCAAAATCGCCAGCACCGACAGCTCGAGCCAGCTGCTGAACAGCGCGATCCGCCGGCGCTCCAGCCGAAAACCGAACCACCATAGCAAAAAAGCAAACGCCACCATCGCTTCCGCAATGTGCTGCTCTTTTTGAAAGAAAAGCCCATGAAAAATGAAGCTGCATGCAACCGTTAACCCTAGTAGAAACGCACCCGTAAGCCTCGCATATTTTGGCACTGTCGATTCCTCTTTTACGCTTACTTTATTGCGTCGAAAACCGAACAAGACCCCGGTCAAAAGATGCAGGTCCCAGGGTCTCGCGTTCTAACGATCATTTTTTTGGAGTAATGACGATATGCACTCTTCCTTTAAGAAGCCAGATGGCACCGACCAGGAAGATAAGGAAGGCCGCAATCCCGATAATCCATGTCCAAGGAATAATCATAACGCTGGTTTGGCTTTGCACCGTTAACTCCCGCGTCTCGCCATACGTGATCGTGAGAACGACATCATACTTTCCCCAGAGCGGGTAATCCGTCCATCGTACGTGGATGGGAAAGGCTCCTTGCGGAAGCATCGCATCGAGACTGACAGGAATTGTTTGAATCACTTGCCCGTTGCGCAGGATCTGCAGGCTCCCTTTCGGTTTGGCGGAAATGTTGCCTTCATTGAGCAGCTCTGCGGTGAAATCGACATAGCCTTTCCAATAATGCAGAGCTGCGCCTAGCGGTTTACGAAATTGCAGCGATTCGCGAACGGTTCCGGGTATGGTTAAGTAGATCCGTACGCCGACACGTTCTACAATGCTCAGCTGTACGTTCTTTTTTTGATCAGAGCCTACCACGTTGCTGGATCTTGGCGGTAGTTCGGCGATAATCCCGCCCGCATATTCCCCTGGCAGGAGCTGCTCAGGCACGCGCATCCGGAAGGTCACCTTGCGGTTTTCCCCGGGCTTAAGCGTCACCAAACTATCGGAAAGTTCTACCCACTGTCCGACTTGCTTGCGCGGACTCGTCTCGTTCTGTAAGGCAAAACCGCCCTGCGTTGTGGTATAAGCATCCACCGGATACAGCTTGACGGTAACAGTTTGATCCGTTGGATTATGAACTACAACCGTGTCGTTGATCTGCTCTCCTGGCTTCGATTTGTAAACCAACCAGTCCCCGCTCAGCGGCAAAATGCCGATTGAGTTTGTTTCCGCACCCGAAATCGCCGCAGCCGGAAGCGCCATTGCAGCAGCGATTAATAGAAGGAATCCTGCTAGAAGTTTAATTCGCATAGGGTCAAGAAATCGTAACGGTCAGAGTCGATACGTAAGGATTGAGCGGGCTGCTTCCGACCGTACCGCTATAGTTCGAACGGTAGGCGTTTGCCGGCAGGGTAAACTGAATGGTTGGCGTAAACGTATATTTGCCTTTATTGTTGCCGGGAGAGGAAATAAACGTCTGGTTAGATGATGTTAAGGTGACCGTGTTCGACACCAGCGTATTTTCCGGATCCGACCCGGTCTCTTTCGTGATGGTACCGGAACTGATGGACATTCCGGCTTGACCCAATGCAATTGTGCGAGGCGTCGTCTCAACGGTTCCTGCCCCACTTACTAGATCCGTAGCCGAAACGGTCAGCGACCAGCCGGTGCCGGTGCCGCGCGGATCTTTAACGGTCCACACCGAACCGGCGGATCCGCTGACGGTTTGATTTTCGCCGTTCAACGTTGTGCTGGTTAAAGTAAAGTTCGCCGTATTGATGCTCAAAGGCCCTCCCATAACGCTCTGGGACACAACTGCCGTACCGGTATCCGCCATGGTTGAGGAGGTTAAGCCAAAGACACCTAATAACGAAAGCAATAGGATTTTTCTTTTCATACTTTCTCCCCCAATGTATTCAACCCGAGAATAATTACGAGAGGCTATTTTACAAAAATGAGACCGGCGCCAAATCGATAGGCGCCGGTCTCATGCTCGAATCGTTACTTGTATTTTGCCAGAACTCGTTCAATAATACTGGCCATCTCGCCGCGGGTGATCGTCGTATCGGGGCCAAATTCCTTACCGGCATCTGCCGAAAAAATCCCCGCTTTAACGAGAGCAGCCAAGAGCCCCTTCTCTTCGTCTGACAAACCGCTTAAATCGGTAAACGGCAATGCGTCCGTGGAAGGCTTCAGCTTGAGCGCTTTGGCAAGCACAATGGCCACTTTTAGCCGTGTCAACGGCGCGTCCGCTTGCGTATCGACCGGGACGAGTCCAAGTTTGGCGGCATCGGCGATAGCAGCTGCTGCCCAATCCGCTGTATCTTCTTTGGGCGGCATGCCAAGGAGACGCAGCAAGACAGTGGCGGCCTCCGCCATATTGAGCGGATTGTCGGGTCTGAACGATCCGTCTTCATAACCTACCATGAGCCCGGCCTGCACCAAATGAACGATAGACGACGATACAGGGCTGTTATCCGGTACGTCGAAAGGTACACAGTGTTTGTTCCCCAGTTTTACACCTTTGTCGCACCGGGGCCCTCCGTACACGGATTTGGAGACATTATCTTCTGCAAAGGCTACACTAGATGTCGAAATGATGGTCGCTGCAGCAAGAACTGCACTCAATACGCGTTTCATCCTTAAAAACACCTCTCCTAATTTAATTGGTTATGTTCAATCGAGCACGGCTCGAACGAAACCGAACGGCTGTAGACAAACCCCAGAAGCAACCAAAAGTAGGGCGCAACAGACACCACGCTAATATTAAAGAAAGCTTGCACCAAATACCCGACGATAGCGGCCAGCATCCCGTAGGTCATAATTTGTTGGTCGCCTTTAAGCATCCTGGCTTTCTTGAAGCCTGAATGTAGGACCATAAACAGAAATAACAAATAAACGATTAGTGTGGGCACGCCCATCGTTAGAGCTATTTGCAGATAATCGTTATTTGCGTCGTAGATCTTTGCGGTACCGATGTACTTTTTATAATCCGGATCGATTCCAGGGTGAAAGACGTGCCGGAACGTATTGGGGCCTGAACCTAACCAAAAGTGCTCTTTAATGAGAGGCAAAGATGCTTTCCAGATATACCACCTGGAAGCGCCGGCCGTGTTGCTGTTATGATTTGTAATGACGCTATGAGCATCGTTTGCTATCGTTTTTGCCCTGTTGGAGTAAGTAAATCTCGATGATGCATTAATAACGGCAAAAATAAGAACGAAAGTAACTAACAAAAGTCCGGTTGCGCGCCAAAGATGTCGTCTCCTTGCTACAACAAACAAAACAATTGTGACGAATCCGACAACGCTTCCCAGCCATGCACTGCGGGTTTCCGAGTATAACAGGCTTACATACAGCGCACAGAGAATAATTAAAAAAAGGATCTTATGTCTTCGCCCCTTGGCTGAAAGGAAGAACGTTATCGTGAGTAATAAAAGTAGAGCCAAGTAGGAGCCAAAATAGTCCGGATTATCAAACAAGGAGAAACTTCTCGAGCCAAAATAAAATCCCGGATTATGATCTTGCGGTAGTAGGCTCCATCCAAAATGCTGAAGTATGCCATATATCGCAGGCAATATTGAGCCGAAAATCATCATGAAAATGGTTTTCTTTTGAGTTTCGAAACAGCTAAATCGAGCTGCTGTGGCAAACAATATTACATATGCAAGCATAACTATAAAGCCTTGATGCTCTGTCTTGTTCCCGATCAAGCTAATATTGTGGGACAGCAAGGAAGAACATCCGATCAACACGATCAAAAAGGCAAGTGTAGATTCAGCCCTTGTGATACTATGAAAATGCCTACCGCCTTTATTTGAACGTGGTGAACCGAATGCTAAACTAAAATATTTCCATATCTCTGCAATCAAAACAAAACCAATAAAATAATATACTTTACTATCTGCATAATAATGGTTTCCATTGAACGGAAAAATGAGATACGGATACAAAAAGAAAAAAACATACATGATCGTTTACAGTAACGTGCCTCCCCTAATCTTTTTGCATCCGGTTAGATGAACTCCGGGAGAGATGTGGCAAAAATCGCCGATTTCACAATCGTGATCAATGGAACTATTATTATTAATAATGCAATGTGAACCAATATTAGCTTGACTGCTAATCGTTGTATTAGGCATAATCACTGTTCCATATCCGATTTGAGCGTCTGGTGAAATAACTGCGGAAGGATCGATTATTGTTGCGTAATGAAAACGTCGTTCAGATAATACAATGGGCTCAATCATACCGGCAATAATTTTGCGGGTATCATTATGCCCGATTGCAACGACGATGCCGACCTGTCCTGGTAAAGTTTGTAGTATACTTCTTATTTCTCGAATAGTACTGGCTACACGTTTTCCGCGGACCTCAGTTCCCACCGTCTTATCATCAACGAAAATTTGCTCGATTTCGGGAAACTGTCGCTCGGCAATATTGCTTACGACTCTACCATGACCTCCCGCCCCAATGATTATCAGTTTATCCACCGCACCACCTCCATCATCGCAAACATTCATTTAGGCAATAATTCCCAGACCTCTCAGTCGTTGGACCTCCTGTCCTATGCCCTCAGCAAAGGAGCGGCTTACGAAATTAAAATCTTCTGACGCTTCGCTGTGATCAAATGCTTTGTTTTCATTCAAACGCAAAATTTGTTCTACCTTGATTTTTGGATTTTTGGAAAATTTATTATACAAACTAATCAAGGGTATGGCCGTATTCAATGGAACATAAACTTTTTTGACTGCTTTGTTCAACGCTTTTGATGTTTGATCTACGATTTGATTATAAGTGACTGGATGTTGACCTGATACGTTATACGATTTTCGAATCGTACGATCCGTATGAACTGCCTTCAAAATAGCATCCGCAAGGTCTTCCACATGAATGGGCTGCTGTAACGACTCGCCATTGCCTGCGATTGGGATTAACGGAAACTTGTGAAGTGTTTTAACCAACCTGCACATGTTCCGATCACGCTCTGTTCCGTAGATCATTGTCGGTCGAATAATCGTGTAGTTCAGTTTACTTTCTTGCACCGTTTTTTCTGCGGCCAATCGGACTGCTTTGGTTTTGGCTTCCAATGTTGTGAAAAGAGCAGTGGTGCTTACAAATATAGCTCTTTTCACGCCGGCTCGCTGTGCTTCTTCTACGATTTGCGGCGCATGGCCAAATCCTAACGAAGCTATATTAATTAAAGTATCTACACCCTGCAACGCTTTGCGAAATGACGCAGGATTCTCGAATGAACCATAAGCCAGGTTTACTCGCTTTGAATCCAACAAATGGACATCGCTTGTTTCTCTAACAAAACAACGAATTTCAATATCTCTTTTGACTAGCCTTTCCATCAGATGAGTACCCGTAAAGCCGGTTGCGCCTGTGACTAATATCATTCTCAACGACACCTTCTTTAAGTTCTTGAATGATCGACAAATATTTTTGGGCAAGCGCTTCTCGGGAGTAATGCTGCATCACATATCGATATCCGTTTTCGCTCAGACGCTCTCTTAACATTGTGTTATATAGGATTGACAAGGTAGCTTCGACAATTTCATCGACATTTTCAGGGGTTACAACAATTGCCCCTTGCGACTGTTTCAATATTTCAGCCGCTTCGCCAGATAAGGATGCAACAATTGGACAGCCACTCCCAAGTATTTCGAACATTTTTGATGGAATATACGAATCGAACATGGGCAAATTGCGAAGAGGCACGAAGCTCAGTTCGGCTTCCGCATAAAAAGCTGGTATTCTCTCTTTTGGCTGCGAGCAAATAAATTGAACATTAGTTAGTCCCATTTCTTCGACCAGATGTTGAAGCTTCTTCTTTTCTGCCCCTTCTCCTACGAACACCAGTTGCACATCTTGGAGATGCGCTAATTTTTTGCTACGTAAACCAATGTCGAAAGCCCTTGCGAAATTCCATGAGCTCCTACATACAGAAGGATTCTTTTGTCTTCCCATCCGAACTCTTTTCTTAGCTCATTGTTGTTGTGCAAAGTTTTTTTATTAAAAACCTCCGTATCCACGCCGTTGGTCACCACGTCAATTTTGGTTTCCGATATACCTCTTGCGGCGATCTGCTTCCTAAATGCTTCCGTTACAACTACGACCTTTTTACTTTTGCGATACAAGTACATTTCCAAACCTTCGAGCATGCGAATGACCCATTGATTTTTTAAAAGCCCGAGCTTTACAATCGCATCCGGCCACAGATCCCGCACTTCGAAAATAAACGGTGTTCTTTTGAAAATGCTGAATATGTATCCGGAGATAACTGAGAATAAAGTCGGCGAGCTGACGATAATGATGTCGGGTTTTGCGATTCGAAACATGCTTTGAAAGATAGAGGACATCATGAATGACAAATGTCCTATCGTTTTCTTAAAAAATCCTTCGTTGGGAGTTGCGTACACAAAGTTCCGATAAATTTGGATCCCTTCGACCATCTCCAGCATAAACATTTTCCCTTTGTATTTTGGCGGAATGACTCCGGTCGGGTGATTGGGGAAACAAGTGACAACACTCACTTCATTGCCTTGAGCAACCCATCTTTTGGCCATTTCAAATAATCTTGCGGAAGGTGCACCAATTTCGGGATAAAAGTAATGACAGATAACGACTATTTTCATGATCCGCTCCCTTTCCCGGTGACCTCGCAAATAAATTCATTTTCCGCAGAAACTCGGATCAACGTGTCCTCACATAAAATTTCATAACGATTAAGATTGTTTGCGACGGTGACATGCTGATTTTCCAAAGAAATCACATATCCGATATAGTGCTTCCCGGTATGTACCGGCATAGTCATCTTTAACCTTAAATTAGCCACTTTTACATTAAACTCCGGAGAATATTGCCCTGGTAAAAGCTCAACGTTCATTACACCAGATGAGAACGGAATAATTCTAATCCAGTAACCGTCACGTTCAGCAATGTAATTAGGGCCCTGAACAGTTAATTTCACGCCAGGGTCAAAATGAATGTAGTTATCCAATAAATGCTGGCCAACCGCATCCAATTCATCTAGCACAACAATTATATTTTTGATAACCAGGATCAGCCGAGTCGGATAAAGTTTTTTGTGACCATAACCATCGTGCCGTGCTTTTAAAGCCCAAACCGATCCCCTCACCTTGCATTCCACTTCCAAGGGCTTTGCTCTCTTAGCCATTCGGAAACTTCCATATACATCCGTTTGGTTCTCACCGTCAATTGTCAGGCAATTGTGAGCCGATGTTCCCCGAAAGACGTTTCGTTCTTCCCCTTGGTATTGGTAAGTGCCGGAGTCCACGATCCATCTGTTTCCAAACAAGGAAAGCTCGAACGAGCCGAAATCGGCGTGAGCGTGTGCCGGAAGAAAATCCGGCGAAGGCGCTCCCGCGTCCGCAATGAGAAATACATTATCGCTTCTATGAATATAATATCCGCTATCTTCCGCCGAAAAATGGCTAGTTTGCGGGCGAGAGACCAACGTCTTGATATTTCGAAAGTCAATTAGAAAAAAGTCGGGTACATCTTTAAGCTTGTCATCCGGATAAACCTCGCCAATACCAAGACTGCTTGCATGAATACGCAACGTCTCGGCATTCGCCGCGATACCGAAGGCGGAGTCGTTCAATAATGGAATTTCTCCGTCAGGATGTAGCACATGATTTTGAAATTCCACCATATCCCGCACTTTCTGCAATACAGCTTCAGGTACGGATGCCCTATTTAACCGCAAGAGTTGAATCGTTTCCAAATAGTCTCTAAGCACAATTTGATGATACATGGGAGATCTTTCATAATGACCGCCGTCTTTTAAAATCTGTTCATGCACTTGCCCCCACAGTATATGCAATCCTTTACTATAAAATTTCTGAGCCAAAGGATGATCCAGAAATAGACCGCAGCATACCAAAGCTCTGCCGTTTTCGATCAGATGATTGCCCATGACGTCCCACTCTATATTTCGGTACAAAAACAAAGCCTGAATGAAATAACTATTAGCGAAGGCTTCCTTAAAATCTCGATCCTCCAAAAAAAGAGGTTTAAATAATTCATAGGCATAAGTCCAATTGACTAGCCTTAACGAAATCGTATAGGGATGCCACCCATCCCCTATTCCAAGCTGACTGTTCTGTTCAATCCAATCGATAATGAGTCGTTTAAATTGTTCATAACAGGTTTTGTCTGTTTGACGAAGATGCCAATAACACCCCATTTTTACCGCATAGTTAAAATAATGCAGATTATATCTCCATAGATGAGGTAGCTGAGGGTCATTCCATCCTACTGATCCAGAAAACCGATGAGTCTTATTGATGAAGGTAAACGTGTCGCGTATCAACTCATTGATTTCTTTCTCCAGTCTGTCAATTGACTTCTGCTCAAGCGCCGCAAGGATATCGGATGTTTCCAAACAAGGTAAACCGATAAAACCCTCTCTTATTAACGGTGGATTTCTCCAGGTTTCCCGAACAAATTGCTCCATTCGAATGAGTCGAAAAGGATAAGCAATTTTACGCTTACTCATGAAAGTGATTCGGTGAGCAATTTGCTTTCCGCTTAAATGACGCGTTGTCTCGTACAATCGTCTAAATTTTGGTATACTTGCCATTATGCCTTAACCCCTTTGGCCGTTATCGTAGATGATACGGTTTTCAGCATAATTTCGAGATCGAACCGAATAGATTGGTTTTGCAAATAGAAGTAATCCAATTGTGCTTTCTGTTCATCACTTATATCATCCCGACCGTTGATTTGGGCCCATCCCGTCAGTCCCGGTCGAATGCGATTAATCCCCATTCACTGCGCATTTGAATTAGTTCGTTCTGGTTGTACAAGGCTGGCCGCGGCCCTACCAGACTCATTTCTCCGCGGAAAATATTAAGAATTTGCGGGATTTCATCCAGGCTCGTTTTCCGTAAAATCCTCCCTACTCGCGTAATATATTGTGATGGGTCTGCAAGCAAGTGAGTTGGCAGATTAGGGGTGTCCGTTCGCATTGTTCTGAATTTATAAATCCAAAACAATTGATCGTTGACACCGACACGCTTTTGTTTGAAGAAGACTGGGCCCTTGGAATCAAGCTTGATTGCGATACAAATGACGAGGAAGATGGGCAAGAAGAGCGCACCCGCGATTAACGACACGCATAAATCAATAAACCGTTTCAACTGCTTCACCTTCCGTTACAAGGTCAGCATAATTCCCTAGTGCATGTATTAACATTTCGTTACTTATTGTGGCTACGCAGTTTTTGGTGTCCAATAGTATAGGGTAATTCATAAATTTAACTAAATGATCGTATTGCACTTGTTTGAATTCGTTATGATCGGCTAATATGACAGCGCAGTCTGCACCGGTTACAGCCTCTTCCAAAGACTGGGCTAACGGCTCACGAAAATGTTTGACGTGAGGATCATATATCGAATATACGACTCCTTTTTGTTCGAGATGCTCTAAAACTTCCAAGGCAGGACTCTCCCTGACATCATCGATATTCCCTTTGTAAGTAATTCCTAAAATAGCGACTTTTCTTGGCATATTACCGCAAATCTTTTGTATTTGATCGATAACAAATCCAGGCATGGAGGAATTGATTTGTCTGGCCAAATTAATGATTCGTGCTTCCTCAGGCGCCTTTTCGACTATGAAGTAGGGATCCACAGCAATACAATGCCCACCTACACCAGGACCAGGCTGATGAATGTTCACTCGGGGATGCCTGTTCGCCATTTTTATAACTTCCAGGGCATTTATCCCTAACCGCTCTGCGATTTTCACCAACTCATTAGCTAGTGCAATATTCACATCGCGAAACGTATTCTCCATCAACTTAGCCATCTCGGCAGAAGTAGCATCTGTTTTATAAATCTCGCCTTTTACAAAGGTTTGATAAACTTCGACAGCTTTTTGCGCCGAGATTTCGTTAATTCCCCCAATTATCCGATTATTATGAATCAATTCGTTCAAAATTTGACCGGGCAAAACCCGCTCAGGACAATGGGCGACATAAAGCTCCGTTCCAATAGCTAAGCCGCTTTGTTCCAATATCGGGCTTACGAAATCGATAATTGTACGAGGGGGAATTGTGGATTCAACAATGACGATATTTCCATTTCTTAAATAAGGCATAAGGGAACGTGTAGCTGAAATTACATATGAAAGGTCCGCCTTATGATCTACTGTGATTGGTGTTGGTACAGCAATAATGAACACATCGGCCGTTTCCGGTTCAATTGTTCCCCGCAAATTTCCGCTTTCGATTGCAGAACGGACAAAATCTTGCAAGCCGGGTTCTTCAATGGTGATCTTGCCGTCATTTAGAGCATTTATCACCTTTTCGTTAATATCAACACCAACAACTTGGCACCCATGGTTTGCAAACATCGCCGCTGTTGGAAGTCCAATATATCCCAGCCCAACAACACATATTTTTTTCACTGGGTCCAACCTCCCCCTTCATTGTTTAAAGGAAAATAAAAAGCGCCTTATCCATTCAGGATAAGCGCCTTAAGTCGCAAAATTATTTAGCATATGAAAATTCTTCTTATTGCCAAGCATTCCCTGCTCTACAATGTCAAAGCAAGCTTCCGTCACTTCAAAGATTTCGTTAAGCGGAATCGGATAACCGCCACCTTTTTGAATTGCATCGAAAAATGTTTGAATTTCTCCTCGATGTCCCTTATCTTGTCGCCACAGTTTCTGCTTTTTGAAATTCGGCCACCCATAGCCTGTTAACATTTTGAAATTGTTCAACTCTAAAATTTTTCCAGCTGCGAATACGGTTAGCTTTTCTTTCGGGAAAGATTTGTGCCCATTTGCAAAATAATGTACGGTTCCAATAGAACCATCCTCGAAGGTCAGGGTGAATGTCATTTTGTCATCCCTTATAGTATTGACCGGATTTTCGCCAATCGCCGCCGCTGTTACTTTTATAATAGGATAACCAATCAAATATCGCAGCAAATCAACAAAATGGCAAGCCTCCCCTATTATTCGACCTCCGCCAACTAGAGGGTCTTGCGTCCAATGATCTTCAGAAATATGGCCAGCATTGACTGTCATGATCATCGTTTTCGGCTCGTTGATTGAAGTTAACAATTGTTTTATTTTCTGAGCATGTGGCGAAAATCTCCGGTTAAAACCAACCATCAGAATCTGCCCATCACGAAATTGGATATTTTGTAAATGCTCCAGTTCTTCGCGGGTTAAACAGAGCGGTTTCTCGACGAATACATGTTTACCGGCCAATATCGCTTCCCTCACATACTTAGCGTGCGTATTGTGCCTCGTTGTTATAAATACCGTATTAATTTCATGATCAGTAATAATTTCATTCGCATTGGTCGTTGATTGATGGAATCCGAATTTTTTCCCGACATGGACTCCGGTTACGCCGCCCGAGCTTGCTATGCTTTTCAAGCTGGCATTCGAACTTTGAATCGCTGGCAATAATACTTGGCTGGTAAAATTCCCTGCCCCGATAAATCCAACAACGGCTTGTTGACTTTCGACGCTTCCTCGCCGGTTAGAGATGAGTGGGAGAAGTTGAACGGTTTGTCTTTTAACGATCATTTCATCTTTCTTGTCATGGTCATAATCCAAGACAATACCAAGTGCGGCTTTGCTATTACTTAACAATTTGTAAGCTTCATCGGCGTTTTCGATGGGGTAACGGTTCGTAATCAGCGGTGCAAACGTGATTCGTCTTTCCGCAAGCATATCTAAAATCGCTTCAAAGTTGCGCTGCTCGGTCCAGCGGACGAATCCGAACGGATAATCGTGTCCCTTCTCCTCATAGGATGAATCATACCGCCCCGGTCCATAGGAACACGATACTTGAAACGATAATTCTTTCTTGTAAAAGTCGTCTCTCGAAAGTTCCAATCCGGTTACACCAACCAATACAATTCGTCCGCGTTTTCGGCACATTTGCGCCGCTTGATGCACCGGTTCGTTACTTTTGGTCGAAGCGGTAATTAAGACACCATCAACTCCCCGACCTTTGGAAAAGTGAAAAGCGGAAGCAATTGGATCTTCTCCATTGGAGAGATCAACCACTTCCGCACCAAACACTCGGGCTAATTTCAAACGCTCCTTATCGTAATCAATCCCAAGTACTCTGCACCCTTGAGCTACCAATAATTGAACTGTAATCAATCCGATCAGGCCAAGACCCGTCACAACAAAAGCCTCACCAAGCGCCGGTTCCGCTAAACGCATTCCTTGCAGACCTATCGAAGCAATAACGGTAAACGCCGCTTCCTCATTACTAACCTCTTCCGGAACCTTAGCACAAAGGTTTTTGGGGACAATGACCACCTCCGCATGCGGACCGTTGGAAACGACTCGGTCTCCTACTGAGAACCCCTCTACTCCTTTCCCCACCTCGAGGATGATCCCTATGTTACTGTATCCGAGTGTCAAGGGTTGATCCAGTTTCGAACGAACAGCTTCGAGTGTTGGAACCAATCCGTCAGTCTTGATTTTATCAATCACCTGCGCTACTTTGTCCGGTTGCTGCTTTGCTTTCGCTATCAAATTGGCTTTACCGAATTCGACGAGCATACGTTCCGTCCCAACCGAAACTACGCTTTTTAACGTTCGGATCAATAAGTGTCCCGGCCTCACTTCAGGACATGGCACGTCTACGATTTCCGTAGCGCCGGATTTAAGATTTTGCAATATTTGGTTCATTACCGTTCGGAGCCCTCCCTCGATAGTAAGCCGTAAACCGCCTTCAATTTTTCGCCAGGATCTTCACCAACTGCTCGACTCTTCTTGGATAAACCGACTCTAATTTTATCGATCATGTCCTTAATGTTTGTTCGATCGAATGTAGTGACCTCCGCTGGCCTCACAACGCAATCTGATGCAGCGACAGGCTTGCCTAAATATAATGCTTCTCTTATCGCAACCGCATCTCCGTCGCGATCGGTGGCCCTTATGTATAGATCGCAATGTTGCATTAAGTAATTGAATTCATTGGGAGACAGGTCATAAAAAAAATGTACATTTTCTTTGCCTTTACGAATATCGTCAAGTTCCTTTCTATAAGCTTCATCGTAACTTGAATAAAAACAGATTACCGTATCCAGCTTTTGTCCGATTTTTTCCGTTGCTTGAAGAACTAAATGATGACCGTAGTACCGCTGCATAAACCCTGAGGAAAGAATAAACTTTGTGTTTCTTTTTTTTATCTGCTCCGCTTTTTCTTTCACCTCATCGCGAATTTGCAATTCGTCAATTTTTTCAGGCAAAAATGCGGGTATTACATATATTTTATCTGGGGATTCAATAAAGGATTTCATTAAGAACTTTTTCTGCTCATCATTCACGACTACTATTTTGTGAAACTTTGTAATTGTGATCCGTAAGAGCATTCTTTTTAGAAGTCCATAGCGGTTTACTTCATCAATAAAGCTACCACTATGAATTGTGATCACTTTTGTTTTGAATCTGCTAAAATACAAATAAAATGGAGCGGTATATAGAAACCTGCCGAACGCCGAGGTATGAAAATGTACGATTTCTTCTTTCCCATAAGCTACATGAATCAAACTTTTCACCAATGTGAACAATTTGTTCTTACCTGCAACTCGAATAACATGATCAGACTGTTCGGAAGTGTTGCCGACCAAGTCCAGTACTATTACCTTGTGGCCATTATCCTCGAGGAGTTGTTTAAGCCTTTGAACATGAACAGTTATCCCGCCATATGGTGGCGGGTATCCGCCAACTAGCAATATATTTTTCATAATTCCCACCATCATTATATGATCAATTATGTGTTCAAAATATCTTTTCAAATTTCATAATCATTTACTCAACGTCACTTCCGATTTCATATCTAACTTTTTAGCATAGTAATGATCAAGATATAATTTTTCGTACAGCGCGACAGTATTTGTGATGGAAAATTTCCTTATAACTGCTTCTTTCATTGAAATAACAGTCTGTTTCATTACATCCATATTATTTATTACCTGTATTATCCTTTCAGCTAATTGACCATCATTAGCGGCTTCCACAATATATCCATTTACTCCTTCTTCCACCAGTTCACGGATGCTCCCCACGTCAGTTGCTACGATCGGAAGTCCTGTCGCCAATGCTTCAATTGTGACCAAAGCAAACCCCTCATATATTGAGGACGAAACGAAAATATCACTTGCTAACAATATTTCTTTTACATCGTTTCTTACTCCAGCAAAAGTTATATTTTTGTCCAACCCATCTTCTACAACCATCTGTTTTATTTTTTGGGCATATACAGGATCCAACTGATCACTACCAACAATAATCAAATGAACATTTGGGACTTTTTTGAGAACTTGATTGAATGCTCTAATCAAAAATTCGTATCCCTTTTGCTGTACAATTCGACCTACGCAAGTAAGAACTATTTTGGGAGATTTGATATCTAATTGCGCCAGTTTAGAAGGTCTATCTACAATTAATTCTCTCAAGTTTGCCATATCGATGCCATTGTATATTACAGAGATTTTGAGACTCGGAAGTTTTAACTTTTTTGTAGCATAATTTTTGACGTTTCCAGATATCGCAATATAGTGAGTTGTTATTCTTTTCAAAACATTTTCGATTAATGGTGAATATCCTTCCGTATTGTGAATTGTGGACACGACCACCTTTATATTACTTAATAATCCAGCAATTTTTCCGTACAAATCTGGTGAAGGACAGTGTGTATGTAAAATATCGATATTATGCTCAAGCAATAAATTACGAAGTCTGATCATGGTTTTTAATCGTTCATTTCCCATACGTTTTTGGAGCGATAAAGTTTGAATCCCATGTGATTTAAACAAATTTCTTATTTCGAGTTCATTTTTATCTTTTGATTCACCGATACTGCACACAAATATCTCGAAAATTTCCTTATCCATATTTTTTGTTATATCTAAGGTTAATTTTTCGGCACCGGCAAAGCTAAAGCTGTTAATTAAATGCATAACCCTTATCTTGTTCTTTACCAAGCAAATCACCTTCTACAACAGATTTATCCTTTTTGATAAGTTCTTTACTTGATTTCGAATTCTGTTTCGATAAATATGCAATAGCCAAAGTACCGAATATCGAGGTCAGAACAGGAGCTGCAAAGCCAGTGAGCAATAATGTTATTATGATTAAAACACCAGTTATATTTTTATCTTTTAGCTGAAGTATTAGTAACTTCATAAAAATTAATATATAAATTGCAATCCCAATAGCGCCTGTATCGTGAAGAATGGTTATTAATGCGGAATCCCCAATAAACTCATTAGTAAATATAGTTTTCCCTACTCCAAAAAAGGGATGATCAGTAAATGTTAGGTATGTATTTATCAAGTTGCCGGAAGATGAATCATATCTTGTTTCAAATGCCTCAAATGGTTTTGTTAAGTACTCAATGTAATAATCAATAAAAAAACCACTTTGTCTTGAATACTTTACAATTTCATTTAAAGCCAAGGCACTCATAATAATTGTAAATAAAAAGAACAACAACTGCTTTGATTTAATGTTTTTATAATAACCTAGAAGAACGTATAGAAGGATGCCACTAACCACGATTATAAGCATGCCGAGAAGAAATATTTTTGTTAATGAAATCAGACCACATACAAGAGAACAAAAGAAGGCTATGATATTCTTTAAAGAATACCTGCTGCTTAAAAACTTAGAAAAGGTGAAAGCAACTATAATTAAAGACAATATGCCCAAGTATATTGGTGTTCCAAACGTGCCTAGTCCTCTATAAAATCTTCCAAGTTCTAGATAAGTCTTTAAGGGGGTAAGTCCCTCTTTATAATATAAGTCATAAAATACTTTAACCGACTGAGGATACATCATTTGAATAAGAACTACAATCAGATTAACGAAAATTACAACAAAAAATATTGTCTCTATTTTTTCATGGCCATCATTAAACATCAGACTCAGCAATACAATCAGTAATATGGATCTTATAAGACCGAATACGCCTAGCACCATTAGAGTCGCTTCCGAATTAAAGAGGACAGTAAGCAAAGTAGACAACAAAGTAAGAAGTAAATAAAGGAATAGAAGACTGTGTATTCCATTTATATAAATACGACTCTTTTTTACCAGGACCAAAATTAATAATGGCATGAAAAAAAATATCTCATAACTTACAGTAAGTCCAAAAATCTTAATTACCGGCAGTAAAATAACAAATATTACATATAACATTAACCCGGTTTTAATATTTTTAATACACGCAATTATATTGATTGCTGCTGCAATCAAACCAATAATAATAGTCATATAAATTACCTCATATTTTGAATGACTTCCGCTTTGCTTTCTTTTCTTCCCTCTAAGAAATAAATCAAAATAAATAATAGTATTTCTCCCATTACTGTTATTAAACCGAATATGAAACTAGCCATTGATGCTGTATGAATGTTAAAGCCATAAAGAAGTATAGCTAGGCTCGACAAACGTATTAAGTTAGTATACATGTCCAATTTGGGTTTACCGTGAGAATGAACCAACGTATTAAATAATCCAAAATACACAATAAAAATATA
Organism: Gordoniibacillus kamchatkensis; assembly: GCF_000829455.1. Taxonomy (GTDB): domain Bacteria; phylum Bacillota; class Bacilli; order Paenibacillales; family NBRC-103111; genus Gordoniibacillus; species Gordoniibacillus kamchatkensis. Next base: position 68,104 of record NZ_JXAK01000026.1, read on the forward strand.
ACTTACACCTAAAATAAAAAATACAGGTATGGTGCTTGAATATTGCTTGCCAAGTACAATAAATTGTGCAAGAGTCATTATAACCAAAACAACAATACCACACGCAAAAAAAGACCGGTGTTGTTTTAATTAATCTCTTTCTGTAATTACTTCGTTCTTGCTGGCTATTTAAGCTTACGACACTTGGTAGCAATATCGTTCGTAAAGTATCATTAAATAAAATAAATACCGTGATGTAGGACAATGCTGCACTATATATGCCAACTTCTAAAGGACTCGAAGACTTCATCAAAACAAACTGTGGTAGCCTTGACAATAAAGAATAGCAAATTACTGAAATTGCTATAGGATACCCATAAGTAAGTACCTTTCGAAAAATATGCAATTGGAATAAATCTTTATTGAAGTGTACGATCCTTCTGAGGTCTTTTTGACTCATCGTCCAGATAACAAATACAAGTATCAATGGCCCGATATATAATGAAATAAATAAGTGAATCAATGAAAAATTACCCATTAAATAAAGAACTGTACTTATAAGTAAACGGGCCCAACCATAATAAAAAGTATAGCGCCTATAATTAGTAAAATCACTTTTGGCTTGCTCAATTGAACGTATTGTAGACCAAATGTTCAGTAATCCTCCAGATAATAGTCCTGCAAGGATAAATGATTTCGCTCCTTTAATCACGGGGTAAATTAAAGTAATTCCTTCAGAAATAAAAAAGGAACTCAGTGATACGAAAAAAAGAATTAAGACCTTAATAGATAAAATAGTAGTTATTAGTTTTTCTTTACTTTCATTTATTTCAGCATTATAAAATCGGATTAATGAGGTGTTTAATCCAAAATCTAATAACATTGATGTAACCAATGTAACTGATACACCGATTCCGAAATTACCGAATTCTTTCGGTCCAAAAGTAACAGCCGCAATTGTCGTCGTAATAAGTGACGACACATTGTTAAATACATTTGAAGAAAAAACACCTAGAAACTCTTTATTCTTATTCACGATCACTCTTTTTATAACTGCTTCTATTCCCCTATGCATCCCTTTTCTCCCGTTGTTATTGACTTAGTTGAGTATAGTCAATTGTGTCCGGTGCATACCATTTAATCGCGATGCTTCGTTTTCCCGTTTGATCCTCATTATTAATTTGTATTTCGTTTGAGTTGATTTTATTTTTTTCTATCCATATCTCCGTTTTTTCAGGAGAATCCGTATAAAAGGTTATTCCTCTTAGATCCTCTAATGTAGGTTTAAATGTACCGAATATGTCATCGTGTATGTTGTGAATGATAATTTTTTCAACCCCCTCAGACTTTCTAACTTCGAAACCACTTCCCGTATTTGCATACTTTGAAAGCATGTCATGAACCAAATTATACTTTAATAATCTAGAAGTCCTTGTAACCAAAATCCTCCCTAAATCTTGTTCCTTTTTCAAATTTTTTAAATGCTTGGACAGTATCGTCATTAAACCATTTCCCATGATTAAAATTATATACATCGTCCGCTATAATATATTTGTTATCCATTTTTCCATCCATATCGCTATATCCTAGATGCGTACTTATAATTTCATAAGTATCCGGTTGCATCGGCTTGTTGCCGCTAAATTTATCTCCATACAAAACACGATTAATACACGCCCCTAGGTATGTATTGTTTGTTTGGCCGTCTTCATAATACCTCATAAATCCCCAAACCTTTTTTCCATCCGGCAATTTTTCAGGGATTAATGTACTTGTGAATCCCCATCTTCCCCAGTTCGTTTCCTTACCAATATCATTTGGTATTCTAGTCCAGAACATTTTTATCCCTGCTTCCAATGCTATATCTGATAAATAATATTTTGAGCCCTTCATTCCTCCTTCTCTAGGGTCTTTTAATGGGTGAATTGTTAGACCGTCGCCTAAGCTATAGGAGAAATTTAATTTATCTTTAAGGGTTAACTTTAAGGAATCTCCTTGAGTAGCCACATCGTTAACAAGTGCTTTTTCCCCTGTTCTCTCGAAATACAACAAATCGTTTTTTTTGAATTGTTGTATTTTGGATGGAAATCTGGTCTTCTCCGACATGAACGTTTTTTGTTATTGAACTTTTATAATAAAACATTACATCCCAGGGATTACTCGCATGATCAACCCACGCTAATGGATGGTACCCAATCTTTTTCCATTCCTCTAATACATTCAAAGCTTGTTCTCTATTGAACTGAGATTTATCCTTTTCTTCAAAAAAAGTATGTGGAATATCAATCCATCCTGACTTTATATACTTTCTTATTTCTTTTGCATATACTTCTTCCTTCGAGGTTCCCCACCAATATCTCCAATATCGTGAATTATTTGGATCAGGGGTTGTTTTTTCCATATTATCTTCACCGACTGTCCCCATCCAAAACGTATCTCCTACATCAAGACCTACACCTTTACCCAAATCTGTATCTGCATATGTATTCATAAAACGGTGCATTCCTTCAAATTCTGCCTTACTACTCCAATCAGTATCGGATAGAAGAGAGAGCATGTTTCTGTAAGGATAGGGAAACTTCCTTAATTGTATAGGAGTACTGATTGCTTCCGTTTTATTAACGCTAAACAATTCTAAAAGAAAAAAAACAGTGACGACCAGTATTAAAATGAGTGGTATAATCGTATAAGCAATTTTTTTCATATGTCACATCACTTTATTAAAAAATGTGAACACTAAATAGAATTTGTTATAAAGTATTTTTCATAAATGTTTCTAAAATAATCCAGCATAGCATGCCTCAAATCCTCACGCTGCATTGCAAATTCTATCGTAGTCTTAATAAACCCCAATTTCTCTCCAACGTCATACCTTACACCGTCAAAATCGTAAGCATATACTGGTTCAAGTCGGTTCAAATCAGCAATAGCATCGGTGAGCTGAATTTCGCCACCGGTACCCGGCTGTTGATTGTTTAAAATTCCAAATATTTTTGGGCTCAGAATGTAGCGCCCCAATATCGCTAGATAGAAGGTGCATCTTCTTGCTTTGGTTTTTCCACTAAGCTGTTTACACGAAAAAATCGATCATCGATTGCTTCGCCATCCACAATCCCATATCTGGAAACTTCATCATAGGGTACTCGCTGGACACCGATTATAGAAGCCCTGGATCGCTCAAATTGTTCAATCATCTGTTTTAAACATGGTTTATCTGCATCTACGATGTCGTCTCCAAGCAATACTGCAAACGGCTCATCACCAATAAACTTTCGCGCACACCAGACAGCATGGCCCAGTCCTTTGGCTTCCTTTTGACGGATGTAATGAATATCCACCATCTTCGATGATTTCTGAACTTCATTCAGAAGTTCAATTTTCCCTTTTTCCAAAAGATTGTGTTCTAGTTCAAACGAATTATCAAAATGATCCTCAATCGCTCTTTTTCCTTTGCCGGTAACAATAATAATATCTTCGATCCCGGATTGTACCGCCTCCTCTACGATATACTGAATAGTGGGCTTATCGACAATTGGAAGCATCTCTTTAGGCATCGCTTTGGTAGCCGGAAGAAAACGTGTACCCAAGCCTGCAGCAGGGATAATAGCTTTTCTGACTTTCATGTAAGGCATATCTCTCCTCTCTATAAGCCTCAAGCCTCGATGGTAACAAGCTTCTCCTCTTGCTGTTTTCTGTTAAACACAATATTCATAATTTCTTGTCTGAGCTCGGAGGGCTGCGGATAATTGTTCACCAAGTCTATTAGTCTTTCGATAAACATGACACGGTTTTCAGCAGATTTCCCCACATAAATCTTCGGATACACCTGATCCTCATGAACCTCATTCTCGCCGAGCAGCTCCTCAAACAGCTTTTCCCCAGGCCGCATGCCGGTAAATTCGATGCCGATTTCCTCTTCGGTGTACCCGGATAGCCGGATGAGGTTTTTGGCAAGGTCGACGATTTTGACCGGTTCTCCCATGTCGAGTACGAAAATCTCCCCGCCTTGCGCCAAAGCACCGGCCTGAAGAACGAGCCTGGATGCTTCCGGAATGGTCATGAAATACCGCACCATGTCCGGGTGGGTAACGGTGACCGGTCCCCCCCTGCGGATCTGCTCTTTGAATAGCGGGATCACGCTTCCCCTGCTGCCAAGCACATTGCCGAAGCGTACGGCAACGAATTTCGTCGTGCTTCTTCGGTCGAGATCCTGTATGATCATTTCCGCCAGACGTTTGGTTGCACCCATGACGCTGGTTGGGTTCACGGCTTTATCGGTGGAGATCATAACAAACGTATCGACGCCGTAGCGATCGGCGGCTTCGGCGACGTTTTTGGTTCCGATCACATTATTCTTTATTGCTTCTTCGGGATTTCGCTCCATTAACGGCACGTGCTTATGTGCCGCGGCATGGAACACGACGCCAGGCCTATATTTCTCCATAATTTTGTAAATTTTGTCCCTGTCCTGGATATCCGCGATTTCGGTGAAATACTCGACGTTGTGAGTGTTGCTGCTTTTCAGTTCCATCTCGATGGAGTAAATGCTGTTCTCGCCATGGCCGAGCAAAATCATGCGCAGCGGCGAAAATCGGGATACTTGTCGGCATATTTCCGATCCGATTGACCCCCCTGCGCCGGTAACTAGGATCGTATTGCCCGTTAAATAGTGCGCGATGGAAAAAGTATCAAGCTCCACAGGCTCCCGGCCGAGCAAGTCTTCCACTTGTACGTCGCGCACTTCGCTGATCTTGATTTTTCCCGTGATCAAGTGTTCCAGCATCGGTACGATCTGGGTTTTCGCCCTGGTCTTGTTGCATTCCTCTACGATTTGCCGAAGTTCCTTCTTATTTAATGATGGGATGGCTATGATGATATTGGAAATGTTATGTTCCTTTGCGACTTCTTCGATTTTTTCTCGCCCGCCCAAGACGGGGAGCCCCAGCACTTCGAGCTTATGCTTCTTCGTGTCGTCGTCGATGAATGCGAAAGGATATAGGTCTGTATTGGGATTGTATTTTAATTGTCTGGCGATCATCATTCCAGCTGAGCCTGCACCTATAATAAGCGCCTGCTTTTTATTACCGAAGTTCGTCCGAGGTGACCGGCGATCCCTTAAAATTCTCCAGGAAAATCGAATGCCGCCGATGAGAATAAGGTGCATCATCCAAGTAATCGCCATAACACGAACATAGACGTCGTCATACAACACTTGCTGCAAAACTGAAGTGATCGCGATGGAGGCCGTGATCGCTTTGATAATCGCAACAAGCTCACCAATGCTGCTGTAACGCCAAACCCGCTTGTAGAGCTTATAAAGATGTGCGAATACATGGTGACATATAAGCAACGAAACCGAGCTTACTAACAGAGCAGGAGTGAAGATGTTGCGAGACGGTATGAGGATGATGTTGCACATATAGATCGACGTCAAAACGATAATGGAATCAAGGAGCATTAAAAAAAACAGTCTCTTTTGATAAGTCATAAATCCTCCCTCTACACAAATAGTTGGATCAACATAAGCTCGCATATTGGCGGAAGTTCTTCCACCAATAAGCCAACTCACGTTGGCCGCAAGGCATCTAACCTTCCCTCACATCACACCTTCGACGACTTGCGTCTAAGGTCCAGCGGCAGCGCGCCAAACCCACAGCATGACCGAGTGCCTCCCTTGATAACGGAACAGGAGACATATCCGAACCCATCAATCCAGGTTATGTTGCCAAGTTTATGCTTCTTCGCCCTGATCCCTATCGCCGTAGTAGTAGTAGTAATAGCTGTTTGCGTTCTTTCGGCTGATTTTGTTTAAAACAACCCCGAGTATCCGCGCCTTCACATGCTCAAGCTTTTGCTTCGATTTCATGGCAATCTCGCGTTTTACTCTGCCCGAGTCCATGACGAGCAGCACGCCATCGCAAAGGGTAGCGGCGATTTGCGCATCCGCTACAGCCATAATCGGCGGAGTATCGATGATGATCATGTCGAATTGCTCACGCAGTTGTTCCAGCATCGCCGACATTCTTTTGGATGCGAGTAGTTCGGAAGGATTAGGAGGAATCGGGCCGGCGACAATGACGCTTAGGTTAGGAATGGTGGAATCAACGATAATCTCATCAAGGTCGACTTGATGGGACAAATAGCTGGATAAACCATACCGGTTGGAGAGCATGAAGATATGGTGCTGTGACGGGCGCCTCATGTCGCAATCGATCAGCAGCACCTTGCGATTGGTCTGGGCGTAAGTAACGGCGAGGTTCGAGGCGGTCGTGCTCTTGCCTTCGCCAAATTGCGACGATGCGAACATGATGCATTTCAAGTTCCGATCTACGTTTGAAAATTCGATATTCGTCCGGAGTATTCGATATGCCTCCGAAATCGGCGATTTGGTGTTCGTGTTGGTTATTAACGGCCAACGTTCGTTTCTTCTCGAACTAGACATTAACGGTCCCTCCGGTCACAGTCTCTTGCTTGGCTAGCGACTTGTCGTGTTTCTTATGAACGTCTTGCGATTTAATAAGCGGTATGACGGACAAGGTCGGAAGGTCTAACAATTCCGCAATTTCCTCCTCGGTCTTGACCGTGTCGTCGAAGTAATCGAGCATAAACGCAAGTCCTATACCTACCATCAACGAGAGCACCAAGCTTACCGCAATATTAATCGCCATTTTGGGGGAGACCGGCGCGGGCGTATCGTTGGGATCTGCCTCGTTCAAGATCGAGACGTTGTCAACCTTCATCAAGCTCGGAATTTCCTTCTGGAAAACTTTGGATACTACATTAACCTCGTTGGCTGCTTGCTTATAAGACTTGTTGCGCGCTATGACCGTCATTACCTGAGTATCGTTGACGGAATTAACCGTTATTTCCTTGATTAGCTGTTCCGATGTTTGATTCAGCTCCGGATGCTGCTGAACGACAAGGTCCATAATGCGCGGGGTTTTGATAATTTCCTTATAGGTTTTGATTAACTGGATATTCGAATTGATCGTGGTGATGTCCAGCTTATCTACATTGGCAGAGTCGCTCGATTTGTTCACGATCAGTTTGGTCGACGCTTCGTATTGCGGCACAATCACGTAATGCGTAATGATAGCGGTTATCGATACTCCCAGAACCCCAAGCAGGGCAACGAGCCAAATTCGTTTCGCAATAATTTTCCACATATGCAGCAATTCCAAGAAAAATCCTCCAGTCCACATTTCCGTTCTAGTATTGTCGATTCTTGCATGCACGCTCTGTAATGATGCTAATTATATAAGCTCATTTCCACTTCATGTCGTCTCATGCGCGAATGGCACGATCCGTTGCATAACCGGCATCCAGCCGGTTCTCGTCAGCATTCCTCGCGATCGCTAAAGTTTCGTCAAATGGTTTGGACATGCATCTCCTTTCCGGCCTATGTTCAGTCAAAGTAAACCTCATCCGACAAACGATTCATGCAAGTAAGCCTAAAGACTTGAGTACTCTCATCGTGCACTTTTTATTATTCATTTTGAATACTCTTTGTAACATTCCCTATTATAAGCGGAGTTGCGGGCTCAAATGGGCACTTTGCATGAATAGCATGTTTCAATGCTTGTTGAGCGTATAAAGGCATGCGAACGTACCGATTCTGTATTCGCAATGATGCTTCCTCTACAAAATGTATCCGTTTGCATGCATACACTCGCACCAAGAGCGAAGCCCGCTCTATGCTGCGAACATAGACGGGCTTTGCATCAATGCGGCGAGCTTTTCATCGCTGAAAGTGGCTTTAGAGCAGGAAGCGGCGGCGCTTTCCCATACGTTGCCGGCTGCCCGACTTGTCTGATCTCCATATTCAAAAAAATAGCGGAAAATTTCGCCATCCATTCTTCCGCATCATCTAATGTATTTTTGACCGGCGAAAGCTGCCGATCGCGATAAAATACTGAAAATGGCATTTACGATGTCACCCCGTACTCCCCATTTACGTCCGTGCTTGCATTCATCATCCGCTCCACCCGAATGAAAGCGAGCACCCTGGACAATTGCTTTCGCGTCAGGCGGATGCCATCAACGGTCAACGCAAAGTTTTGGAGCTGCCTCTTGTCCGTTAACTCCACCGTAATTTTGTTGCGCTTGACGGGAAAATCCCCTTCCTGCTCCTCGTTGCCCAAAATATAGTCAATGGAGACGTCGAAATACTTGCATATCCTGGATATAATTTCGTAGTTCGGTTTGCGCCGGTTGTTCTCGTAGTGGGACAATGACCCTCTGGAAATGTTCACTTTCTCGGCAAGCGCATATTGCGGAATACCGTATTGTTTGCGAAGCTGGGCAATTCGGTTGCCGTATTTCATCGTTACGCCTCCCCCCTTGTCCTGGCTGTTGGCGACTTCAGATTTAACCACCAGATTCCGGTTTTGAGCATTGGATCGGTTCTTGGGACTTGTTCGTTTTCTGTAATCAGCTCCGCATTACGTTTTAACGCGTTTACAAAATCGGTTCCCACTTTGCGGGAAAGAACCTCATCTGCTTGTCGAAACGAAGGAGGTCTATGTAAAAGGTCGTGGGCGTCCGATGCTAACAGATGGATCATCCTGCTTTTGCACAAATGTATGGAGAAGTCGCGAGTTTTTTTTCCGAACTTCCCCAGAACGGATGGAACCGTCAGCTGCCCCAGTACGCCGTCTTTCACAAGCCCGGCGAATAGCTCCGGGTGCTTCACGAACTGCCGGTTTCTTTCCGGGTGTGCAATAACGGGTTGAACGTTAAGCAGCTTCAGCTCATGCACAAGCTCGAACAGATACGGCGGAATCGTGTCGGACGGGAGCTCAATGAGCATGTAGTTTCCGCCGCCGAGGGTCATTACTTTCCCCTGCAAATAATCGTCCAGCAGTTCGCGGTATAGATGAATTTCTTGACCGGGTATAACGGTGACCGGCAGCTTAAGCTCCGCCAATCTTTGATTGAGCTGATTGACTGCGGCAATAACCTTGCTTTTATCATTGTCAAAATGCCCATTCGCATGATGCGGTGTCGCAATGACTTTGGTTATTCCTTCCCGAAGCGCAAGCTCCGCCATGCTAACCGATTCGTTGAGCGTCCGGGGACCGTCATCCAGGTAAGGTACAATATGGGAATGAGTGTCGATCAACCTCTCTTCCTCCTCTGAGGCTTTTTACCTATAAGGTAACTTGATTATAGTCACATATGCCGCAAATTTGGTTGCGACTTCACCACTAGCCCTATTTTCTGTGCGAATAAACAAATTTCGTGATTTTCGGGCAAAAAAAAGGAGCTGACACCGTACTCGTCAGCATCCTTTGGCACCTTCTTAGACCATCTCGCTTACTTCGTTAATTCTGGTGAACTGATCCATGACCTCCGGAAGCTTGTTTTTGGAAATATAGGCATGCTTGGAGTATTGGTTAAAGTACACCAAATAGGTATCGCCGTTATGCACGATATTGGAGATGTGCCGATAGTTGATAATATACGAGCGGTGTGTCTGCACGAACGGAAAGCTGAGCTGATTCGACAGAAAGCTTAACGTGTCGTTGATCTCAATAACTCGGGTAGGCGTATGTATTAACGCTTTTCGCGACACCTTTTCGATGAAAATAATGTCTTCCAGAGGTATGAAATAAATGGTGTTGTCGGACCGCACCATAAATTTGCGGATCGGATCGGAGGCAACTTTCGTAGTGACAACTTTCGTGAATTTCACCGTCATCGATTTGATGGCCTTTTCGAAAGCTTGCCGCAGCCGAGACGCTTGAACAGGCTTCAGCACGTAATCCACTACCGATAGTTCGAAAGCCTCGATCGTATAGCTGTGATCGTCTGCTACGATAATGATTTTCAAATCCGGATTGCATTGCGGCATGCTTTCACAGCTTCAATGCCAAAATCGTTGTCTGCACAAATATCGACGAGCACAATATGCGGATCTCTCGTATTGATTTGCTCCAGCAGTTGTTCAAACGTTCCCGCAACACCGACGAGCGCCATTTTGGAATAAAATTGCAACATATCTTTGAGCAATTTCCGGGACTGTCCGTTATCGGCTACGATCATAACATTAAAAGTATCCATAGGATTCTCCCAACTTAGAATCTGTACGTACTTGTAACACTTGCAAAAATGTTATTCATAACGCGATCTTTGCTGCAAAATGGAGCTGTACATCTCGTACTGCTTAAGAACATCGCGAACATTCAGCTTCACAGGCTGAGGCAAATAATGCCCGTGATGTTCGATGCTCGGAGGTGCGGAAGCGCTGCTGTCCTCATGAAAATGCGAATCGCCCGTAGTATAATTTCGTCCTTCCCTTGGTCCGTCATATAACGAAATAAAAAGCAGCACTTCTTGCGGAGTTCCTTCCAAATTCATCCCCTTGTAGCTTAGTTTCATTGGCGCTCCCCTTCCCCGAAGCTCTCCTGCTGCTCGAAGAAATCGTCCAATGTGCCGCCGGCAAGCACGTGATTCATCAAATCTGTCGCTGAGGACGTTAAGCCGCGCGCTTGCATAAGCAAAGTAACGACTTCGGCAAGGTTAATCGCATTCGTGCCGTGCTGTTCGAGTACCTCAATCGAATACCGGATCTTCTGGAGTGTATCGGAAAACGAATGATTCGTTTCGGCTTCAAGATCAATGGTGGGATCGGCTAGCAGCAATTCAAAAAAAGTGCGGGTTTTGGAGAAGTGCTCGCCATGTGCGTCATTAAACGATAAGTCGTTACCTTTGTTTTTTTGTTCCAATCAAGTCACTCCCGCAACATTATTTATTGGTAAGCGCAACATCCCATTCCACAAATATACAAATTGTACTGCAAATATTACGAAGAAATTATATATTCATTTCGAATAATCCACAATACACTTTCCGTTATCTTAATAATAATTAGGCAATTATGTCAGCCTGCGACAAATAATTGCATTTTCTATATCCATTCGCCCCTAGTATATACTGACGAACTTTGCTTAGGGCTTTATATGCGCGAATGGAGCGTTTTCATGCTTTAAATCCATATATTTCCTGCACAATTGGCATATTTGCAGCAGTGATCAAACATTTTATATAGTGCAAATCGTGCTTTTGTCATGTGCTTTTATTTTCACTTTATGACTACTTTCATAGTCTTAGACTGATTTCGATTTGAATAACCTATCGATTTGTCAATTTTCTTATTGCGAACATTGCTGTTCAGTGGTACTTTTTTCTCATATAGCTCTAAAGACTTATAAATAGAGGCATCTATGACGCAAAAAAGGAGCCGTGCAGCTGGCGCTTGCACGGCTCCGATTCATACCTGCCCTCCTTACGATGATCATTCCTGCAAATAAGTGCTGACTTTATTTTGAATGACTTTGGCCGTCTCTTCGGCCGATTTCTGCCCTTGGAAAAACGGCACCGTCTCTTCCGCGACGATCTTTGTAATTTTCGGATCGCTTTCGGCGTACGACTTAATACCGGCGAGCGCTTGTTCGATACGCTCGATATCTTGATCAGTCGCAGGCTTCGGCGTTATTTCTTTGCCATTGATCATGAACTTCATCGATTTGCCGGATGCATTAGGCTGCCCAAGCTGTTTCAACGCGCTTTCGTTCGCTTTCCCCGCCTGTTTGTTGACCGCGAATCCCATCAGCTCCATCGTAGACTGCATTTCCTCCGACAGCAAAAACTTCACGAACTGCCACGCTGCCTGCTTGTTCGCCGACTTGCTGTTGATAGCGAGCGGGAGGCCGGACGTTACGGAAGTCCCCTCTGTCCCGTTTTCGGAAGGTACGTTGTAATAGTCCGCTTTCCCATCGTAAAAAACTTGCGGATTGATGATCATATCCGAGTACATGTTGATGTTCCCTTTGTTTTGGAACATCGTGGCGCTCGGGTCCGCGCTCTGCGGCGCAATGAGCTTGTCGTCATACATCGACTTGGCCAGCTTCAGCAGGCCGGTAAATTCGGGCGAGCCGAATTTCGCTTTCTTCGCCCCCGTGTCGACGAACTTGGCGAAGCTGCTGTTCAGCATGAACGTGATCAAATCGCCGGGCTCGATATAACCGAGAGGATAGATGTCGGGATTTCCGTCGTTTTTTTTATCCGACATCAGCTTTTTGGACACGCTTGCGAAATCTTCCCACGTCCATTTGCTGCCGTCGATTTTCTCGCCGCCAAGCACGGCTTGATTGCCGAGCCACATGTTCATGGTCACTTTGACCGGCACCGTGTACAAATTGCCGTTATACTTCATGGCGTCAAAAATGTTGGTGTAGTAGTCGTCCATATGGAACGAGCTATCCGCGCTCATCAGGGCACTAATATTTTCGAGCAGTTTCTTGTCGGCGTATTTCTTGTAAGGCAAATTGGACATGACGATGATGTCGGAAGCTTTGCCGCTCATGAGCGCCGTATTGACATCGTCGATGTACTTTTCGAGGTTTTTCGGATCGGGTTTATCGCCGGCTTTGATCATGAACCCTTTCCCTTGCTGTACAGGGGCAGCTACGGACTCTTTGATGTCGATTTTGACGTCCGGGTGCTGCTCTTCATATTTCTGTTTGGCTAGCTCGAGAAAGCGGTCCGAGGTCATGACGGATAAAGTTATGGTCGCCTGTCCCGAAGCTTGCGCGTTACCCGCGCTACCGCCCGCTGCCTTCGAAGCGGCGGACGGATTGGCGCTTTGGCTCTGGCATGCCGTCACAGTCAATAAGGACGCCGTAAGGCAGGCAGCGATCGATGTTTTGGAGACGATATTCAGCATGATAGTCAACTCTCCTTTTCAAAGTGAAAATAAACGATGGCAGCAAGAAACAAGGCGCCCGGCACCGCAGCGTCCCGCAGTTCGAGCCGGTAGCTACCTCCATCCAGCGGGCGGCGGCGAATGCGGCGAAAACGACAACGGGAATGCACGCAAGCAGGCGCTGCAATTGTGCGAGCAGCGGCACATGAGCCATCGCCCATAGCCTGACGCCAAGCAAGTACAGCGGCAGTCCGAACAGCAGTCCGGCGGCAAACAGGATGCACGCAAGCTTTCCGGCAGCGCTCGACAGCAGCTCTTGCGGCGCAGGGACGTAGCCCGCTAGCGATACTTGCTGCTGCCACAAGCTGCGCAGCTTGTTTGCGTAAAACGTCATATCGATCAGTTCATCCGGAAGCCAATCCGGCGGAACGTAAAGGCGAAAGCGGATCGATAGCCACAAGCTTGCCGCGCAAACGGCCATTCCGGCTGCGAGCAGCGCATGCTTCAGCAAGCGGCTGCGCTCACTATGCAGCGCATCGCCCCAGTCGTACGTTTCGAGTGCGCCTTGCAGCGCCCTGCGGACGGTCGTCCACTGCCAAGCGATAAGGCGCGCCATCAGAACAATGGCAGTAATTCCGTATGTAAACAGCAGCAGAGATTTGTATTGCGCTATTTGCTCATGAACGAGCTCGCCGTTCTCGATCCGAAATTGCGTCGCATCTTTGCCGATTGCCGCCAGAGCCTGTTTCACATCCGCTTCGCCGCGAACGGCTGCGTCCGGTTTCGCTGCCAGCAGGGCGGTCGTGATTTTCGCTTTGGCATCGACATCGATGAGAGCAGTGACCGGGGTCAGCACATCGGGAACGCCGTTATCGGACATTTGCGATAGCAAGGAGTCCGAAACGTCGAAAACGCCGATAATAATGAAAGGGTTGTTGTACAATTCGATCGTTTTGCCGACGACCCGCTCGGTACCGAACAATTGGCTCGCGGCCTGCGAGCTGACGACGGCCACTTTGCTGCGTCCGGCCACCGCCGGTTCCGTAATGGACGTTCCGGCTGTCAGGCGAACTTGCGCAAATTCGCGGTAGTTGCCGCTAACCCCGACCACGTCGCAGCTCACCGAGCGCTGGCCTGCCTTCACGATGCTTTGTTCAGCGGCCGTGTAAGCGACCGGAAGCGGGCTCCACTTCATCTCCAATTGGCGGGCTTCCAGCAGCATCATTTTGGCCGAATTCGAAGAAGCGGCGGCATGATCGGCATTCACCGTCATGCGGCGTAAGCCGTGAATCCCATTCAACTGTTCCCAATCGGCGGTCACCGACGATATCAGTCCGACGCTCGCCATCATCAGGAGCGAACCGGCAAGCACCATTGCGGTGGCCAGTCGAGTGCGCAGCATGATAGGCTTCCCCTTTCTCATAACCTGCTTCGGGAGATCAAGTTAGTCGGTTTGCATCACCCGATCGCCTTCCGATACCGGCTTGCTGCTGGAGACGACCACTTTGTCGAGGGGAGTGACGCCTTTTTCAACGGAAGTTTTCTTATCGTCGGCGTCCCCGGTTTGCACGGCAGCCCGTTGCAGCACGTATTCGCTTCCCAGCGGACCTTTCTTTTCCTTCAGGACAAGCACATATTTTCCGCTGTTGTCTTCGCGGATCGCATCGCTGGAAAGCAATAACGGAAACGGCTTCGTCCTTTTGACGATGTCGAATTCGCCTCTTTCACCTCCCTTCAGGCGGTCGTCCCGCAGCGTGAAGGTGACTTCCTTTTGCTCCGTGTCGTTTCCGTTCTGTCCGGCGGATGAGGCGGCTGTGCCCCCTTGTGCGGCATACGCGTCCCGGATATCGGTAATTTTCGCTTTTACGCGGGTGTTGTTCAGAGCCGGAAAAATAAGCTCCGCTTCATCTCCTGTTCCCACATACTGCGCTTTCGTGTAGTCGATCACCGCTTTCAGGATCTGCCCTTTCGCCAAATCGGCGATGCGCACTGCCGCTTTCCCGCTTTGTACCGGAGCCCCCTGAACGGCGTTCACTTCCGTGACGAGCCCCGAGACAGGGGCCTTAATTCGGGAGTACGCAGCCAGCTGGCTTCGGAGAGTGGCGATTTGCCGCTCCAATTTTTCGATTTCCAGCTTGGCGCTTTCGATATCGCGGGAAATGCTGCGCATCTGTACGTCGTTGCTGTTTCGGGCGGCATCCGCGAAATTATCCTGAAGCTTCAGCAAGCTCAATTGTTGCTGTTTGTATTTCACCTCGCTTTCATGCAGCGAATTTTCCGCATCTGTTGTCCGAAACGCTACCAGTTGCTGGCCGGCTTCTACCCTATCCCCAACTTTGACCAATACTTCGCTCACAGCCCAGTTCATTTCCGTGTACAGATCCGCGGTCTCCGCTGCTTCCACCGTGCCCGAACCGGTGATTTCGTGCGCAAGCGTACCGGCGGCCGCCTTTTCCACCGTTACTTGAGGCAGCGACATATTCATCAGAGTGCCGGAAAAAAACGTCAGTCCGACGATAACGAACAAAAACAAGAAGATCGTCCGGCGCACCGCTTTCTTTTTGGCTCGTTCGTTATGAGTGCCGGCAATCGTCGTTTCCATAAACGGTTCCTCCTCCTCATCCTTTGATTCCGGACAACTGAATGCCTTCCACAAGATCCTTTTCCGCATACAGCGCCACCAAAATGAGCGGGATCATGTAAAGCGCGGATGCCGCAAACGCAATCCCGAGCGCGGCTTCGTCGATGACCGACAAATAAACGGACAATGGCTGTTTAATCGCATCCCGCAAAAAAACGAGCGGCTGCTCCACCATGTTCCAGTTGTCGACGAACACCAGGATCGCGAGTGCGGCAATCCCGCTGCGGCACATCGGCATCACGATTTTGGCGAAAATGAACAGATGGCTCGCGCCATCCACTCTGGCCGCCTCGATGTAACTGACCGGAATGAACATCATGAACTGGCGCAGCAGGAAGACGCCGAAGGCATTGAAAATGCCGGGAAGTATGATCGCGAGATGCGAGTTCAGCAAACCGAGCTTATCCGCCACGATGAAATTCGGTACAAGGGTCACTTGGAACGGCATCAGCATCGTGACGATATAGGTGAAAAAGAGCGGCTCGCGAAAGCGGAAGCGAAGAAAGGAAAACGCGTAGCCCGCCAGCGATGCGACGGCGATTTGTCCTGCGATGATCGGCAGCACGATGTTCACCGAATTCCAGAACATGAACAAATATTGAGGCTGCTTCACAAGAACGGAATAATATTGCGATAATGTCGCGATGTCCGGAATCCATTTCAGGTTGACGTATGCGCTGCCATCCGAGCTCGGGCCGCTCGAGTCGGACAAGCTTGCGGACAGCGCAGCGTAATTGTCGGATATCTCAGCCGCAGACATAAACGAGTTCGTAAACGTTAGCGCGAGCGGAAACAGAAACGCAGCCGCCAGTGCCGCCAACACGGCGATCAACGCGATTTGTCCGGCGCTGTTTGCGCTGCGGCGGGCGGCTGTCGCTATACGGACAGCCGGTTTGGTTGCCGACGACGACGGTTGTATTACCTGTTTGCCGGTTTCCATCTGGCTTTCCTCATTTCAGATTCGATTTTGCACTACCCGAGCGACTTGCCCATGCGCCTCTCCACTGCGAACAAAGCGGCGACGAGCAGCACGATGAGCAGCGCCATCAAAAAGGCAGCCGAAGTCAGCTTCTGATAGTCGAGCGATTTGAACATATTGTTCATGAAGTGCTGCAGCATGTAGATGCTCGGGTCCGGGTAATCGCCGGCGATCAGGTACGTTTCCCGGAACACTTTGAACGAATTGATGATCGACATGATGAATACGAAAAATACGGTCGGCGTCAAAAACACGAGGGTGATCGATTTCCACTGCTTGAATTTGCCGGCTCCGTCGATCGCCGCCGCTTCGTAGAATTCGGCCGGGATGTTCTGCAGCCCGGCGAGAAACAGCACCATGTTGTAGCCGATGTTTTTCCACAAATAGACGATGATGACTACCCATATGGCGGCCCGGCTTTCCATCCAGTCGTGCGGGCTCGCCCCCCAGCGGACAAGAAGGCCGTTGAACGTCCCGTGCAGGTCGAACAGCGTTTTCCAGACAAGCGTCACGGAAGCTACCGGCACGACGAGCGGGGTCAGGAACGAAATTCGAAACCAGTTGCGGTATGGCAGTTTCCGGTTCAGCAGCATAGCCAGTCCGAGCGACAGCGCCATGTTGAGCGGAACGCTGACGGCCGTGAACGTCATCGTATTGGCGGCCGCCTGCCGAAATACGGGATTGCCCAGCAGCTCGAGATAGTTGGCGAAGCCGACAAACGAACCTCCGATCGGGCTGTCCATCAGCGAGTAATAAAATCCTACGGCGAATGGAATAAGGAA
Source organism: Gordoniibacillus kamchatkensis (assembly GCF_000829455.1). Taxonomy (GTDB): domain Bacteria; phylum Bacillota; class Bacilli; order Paenibacillales; family NBRC-103111; genus Gordoniibacillus; species Gordoniibacillus kamchatkensis. Next base: position 85,191 of record NZ_JXAK01000026.1, read on the forward strand.
AAAGACGGAAAACCCTGCCAGGCTCGGCAGCAAAAACAATCCCGCCGTTATCATTTCGCTATACCGCAAACGTCGTGGCACAAGACTTCTCCCCCCTTTCGTTTCTCAGTGCGGAGCCGGCGTTCAAGCGCCGCCGTCCCATGTCTGAACCTATTATGGCAACGAAAAATTAGAAAACGGTTAGAAAAATGAGGCTACGCCCCATATTCTTAGGCCCGCAGCGCAGCCATACTTTCTCGGGCATCCCGGAAACAACAAAAACGCCCGCAAATGCGGACGCTTCCGTTGGCTTTACTGCCGTCTGCGAATGATCGGCAATTGAACCGTTATCGACGTTCCTTCTCCCAGCTTGCTTGCGGCGGCAATCGATCCGCCATGCTTCTCGGCAATCCATTTCGCGATCGCGAGGCCCAGCCCCGTCCCGCCTTCACTTCGGCCCCGCGCCTTGTCGCCGCGGTAAAACCGGTCAAAAATATGCGGCAAATCGTTCGCCGCGATCCCGCTCCCGGTATCTTCCACGACGATCGCCGCGTAATGGCCGTTTTTGCGGGACATGACGCGGATTGTGCCTTTTTCGGGCGTATATTTCATACTGTTATCGAGCAAGATCACGAACAATTGCTGCAGTTTTTCGCGGTCCCCCATTATCTCGACCGCGGGAAGCAGTCCCGTGCAGAGCTGTATCGATTTCAATTCGGCGAGAGGAGCAAATTTTCTGACTACCTCCTCCAGCAGCTGATCGAGAACAATGGGCTGAAGCAGCAGCTCCTCCTGATCCGAGTCGGATCTGGCCAAAGTGAGCAGCTGGTCCGTCAGCTTGGCCATTCGTTTGGATTCCGCAAGCACCATCGAAATCGGCTCGCTGAGCTCCAGCGCGGAACGCTCCGGATGGCGCAGCATCAGCTCCGCATTAGCTTGAATGATCGAAAGCGGCATGCGCAGCTCGTGCGAAGCGTCGGCCGCGAATTGGCGCTGTTTTTCCCAGGAGCGGCGAATCGGCAGCAGCGCTTGGTTGGCCAAATAAAGACCGGCCAGTACCGTTACCGCTCCCCCCGCGACAATCCCGAACAAAATCAACTGCAACAAAGTGTTCAGCATGTTTTGTTCGGAATCGACGTTGGCAACTCCTTGCACGGCTCGAACCCGGATCGGCGTTCCGTTGTCCAGCAACATCTGAACGGCGCCGGCTTTCGAATTGATCGAGCCCATGAAGACGTTGTTCGTATTGGAAACAATTTGCAAGTTCAATGGCTGATCGACGGCAACCGAATAAATGCGGTAAGCGTGGCCGCCGATTTTGACGGTCGCCGGCGACTTTTCCGACCGGTATTCGCTAAATCCGGACAGCAGCTGTTTGTTTGCGGCATCGATTGGCGTCGACGGCCACGGAGTTCCTTGCTCGTCCCAGAATACCATAAAGATCCTGGGATCGATCTCGCGAACCTGGAACTGGACTTTCTTTTTCGACATATCGTCGCCGGCGGGCAAAGGGGGTAGCGTCTTTTGTTCGTACCAAATCAAGCCTTTCTTCGATTCCGGAGTTTGAAAATCGCCGACCCTTGCCATAATCGACGCATCCACTTTGTCGTACAACTGATGGCGCAGCTCTATGTACACAACGAAGCCTATGCAGGCCAAAATGACGAAAAAGACGGCGGCATTCAGCAGCGTCAATCGGATTCTGGTTTTGGCGAACATGTCTGATTCTCCTTTAACATGTAGCTACGTTCCGAACCGTTTGAATGACATGGTCGTACTGAAAAGGCCGCAGCTTTTTGCGCAAATAAAAAATGTACACGTCGACAACGTTAAAGCCGGTCTCCGAATCAAGCCCCCACACCCGGGAGCACAGCTGTTCCCGCGTCAAAATTTGCTCCCGGTTCCGCATCAAAAATTCGAACAGCTCGTATTCCTTCTGCGTGAGTCCAAGCGGCTCGCCGTCAATGAAGGCGTCGCGGACTTTCGCGCTCAAGGCGAGCCGCTTGTAGCGCAGCTCGCCCTCCGCCCCCGCCGACCCGTGCCGGCGCAGCAAAGCGCGCACCCGGGCCAGCAGTTCGCGAACTTCGAACGGCTTCGTCAAATAGTCGTCCGCTCCCGAATCGAGGCCTTTGACGAGATCTTCGACGCTGTCTTTGGCGGTCAGCAGCAAAACGGCGGCCCCAAGCCCCTTGGAGCGAAAGCGGCGGACGATGTTCAAGCCGTCCATCCCCGGCAGCATAATGTCCAGAACGAGCAAATCGTAAATTCCTTGTTCCGCCATATACAAACCGTCATCGCCCGTTTCCGCGACATCGACCCGATATCCTTCCTCCAGCAGTATGTTTTTGATCGTTTTTAACAGAGAAACATCGTCTTCAACGGCCAATATCCTCAAGCGCATCCCCCTCCCGCATACGTTCGCTGCCGTCGCGTTGCAAAGCAGTTCCAGTATATACAAGAAAGATTAAGGATTCATTAGAAAAACGGAGCCCGCAAACTTTTTGCGTGGCTCCGTTTTTCCTGATTATCATGCTTCGGCTCCTCGCGCAGCGACCTTACTCCGGCATTAGAGCGGATCTCAGCGATGCGGCAGCCACCCTGGAAGCGATGCCGCTCCCGAGCCCTCCGCCCGGTACGGCGGCGGCAACCGCTATTTTCGGCGACTCGGCGGGAGCATACGCAATGCATAGCGAATTGATCGCCGTATTGCCGTTTTTCTGCTCCGTAGAAGTTCCGGTCTTGCGCGCAACGCGAAACGGAAGCTCGTCGAGTGGTTCAACCTTGCCGCTCATCCCTTCGAGCAGCAAATCCCAGTCCGATTGAGGAAGCGAGCTGCGGCTTAGCACGCGGGGCTCGTCCCGATCGCCGTAAAGTAGCTTCATTCTTGTGCCGTGATTCGCCAAAGTAGCCGCGTACTGAACCAGCTCGAGTACGGTAAATCGTTCGTTCTGGCCCCACGACGCGTTGACGAGCGCCGACAAATCGCCCTTGCGGGCCGCTTCCGCATCAAAATCGGCAAGATTGCCCAAGCCGAAGTTCGACAAGTACCGCTTCCATATTGTAACGGCCGTTCCGGGGTTCTGGCTGTACTTATTGTAGAGCGGGACGGCCACCTTGGCCGCCATAAACGTATTCGACGACATCTCGATGGCGAGCGAAGCAGTAAGGTCACCGTTAGCTTTCCCTTCCTGATTCGAGACGGTTTGTCCGTTATACTGATAAGTGCCCTGGTCGTCAAAATGGTCCTCGCGCCGCAGCAGCCCTTCCTGGAGGCCGACGAGAACCGTTAGCGGTTTAATCGTCGAACCCATAGGCACGGCTTCCAGCTCAGTGGCGCCTTTGCCGGATACTTTCGCCAACGCAACGATTTTGCCGGTGCTGACCTCCATGACCGCAGCGGAACCCGACGTCAGCTGCGCTGCGGTCAATTCCCGTTCGAGCGCCTGCTGAACTTTGTGCTGCAGCTCGCTCTCCGGGGCGGCGGGAACGCCATTTCTTGCATCCGCAAACTGTCCGTGGCCGTAACGGAAAACCGTTCGGCCATCGAAAGGAGCATCAAAATAAGTTAACGCCGCTCTAACGGCTGCTATTCCCAAGCCTATGCCAATCAACACCAATATGCCTAAGCCGAAACGCCTCATCCGGTCATACCTCTTTTCCAAAGATGAGGCCATTCTATCATATGCCATGCTTAACCGTCACCGTTGACGTTGGCAAGCAAAGCGATTTTCCAAACGCCGTCGGCCCCTTTAGCGAGACGCAGCCGGTAGCTGGCGTCGCTATGAAGAAATTTGCTGGGCACATAGCCGTTCTTTCCCGTCATCGTGCTCACTTGCACCCATCTATAAGTTTGTCCTTCCAGGTCAACGGGCAGAACTTCGTCGCTGATCCACTCCTGAACGACTTCCTCATCGTCCAGAGCGGAGCGGTTTTGGGCCTGAAGGTCCGGTTCCCCGTAAAGTTCGAGATGGCTGCCGGCGACAAAAGAAATCAAAAACGTATGCCGACTGTCTGCCTGCACTGCAGAATTATCCATGTAATAGCCGCCGGGCATCGAATACTGACCATCTTGCAAGCGCCCTCCGGAGATAATAAGCTGCGACAGCACTTCCCACACTTTGGAATTGCCGGAGTCGCCACTCAAGCTCCAATCCTCGATGAAAGCGGCTTTCCCGGCAACCGTATGCGGCAGCAGTTCCACCGTTATGTTATCGTCCACGGCTTTAAGCAATGCATCGGCATTTTTTGTTTTTACGGTTTGGTTCAACTGCTGGAGGAAGGCTCGAAGGCTTTCGTCCTGCCGGGAATCGTCACGCAGCTCCATCGATTGCTGATTCAGCGCCAAGACGGAACTCGTTCGGTCCGTTACCGGATGACGGCCGGGCTGGCTATGCGAAAACAACCAAAATGCGGCCAAAACGGATGCAGCTGCCGCTGTCCACGCCCCCAAACGCGCGGCTTTCAGGCGCACCCCTCCGCTTGACGAAGGAGCGAACGCCCTCCGTTCAATCCTCGCCACGAACTCCGCCGCATCCGCCCGCCCTTCGAACGGTTCCTTTTTCAGCTCCTCATACCATGCAGGCCGCTCGCTAGTTCCCATTGCCTTCTCCCTCCTCCGACAAGCACTTCGATATTTTGGCCCGGGCCCGATGAATCCGGGATTTCACCGTTCCGACGGAGATGCCGAGCAACTCGGCAATTTCTTCGTTCGACAATTCGTACCGCGCATCGAGGAGCAGAACTTCCCTGAATTTGGCCGGAAGCTTCATGACGGCGTCCCAAACGCTGCTCGCATGGAGCCGCGAAAAGTATTCGCGTTCCGCCGACGGCGCCGTCCCGCCGACGCTCACGTTCGCGAACAAGCGGACTTTGCGAAAAAAAGCGGACTTGCGGTAATTGGCCGCCGTATTTCTCGTGATTTTGATCAGCCACGTTTTGACGGACGCTTCCCCGCGAAACGAGGCGATGTCGCGGTAAGCTTTGGCAAATACGTCCTGGGTCAGATCGTCGGCCGTATCGCGGTTTCCCGTCAGGAAATACGCGTAATTCCATACTTCTTTCCAGTGCTGGTGAATGACCGCGCGAAACTGCGACGGCTCCATGGATGTTACATATTTCAAGTACTCTTCGTTCAATAAGTTCACCACGACTGTTTGCCGAATCGGCTCATCATTTTTTTCGCCTTGGCCACGACGTACGAGCTGCCGCCGCGCCCCTTCACATCTTCGATCATCATCGTCAACAGCAGCTGCGGCTTATCGGCGTTGAATGCCGCGAACCAGCCGTTCTCCTTGCCGTCCTCGCCTTTCTTCTGCTTGAGCTCGGCGGTGCCCGTCTTCCCCGCAACGGTCATTCCCGGCAAGTTGGCCCCGTAGGCGAATCCGTTCGGATCGCGGACCGCTTCGATTAAATCTTGCCGAATCGTCTCCGCAACGTCCGCGCCGACGACAGATTTTTTCCAGGGGGTGCCTTGTCCGGATGCTTCGTCCTTCAGCAGCACCGGCTTCATCAAATCGCCCTTGTTCACGAACGGAGTGTAGGCCAAGGCGACATGAAGCGGGCTCATTTGCACTTCGCCTTGCCCGTAAGCCGAGTCGGCGAGCTGTATGTCGCCGGCAATGCCTTTGTTGGCCAGACTGGCGACCGGAAACGGATAAGGGATCGGAAGCGCTTCGCCGAACCCGAACGCAAGCGCGCCTTGCGTAAACGTGTCCTTGCCCATCTCCAAAGCCTCCTGCGCCAAAAAAATATTGTCGGAATACACGATAGCGTCGCGCAAATTTTCGGACGGCACGTCCCGGTCCCGGGTGACGTAATAGTTTCCCCAGGATGCGTCCTTGGTCCAGTGCAAGCCTTGAATTTGGCGGATTCGGTCCGGTTTCGTTACCTTAGCCTCAAGCCCGACAGCCGCCGTAACCGTTTTGAAAATGGATCCCGGGGCGTACAGCTTCGTAAAGCGATTCAGGAGCGGCAGCTTGGGATCGTTGTTCCACGAGTTCCACTGCTCGGCCGGTACGCCGGCAACAAAAGCGTTCGGATCGTAGGCGGGACTGCTGACCAATGCGAGTATTTCGCCGGTCTGGGGCTGCACGGCCGCCGCCGCGCCCGCGTCGCCGTTATATTGTTCGTAGATGGCACGCTGCAGAGAGGCGTCGACGGTAATTTTGACATCTTGACCCGGAATCGGATCGCGCTGGGCCAATATTTCCCGGACCGCTCCTTTGTCGTCCGTCACGGCGATTTTCCCGCCGTCCTTCCCTCTGAGCGTATCTTCGAATATTTGCTCAAGGCCGGCTTTTCCTATTTTATCGTCGGCGTTATAACCTTTGTCCTGCAATTTGCCGAGCTGCTCGGCGCTGATCGTCTGCACATAGCCGGTCAAATGCGCTGCGGCTTCCCCGAGCGGGTACGTCCGCGCGCTTTTTTGCTGAAACGAAACGCCGTCCAGGCCCTGCAGCGTTATACGCATCCTATCGTCGGCGGTTGCGATAGGCACGAATACCCCGGGTTTTACCCAAGGCGCCTTGAGCTTATTGTTTATATCGTCTACCGCGATATGGAGCTGCCGGGCAACAACTTGTTTCGTTTCCTCTGCCTTCTCACCCAATTGGTCGGGCACAAGGCCGACAACCGTCACCTTGCCGTTGACGGCGAGCCCGTCGCCGTTGCGATCGAATATTTGTCCGCGCGGCGCCTTCACGACTTGCGCGGCGACTTTGTCGCCGTCCCGCATGGACGGAAAAATGAGCGACGGGTTCCAGTCCACCTTCCAATCGGCATTGCTGTCGCGCACCATCTCGGCATGATGGCCGTACTCGATGTCGCCGGCAAAGGTCGTCATCGAAACGCGGTAGCGAAGCTCCACTTTGTTCGATTGCGCCGGGGCAGCCGGGGAGGAAGCTGCCGGTTCCGGCCTGACGGCCAAATTTTGCATCTCGATGCCTTGCTGAATGGACGTGTATTTTTTGACAAAATCGTCCTTCGAGATTTTCTTTTGCGAGTCCGGGGACAGCAGCTCGTACATGGCGTCGTAACGGCCGGCCTGCCAAGCGTCCGCATATGCCTGGAACTGCTGCTCCGGCGTCTTCTTCTTCTCCTTGTCGCAGGCTGCCGCCAGACTGCCGATAGTCAGGAGAATGAGCGCGATTTTCACGATTTTCCCTCTCACGCCTTGCCTCCGCCTCCTATCGACGCCAATAGACTCTGCCAAAGAAGGCCGATCGACTTCGCCAAACGCTTGATCCAGCTTGCCTTTTCGACGTCCTCATCCGCCAGCAGGTTTACTTCGCGCACTTGATCGCCATAGCTGACCGTAACGGTTCCCGCCTTGCTCCCCTTATGTACAGGCGCCGCAAGACCATTCGCTGCTGAAAGCTGAAACTTCAGCGCAGGAGGCTCGTCTTTGGCGACGACCATTTGAACATCCGAATCCGTAACGACGGAAAGCTCCTCTTTTGCACCGTCTTGCACCGGGACCGTCTTCGCTACCTGGATCGCGGAACCGCGTGGAAGCACCGTGGCGATGGAAAACCGCTGGAATCCGTAATCCATGAGCTTGCGCGTCTCCTCGAATTGCTTGCTCATGGACGCCGTCCCCATCACTACGCTGATTAGCCTCATGCCGTTCCGCTCCGCCGTTCCCGTAAAACAATGCCCCGCGTCGTCCGTATGTCCCGTCTTAAGCCCATCCATTCCTTCATACACAAACTTCCGGAAATTCGCGACATTCCGGTTTCCTTCCAGCATCCAGTTCCAGTTGATCATCGGCGACGAATCCCGCTCCCTGAACTTCAGAGAAGGAATTTTGGAAACGTCCAAAATTTCCGGATGGTCGCGGACCAGATGCCGCGCAAGCACGGCCGTATCCCGCGCCGACATTACCGTTTCTCCCCCGTCTGCGGGCTGATGCGTTCCCATGTCCTCCCTCGGCATTCCGGTAGCGTTAATAAAATGCGCGTTCTTCATCCCGAGTTTTTCGGCGGTTTGATTCATAAGCTTGACGAATTCTTCCTCCGAACCGCTTACGTGCTCTGCCAAAGCAATGGCCGCATCGTTGCCGGAATAGATCCCCAGTTCTTTCATGAGATTGCCGACCGTCTGCTTCTCTCCCGCCGCCAGCAGTTGACCGGAGCCTCCTATCTTTGTCGCATAGGGGCTGACGACAACTTGTTCTTCCTCCTTCAGGCTGCCCGACTTGATGCGTTCCAGCACGATGTACTCGGTCATCATCTTGGTCATGCTGGCCGGCGGCATAGGTTGATCCGGATTTGTCTCAAGCAGAACGGCCCCGGTCGAAGCTTCGATCAAAATGGCCGATTTCGCTTCAATGACAGGCTGAGCCGCGGCTGCCTCCGCAGCTGTGGCAGTAACGACGGTACCTATAATAGTTACGCTTATCGCTATAGTCGCATGTTTGATCATTGGAATTGCCAATCCTCCATCTAAGCGGTTTAGTTGTGCCTGGATAATAGACAATTCAAAAGCAGTTTAGTTCCCGCCGCTTGCAAAAAAGTTCGATTAGGCCGAAAAAACGAACAAAGCTGCCGAAAGCGGCAGCCTGTGTCATGATTTAAATTGTACCGTTGGAGTTAAGATTCAGGTTGCCCAAGAAAGGCGGAACGGAGGATGGAAATGTGGGTCGGAGAGCGTAGAGTGCGCCTTTGAAATCGTGTTCCAAACCCAATATTCGAGTTTAGTGGAACACGATTTCAACGAAGCCGG